>NZ_CM001558.1:3108567-3714070 GCF_000281895.1 Pseudomonas fluorescens Q2-87 | reverse complement strand
CAGCATCTCGTTGGAGCCAACCGGTTCGTATTCCTTTTCTTGGAGCACCCGCAGCAACTTGCTTTGCAGGGGCAACGGCATGTCGCCGATCTCATCCAGAAACAGCGTGCCGCCCTGGGCAATCTGCAGCTTGCCAGCGCGGCCCTTGCGGTCGGCGCCGGTAAAGGCGCCAGGGGCGGTGCCGAAGAATTCGGCCTCCAGCAGGGATTCGGGAATCGCCGCGCTGTTGATGCTGACGAACGCCTTGTGTGCTCGCGGCGAAGCACTGTGGATCGCCTGGGCCAGCAATTCCTTGCCAGTGCCGGTTTCGCCGAGCAGCAGTACCGGTGAATCGGCGCTGGCGCTGCGTCGGGCGCGACGCTTGACTTCGAGTCCGGCGCTGCTCGTGCCAATGAAATGGGCGAAGTTGTATTTGGTCTGCCGCGCCCGTAGCAGCGAACGGGTGGAGGCCAGTTCTTCCTGCATGCTCAAGTAGCGCTTGAGCATCGGCGACAGGCTGCGCAACTCATCGAACAAGGCGAAGCCGATGGCGCCGATCACCGCGCCGGCGCTGTCATGGATCGGCAGGCGCATGACCACCAGCGGTTCCTTGGGCGTGTCTTGCATGTCCAGCAGGATCGGCCGCCCGGTGCGCACCACTTCACGCAACAAACTGCTGGGGATCACGCTTTCGCAAGCCCGGCCAATCGCCTCCTGTGCCGAATTCAGGCCGAAGCGTCGGGCGTAGCGCTCGTTCATCCAGACGATGTTCGCATCGCGGTCGACAATCACCGTGCCCTCGCTGGATTGCTCGATGATCTCGAATAAGGAGCGGATCGCCAGCGTGCGTACGCGCTTGTAGTCCTTGAGGCTTTCGGTGGGGTTCATCGGGCATTTCCAAGGGGTTTGCCGGCAGCCTCGGGTGAAGGATTGCCAAGAGCTGCATTATGCCGGGGGAAATCGCTGGATCGAAACTGTCCCGATATCTGCGCGGTTAACTTGTACAAATAACGGTTTATGTACATGATCGCGTTCGGATTTCCTGCCCTGTATGGAGAACGTGTGAACGCATTCAATCCCCGTAAGCTGAAGCTTTCCAAATGGACGGCCTGCCAGCCGGCCAATCGAGAAAAGCATTTCCTGGTCACCCAACTGATCTGTGACGAGGCCGGTGTCCCTGTTCAAGTCGAGCTTCAGGCTGTACACAGCCAGCGGGTGGAGCTATTCGACTGGTCTGAGCTGCGGGATGACAAGCGCTGGAAAATCGGCTGGCATTGAGCGCCGCGCGCATGACCGGACTGGCCTTGCTGCGCAATTTAATTGTACAAATATTTAAAGTTGTACAATTTATCGAGAGATAGTGGCTTAATGGCTCCTCTTAAGCGAACAAGGCATCGTGTCGTGCGATGCCTACGGCCAGGCACTTTACGTTTCCGGAGCGGTACCCATGTTCATTCGCACTCGCAAGCATCAGGAAACCTTGCACCCGATCCAGGCCAGGCAGGCCGCCCTAGAGGCCGAACGGGCCGCTTTCCATCAAGCGATGGCGATCATTGAATTCGATCCGGCGGGGCACGTGCTCAGCGCCAATTCGCTGTTCTTGAGCATGGCGGGCTACGCGTTCGGAGAGATTCAAGGCAAGCATCATCGGATGTTCTGTGAGCCCGCTTATGCACGCAGCCGGGAATACGCCGCGCTGTGGCAGCAGGTTGGGCAGGGGCAGCGAGTCGAAGCGCAGTTCTTGCACCTGACCCGCGATGGGCGCTGGCTGTGGGTGGAGGCCAGCTACATGCCGGTGCTCGACCAGGATGGCAACCTGCAGCGCATCATTGGAGTGGCCCATGATGTCAGCGAGCGCATCCTTCGCAGCCAGACCGAATCCAGCTTCAGGCAAGCGATTGACCGGTCCATGGCGGTTATCGAATTCGACTTGAGTGGCCAGGTGGTGCGGGCCAATGCCAATTTCCTCAAGGTCATGGGCTATCGGCTGGAGGAAGTTTGCGGTCAGCATCATCGCCTGTTCTGCAAGCCCAGCGAGGTTGATAGCGGGGCATATCGAGATTTTTGGGCCGGACTGAATCGTGGCGAGTACATGACCGGTCTGTTCCAGCGTATCGACAAACACGGCGCCACGGTCTGGCTGCAGGCGACGTACAACCCGCTCTACGATGCTCAGGGCCGGTTGTATGGGGTGGTCAAGTTCGCCACCGATTACACCCGTGAGGTCGAGCAACGCCAGACTGAATCAAATGCGGCGCGGTTGGCGTTCGAGACGTCCCGGCAGACGGATGAGCACACCCAGCTGGGCACTGCGGTTGTGCAGCAGACAGTGACCATCGTGCAAAGCATCGCCGACGAACTCCAGCAAGTGGCCACGGGAATCAGCGCCTTGAGCGCCCAGTCCGAGGAAATCGGCAGCATCGTCGATGCCATCCGAGGTATTGCCGAACAGACCAACTTGCTTGCACTCAATGCGGCCATCGAAGCGGCGCGAGCGGGGGAGCAGGGACGCGGTTTCGCCGTGGTCGCCGATGAAGTTCGCAACCTGGCATGGCGCACGAGCCAGGCAACGGTGGCCATCACCGAAGTCGTCGGCAAGAACCGCGACCTGGCCCGGCAAGCGGTGACCAGCATGCAGTCCAGCACGCTCAAGGCCGAGCAGGGCGTGACGCTGGCGAACCAGGCGGGCACGGTCATCCTCGACATTCACCGAGGGGCGCAGCAGGTGGTGGAAGCAATCGGCGAATTTGCCTTGGCGCTGGATCAGCGCCGCAGCTAAACACTGGATAAAAGCGTAAAGCTGTTCACTTAAGGCAATCGACAAACCCGTGGCGAGGGAGCTTGCTCCCGCTGGGCCGCGAAGCGGTCCCAAAACCTGCCCAATGCGGAGCATCAGGCACACCCGTACCCGCCGGTTACGACTGCTTCGCAGCCGAGCGGGAGCAAGCTCCCTCGCCACAGGACCGTCATTCTTTTCCAATGAACCGCATCAGGATTAACGCGGGCTTTTACCTGGGCAGCGCCGCCGCCAGCAGCTCTTTGGTATAGGGGTGCTGAGGCGAGTTGAAGACTTCATGGCTGGCGCCTTGCTCGACCACTTTGCCGTCCTTGATCACGATCAGGTCGTGGGCCAGGGCGCGGACCACCGCCAGGTCATGGCTGATGAACAGGTAGGTCAAGTCGTACTTCGCCTGGAGCTGACGGAGCAGGGCGACCACTTGCTTTTGCACCGTGCGGTCCAGGGCCGAGGTCGGTTCGTCCAGCAGTATCAGCGCCGGCTTGAGCACCAGCGCCCGGGCAATGGCGATGCGTTGGCGCTGTCCGCCGGAAAATTCGTGTGGGTAGCGATGGCGGGTCTGGGGGTCGAGGCCGACTTCCTGGAGAGCCTGGATCACCCGGGCTTCACATTGCGCGGGACTGGAGGGTTGATGAACCTCAAGGCCTTCGCTGATGATCTGCTGCACCGACATCCGGGGGCTGAGGCTGCCGAACGGGTCCTGGAACACCACCTGCATCTGCTTGCGCCAAGGGCGCAGGGCTTTTTGCGAGAGCTGGTCGAGGGGCTCGTTCTGGAAGCGGATGCTGCCTTCGGATTCGATCAACCGCAGGATCGCCTGGCCGAGGGTGGATTTGCCGGAGCCGGACTCCCCAACGATACCCAGGGTCTTGCCGCGCTGGATACTCAGGCTGATGCCGTCCACCGCGCGCAGGTATTCCTTGCGGCGGAACAGCCCGCCGCCCAGGGCAAAACTCACCCGCAGGTCCTGCACCTGCAACACGTCTTCCCGTTCGTCCCGGGGCAGGGCTTCGCCTTCCGGTTCGGCGTGCAGCAGCTCGCAACTGTAGGGATGTTTCGGCGCGCTGAAGAGGGTTTCGCAAGGCGCCTGCTCGACGATTTCCCCGGACTTCATCACGCAGACCCGTTGGGCGATGCTGCGCACCAGGTTCAAATCGTGACTGATCAGCAGCAACGACATGCCAAGGCGTTTTTGCAGGGATTTGAGCAGCAGCAGAATCTTGCGCTGTACGGTCACATCCAGCGCGGTGGTCGGTTCGTCGGCGATCAACAGTTCCGGCTCGCAGGCCAGGGCCATGGCGATCATCACCCGTTGCCGCTGGCCGCCCGACAGTTGGTGGGGGTAGGCCTTGAGCCGCTCGGCGGGTTTCTGAATGCCGACCAGGGCGAGCAACTCCAGAATGCGTAGGCGCGCCGCCTTCCCGCCCAGGCCTCTGTGCAGCATCAAAGTTTCGCCGATCTGCTTTTCAACACTGTGCAGCGGATTCAGCGAGGTCATCGGCTCCTGGAAGATCATCGCGATCCGATTGCCGCGCAGCTCTCGCAAGGTCGTGGCTTCGGCCCCCACCAACTCCTGGCCGCGATAGCGAATGCTGCCAGTGGTGCGGGTTCCGGTTTCGGGCAGCAATTGCAGGATCGAGTGGGCGGTCACCGATTTGCCGGAGCCGGACTCGCCCACCAGCGCCAGGCATTCGCCGGGGCGGATGTCCAGGCACAGGTTGCGCACCACGGTGTTGTCGTTGAAGGCCACGCTCAGGTCGCGGATTTCGATCAGGTTGTCGCTCATCTCAAGGTTTCCGCTTCATGGCTGTTTTTAAGAGCGTGGATCGAACGCGTCTCGCAACGCTTCGCCGATAAACACCAACAGTGAAAGAATCAGCGCCAGGGTGAAGAACGCCGTCAGCCCCAGCCACGGCGCTTGCAGGTTCTGCTTGCCCTGGCCGATCAATTCACCCAGCGAGGCACTGCCGGCCGGCATGCCGAAGCCGAGGAAGTCCAGGGCAGTGAGGGTGGAAATCGCTCCGGTGAGAATGAACGGCAGGTAACTGAGGGTGGCGTTCATCGCATTGGGCAGGATGTGCCGCATGATCACCTTGCGGTCGGACAGGCCAAGGGCCCGGGCGGCTTTCACGTATTCGAGGTTACGCCCGCGCAAAAACTCGGCCCGGACCACGTCCACCAGGGCCAGCCAGGAAAACAGCGCCATGATCCCCAGCAGCCACCAGAAATTCGGTTCGACAAAGCCGGACAAGATGATCAGCAGATAGAGCACCGGCAGCCCGGACCAAACCTCCAGCAGACGTTGTCCTAGCAAGTCCACCCAGCCCCCGTAATAACCTTGCAAGGCGCCGGCGGCGATGCCGATCAGCGCACTGATGGCCGTCAGGGCCAGGGCGAACAGGATCGACACCCGGGCGCCGAATATCACCCGGGCCAGCACGTCGCGGGCCTGGTCATCGGTGCCCAGCCAGTTCACCGACGAGGGCGGGCTTGGCGCCGGTTGGTTGAGGTCGTAATTGGGCGTGTCGTCACTGAACGGGATCGGTGGAAACAGCAGCCAGCCGCCGTCCTTGTGAATCAGGTTCTGCACGTAGCCACTGCGGTAATCGGCCTGGAACGGCAGCTGCCCGCCGAACGCCTGCTCGGTGTAGCGCTTGAACACCGGGAAATACAGCGAGCCTTGGTAACTCACCACCAACGGCTTGTCGTTGGCGATCAGTTCGCCGCCCAGGGTCAGGATGAACAGGCCGATGAACAGCCACAGCGACCACCAGCCCCGGCGATTTTTCTTGAAACGCTCGAAACGCCGGCGGCCCAAGGGAG
This sequence comes from Pseudomonas fluorescens Q2-87, assembly GCF_000281895.1. Lineage (NCBI taxonomy): Bacteria > Pseudomonadati > Pseudomonadota > Gammaproteobacteria > Pseudomonadales > Pseudomonadaceae > Pseudomonas > Pseudomonas fluorescens. Next base: position 3,708,471 of record NZ_CM001558.1, on the reverse strand, counting down.
ACAACTTGAACATCAGGCGTTCCTCGCGGCGAAGTCGATGCGCGGGTCCACCAAGGTGTAGCAGAGGTCGCCGATGAGTTTGATGAGCAGGCCGAACAGCGTGAAGATAAACAGCGAGCCGAACACCACCGGGTAGTCCCGGGACACGGCGGCCTCGTAACTCATGCGCCCCAGGCCATCGAGGGAAAAAATCACCTCGATCAGCAGGGAGCCGGCAAAGAACACGCCAATGAACGCCTGGGGAATGCCCGATACCACCAGCAGCATGGCATTGCGAAATACGTGGCCGTACAGCACCCGTCGCTCGCTCATGCCCTTGGCCCGCGCCGTGACCACGTATTGGCGGGTGATTTCATTGAGGAACGAATTCTTGGTCAGGATCGTCAGGGTGGCGAAGCCGCCGATGACCAGCGACGTGACCGGCAGCACCAGGTGCCAGAAGTAGTCGACGACCTTGCCCAGGGTCGACAGCGACTCGAAGTTCTCCGACACCAGCCCGCGCACCGGGAACCAGTTCAACGACGTGCCGCCAGCGAATACCACGATCAGGAACATTGCGAAGAGGAACGCCGGCATGGCATAGCCGATGATGATCGCGGTGCTGCTCCATACGTCGAACGCGGAACCGTGGCGTACGGCCTTGCGGATGCCCAGGGGAATCGACACCAGATACGTGAGCAGCGTCGCCCAGAGCCCGAGGGAAATGGTCACCGGCATTTTTTCCAGGATCAGGTCAGTGACCGTGGCGCCGCGGAAGAAGCTCTTGCCAAAGTCCAGGCGGGCATAGCTGCTGAGCATCAGCCACAGACGTTCATGGGCGGGCTTGTCGAAGCCGTACTGTTTTTCGATGTCCTTGATCAGCTGCGGGTCCAGGCCGCGGCTGGCGCGGGAATTGCCCGTCATGGCATTGCCCGAACTGCCGACGCTGGCGCCGCCGATGCCTTGCAGATGGGCGATGGCCTGTTCCACCGGCCCGCCTGGTGCGGCCTGGACGATGACGAAGTTCACCAGCAGGATGATCACCAGCGTCGGGATGATCAGCAGCAGGCGCCGCGCGATATAAGCCCACATCAGTGCGATCCTCCGGATGCGCCACGCTTGATGCGTTCGGCGGTCATCTGTTCGTTGGTCAGCGGTGTGGTGCTGATTTCCCACCAGCTCTCGATGGCTTCTTCATTGCTTGCCTGCACCTTGGGAATGCCGAAGCGATTCCACCACACGGTCGAGCTGCCAGGCGGGTAATAGTTGGGGATCCAGTAGTAATTCCATTGCAGCACGCGGTCCAGGGCGTGGGCGTGGCGGAGCATGTCGGCCTTGGTCGTGGCCTTGACCAGCCCATCGATTAACGCGTCAACAGCTGGGTTCTTCAGGGCCATGTAGTTATTGGCGCCCGGATCGTTGGCGGCGGCCGAGCCGAAATAATTGTAGAGCTCCATGCCCGGCGAGGTACTGACGGGGTAGCCGGTGATGATCATGTCGTAGTCGCGGCTCATCAGGCGATTGACGTACTGGGATGCGTCGATCCGCCGGATGCTCATGTCGATGCCGATCTGTGCCAGGGTGCGCTTGTAGGGCAGCAGCAGGCGGTCGATGCCGTTCTGGCTGACCAGGAAATTGAAGCTCAACGGTTCGCCCTCGGCATTCACCAGGCGGTCACCGTCGGGTTTCCAGCCGGCCTGTTCCAGCAGCGCCAGGGCTTGCAATTGCTTGTCGCGGATCACGCCGCTGCCGTCGGTTTTCGGTGCTTCGAATACCTGGCTGAAGACTTCATCGGGTATTTGCCCGCGCAAGGGTTCGAGGATCGCCAACTCGGCGGCATCAGGCAGTTGTCGGGCAGCCAGGTCAGTATTGGAGAAGTAACTCTGCTGACGCACATAGAGGTTGCGCATCATCTGGCGGTTGCTCCACTCGAAATCCCAGAGCATGGCCAGGGCCTGGCGTACACGGCGATCCTGGAATTGCGGTTTCTGCAGGTTGAACACGAAGCCCTGGGCGGTTTGGGGCGCCTCGGTGGCCAGGTGAGCCTTTTGCAAGCGGCCGTCGTGCAGGGCCGGGCCGTCGTAACCGATGGAATAGGCGGTGGCGGAGAATTCGCGGTTGTAGTCGTAGGCGCCGCCGCGCAGCACCTGGCGGGCCACGTCGGTGTCGCCAAAATATTCAATGCTGAAGTGATCGAAGTTGTAGAGCCCACGGCTGACGGGCAGGTCCTTGCCCCACCAGTCGGCGTTGCGCTCGAACGTGATGCTGCGGCCGGAATCGACCTTGCCCACCCGGTACGGGCCACTGCCCAATGGGGCCTCGTAGCCGCCGCCGTTGGCGAAGTCGCGGGTTTTCCACCAATGTTCGGGGAATACCGGCAGGGTGGCGATATCCAGGGGCAGGGTGCGGTTTTCGTTGTTCTTGAAGTCGAACCGAACGGTGCGCTCCGATTCCACCTCGACGTCTTTGACCGCCGCGAACTGAGTGCGATAGCGCAGGCTGCCCTGGGACATCAGCAACTCGAAGCTGTAGCGCACGTCTTGTGCGGTGATGGGCTTGCCATCGGCGAAACGGGCCTTGGGGTTCAGGTAGAAGCGCAGGGACAGGCCATCCTCGGCGCGCTCCATTTTCTCGGCCACCAGGCCGTAGACGGTATAGGGTTCATCCAGCGAGCGCTGGGCCAGCGGTGAGTAGAGCATTCCATCGATCTGGCTGACGCCGATGCCTTTGTCGATGTAGGGCAGGACATGGTCGAAATGACCGATCTCGATGGCCGAGCGGCGCATGGTGCCGCCCTTGGGCGCCTGGGGGTTGGCGTAGGCGAAGTGGCCGAAGCCTTCGGTGTACTTGGCCGGTTCACCGTAGACGGTCAGGGCATGTTGCGGGGCTGCATTCGCGCCAAAGGCACTTGCCAGCAGGGCCACGGCAGTGAATAGCAGTGAAGGGAACGCCAGTCGCATTGTCAGCCTTAAAGCCGGGTGATCGATGATCACGATTTGTACGCGAGCGGCGCGTGGATCGCCAGCCCCTCACGTGACCCAAACACAACGGCCCACCGAATGGCGGGCCGTTATGTCGATAAACCGGGATCAGTCCTGGCGGCTGGTAACTTCCAGCAGGTGGTAGCCGAACTGGGTCTTCACCGGGCCCTGGACCACATTGATCGGTGCGCTGAATACCACGGTGTCGAACTCCTTGACCATCTGGCCTGGACCGAACGAGCCCAGGTCGCCGCCCTGACGGCTGGATGGGCACGAAGAGTTGGCTTTGGCGATTTCGGCGAAATCGGCACCGGCTTCGATCTGGGCCTTCAGTTCGTTGCACTTGTCTTCGGTGGAAACCAGGATGTGACGGGCAGTGGCTTTGGCCATGGGAAATTTCCTTTCGCTATTTTCAAAGGTGTTGAGCCTACCGGATTCATGGACGGGTTGTTGTCAAAATTGCGTCAAATCCGTGAGGCAGCGATCAAAGGCCGGCTTTGCGCAAGCGTTCGGCATGGCGCACATAAAGCGCTATCGGGTCGGCTCCCTTTCGTATTTTGCCCACCGGCTGGTGGATGGCGTCCATGTGGTCCATTGGATAGTCGGAGCGAATCACCTTGCCCAAGTGCGAGCTGAAGCGTCCGACCATGCCGTCGTTCTGCCCGGCTTCGGTGATGAAGTACTCGGCAAAGGCGCGGCAGAAAAGACGCAGCGGGTCGGTCACGTCGCCCGCTGCCCCGGGCGCGTCTTGCAAGGTGCCGCTCCAGGAGTAGTAGCGCACGCCGTTGACCTTGTCCGGGCCGCTCTCGCCCCAGTTTTTCGGCAGGCCCTGGGGATATTTGTCGTTGAACGTGCCAACGCCCTCGGTGGTCAGCGCCGCCAATGCCGCGACCGTGGAGGTCGGGAGCTGCGTCTGGCCGGTGAGCAACGCGATGAAGTCGACAAAAAGCGTGGCGACCTTGCTTGCTACTGGCCCTGGCAATCGTCCGGGAACGAGGGCCTTGCGCAGGAAATCCGCCAGCTCGGAGCCCTGGTTGGGACCACTGACCGAGGTCACCGAGGCGACTTTTCCGGGTATGTGTGCACCGGCGTAGCGGGCGGCCAATGCTCCTTGGCTGTGGCCGATCAGATTGACCTTGGTCGCGCCGGTGCCATTGAGGACCCGATCGATCTGAGCCAGCAATTGCTCGCCGAGGGCCTCATTGCAATGGGTAGCCGATAGATAAGGAATGAACACCCGGGCGCCAGCGGTGCGCAGCGCTTGCCGGATGCCATGGAAACATTCGAAACCGCCGATCGTCTCAAGCCCGAACAACCCAGGGACCAGCAGGATGGGAAATTGAGTGGTTGCATTCCGTTGCATGTTCGTACCTTTTTCGAAGAGGTTCACGTTGAGATTGCGACCTCACTCTAATCCAGGCTTCCGTTGGGCGGTGTAGGAAGAAACCGCAGTGACTCACTGAAATTGGAATAAAAAAAGCAGGAAGAATCCGATCAGAAGTCGGACGGAGCGAAGGGTGACTGGATACTTCCGATAGCGCCTGTGGTTTGCAGCTACGCATTCAAGCGCCAGGGACCACTGGTGCCGTTGTCTTGTCTGACTGTGGGTTTGGGACGGTCGGGTTTTAATGGTGTTCTCGGGCGCGGTCATATGAACGGTGCCCTTATTCCAAGGACTGGAGCCTGTACATGAACCCTTACCGACCCGCCCAACGCCCCCGGCAGACCTCCCCAGCGAGGCTCCCTGCGCCTGATTTGCCTGCCGCCAAGGGCGGCGTGATCAACCCCGCCTGGAGGAAGGTGCTCATCACCATCAAGCCTTATCCGCTGATGGCGTGTGGGGATGAAGTGTTGCTGCGTTGGCACGGGCTCAATCCGGCTGCCCAACCCTACCGTTATGAAGAAAGCCGGTTCGTGACGGAGCGCCGGGTTGGCCGGAATGTCGTTTTCGTCGTGCGCGAGCCACATATCGCTGAACTGGATGGCGGATCGCTGGAAGTTTTCTACCAAGTCATCGGCAAACAACTGCCGGCCACGCTGGTTTCGCAGCCGCTGCAACTGCAGATCGGCGACGCGCCGTCACAGTTGCTGGCTGCCATTGCCAAGGATGCGGTGGGTGGCAGCCTTGATCCGGCTCGCGTGCCAGAAGGCACGGCATTGACCGTCCGGCCCTATTTCAGAATGGCCACGGGAGACCGACTGATCCTGATCGCCAGCCGGGAAGCCAAGGCACTCTGGCGCGATGTGCTGGAGATAGAGGCTCACACGGTCGGCCGCGAGGTGTCGTTCTGGATCGATCATTCGCAAATTGCGCCCCATGTCGGCAACGCACTGAGCCTGGTTTATGTCGTGCGGCAGGGACATTCGGTACGCCGTGCCGAGCCCTTATCGCTGAACATAGGCGCGCTGGTGCGTCCTGCGCTGAAGGCGCCTCGGATCCTGGGGCTGGAGGATGGGGTACTGGAAGTCGATGAGCTTCAGAGTGGGCTGACGGTCATCATCGAAAATGCAGGGACCGAGGCGGGCGAGCTGGTCTGGTTTCAATGCAATGGCAATTATGCCCATGTCGAGGAACGGGAAATCACCGAGGCCACGGCCGGGCAGGCGCTCAGTTTTGTCGTGCCTGGGGCGTATTGGCAGGAGCAGCGCGGCCGATCAGTGACGCTGTTTTATCAGGTCGAGCGCCTGGATGACGTCAGCCAGCGATCTGGCGAGGTCACGGTCCAGGTGCGCTCCATGGTGCAGGGCTGAGCGAGGCCCTCCCGGAAGAGGGCGCTTGCGGGATCTCAGGCGGGCGCTTGCAGTTTGCGATGGGCCTGGCGCAACAGCTGTTCGGTGGCTTCCCAGCCCAGGCAACCGTCGGTGACCGATACGCCGTAGCGCATCGACGGGCCCAGCGGCTGGCAGCCTTCGAACAGATGACTCTCCAGCATCATGCCGATGAGGGCGCGGTTGCCTTGCAGGCGCTGTTCCAGCACGTCATTGAACACCTGCGGCTGGCGCAGCGGGTCTTTGCCGCTGTTGGCGTGGCTGCAATCGACCATGATCCGCGCCGGTATCCTCAGGCGGGTCAGGTCGCTGTGGATCTGCGCGACGCTCTGATGGTCGTAGTTCGGTCCGCGATGGCCGCCGCGTAAAACCAGATGTGTGTCGCGATTGCCCGGGGTCTGGATGATTGCGGGATGCCCCTGGCTGTCGACACCGAAATGCCGATGGGGATGGGCCGCCGAGCGCATGGCGTCGCAGGCAATGCCGACCCCGCCATCGGTGCCGTTTTTGAAACCCACCGGCATGCCCAGGCCGCTGGCCATTTCCCGGTGGATCTGTGATTCGGTGGTGCGGGCACCAATGGCAACCCAGCTGAGCAGGTCGTCGAAGTAACTGGCGGCCATCGGTTGCAGCAATTCGGTGGCGACGGGCAAGCCAAGTTGCAGCATTTCGCGCATCAGTTCTCGGGACAGGGTCAGGCCGGCGGCCATGTCATCGCTGCCATCGAGGCGCGGATCGTAGGCCAGGCCTTTCCAGCCCACGGTCGTGCGCGGTTTTTCGACGTAGGCGCGCATCACCAGCAGCATGCTATCGCTGACTTCATGGGCCACGCGGGCCAGGTTGGTGGCGTATTCGAGGGCGGACTTAGGATCGTGGATGGAGCAGGGGCCGATAATCAGCAACAGGCGGGAGTCCTCACCGTCGAGGATCGCGCGAATGGCCTGGCGATGGGCATGCACCTGCTGGCTCAAAGCCGTACTGAGGGGCAGTTGTTGCTTGAGCTGCAACGAGCTCGGCAGACGCAGGGTCAGGGCTTCATTGGCCGGGTTGAGCGTGGACAGCGGCAAAGCGGAGACGGACGAATTCATGATCTGGTTTCCTGGACGAGGGGCGGGTTGGTTCCCGCGCGCAGGTCCTATTGGGGTGTTCGACAATTGGCCGTATTGGCCCGCAATTGAGGCTTGCCACCGGTAGGTGACCGATCGGAGGCGGCAGGCTGTCCCGAGCGGTGGCTAGTAAATCGCCAGGCGGAAAAACTGTCGTAACGGTAATAAGTGGCGTAGTTCATGGCTCAATCCTCAAGGTGTCGATGCTGCAAAAATGTATGGCCGGAAAAAACAAAACCCCCGGTCGGGAGGCCGACCGGGGGTTTGGAAACTCTGGCAGGCGACCCGTTGAAGTGGGCGCCGGTTGGGTATCAGGCGCGCCAGTGGCTAAACCAATACCCAAAATAAAAACTGACCGGACTTTGCACGTTGTTCACCCGCGCAGCCGCAACCGAGCGCGGGACGCTGGCGGTAGGAAGCTGTGAGAGGGCATTGAACATGGTGTGTCTCCGATGAATGAGCCTGAGCTTACTAGAGGGCGGTACGCCGCTTCAATCAGAAAATGCTATCGGCTCCATGCAATTGTCCGCTTTGGCTTGAGTCCGGTGGGCGTTATGACAAACTTCAGGCTTGCGCGACCCTTCAAGGATAACCATGACCGTTCCAGCCTTTGCCGCCGCCCAGTCGATTTCCATCGCGGGGGACGTTCACGCCAATCTCCTGCGCCATCAGCATTTCATGCAGGCCGCCGCTGAACAGGACGTGCAGCTGCTGGTGTTTCCCGAGCTGTCGCTCACCGGTTACGAACGCGGCCTCGCGGCGGGCCTGGCCATCCTGCCGGACGACGCCGTCTTGCAACCGCTGCGTGACCTGGCGCGCGAGCTCGGCTTGACTGCCGTGGTGGGCATGCCGATTCGCTTGTCGGCAGAGGCGCCGGTGTTGATCGGCGCGCTGGTCCTCGGTGCCGACGGCTCCCTTGGGGTGTACAGCAAGCAACATTTGCATCCTGGGGAAGAAGTCGCGTTCGCTCCAGGCCACGGCGGCTCGATGCTGGAGATAGGGCAGGAACACATCTCGCTGGCAGTGTGTGCCGATTTCTCTCACCCCAGTCATGCCGCGACTGCGGCCGCGCAGGGCGCTACGCTGTATGCAGCAGGCGTGCTGATTACCGAAGGCGGCTATACACCTGACACTACCTTGTTGCAGGGTTATGCCGGGCAGCACGCCATGACGGTCCTGATGGCCAACCATGGTGGCGCCACTGGAGGCTGGGAATCGGCCGGGCGCAGCGCGATCTGGGGCCCGGACGGTTCGCTGGTCGCGGCCGCGACAGGCGCGGGTGAACTCCTGGTCATTGCCCGTCGCGATGCCGAGGGGTGGGCCGGGCAAGTCGTGCCGGTTATGCGGCCTTGACGAGGTACCCATGAGCTTTGACTGGCGTGAGGCTGTTGCCGGGGACATCGACTTTGCCCGTCAATTGACCTGCGACAACATGCTTCCCTATTACATCAAGCACTATTTGCTATGGCAGGACGAGGCGTTCGATCTGGCCTGGATCATTCGCCAGAACTGGATCATTTACCGTGGGGACCAGGTGCTGGGCTTTGTCAGCCTCAGCCGTGACGCGCGCGCTTTATATATCCGGGAATTACAGATCGATAAAGCGTTTCGCGGGCAGGGCGCCGGTACCTGGGCGATCGGACAGGTTTGGCGCCTGGTGGCGCAGGAGCGTCGACCGGCACTGCGCCTGACGGTTTTCAAGAATAATCCGGCCAGGGCACTGTACGAACGCATGGGGCTGCGGGCTGTGGGCGAGGACGAGTGTTTCCTGAGGATGCAGCGAGACGCTGGTGCTTGAGGCCTTGGCCGCGTGGTGAAGAAGATGTGTTGTAACTGTTATCCGTCCCTTTTGCGCTAGGTCTGGCGAATGGTTTTTGCTAAGGTGTGGGGCAATCCAAATAAGACCAAATCGTGAGGTGTCTGCTTGATTAGGGTGTTAGTGGTCGATGACCATGATCTAGTCCGTACGGGCATTACACGAATGCTGGCTGATATCGATGGCCTGCAGGTGGTTGGGCAGGCTGAATCCGGGGAAGAGGCGCTGATCAAGGCGCGTGAGTTGAAGCCGGATGTGGTGCTGATGGACGTCAAGATGCCTGGCATCGGCGGCCTGGAGGCCACGCGAAAACTGTTGCGCAGTCACCCGGACATCAAGGTCGTCGCGGTCACCGTCTGTGAAGAAGATCCCTTTCCGACCCGGTTGTTGCAGGCAGGCGCAGCGGGCTACCTCACCAAGGGGGCCGGTTTGAACGAAATGGTCCAGGCCATTCGTCTGGTTTTCGCCGGGCAACGCTACATCAGCCCGCAAATTGCCCAGCAGTTGGCAATCAAATCGTTCCAGCCCACCAACGACTCGCCCTTCGATGCGCTGTCGGAGCGGGAAATCCAGATCGCCTTGATGATCGTCGGCTGCCAGAAAGTACAAATCATCTCCGACAAGCTGTGCCTCTCGCCCAAAACCGTCAACACCTACCGTTACCGTATCTTCGAGAAGCTTTCGATCAGCAGCGACGTTGAGTTGACGCTGTTGGCGGTGCGCCACGGCATGGTCGATGCCAGCGCCTGAAAAATGACTGAATTGTTTGATCCAAGCGCGTTCCTGTCCACTTGCAGCGGCCGTCCAGGCGTGTACCGCATGTTCGACAGCGATGCGCGCCTGCTCTATGTCGGCAAGGCCAAGAACCTCAAGAAACGCCTGGCGAGCTACTTTCGCAAGACCGGCCTCGCACCGAAGACCGCTGCCCTGGTGGGGCGCATCGCGCAGATCGAAACCACCATCACCGCCAATGAAACCGAAGCGCTGCTGCTCGAACAGACGCTGATCAAGGAATGGCGTCCGCCGTACAACATCCTGCTGCGCGATGACAAATCCTATCCGTACGTGTTCCTGTCCGACGGGGCCTTTCCGCGCCTGAGCATTCATCGGGGCGCGAAGAAGGCCAAGGGCCGCTACTTCGGGCCTTATCCCAGCGCCGGGGCGATTCGTGAAAGCCTGAGCCTGCTGCAGAAGACGTTTTTCGTTCGCCAGTGTGAAGACAGCTATTACAAGAACCGCACCCGACCCTGCCTGCAATACCAGATCAAGCGCTGCAAGGCGCCGTGCGTAGGGTTTGTCGAACCTGAAGTCTATGCCGAGGACGTGCGTCACTCGGTGATGTTCCTGGAAGGCCGCAGCAACGCCTTGGCCGACGAGCTTTCGGCGGCGATGGAAGACGCGGCGGTCAACCTTGAGTTCGAGCGGGCCGCCGAGCTGCGCGACCAGATCGGGCTGCTGCGGCGTGTGCAGGACCAGCAGAGCATGGAAGGCGGCAGTGGCGACGTCGACGTGGTCGCCGCGTTCATTAACCCGGGCGGTGCCTGTGTGCACCTGATCAGTGTGCGGGGCGGTCGTGTGTTGGGCAGCAAGAACTTCTTCCCCCAGGTAGGTATCGAGGAAGACGTGTCCGAGGTCATGGCGGCTTTCCTCGGCCAGTACTACATCAGCAGCCCGGAACGCGACCTGCCTGCCGAGTTGATCGTCAACGTGGTGCACGAAGACTTCCCAGCGCTGATCGAAGCCATCGATAAGCTTCGCGGCCGTGAATTGTCCATCAGCCACCGCGTGCGCGGCACCCGGGCGCGCTGGCAGCAACTGGCCGTGACCAACGCCGAACAGGCCCTGGGCGCACGCCTGGCCAATCGGCAGCACGTGGCGGCGCGGTTCGATGCCCTGGCCGACGTCCTCAACCTGGACGAGCCGCCGCAACGGCTGGAATGCTACGACATCAGCCATTCCAGCGGCGAGGCGACTGTAGCCTCCTGCGTGGTGTTCGGTCCAGAAGGCCCGATCAAGTCCGATTATCGCCGCTACAACATCGAAGGCGTGACGCCAGGCGACGACTATGCGGCGATGCACCAGGCGCTGATGCGGCGCTTCGGCAAGCTGAAGGACGGGGAGGGCAAGCTGCCGGACATCCTGTTGGTGGACGGTGGTAAAGGCCAATTGTCCATGGCCCGTGATGTGCTCAACGAGCTGATGGTGCCCGACCTGATCCTGCTGGGCGTGGCCAAGGGCGCAACCCGCAAGGCTGGCTTCGAGACCCTGTACCTGAACGACGCCGCCCATGAATTCACCCTCAAGGGCGATTCGCCGGCGCTGCACTTGATCCAGCAGATCCGCGACGAAGCCCACCGTTTCGCCATCACCGGGCACCGCGCCCGGCGCGGCAAGACCCGCCGTACGTCTACGCTGGAGGGAGTGGCAGGGGTCGGCCCGACACGCCGTCGCGACCTGCTCAAACATTTTGGTGGATTGCAGGAGCTGTCTCGTGCCAGCATCGAAGAGATAGCCAAAGCACCCGGTATCAGTAAAAAGCTCGCTGAGTCGATTTATGCAAACCTGCACAGCGAGTAGAATGCCCGTCAACCTCGTAGCCAGTTGTGCCGATGAATATCCCAAACCTGATTACCGTTCTGCGCGTCCTGCTCATCCCGATCTTCATATTGCTGTTCTATTTGCCGTATCACTGGAGCTACATGGCCTCCGCCTCGGTCTTTGCCTTCGCCGCGGCGACGGACTGGCTGGACGGCTACCTGGCCCGACGCCTGGAGCAAAGCACGCCCTTCGGCGCCTTTCTGGATCCGGTGGCCGACAAGCTGATGGTCGCGGTGGCCCTGGTGCTGCTGGTGCAGGAACACGGCAACCTCTGGCTGACCTTGCCAGCGGCGGTGATCATTGGGCGCGAAATCGTCGTATCGGCGCTCCGGGAATGGATGGCCGAGCTGGGCGCCCGCGCCCAGGTAGCCGTGTCGAACCTCGGCAAATGGAAAACCGCCGCGCAAATGCTGGCGCTGGTGATCCTGCTGGCCAACCCCTCGGACTTCAGCTTCTGGGTGCTGCTGGGCTATGCGCTGCTGCTGATATCCGCCGGCCTGACGCTGTGGTCGATGGTCCAATACCTGCGCGCCGCCTGGCCGCATCTTCGGACCGACGTAGACCCAAAATAAAACTTTTTTGAATCAAGGGGTTGACGGCGTAATCTGAATCTATAGAATGCGCCACACCAAGACGCGGGAATAGCTCAGTTGGTAGAGCACGACCTTGCCAAGGTCGGGGTCGCGAGTTCGAGTCTCGTTTCCCGCTCCAAATATTGCGCTACAGAGTTCCACTGAATTCTGTAAGTGATTGAAATCAGGGCCTTTAGGCCCTTTTTTCGTTCCAGCGGGAACCACTGAAATCCAGCACTATCCGGTGCGTTTAAGTCCAGGATTGAGTCCAGGATTCTGATGCGGACGGAATCGGTTTATTGCTGGATCAGGTTGTGTTGCGAGATGAGCATCTGGCCCTGACTCTGTTCAGGAGCTCGCGATGGCACTCTCAGAAATGACAGTTCGGCATGCCCGAATCACCGGTAACGACTACACCCTCGGTGACAGTGATGGTCTCACACTCAATGTGACGGCCAGAGGCGGAAAGGTCTGGCTTTTCCGTTACTACTGGACGGGAAAGCAGAAGCGCATGTCGCTCGGTAGTTACCCCCAAATTGGGCTTAAAGAAGCCCGTACCCGTCGTGATGAAGCACGTGCCTTGGTTGCCCAGGGCATCAACCCCTATGAACATCGCAAACAACAGCGACTTGCTGCTTATGCTGCGAAGGAGCACACCTTCGAGGCGGTGTTCAATCAGTGGGTGGAGTTTCGCAGGCTAAGCCTGAAGGAAGGGCGCCAGAGCACGCTCTCGCAGATCTTGAGAATCTTCAGTAAAGACGTCCTGCCCCTACTGGGTGGGCGGTCCATCTACGATATCAATCGTCACGATCTGCTGGATTTACTGAGCAGGATCGAACAGCGCAAGGCCTTAACGACAGCCGAGAAATGTCGGACCTGGTTCAACCAATTGTTCCGTTATGCAATGGTGAAGATTGAGGGGCTGGAGCACAACCCAGCTTCAGACCTTGATGTGGTTGCACTCCCCAAACCTCCGGTTACGCACAATCCATTTCTTCGTATGGACGAGCTCCCGGCATTGATGGCTGCTCTTCGAAACTACGGTGGCGCCAGCCAAACTCGGCTTGGCCTTCGGTTGTTGCTGCTGACCGGTGTCCGCACGGGCGAATTACGATTGGCAACACCCGACCAGTTCGATCTGGAGAAGCGCTTGTGGGTCATACCGGCGGAAGTGGTGAAACAACTCCAGCTAGCGATGCGGAAGCCAGGTAAGCAGACCCAAAATGTACCGCCTTATATCGTGCCGCTGTCTGTTCAGGCTCTGGAGATTGTGCGTCACTTGCTGGACCAGGTTGTTCCCGCGCAGCGCTACTTGTTTGCGCATCGAAGCGACCTGAGCAAGCGTATCAGTGAGAACACGCTGAATGGCGCGTTACGTCGGATGGGGTATGCCGATCAACTCACTGGTCACGGGATGAGGGCGACGATCTCGACGGCGCTGAACGAGATCGGGTATCCAAAGGTGTGGGTGGACGCTCAGCTTTCTCATGCTGATCCGGATAAGGTGAGTGCGGCCTACAATCACGCGGAATACGTGGAGCAGCGTCGAACCATGATGCAGGATTGGGCGAACCGTCTTGATCTTTGGGGGCAGGGTCAGCTGAAGGCGGCAAGCTCTCCGCTTACTATTCGTTTAGAGGGCGCAGCTTCGTTACCTTCGTTGGAAAGCGCGAACGCAAACGCCGTTCTGTACAGCAGTGGCTTCCCAGCGACGACGGTTCCAGCCTCTAAAAAGTCCGTAAGCAACGAACCGGTCCTTAACGCGGTTCAGTATTCACCTGTCCTACCTGCTTCAATGCAGACTGAACAGCTGCGCGAACCCCAAGTATCTGAGATACAACGTCAGCGCGCCGAGATGCTAGCCACCTATGAAGCTTCGAATAATTTGCCGCTGCTTGTCTTCGCCAAACTGGCAGGCAAATCCCGAGATCAGATCAACCGCGATATCAAGCATCGGCGCCTGCTATCCCTGAGCCTGGGGAATCGCGGTCAGCGCATTCCCGATTGGCAGCTTGACCCACTGCGGCACAAATTGATACTTGCTGCCTTAGCGCGGTTTCCCGATGTCGATGCGTGGAGGCTTTATCGGACGGTCTGTGAACCCCATGAGCGACTGAAGGGGCGTTCGCCTATCGATGTACTCACTCTGGAGAACTTCGACGTGACTGTGCGAATCGTTTATAACGCGCTGGGCTCAAGCTGAGGTGCTGTCTCGTGCGGTGATAACGAATGTCGCTGCTTTCTTTCTAGAGCTACTTCTGAATGTGTGGACTAATCGAGTGACTTGTCTTCGTTGATGAACCAGGCTTCGATGCCTCCTTTGAATTCAAGGAAGATACCCGTGTTAAGATTTGCCACTTCGGACTGATACTGAACCTTGCCATTATTTAGGTCGGCAATGCCGCGTGAGTTATCCCATTGTCCGCCTGGTGAGGTACTGGCGAATTCCAACTGGATGGAAAACGGGAGCTTATCCCGCTTGGCTAAAATCTCTGGATGCATAATGGGCAAGAGCTGCGATAGCCGCAATGACACTAGTGGGAGCTGAGCCAAGCTTCCATTTTCACCAGTCTGCCCAACTCAAGAAGCCCGGCTTTGCCAGATCTTAAAGCTTGAGAAGTCCTTGTTTATCCTCTGGAGAGGGAAACCATTCATCGACCTCGACATTATACTGCCCAGACTCACTCAGTGACCACTTCACGATCATGTCTGCAGCAGCTCTGAAGTGATCAGCCATGAAGAGACGTCGTCCTTTAACAGCCCAGCCACGGTCAGCTAGCTGATCAGTGACGTCGGTAATGCCCATGTGCCAAAGTAGTCGGTGGTGTCAGGATAATGGATGCCCGCCAATGACACCTTGGTCACGCCGGATTCCCGATCAAAATACGAAAGGAAATGCCATCCACCGTGGTGCTTCCTGGATGTGGAAAATTGATAGCGGCTTTACCTGTTATGTAGTTTTCACGGGAGACGCGTTTGAGGTCAAAATCAATGAGCGGCTGGGTCATGGGTGGTTTCTTAGCTCGCTTTTGCCGGGCTGATGTTCGATCTGCAAGAACGGTCAGCCGAATTCATCGGGATTTTTTTAAAGACTCTTCGGCGATGTGAAGTGCAGATATGTGCTGACAATGTAGGATCTCGCTGTCACAGGGGCCGGCTGGGCCATCTGATGTGGATAGACCTTTGCCTTGGATTCGACTAGGAGAGGTGACGGACAACTGGGTGGTGGTCGGCCCCATTAGGGCGTTCCATGGCCGACACCACTTCATTTGGGAAAGAAGAAGCTTCGTTGCTTTTTGAAGGCGATGATGTCCGTTGTATGGATTTGACTGGCCTTGCGTCTTGTTCCACCGGTAGCGGTTTGAATCTCGATCTCGTTGCTGCCGAGTAGCGCAGCATTGATGTCATCGCTATGGGCTGGAGTGTTGTTATAGATCCTTTCGAAAAAATCCCTAACAGATAAGGCGGGTGCCGAGTCGTGGAGGAATTTCGGAATGTCCTCCCTGAGCTGGTCTTTTGCCTGATCTCTAGCCGACTCATTGAAGAGGTAAAGTGTTTTACCTTCGCTAGGGTCGTGCGCAAGCATGCCAAGGCCAGATCTGCCGAAATGAGCTTGAGTCTCGCTATTTTGGTGGAGCCGGTCATTGTAAACTTGGCGAGCACGATACGAATTGGCGAGGTGTATCAGCCAATATCGCCAACCATTAGGGTTGTTGATTGAAAAAGGGCTGACAAATTTTGCACATTTCTTGAAATTTTCGAAGACGATGTTTTCCGCCACGCCGAGCCACGCTGTCTTCGATTGCTTCTCTTCAAGGATCTCGAAGTCCCGGCTGCTCAGCTGCAAGTATGCCAATTGGCTCGACAGCGTTTTTGGATCGTGCTGCTTCAGGAAGGCCAATAGGGAAGAGATGACGAAGGTATAGAAAATCTCGACTGACTCATTCAGATTCATCATGTCGATCAAGGTCGCAGTGTCAACATGGCTGTGCCCGCACTGATCGAGATTAAAGATTATATTCGGGTATTTCTCTGATTTGATCTGGGCTCTGATTCTTGGATAAGCGTGTTCGAATAACTCGGTCGAGTAGCGGGCTTGGACTTTGAGCCGGCTGTTCGAAATGCTATGGTGAAGAATAATCGGATTCAGGACTCTTTCCAGAATGTCAATTGCCATCCTTTCAGCGTCATTCAGGAAAAGGCTGCACTCGATATCCACGAGAGGTAAATTGTTAACTGCCCTGTAGGTGTTGATGTCAGTTAACGCTCGATTCAGCTCTTCCACAAAGATGATGGGTGAACCGGCAGTGCCGCATTTGTATTGGCCAGCACCACTGAAGCCGTCTACCACAGCCAGGCGAAATTTTCTGACCTGCGGGTGCTTGCATCGTGTGATTACGTACTGATAAAAATAATCGCGAAGTATTTGATGTTTCTTCCTTGAGTGCTCTTCAAGAATTGCACCTTCTTCCCAATCATACTTCTTCTTAGCCATGGATATTCCTTGTCAGGCTACGGTATTTCTATTAGGCCATGCCCACCAGCTTTATAGGCATCTCATCCCAGGTTTTGCCACGGTATTCGCGACCGTTAGCTTTTTTCGAACGGCGGACATTGTCTTCACCCCACGTCCCCCACTGTTTAAAGAAAAACGCTGTGCCGCTTTCTAGGCACTGCGTGTAGATCTCATCAATCCAGCCTTCCTTCACAGGCCGCGCTTTATTCCCGCTCTCACCGCCGACAATCGCCCAGTCAATCTGCGAGAGATCAATGCTGCCTACGGGGCCAATCAATGGCTCAAAGGAGATGAATCTGATCTGGGCAGGTGTGTCTTTCAGAAACTGAACGCGCCCGGCAGCATCACGATCTTCCACAGAGGTGCCCAGCCACACATTGGGTAGCACCTCACTGATGACTTCATTGAGGATCTGCTTCATCCGCTCTGGCCGCTTGGTCAAAATCTGATAGTTGTGATGCGGTGTTTCTCGCATGACCTTCCAGACGGCAATAATGAACTCGTCACTGACCTTCTCATGGAACAGGTCGCTCATGGAGTTCACGAACACCTTCCTGGGCTTCTTCCACCGATAGGGGATGGTCAGGGAGTCATGATCTTCAACAATTGAACCGTTCCAGACGATGCGCTTATTTTTTTTGCGGGTCAGTCCAACGTACTTGGGAGTGCCCATGGCCTCGAGGCGGCGTGCCATCTCCATGGCATAGCAGTTTTTGCACCCGGCGCTAATGATGGAGCAACCAGCTACTGGGTTCCAAGTAGAGTCCGTCCACTCGATCTGTGTCTCTGCCATATCCCTTCCTAGCTCCTCGTCTGCGTTCCTAGCTGGCGCATTTATGTCCGAGCGAGCCGAATCCGGGGTTCATCATAATGAATTCCTTGCAGTAAGGGCAGCTACATGGAGCAGCGCCGGCTCGTATGGTTGTGTACTGGAAGTCTATCCAGTTTAGCGTCTTCTGGGAGTTAGGCTGACTCTGACGGAGCTATCGACTTAATAAGGGCAGCCGAAATGAGACGACAGGCGCTAATTGATCGGGCGAAGCCTTGTTCACCAGTGGTGATCGAGCGTCCTGTCGCACATACGCCTTGCAGACAGATCTGGGCGAGATGCTTTCAGCTGTCCCGCCACCAGGGAAGGACGCCAAACGTCCTACAATGTTGCTCTGCCGTGTTGGGAGATTTCTACAGTTTCACACTGATTCTCAGCGTATAGGCACGGTTTCGTCAGCCTTCACATTGTGCAAAGGCTCAGCCAATTGCTCTACAGATTCAGCGTGTGCATCCCCTTCGCATAATGCGGCCCTACGCAAAGTGCAGTTTTGTCTAGCTCCGGATCAACCATGGAGGTCGTCATGATGACCTGATAAGGCGTTGAATCGTGATGCGATAGCGACTCTACCAAGACGCGCTGAAAATTTTGACTGCGCTCGGAGTTCATTCCCTTGTCTTCTGTGTTGTCCAGCAACAAAAGTCTAGGATAACGCATAGTCTGATCTTCCAAAGACTCCAACAGGATCGCAAGATGAAAGCTGTTCTTAAGGATCGTTTCCGAACTTGCGGAGAATTTTGAACGACCGTCAACCAGCATAAAGTCTTTGCCGAAATCAAACATTACAGCTCCGGCGTCGTTAAAGGCCGGCTCGAAACCACCATCCTGCTTCAGCAACTCTACTGTCTTTTCGGAAATGCGGCCTTCTACGGTCTCCCGACGCGTGCTAGTTTGACTTCTCTTAATCTTGATATCTTCTCCCAAGTTTAGAATGGATTCGTTAAGAACCCGTTTCTTCTCGATGAGGCCCTCTATCGCAGCAACCAGCTTGGCTTTGGTGTCGTAATTTTTAATACGCTCCTCAACGCTCCCAATTTTTGCAGAGACCTCATTAAGTTGCAGAGTTCGGTCGGAGCTTATACGTAGAGTCGTGACGTGCTTGGCCCTTAAAGCTTGAAGTGCTAGCTGGTTGGATTCCAGGTAGTGGGAGTGCTCACTAAACTTTGTCCTCATTTCAAGTAATACTTGAGTGCTTTCCTTTTTTTGAAAAATCAGCTCATTCAAGGCTGCTAAATAAGAAGCCTCTCTAGAGTTTGTATCGATCTCGGTTTTGCACAGATGGCACTGATCTCTCTCATGATTGGTAATGGCGGAAAGACAGCTTGGGCAAAACTTAAATCTTACTTCACCAAAAAAGTCATAGGCAGTCTTCGACTCTTTAAGGGATTTGATTCTTGAGTCTATTGCCGAAATAAAAAGTTCGGATTCTACTATTTCATTCACCATCTCCGCCTGCTTAGCAGTTCGAATGTCGATCTCCTTGGAGAGCTCACCAATGGCTTTGGCTGCCTTCTCGGCTTCTACATTAAGCGCCGCGTCAGAGGTCTCTTCAGGCTGGACAATCAGGCGCTCGCGTTCCGCAAGAAGCTCCTGTAGTTCGATATTGGCATTTTTGATGGCAGTATTGAGTGAGGTCTCACGCAACGTGCCTTCGGATGGCGATACGTATCTGTAGATTGAGTCTAATTGCCCATCAATTTTGGCGAATTCCGATTCGGCTTTTGCGAGCTTTTGCTTCAGCGAGTAAATCCCGAGATCATCAAGGCCGAGTAAGAAGTCACCTATCGCTTGGCGCATGCTAGGCTTGTCGAAGGTTGTGTGCTCAGCTCTCAAGATCTTGTTTACTGCAGTGCCCTGGTCGACATAAATCAGTCGCAAGACCTGATGGATAGTCAAGTTGGAAAAGTCATCAGTTTGGTCGTGAGGCCAATCTAATAATTCAAAGATTTGTTGAGAAAAGCTTAATTTTTCATCGGTTCGAATCAAGCCGTATTTTTGCCACACGGCTGATGTGCCTGCTTCGCAGAGTTCAGTGTATGACCCTCCGAAAAAGCTCATGGGTGGCTTCTTTCCAGGCTCTACCGTCCTGTGTATGGCCATCACATGACCGTTAATTTCAATTTCTGCAAAAACCCCATCACAGGTTTGCGCTTCTTCATTCCACCGATCTTCAGCAATATCCCCACCCAGGCAGCTAAATAGAAAGTCCATGATTGTTGACTTTCCCACACTGTTGGCGCCTCGGATTATATTGACGCCTCTGTGGAACACTGCGTCATATACCGCCTTCCCCGATCTGGTAATTATGAATCGGTTCACAAATAATGTTGAAGGCTTAGATGTCATAAATAAATTCCATTAGGCCGGAACGAGACTTGAGTCCGTTCGATCCGTAAAAAGGTGTTTCTGGCAAACCTTTTGTAATGACTGTGAATGCGTCGCTCTTCAAGAACTCATCGGTTTCAATGAGTGCAATATAACCGGGCGGCAGAGCGTCTGGCTCTAACTGCATGAAGCCTTTATCGAATTCGGATTTCGATAAACAACCTTTCGCGATGAGCTCGAGTGTCGCTGCCTTTTGAAAACTCTGGAGGTCAAAGAATGTGCGAGCGGGATTTGTCAGATCTTCAAACTGATCTTGAATTTTAGCTGTTTTTGATTTGTACTTACCGATTTCCCTGGGCCACGGTTTTATCATCTTTAGCTGGCTAGGGAATAAGTAATAAAAATCAAGCATGCGAAACAAGGGCCAACTAATCGGCGTACTACCAGTCGCATTGAGAATTGATACTATTCTGTAAAGGCAGTGGTTTGCATCGAAGGCTGGGTGATACATCAGCATTTCGGCTTCTCCCAGATCAAGTGGCACTTCCCAGTGAGAAAATATAACATCCCTGAAATCATGTACTGATCTATTGTGAAGTCTTCTGCCAAAACCTCCCGATAAATGGTATCGACGATTCCGTTGAGGATTACCCCGTCGATAATATCGTTCGGGACACCTTGTTTTATTAGCGGTCGAATGGATTCTTCGAAGCCAAAACTAATTTTTTGAAGAATGTAGAGAAATATAGCCTGCCGTCTTCGATTGAGCTGGGACTTCATTAATCTCTTCGCAAAGGCATCTTTGCGCTCGATTGCTACCTCTAGCAAATCCTCACGCCCCCCATTTTTGAGTTTTTGCTCCAGGCCGATCATCGGGGACTGAGTTTTTTGGTTGGTAAAAAAATCCAGGCGTTCGATGAAGTACATAAAATCCTCATCGTGCTCACTCAACTCTTGGATTCTTGCGAGCGCGCGAGTAATTGCAGTCGGATCTGCAGGGGGTAGGTTAATGACGTAATTGGTGTCATCACCCACACGCACGCCGCCCTGGATGTTGGAGCCCAAAATGCTTGCTTTATTCATTTGGGCGAGTTGTTTGTGTCGTTGCCCGCCCGTACTGAACCATGAACTGTGGAACCTTTGATGTTCACGGTATTGCTTCCAGAGCGTCCTTTTGTACCGGCATTAATCAATGCCACGCATAATGCGAAGGTCACAACCACCAGAAGGCACATCAGAGCGAACAGTTCGGTATGCGTCAGATTCTTGAGGTAAGGCGAGGAGATGATTTTCGGATAAACCGTGTACCCCAACAGGCCGGCTAGCGCCGCACTGCCGCAATACTTGACAGCGCTTTTCCAAAATTCGTCCATGATGAACCCAAGCTGGTAGTCAAAACGCTATCATCGTGTATCCGAGGGCTCTCGTAAAGGCACGGAACCGCGAACTCACACAATCGGATGCAAACCGACGGCGTTAGCTTTTCTTTTTGACGTGGAGCCGCCTGCATACGTAGGCTGGTGTCGGTTTAGATCGACGCATATGAGGTTTTTTCACGCAGTCCCGGTATCAGAATAGAGGGCCGTGAGGGATCCAGCGAGACGCCAGTTTTTGAGGGCAACTTCTGCGGTAGGGGGTACCACGAACGTGCTGCGAGGCAAGCATGAGTCATATGAACCCACTACCTCAGGGGGCGGGGGGGCACCTAGCCTAAAGGAGACCAGGCGAAATGGATTTTTATGTGATTGGTAGGGATACGAAATTCCCTGATCGAGCAACGAATGCAACCTACCTGAAAATGGATCGATGGAACGACTTCAGCTTCGTCACCATGTTTTACGCTGTGGCCTTCGACGAGGAAGGCGTACGCTATGAGCTTGAAAATCTAAAAATCGGATTCAAAGGGCAGGATACCTCTACCTCCACGTACTCAAAGCTTCCCGCGCACTTCACAGAGTTACCAGAGAGTTTTTTCTCTCTGGGTAACAATGTCGAGTATTACACCAAAATCGCTCACATTCCGTCACAGCCTTTCAAATATGCTTATTTGGCAGGCTTGAGGGACATCGTTGCCAACCCTGAGCTTGTTGAGCAAATCACAGGGGAGCCTGTTTTTTCGACGTCTTTACTGCGGGATGTAAGTCTTAGCAGCGTTAAAGAGCAGTTTGTCCGTGTGCTTCAGGGAGGGGCTGTTCGTACGGACTACTCCTTCACGTTTGTTAAACAAAGTGATAGTGCTACTGCGGGCATCGAACTCGATTTTCAGGTTACAGCTGGCTCTACACCACTGACCAACGTACATGCCTTAATTGGACGGAACGGTATCGGCAAAACCACCATTTTGAATGGCATGATAAACGCTATCAGTAGTGGGCACGCTGGACTGGATGCTATTTTCCGGGTTAACCCTTGGGGCGGAGGAAAAACACCGATTGGTCAGGATTTTTTCAGCAGCGTTGTGCTTGTTTCTTTCAGCGCATTCGATCCATTTGACCCACCACCTGAACAGCCTGATCCGGCACTGGGCACTTGTTTTTACTACATTGGGCTAAAGGCGAAAGCCACGGACGGGCATGATCTGAAGCGACGTGAGGCTCTGAAAGTTGAGTTTCTCGCAGGCTTAAGGGCTTGCCTCAAAGATAGCTACAAGCGAAATCGCTGGAAGCGGGCCATTGAAACTTTGCAGTCTGATGAAAACTTTGCAGGCATGGGTTTTCTGGGGCTTTTGTCGTTAAGCGGCGAAGAGTTTATTGCTACTTCCGAGTATCTTTTTTCAAATTTAAGCTCCGGGCACTCTATCGTCTTGCTGACAATTACAAAGCTGGTTGAGCGGGTCGAAGAGAAGACGCTTGTGCTTCTGGACGAGCCGGAGAGTCACCTCCATCCGCCACTTTTGTCCGCTTTCATTAGAGCTTTGAGTGAATTGCTCTTGGAACGCAACGGTGTGGCGATCATCGCAACTCACTCACCTGTTGTTCTCCAAGAGATCCCCTCATTGTGCGTGTGGAAGATTAACCGCTCACATCTCGTAGCAGCAGCCCATCGCCCATCTGTCGAAACCTTTGGTGAGAACGTAGGGATATTGACCCGAGAGGTCTTCGGACTGGAAGTGACATCGTCTGGCTTTCACACCCTGTTAGCTGCAGCGGTGGATCAAGATAAGGACTTTGACCAAATCTTCCTAGAGTTTAACCGACAGTTGGGCTTTGAGGCCCAGGCGATACTTCGGGCGCTTCTTGCCGACCGAAACAACGGAGCCAAGTCATGAAGCGGTTACCTTGTCCGGAATACGCTCCAGAATACTCTTACGCCACCTGTGTGTCGGCAATCCTCGACGAGCCAGAACGAACCCGGATGATGGCGGGGGTGAACGATATACGAGATACGGCCATCGACTTCGTCGAGCGGGCCGCCGCCGGGGCAACCTGGGAACTACCTCCTCTCGTTGCGGCGAAAGGCGAGGATCCGGTTGTGGTCGGCGATATTCGCAAAAGCGAACTGGTTGCACTATATGAGTATTACATGGTGAGACGCCCCCTAGGGCGCGTCATTTACGATTCGATTTTAGTTGGAGCGGGGGATGAATGCCCAACCTGTGGGGGCATAGGTCATCCACGTACGCTAGATCACTACCTTCCGAAAGCTAACTACCCAAAATTGGCGGTGCTTCCTCATAATCTCATTCCCGCGTGCCGGGATTGCAACACCGACAAGGGTAACCCGCTGATCGACCACGCTCATAAACAGCTAATTCACCCGTATTTTGATCAGCCTTGCTTCTTTGATCAAACGTGGATTAGCGCATCAGTCACGCATAGCCAGCCCCACGTAATCAGCTATGCAGCAACTCCTCCAGACACCTGGTCTGAAGTGGATCGTGAACGTGCCATAAATCATTTTGAATTTTTCGGGATCGCGAAGCGCTACAGCATCGCTGCGAGTAGCGAGCTTATTTTTTTGCTGGATATGCACAGGAACTATTTCCGCAACAGACCGGCTGAGGAGTTCTCGCAATATCTACGTTCAGCGGCTGGAAGCTCGAGTGTGTTCCCTAATCACTGGCGTAAGGTAATGTATTCCGCTTTGGCAGAGGATCCTTTGTTCTGCGCTCCCTAGAGGTGGTGCGATAGGGAGCGCATAGATTCATTTTCAGACTGCTCTGTTGACTAGAACAGTTAGGGCTCCCTAATCCATTTCAAGTACGTACAGACAATGGGCACACAGCCTTTTCGATTGCATTTCATCAGTATCGTCATCAAGCTGGATACCGCATTGCAGGCACTCGGGGGCTTTCGGGCCGCCCCCACAGATAGCGCAACGTTGTTCCTCTACAACGTATGAATTATGTTCACAGCGATCACAGAGATTCAAAGGGCCTTCACCGCCTTGTGTGGCTGATTGCCTTTACAGCCGTGGGCAACGAGCGTCTGTTGAAGCGGATGGGCGTCAATACCCGAAGGATTTCGGCGCCACGGCTTATCGACAATAAAAGCGTCGTGCCTTTCTGGATCGAAATCGACGACGAAACCACCAGCGCTTTGTCTCTGACCCGGCGCTTGACGGTTATTCAGTTTCATCGTTATGGCCAGGGCGAGTTGGCCGCCAGGATTCAAGCGCTTCACGATCCTGGCGACGACGTTTGGTGACGGCCTGCCGGAGCCTGTCGGTATCAGGTTTGGAAAACATCAATATATGACAAAAGTTTTTGTTGATAAAACATTCAAAAAGACCCTGGAAGGCACTGTGATTTATTTGATACGCCACGCCACCCCCCTGATCGACTACGGACGCTGCGGTGCTGTCTCGGCCAAAGTGCTGCTGGATGAGTACAACCAGACTTCGTCGATCGATGAGGCCGAAATTGCCGACTTCCTGAGCCGTGCGCAGTTGTCCGGGCCGCTGATGATGCCAGGGCTGAACATCATTTCATCGCCGATCAATCGAGCCTATGCCACGGCCTGCCGGCTGTTCGATGCCGGACGTATCCGGCAAGACCACCGATTGAAGGAATTCGACCTGCGGCTGGGTCGCGTGCCTTTGTTGAAGATGGGCTTGAGGCAATGGTTTGCCTTGCATCGCGTGCTTTGGCTGATGGGTATTTCGTTGGGGGCCGCATCCCGAAGATCGGAACACCTGCGTGCCGTGGAAGTAGCCGATGAGCTTTATACCGCGTGCACCACGACCGGGGAGACCACGGTCGTGGTCTCCCACGGCATGTTCCTGAGGACCGTGCGCAAGACGTTGCAAAGACAGGGCATGCAGTTCCGTACGGTGTATCGCTCGGGGTGTTTTACGGTTGAGGCTTTAGCGCCAGGAAAAGAATGACTGACAGTTGAAGAAGGTACTGCTTTTAGGCGCCAGTGGTTTTATCGGGCAGGGTGTCTACGAAATCCTCAGGCAGGAACAAGACCTGCGGTTTACCCGCCACTCGCGTTCGCCAAAGGCGGATTTTGCGGTGTGCGAGGTCGGCTCCAAGGCGTTTATCGAACTGGTCAAAGATCACGATTTCATTGCCAATTGCATGGGCATTGGCCTCCGTCGCCTGGGGATGGCCGTGCCAATAACGAGACACTGACCCAACAGCTGCGGACGACAAATGGGCGGCCGAGCAGGTTATTCGTGCCACATCCGTCAGGCAAGCCGAATGTGTCTGGAACACTCGCCGTTGGGGACTCCTGTCACCACAGAAGGCGAGTTCGATTCAGAACTCGGTAGCGGACAGATCACGCAGCGTATGGTGGCCCAAGGCGTGAGGCTCAGCTTGGCGATCATCATTATCGAGCCTGCTCCTGCAGGCATTCGCTGAGATAAAGCTATACACACTCAAGGGCTGGAGCACGATCGGGGTCAAGACGCCTACGTTGGACAAGCTTCGTTCGTGGGTCAAGGGCGATCCATCCTGCTAAATGTCGATGGGGTTATCACGAACTGTTCTGCGCTTCTATCGACGCCCTTTGCACACCGTCTAAGCCGGGGGTTGATTGTCCTGCGATAAGGCACTACTCGCTTTTCGCTGCCATCAAAGCGTTCAATTCGCCGTATGTATAGGCCTTCAAAGCATGGATGTCCAGTTCGCCGTTGTCCAAGAAACTGCGGACTAATGTTCCCATGGCACCGTGCAGAAACTCGGCGATACTGGAGCCCGCACTGAGTCGTCTAACGCCCAGACGCTTTAACTCGTCGGGGGAAGGCAGCCCGTCCCGTGACAGCAGATTGACTGGCAGCTTGGTTCCCCGGCAGAGGGTTTCAATTTCGTTGGAGTCAACCACGCCGGCGGCGAACAGACCATCCGCCCCCGCGCTGGCATACAGTGCGGCGCGTTTCAGGAGTTCCTCTAGACGTTGTTCAGCGGGGAACAGATTTTTAAGATAAACGTCGGTCCGTACGTTGATGAACAGCTCGACGCCTGCCTGTTTTGCGATTCTTCTCGCGACGTCGATCTTGCGAACAAGCAGCTCTGGAGAGCCAAGGCCGTCTTCAATGTTGATTCCGACTGCCCCGGCGGAGATGACGGCGTTGATCACTTGGCCGACCTGATCCAGGTCATCCGAGTAGCCGCCTTCGATATCCACCGTCAGTGGCACGCTGAGCACCCGTGCCATCGACTCGACGGTGATGCTTAGCAGGTCGAGAGGCAGCTTGTTGCCATCCTGATAACCGTGGGACCAAGCCATGGCTGCGCTGCTGGTAGCGACTGCCTTGCCGCCTAGGTGTTCAACGATGCGCGCACCGCCTGCATCGGCCACGTTGGCCAAGACCAGCAGTCCATTCTGATGCAGGCTATGAAAAGTGCTATCCAGTGTGGTCATGACAATCCAAAATCCTTTCAGAGTATTTTTTCTTTGATGTTTACAGACAGTTTCTATCAAGAAGTCATGGCCGGTCACGTTGTAGAGACCTGGAATCCGAATATAAGGTGATCGGTCTCTAGCCTCCGGGTCTTCGCCCAGCGCCTGCGGTGCCGTACGCCCGATGTTGAACGGCTTCGATTGCGTAGAGTCAGTGAGCTGTTCTCGCAAAGTCGCAGTGCTGCGGGCAGTCGCAGCATCCTTTCACTGATGCGTGAAGACGGTGAACAACTTGGTCGATTCAAAGTGCGCAGCTTGATGCGCGAGCTTGCTTTAGTCAATAAACAACCTGGCTCCCACGCTTACAAACGAGCCACAGTTGAACGACTCGATATCCCGAACACATTGAACCACGAGTTTGATGTGCCAGTCCCCAATCAAATCTGGTGCGGCGATATCACCTACATTTGGGCGCAAGGAAAATGGCATTACCTGGCTGTAATTCTGGATCTGTGTACGCGTCGGATTGTGGGTTGGGCGCTGTCGGAAAAGCCAGGCGCGGAACTGGTGATCAAGGCGCTGGATATGGCCTACGAGCAGCTTGGCAGGCCTTCGGATCTGCTATTCCACTCGGACCAGGGATCGCAATATGCAAGCCGACTCTTTCGCCAGCGATTGTGGCGATACCGCATGCGTCAGAGCATAAGTCGACGAGGAAACTGCCGGGATAATGCACGGATTGAGCGCGTATTCCGCAGCTTGAAAACGGAATGGGTACCGACCCTGGGCTATCGGACTGCACAGGAAGCACAACGTGATATCAGCCATTTTTCGATGCATCGCTACAACTGGATTCGGCCCCACCAATTCAACGATGGCTTACAACGTACAAACCGCCGTGGACGCCGCACATTGCGGCCCCCTTGCTTTCTCTGTTTGTCATCCCGGCAGCCTATCGCCTGATGCGTCGGCGCCATCTCCCGGTTGAACCCACCACCCCTCAAGGAAAAGTCGTATGAAACTGACCCTGATTGCTCGATGTCTTTTTCATCCACCATCCAGGCCAACATCGGCGAAATGCTGAATATCAAACGTTTGGTGGAATGATCTGATTTGAAAGATCGTGCAATATACCTATGATTTCGAGGCCTGCACGAACGGCTTCCAACCGGCGAACGCCCCATTTTGAGAGAACGATCCTCGTGGAGTCATTTCCAGCCGAATCGCACGAATCAAACACCACCCATTATGTTTTCGGCCCATTCTGCGTCGTGCCCGCGAAAAGGTTGCTTGAAAAAAATGGAGCGCCAGTCGAGATCGGTGGGCGAGCACTGGATTTATTGATTGCCTTGCTGGTGCGTCCGGGCAGGGTGCTGACCAAGAGCGACCTGATCAAGCAGGTATGGCCCGATATCATTGTCGAGGAAGGCAGCCTGCGCTTTCATATGACGGCCCTGCGGCGGATTCTCGGTGATGGTGACGAAAACGCGCGATACATCTCCACGCAGGTCGGTGTGGGATACGCGTTTGTGGCACCTCTGGAAACACAACCGCCCAGGAGCCAACCAACAGTTATCGAGGCACAAGCTACCGACGGCGAGCGTGTGGAGCCCCAATGCAACTTACCACCGCGAGCCAAGCTGTTCGGACGCGAAACCGATCTTCAATTAGTTATCGACCACATGCTGCAGCCCAAACTCTTTACCATCGTCGGCCCCGGTGGTGTTGGCAAAACCAGCCTTGCGATCGAGGTGGCGCACCGCATTTGCGCACAGGGTTACCAGACTGCCCGTTTCGTTGACCTGGCCCAGGTCGAAGACCAATCGCTGGTGCTTTCGGCGCTGGCCAGGTCGCTGGAAATACCGGTTCAGGCCGAAGACTCCATGTTTGTACTGCTTGCGCACTTACGCACGCAAAGGGTGTTGCTGGTCATCGACAACTGTGAACATTTGATCGATGCGGTTTCAGTGATCGTTGAGCAAATCAGTGACGCGGCCCCGAAGGTCGGGGTTCTGGCCACCAGTCGCGAACCGCTGCGGGCCCGTGGCGAATATGTTCACTGGCTCAATCCTCTCGAATTTCCCCGCGAACCTCAGCACCTCTCTATCGATGAGTTGCTGGGTTTTTCAGCGATCAGACTGTTTGTTGAGCGTGCATCATCGGGTAACGCATCACTGATGCTGGACGATGATGATGCGCAATTGATTGCCGACATGTGCCAACGTCTGGAGGGTATGGCACTGCCGATCGAGCTGGCGGCAATGCGCGTTGCCAGCCATGGACTGAAAACCACGCACGCATTGCTGGGCGAGCGTTTTTCACTGGGCTGGTCAGGACGCAGGACGGCCTTGCCACGGCATCAAACGCTGCGCGCGATGCTCGATTGGAGCTACAACCTGCTGTCGCCGCTGCAGGGTCTGGCGCTGGAGCGGCTTTCGGTTTTCGTCGGACCGTTTTCTCAGGAAGCGGCATCCCAAGTCATTGCCGACACCCAGATCGACACTGCCGCCGCGGCGGAGATCCTCGATGAGTTGGTCTGTAAAGGTCTGGTCACCATTGATCACAGCGATTTAAAGTGGACCTACCGCCTGCTGGAGATGACGCGCGCCTACACCCGGGAGAAGCTGGCCACCCGAGGTGATGTCGAGGTCAACGCTCTGGCATTCAGGCATGCGGCTTTCTATATGGATCTGCTAGGACGCCTAGGCACCTCGCCCAATGAGATTTTCGACAATTCGGAGCGCCTTGCCAGTCAGTTGGGCAACGTCAGGAGTTCGCTGGAGTGGAGCTTCGGGCCGCAAGGTGATCCAGGGCTCGCGTTACCACTGGCAGCGGCCAGCGCACCGTTGTTCCTGCATTTTTCTTTGTTGGTCGAGTGCCGGACCTGGTGCACACGGGCGGCTGAATTACTCGAGCTGGGTTACTTCGGCACGCCGACTGAAATGGAATTGCAAGCCGCGCTGGGTCTGGTGCTTATGTTCACTCGTGGCAACAGCGAGGCGGCGCAGAAGGCTCTGCTCAGGGCACTCGACATCGCCATCTCATTGTCCGATTACGGGTCCCAACTCAGGCTGCTCGGACGGCTACAGATTTTCTATGAGCGCATCGGAGATTTTGCTTCTTCTTTGGCATGGGCTGAAAAGGCCAGCGAGGTCGGCAACATTCTGAACAAACCTGAAGCGATTGCCATTGCCGCTTCGCTTGCCGGTATTTCCCACCATCTGCTTGGCAACCAGCCGCTTGCTCGACAGCAACTGGAACGTTCATTGCGTAACAGCTTGCCGTCAAAACGCAGCGGTACGATCTACTACGGATTCGATCATCGTAATCGCACCGGATTGGCGTTGGCTCGAACCCTGTGGCTACAGGGTTTCCCTGACCAGGCCCGACGCTGGGCAGAGCAGATAGAGGCCGAGGCATGTGCGCTGCATCACTCGGTCACCTACTGCATAGCAATGGTCTGGATCCTGTGCATTTATATCTGGACGGGGGATTTGAAGAAGGCGGCGGCAAGTCTCGAACGCTTCGCCACGATCGCCGAATCCAACGCACTCGGCCCTTACATTGCCGCGGCCCATGGCTTGCGTGCGGCGATCGCCATACGCGCCGAGCAGCCCGACAATTCTGTCGCGGTGCTCGAAGAAAGTCTGGCGCAGCTGCACGGCATGCGCTACGAACTGCTCACGACTTCATTCGAAATCTCGCTGGCCGAAGGCTTGATTCTGCGTCACCAATATGAAAAAGCCCGGGTATTGGTTGACGGTACGATCAGTCATTGCCGCGCCAGCGGTGATGCCTTTGCACTGCCGGAGTTGCTGCGAATCAAGTCGGGTCTCATCAAGGTCATGGATGGCGATGACGTGCATGCTGCGTCGGTCATGCTTGAAGAGGCGCGTACCTTGAGCCGGGAGCAGGGTGCCTGGGCCTGGGAATTGAGGGCGTCGATGGACCTGGCGAAATTATGGCTGGAACAGGGCTATCGGCTGCAGGCGGTGGACTTGCTCAGGGTATGCCGTGAAAGGGTATCGGAAGGCTTCGACACACTTGATGTGTGCCGACTGGAAGCACTCTGGCAGAAAACCCTGGGCGATACACACCCGTCTTGATGCCGTTGTGCGCAGCGAATCTCAATTAACGGGGGTAATCAGTGCGGCCATTTTTACCAGGTCGGCCAGCGAGCGGGCTTTCATTTTGCGCATGACTTTACCTCGATGAGCTTTGACCGTGATCTCGCTGATGTTGAGATCGGCTGCGATAATTTTGTTCAAACGTCCGCTGACCACCGATGCCATGATTTCCTGTTCTCGAGGTGTCAGTGTTCGGTAGGCCTCCAACAGTTTGCGAAGGTATTTTTCTCCGTCGAGTGCAGCATGGCTGCTCTGCAGCGCATCGGCCATGGCTTTTAGCAACACATCATCGTTAAAAGGCTTGGTCAGAAACTCCACCGCACCCGCTTTCAGGGCCCGAACCGTTAGCGGGATATCACCATAGCCGGTGATGAATATGATGGGCATGTTGCGCCTGTCGCCTGCGATGGATGTTTGCAGATCGAGGCCATTGAGATCCGGCAGATTGATGTCCAGCACCAGGCAACTGGGTACAAGCGGCCGGGGTGCATCGAGAAAATCCTGAGCCGACTCGAAAAGTCGTGGCTGCCATCCCGCGAAGCGGATCAACAGCTCCAGCGATTCACGCACAGAGATATCATCATCCACGACGAACACCACGGGCATGTCATCATGCATCGGTGATGCTCCGTATCCAGGGGTAAAGGCGTTTTTCGAGTTCAAGATGTCAGCTCCTTGTATCCGGCTGCTGGTTCAATCAAGCGGAAGCGCGGCGCTCAATGCCTTGAGCAGTTGTGCCTCGCTGAAAGGCTTGATCAGACATTCCACTGCGCCATAGTGCCGAAGTTGCGCTTGTTCGCTGGCGTCGCCCAGCGCGGTGATGAAAATGACCGGAATGCGGTACTCGCGACGCCACAATTCTTTTAGTAGATCCGGCCCCGACATGCCCGGCATGGCTACGTCCAAAATGAGGCAGCGTGTGAGCTCAAGATAATCGGACGCCAGGTACTCCTGCGCTGAAGCGAACGCTTGGACTGCGAAGCCGAACTCTTTGATCAGGTCTGGCAACGATTCACGAACTGACTCATCGTCGTCGACGACTGAAACGAGCAGAGGCATGCCCATCAATTACCCTCCATAGTGTGGTCGGAGATGTCATTTGCGTCCGGCTGGACGGGCGATTCCATATCTCCTGCGAGGGGCACAGACCGAAGCGGGATAGTAAACAGGAAGGTCGCCCCCGGTCCGTCGTTGGCGTGAGCCCAAAGGTTGCCAGCGTGGCGCTCGATTATGGAGCGGCTGATAGACAAGCCAACCCCCATTCCGGTGCTTTTTGTGGTGTAGAAAGCATTGAAAATACGCTCCATGTCCTGAGGATCAACACCGCTTCCGCTGTCTTTGACCGCAAGGAAAACACTGTGATCTTCCGTCAAACCGGTGCTGACAATCATCTGTCGGGAGCGACCGTTGATGGTGCTCATCGCCTCCGCGGCATTCATGATGAGGTTGAGGATCACCTGCTGGAGTTGAACCCTGTCACCCTTGACCAGCGGCAGTGCATCGGCAAATTGTGGGTTAAGCACGACGCGGTGGCGTTGCAGTTCACCCAACAGCAAGGCGATGACTTCCCGGGTCGCGTCGTTAAGGTCCACGTTTTCGATTGTGATGCTTTTTTTGGAGAACAACGCACGCAATCGGTTGATCACATCGGCGGCGCGATTTCCATCGCGAATGGTTCGTCGCGCAGTTTCCCGGGCGCCCTCGACGTTCGGCGGATTTGCCCCGAGCATGCGCAGGCAGGTACTGGCGTTGGTGATGATCCCGGAAAGAGGTTGGTTGACCTCGTGGGCGATCGAAGCGGTGACCGCGCCAAGGCTTGCCACTCTGGCCAGATGCGTCAGCTCGGAGCGGGCCTTGCTCAGTACCTCCTCGGCAAGGCGGCACTGAGTGATATCTTGCAGCGCGGCGATATATTCCAGGCCGGCTTCAGGTTCCTTGATCGAATGTGCGACCAGACGCACATATTTCACGGTGCCATCGGGCATCAGCAGTCGATACTCATGCTCGAAGTCACGTCCCTTGCGGCGTTGGCGTCTGATCATTTCCCGGTGGCTCGATATGTCGTCCGGATGAACGCGTCGGTAAATGGCGTCGAAGCCCGGCGTCGTTGCCGAATCCAGTTCGAGGATACGATAGACCTCATCCGACCAGGTGATTTCGTCGGTGCTCACTCGCCAGGAAAACGTACCTGTGGCGCTCAGGCGTTGGGCTTTGGCAAGAAAGGCCTCACTCTGCTTGAGCGCAGCTTCGGCGCGCACACGATCAATGGCGATACTGGCAAGGTGAGTGAACTGCGCGATCAGATTCTGCTGTTCCGGTGAAAGCGGTTCGGCTTCCCGGTGCAATATCGAAAGAACGCCCGTGATCGCTCCGCTGTTAGAGGTAATCGGCATTGAACAGAGTCCCCGGAAACCGTGGGAGCGGGCCGTCGTGCACCAGCCATTCCAGCGCGACTCCTGCGACAGGTTGTTGGAGATGATCGGCGTGTTGAAGGTGGCCGCCATGACGATAGGGCAGCGCTCGGCGCGAAGCAGCTTGTCATCCGCCCCCGGCAACAAGTCGGTCGGCATGTTTGTCGGCGCGCCCTGATGCATTCGCAACGCATGCTCCTGTGCACCTTCGGAGCGCTTCAGATCGACCAGAACCACACTGGCAACACAGCGCTCGAGAAAGACTTCCACCAGTTCGCAAAGTGTCTGCAGGATCAGCGGCAGCGACGAGCCTCCAGCCATCAGGCCAAGCAAGCGTTTTTCGCCATCGAGCAACATCTCCGCCCGTTTGCGATCTTCGATATCGGTGTTCTCGCCATACCAGCGCAGCACTCGGCCAGCGTCGTCCCGCTGGGGCACGGCCCTGATCAGAAACCAGCGGTAGGTACCGTCAAAGCGTCGCAGGCGAGCCTCGTACTCACCAGCATTACCCGATTGCAAAAGCCCTCGCCAATAGACATCCAGCGCGTCCGCGTCGTCGGGATGGATTGAGGCCGTCCAGCCGCTGCCGCACGCTTCGCTGAGCGACATGCCGGTGTAATCGCACCAGCGCTGATTGACGAAACCCACGCTGCCTTCCGGCGAAGCGCTCCAGACAAACCCGGGCACGGCATCGATGATATTGCGCAGGCGATCCTCTGAAGCACTGACTTCTGCGAGAGCCCTCGCGATCAGCGCCTTGTCACGTCGGCGTTCGTCAATATCAACCTGCAATACACACCAGCGGGTGATGTTCCCTTCGAGGTCTTTCAGCGGCAGGCCTCGCACATGGAACCAGCGGTATACACCGTCGAAGCGGCGAATTCGGTGCTCGATCATGTACGGTTCACCGGTGGTGACCGAATGCATCCAGGCGGCGATGACTGTTGGAAGGTCATCCGGGTGCACCGTATCGCCGGCGGCCCAGCTTTTAAGGACATCGAGTGGGGCCCCGATGTAATCCTCGATCTGGCGATTGACCCGCTCCAGCTCACCGGACGGTTTCATGAACGCAACCATGGACGGAATGCTGTCGATGATCGAGCTGACGTCGAACAGGTTGGCCGCATCGCGGGTGTCGGGGGGGTGGCTCGCCTCGATATCGGTGCCGAGCGCACACCATTTGCGCGCACTCTCGGGATGATCTTCCAGTGACGAGAAATGCCAGGCAAACCGACGATAAGCGCCGTCGAAGCGCAATAGACGGGCGTGAACCGGCCGAGGTGCATCACTGTCCGCCGCGGCGTGCAAACGTTCGAGCAGGTTCGTGCGATCATCGGGGTGGATTGCGGACTGCCAGTTGCTCCCTAGCGCATCATTGGCATCGCGCCCCGTATAGTCGTGCCATTGCAGATTGACATAATCGACGCAACCATCTGGCCGTGCGGTAAATACCACACCCGGCAGCGCGTCCATGACGCGCTTGAGGTCATTCGCCATACCGTTTCTCATCGTGCTGTCGCCATTGAAATAAGATGCGCCTTTGTGCCGACGCTCGCCCATCATACTTTGGTGTCGCTTTCGATAAATATCCCCGCCATTGCACTGCGCCGCAACGCGCAGCCCCCTCCTGCGAACGATCCGGAACAGCCGTTGTAAGCGACTGTATCGATGGCCAGCGTAGTTACATCAGCATGCAGTCATCGCCGATCTCGAAACACCCTGGATACACCCCCCGGTCAGCATTGGTACGGGTTTCATCGTCGCTCGACGATTGAATGATCAGACGTGACGCACCTTTTCCCGCTTTGGTTCGAATCAGGCAGGGGCAGGTCGTCCATGCAGCAGGTTCAAAATTTATGAAAGCGGTAGTGATGCATGCCTTTGGCGATTCCGGGGTCATGTCCGTGGAGGAAATCAAGTTGGCAGCACCGGGACCCGGTCAGGCGCTGGTGAAGGTCATGGCGGCGGGTATCAACTTCATGGACACCGGCACTCGCCGGGGACTGGGCGCAGCCTCGTCGTTGCCACTGACGCCCGGCGTGGAGGGCGCAGGCATCGTCCTGGCCATCGGGCCGGACGTGAGCGAAGTCCAGGTCGGTGATCGTGTGGCTTGGCATTACGTGCCCGGCAGTTATGCGCAGCAAGTGCTGGCGTCCGTCAGTCAATTGGTGCCTCTGCCCAACGCCATCGACTTCGACACGGCCGCGAGCCTGATGATGCAGGGCCTGACGGCCAGTAATCTGGTTCACAGCGTTTATGCCATAGGTCACGGTGACATTGCCTTCGTGCATGCTGCGGCTGGCGGAGTGGGGCAGATGCTCACTCAAATGATCAAATTACGCGGCGGCAAGGTGATCGGTCGCGTTTCGCAGGAGAACAAGGTCGACGCGGTCATTGCTGCCGGGGCCGACTATGTTGTGATCGGTCGGGCGAGCCAGGTCGCCAGTCAGGTGCTGCGCCTGACTGAAGGCCAGCGGGTCAATGTGGTGTATGACGGCACCGGGGCAGAAGGATTCGCCGACTCGGTCAGCCTGCTCGACTACTTCGGCACGCTGGCGCTATACGGCCCGTTCATGGACCCGATTGCGCCTATCGATATTTTTTCCCTGCCGCGCAGCATCAAGCTGACGTATCCGTCGGTCATGCATTACGTGCGCAGCCGTGAAGCCTTGCTCGAGCGCTCCCGTGCGTTGTTCGCCTGGGTGATAGAGGGCAAGTTGAAAACCGTCATTGGCCGGCGTTATTCGTTAGCGCAAGCCGAGCAGGCGCATCGTGATATCGAGTCGCGCCAGACGTCCGGCAAGCTGATAATCAACCCGTGATCGGCAACCTTGTTGCTCATCAACCTTGCTCGGAGCTACCGCTATGAACTGGTAAACACATGAGCACTGAATCACTACGTGCTGCACGTTCTCGGACCTCTGTAGCCACGCCAGAGCAGCAGGGCAGCCAGTACTTGGCTGCTTGCGAAAAATGTGAACAAATCTTGCGCGGTCCATCGCGCATCCAAAAGCAGACCCGCAATAATTGGCGAGATAATTGCCCCGATTCGCCCCGCAGCAAGGACCACGCCAACGCCCGTGGTACGAATGGTTGTGTCAAATGCCTGGGGCGCCAAGATGAAGATTGCCGCGATAGCACCATTGAGCAATAGTCCCGTGGTGACGCACGCAACTATGGCCAGATCAGCCGCGCCTGCGGCCGGTACGATCAGCATCATCACGCCGCCATTGAAAAGTAGAAAACTCAGCAACAATCGCCGGCAGCCCAGACGGTTGGCTGTAAGACCCATCAGGAGCGCCCCGGACATGCCGCCAAGGCAGAGCAGTACGCCACTGACAGCGCCCTGCTTTTCGGAAAAGCCGTTTTGAGTCATCAGTGCCGGCGTCCAGCTCATCACAAAGTAAAAGCACGACATCAGCAACAGCAGAGCCAGTGCAAGGGCTGTGATCTGGGTCCATTGTCCTGCTGCAAACAACTGTCGATATTTTACGCAGGGCGAGCTTGCGGTGCCGGAGTGAAGTGATCGCCGATCAAGCTGGAGAAACTGGCGCGACTCACCCAGCCAGATTGCGCCCGTCAAAGCCGTCGCCAAAGTGATCAGCCCACCCAGCAAAAAGACATACCGCCAGCCGGCGCCAGTATTCAGTGCATGGGCCGACAGCCCTCCTAGACTGGCGCCAAATGCAAAAGCCATCGATTGCAGGGCGAGGGCAAGATGTAGACGACTCTCACTGGCCCGCTCGTAAGTCAGCACATTGGCGGCTACCAGTACCAAGCCGGTACCGATGCCCGTAAACAAGCGCAAGACCATTAGCCAGCCTTGGTCCGGGCTCCAGAACGATAGCAGCATGGTCGCGCCACTGAGCATCAGCCCAGCCAGCAATATCGGCCGCCGTCCGCAACGATCGGCAGTGGGCCCAGCCAATAAAGAACCTAGCGCCATGCCCACCAGACTTGCACTCAGCAGCATGCCGATTTGCGCTCCCGACAATGCCCATTCGTTCGCGACGCTGCTGGCGGTAAACGCCATGGCCATCACATCCATACCATCAATTACATTGAACAGCATGCAAAGGCCGATGACCTGCCATTGCGAGGAGGACGCGGCACTGTCATCGGCCTCTGCGGACATTGTTTTTCCACGCATCGGTGTTCCTGAACGTTGTTGTCTTTGAAAAGGTTTCCATGCTGGCAACGCGCGGTAGCGCCGTCGAGCTTTTTTTTACTCGCCAACGTAGTGACAAAGCCGGTCTGCTCTCGCCTCTGATACCAAAGTATCGATCAACACCATTGTGTAATCGTCCTCGAGTCCCGCCGGTGATTTGATCAACTTGCGTCGACTGCGCTGTTGCAGATGACGCCGCTCAGACCTGCGATCTGGCACATCAGGTCAACCCGACCCCAGTCATGGCAGCAGGGCACCGACATCTAAAGGAGATTCATCATGCATGTGGCTTCCCCCGTTATTACATGGCGCAGGCGCGTCCAGGCAGGCGTATTCGGTTTTGCGACCTTGGCTGCCAGTTGCGGTGCATGGGCGGCCAGTACTGCTGCTGAACAGCCGAACGCCACCGCCGCTGTGACCCAGTCGCAAACCATTCGTCCGTACCGGATTAATGTCGACGAAGCGCAATTGACCGATCTGCGCAAACGCATCGCCAACACCCGCTGGCCTGACAAAGAAACGGTTAGTGATATCTCTCAAGGTGTGCAACTGGCGCAGGTTCAGGAATTGGTCAAGTACTGGGGCAACGGTTACGACTGGCGAAAAGCCGAGGCGAAGCTCAATGCGTTGCCGGAGTTCGTGACCACCATTGATGGTGTCGACATCCAGTTTATCCATGTCCGTTCGCGCAACCCCAATGCCATGCCGCTGATCTTGACTCACGGCTGGCCCGGCTCGCAGTTCGAGTTCCTCGGTTCCATCGGCCCCTTGACTGACCCAACGGCGTACGGAGGGCGTGTAGAAGACTCATTCGATGTGGTGATCCCCTCGATTCCTGGCCATGGCTTTTCCGGCAAACCGACTGAACTCGGTTGGGGGCCGGATCGAGTGGCCAAGGCCTGGGATGTTCTGATGAAACGCTTGGGTTACACCCATTACGTCTCTCAGGGGGGGGACCACGGTTCGGTGATCTCCGATGCGTTGGGGCGTCTGGCGCCACCCGGTTTGCTGGGTATCCACCTGAACATGCCGGCGACGGTACCGCCGGAGCTTGTCAAGCCGATCAGCAGCGGCGACCCGGCACCGGCCGGCCTGACTGAACCTGAACGCAACGCTTATAACGCCCTTAGCACCTTTTTCGGTCGAAACGCCGCTTATGGCGCAATGATGGTGACTCGGCCGCAGACCATCGGCTACTTGCTTGCCGATTCGCCCGCGGGCACCGCAGCGTGGATGTATGAAAAATTTGCCGCATGGACCGATAGCGACGGTCATCCCGAGCGCGTGCTCAGCCGCGATGAAATGCTCGATGACATCAGCCTGTATTGGCTGACGAACACGGGCGCATCGTCCTCTCGTTTCTACTGGGAGAACAACAACAATAACTTCAGCGCCGCCGCGCAGAAGACTGCCGACATCAAGGTGCCGGTAGCGATTACCGTGTTCCCGCATGAAATCTACCGCGCTCCGAAAGTCTGGGCACAGCGCGCGTATCCATCGCTGTCTTACTACAAAGAAGTCGGCAAGGGCGGCCATTTTGCAGCGTGGGAACAGCCTCAACTGTTCAGCGAAGAACTACGCGAAGCCTTCCGTCCACTGCGAGCTGCGGCGCAGAAGTCCGCGACTCACTGAATCTGGCCATCAACCTGATCTGAACGCCTGGAACCGCACATGCGCGGTTCCGTTGGGAGACTCATCATGAAAACACTCGCGTTGAATCACACAGCCGTTTCACCGCACCGCAATCTGCTCGCACGATCCATCATGGCGATCGTCTTGCTGCAAGCAGGTGTGCTGAGCATGGCGTCCTCGGCAGCGTATGCCGTTGAAGTGCCTGCCGGAAAAATTTCGCCAATTACCGTTGGCAGCAACGTTTCCTTCGGGCCGTTGAAACACGTCAAGGCCGGATTGCTGGATGTTGCCTATGCCGAAGTCGGCCCGGCTGACGGCCCGGTGGTGATCCTGTTGCACGGCTGGCCGTACGATATTCACAGCTACACCGACGTTGCCCCGGCGCTGGCAGAAAAAGGCTATCGCGTATTGATCCCCTACGCGCGCGGTTACGGCGATACGCGTTTTCTTTCCGCCAAGACGCTCCGCAATGGTCAGCCCTGCGCGTTGGCGACCGACCTGATCGACTTCATGGATGCGCTGCAGATCAAGCAAGCCGTACTCGGCGGCTATGACTGGGGCGCGCGCACGGCTGATATCGTCGCGGCACTCTGGCCTGAACGGGTCAAGGCACTGGTTGCGGTGAGCGGTTACCTGATCGGCAGCCAGGACGCCGGAAAGGCACCGTTGCCGCCCGCCGCCGAATTGCAGTGGTGGTACCAGTTCTACTTCGCGACAGAACGCGGCCGTCTGGGCTACGAAAAAAACACCCACGACTTCGCCAAATTGATCTGGAAGCTGGCCTCGCCGCAATGGAATTTCGACGACGCGACCTACAACCGCAGCGCCGCGGCTTTGCAGAATCCGGATCACGTTCCTGTGTCCATCTTCAACTATCGCTGGCGCCTGGGGCTGGTCAAGGGCGAGGCCAGATACGATGCGCTGGAGAAGAAACTCGCGGCCTCGCCATCCATCAGTGTGCCAACCATCACCATGGAGGGTGACGCCAATGGCGCACCGCATCCACCTGCCGAGGCGTACGCCAAGCGTTTCACTGGCAAGTATGAGTACCGGTTGATCAGCGGTGGTGTCGGCCATAACTTGCCGCAAGAAGCGCCGCAAGCCTTCGCCCAGGCAGTGATCGATGCCGATCACCTTTGAGAACCGGCTGAAAGGATGGCAACGATGAAGCTCAAATATCTGGCAGTGATGTCGGCTGCCATTGCAACCGCAGCAGTGACCGCCACCGGTGTCGCCTCGGGCGACGCCGGTAATGGCGACGCCTCCCCGATCTATGGCGTGAAGTTGCCTGAAAGCTACCGTCTATGGCCGCTGATCGCACCGGCGCAGGAAGCAGCACCTTTGGACGAGCTGCGAGCCGTGCTGGGCAATGATCTGGCTATCAAGGCTTATCAGGATTCAACGCTTCCATTCCCTGACGGCACGGTGCTGGTAAAGCTTGCCTGGAAACATGTTCAGTCCCCGGAATTCGAGCCGGCGTCCATCCCGGGTGCGGCCACGACCGTGCAGGTCATGGTCAAAGACTCGAAGAAATATGCAGCGACCGGGGGATGGGGATTCGGGCGGTTTATCAATGGTAAACCCGCCGATGAAGCCCAGCACCAAACCTGCTTCGCCTGTCACCAGGCGCGAGTGCGCAATCACGATTTTGTCTTCACTCGTTTCGCCCCTTAATTTCCCATCAAATCCGGAGTCTGCAATGAAAAAAATATTGGCCACGTTGGCCGTCGCCGTCAGCCTGAGTATGGGTACAACCGCCTGGGCACAAACTGAAAAACCCACGATCGTGCTCGTCCACGGCGCCTTTGCCGATGCGTCGAGCTGGAATGGGGTGGTGAAGATTCTTGAGAACGATGGTTACCCGGTGGTTGCCGCCGCCAACCCATTGCGCGGCGTAAAAAGCGATGGCGCGGCAATCTCGGCATTGCTGACGAGTATTCATTCGCCTGTAGTACTGGTCGGCCATTCCTATGGCGGCAACGTCATCACTGATGCGGCCAACGACCATGCGAACGTCAAAGCGCTGGTTTATGTCAGTGCGTTTGCACCCGAAGCCGGGGAAACCGTCGCCGGGCTGGCTGGCAAATTCCCGGGCAGCACGCTGGGTCCAACCCTTGCTGCGCCTGTACCGCTGGCCGATGGCGGCAAGGACTTGTACATCCAGCAGGACAAGTTTCACGACCAGTTCGCCGCTGACGTCCCCACGAAAGAGGCCGCATTGATGGCTGCCACCCAGCGCCCGGTGACGGAAGCGGCGCTCAACGAACAGTCCGGCACACCCGCCTGGAAGCATGTTCCGTCCTGGTACATCTATGGCGACAAGGACAAGAACATCCCGCCGCAAGCCATGGACTTCATGGCCAAGCGCGCCGCCGCCAAAGGTGTGGAAGTCGTCAAGGGCGCGTCCCATGTCGTGATGGTTTCGAACCCGGGACCGGTTGCCCGCCTGATCGAAAAAGCCGCCACGGCGAAGTAATGCCCATCGGCGTGCGGACGCACGTTTCCAATGAACCTCAGTGGAAGGTAAGAAGATGACCAGCAACTCACAACGTTTTATCGGCAGAACTGCTCTGATCACCGGTGGCTCGCGCGGCATCGGCGCTGCAATTGTGCGCCGACTGGCCTTGGAGGGCGCCGCCGTAGCCTTCACTTATGCAGCATCCGATGCGCAGGCGGAGGCGCTGGTTGCCGACATTCGGGCACACGGCGGCAAGGCGTTGGCGATCAAGGCCGACAGCCGGATCGCAGAGGATATCGAGCGTGCCGTCGGCACCACGGTAGAGCATTTCGGTGCGCTGAATATCCTGGTGAACAACGCCGGAATTCTGGGGCTCGGCTCAGTCGATGAATTCAGTGTCGAGGCGCTCGATAATATGTACACGGTAAACGTACGCGCCGCCTATGTGGCGATTCAGGTCTGCTCCAGGGTCATGAGTCGCGGTGACCGAATCATCACCATCGGCAGTGTCGCCGGCGAGCGTACCGGTTTCCCCGGGTCCAGTGCGTACTCGATGACCAAGGCCGCGCTGGTCGGTTTGGTGCGTGGTCTGGCCCTGGATTTCGCCGCGCGCGGCATCACCGTCAACAACATTCAACCCGGTCCGACGGCGACCGACATGAACCCGGCCGATGCGCCTTATCTGGATCATGTGATCAAACTGGTGCCGCTGGGCCGGCTCGGTACCGCTGACGAGATCGCTGGAATGGCCGCTTACCTTGCCAGTGAGGACGCTTCGTTTGTCACTGGCGCGAGCTTGACGGTCGACGGCGGATATCTGGCCTGAACCTGCTGTCTCGCGGTATTGCTCAGGTCAAGCGCAGGACGTCTGCAGGTATGGCCGTGCAGCGTGTCGAGCATTGGCGTGATGCCCGGTATCAGGAGCAATACCGCGAGCGATAGCGCCCCAAGTGCCTCGATCAGGTCACCGATGATCAGTGTGAATACGGCAGGATTTCCGGTAGATCATGCAGGAGGGTTGAGAATGTTAATTTCAGCAATCAATACCGTCGAAATTGATGCCGCACCCGGGCGAGTGGGCGAAGTCTGCTCGACACTTCCTCACATTGTTCGTGCGCTTCTTGAGACCTCAGAGTGTATGGGATACGCAATTACCGATAATCGTCGCGCAAAAAATTCCTGGATCGTCAGCGGTTACTGGGAATCGGAGAGTCAGATGCGCGCACATTTTGATCATCCAAAGCTAGCCGGGTTTATGGATATGTTGAGAGTCGGTATGGCAAGTCGGATTAAATTCAATAGCTTTGTTATCAATTCAGCTGAAGATCAATGCGTTATTTCTCATGGATGATCAGGGCTGCCTGACGCGAACATCGGCAAGCGCTTCAGCATCCAGTTCAGCAGTTCTTGAGCGGGTGCCGCCAGCGGGCGTCCGGATTTCACCAACAGTTTCGCCTCGATCCCCTGGAACAGTGGATGGTCGACGGCTACGGCCGAGAGACTGCCTTGTGCGATTTCCCGATAGGCCGCTACCTCGCCCAGCAGCGAAGCAAACTCGCCGGATGCAACAAGGCGCTTGAGGGCGGCCAATGAATTGCTGACCAGAGCTGGACGGATTTCTATCTTTTCGGCGTACTCGAGCATTTTCAGCGCATGGCCGATACCGAAGGTAGATGGAGTCAGCACCAGTTGGCAGTCGAGCAAATCGGCGACGGTTGCCATTGTTCCTTTCAAGGCCAATGGATGGTCCGGGCGAACCAACAGCATCACCGGTTGCCGGGACGTCGCTCGATAGTCGATGTGAGGGTGGGGAGGAGGGTTGTAGGCCAGGCCGATATGCGCGCGATTTTCCGCAATCTCGGTGAGGACGTCATCAACGGGCAGGATGTCCAGTCGGATATCGAGCTTGGGATACTGTTCGCAGAACGGCGCGAGCACATGGTCGACCAACGTATCAACGTACCCTTCGCTGATGACGACCCGCACGTGCCCCAACTGTAGACCCTTGATCGCCTGGAGCTGGTCTTCAAGCTTTTCCTGGTGCGATCGATAGCCCCGCCAGAACTCCAGCAGGTGCGCGGCAGCCTCGGTGGGCTGAACGCCGCGGGCCTGGCGTTCAAACAGCCGGGTGCCAAGTTCTTCTTCCAGCAGTTTGATCTGACGCGTGATCACCGATGGCGAAGTGTTGATGCTGTCAGCCGCGCCACGGATCGATCCGTGGGTCAGCACCTCATGAAAATACCGCAAGCGTTGCTGGTTGATTTCGCGCATGAGTTGTCCTTCAGGATTCTGCGTTGCTCACAGGGCAACGTTACACGAGCATAGTTGCTCTTGCTGCTGTTTACGTCGTCGGCGCAACATCTTTCGACACGTCAGACCAAACAAGAAAAACCGGAGACTCGCATGTCGACCACCGTGACGCCCGCAGACAATGCCCTTGCAACGTTGTACCGCAAACTCAATTGGCGCCTGTTGCCACTCCTGTTCGTTTGCTACGTATTCGCCTACCTGGATCGCATCAACGTCGGCTTTGCCAAACTGCAGATGCAAAACGACCTTGGACTGTCGGACGCTGCTTATGGTGTTGGCGCTGGTGTGTTCTTTCTGGGGTATGTGCTGTTCGAGCTACCCAGCAACCTGATGCTGCCTCGAGTGGGGGCGCGAAACACGTTCAGTCGCATTCTGGTGTTATGGGGAATCACATCGGCCTGCATGCTATTCGTGCGCGACGTGCCGATGTTCTATGCCATGCGCTTTCTGCTTGGTGTTTTTGAAGCCGGTTTCGCACCGGGGATGATCTATTACCTGTCGTGCTGGTACGGCCCGAAACGAATGGCCCGGGCCATTGCAATCGTGTTCATCGCAGGTCCCGCCGGCGGCATTATTGGCGGTCCGCTTTCGGCATGGCTGATCTCCACTTTCGAGGGGGTGGGTGGCCTTGCTGGGTGGCAATGGATGTTCTTGATTGAAGGTCTGCCCTGCGTGTTGCTTGGTGCGTTTGCCTATTTTTACCTTTGCAACCATCCCGCCGAAGCTCGCTGGCTGAGCGTCGAGGAAAAGCAATTGCTGCAGCGTGAACTCGGCGCTTCCTCGGGAGGGGCCCACTCGTTCAGAGCCGTGCTGCGAGATCGCAGAATCTACATCCTGGCGTGCGCCTACTTCTGCATCATTTTCTCGATCTATGCCATGAGCTTCTGGCTCCCGGCGATCCTTAAAGCGCAAGGTATCAACGACATGATGCAGCTGGGTTGGTGCGCGGCCATTCCCTATGTGGCAGCGGCAGCAGGCATGTACTGGATCGGGCGCCGCTCCGACCGTTTCGGCGAGCGCCGCTATCACTGCGCGATCCCGGCAGGCGTCGGGGCACTATTGATACTTTTGTATCCTGTTGCCGATGGGAACCTG
This sequence comes from Pseudomonas fluorescens Q2-87, assembly GCF_000281895.1. NCBI lineage: Bacteria > Pseudomonadati > Pseudomonadota > Gammaproteobacteria > Pseudomonadales > Pseudomonadaceae > Pseudomonas > Pseudomonas fluorescens. The sequence goes on along the minus strand of NZ_CM001558.1, from coordinate 3,663,991 downwards.
ATGTTATCAATGGTTCTGCTGACGCTGGCGATCGCCATGATGTTCATGGCCTACACGGTCTTGTGGGCGATGCCCTCTGAACTCATCAAGGGCGAAGCGGCAGCGGGCGGTATCGCTCTGATCAACACCATCGGTCTGTGCGGCGGTTTTTGGGGCCCGGCAGTGATCGGTTGGGCAAAGACATCAACGGCAAGCATGAACCCTGGCATCGTCGCTGTCGGCTGCGTGTTTCTGTGCGCCGCGTTCGTGATCATCGCGAGCAAACCGCTGGCGCATCGCGACCGGATCTCGAATGCGCCGCAAGTTGATCGGGCGCTTTGAACTTCACACCCATCGTGTTCCGCAAGGAACCCTTCCAAAGAGAGAACGCAGATGCTTTTACATCTATCGACCTGGGCCGAAATCGCAAAATTTCTCGAGCGCAGCCGTACTGTCGTCATCCCGATCGGTTCCAACGAGCAGCACGGGCCTACCGGACTGCTAGGGACGGACTGGATGTGCCCCGAAATCATCGCCCATCAGGCGCAGGAGTCAGCGGACATTCTGATTGCCCCGACCTTCAACATCGGCATGGCCCAGCATCATCTCGGTTTCCCGGGAACGATCTCGCTCAGGCCTTCGACATTCATCGCCGCCATCGGTGACTGGACTCGCTCGCTGGTTGCCCACGGCTTCGAAAAAATCTTCTTTCTCAATGGCCATGGCGGCAACATCGCATCGATCGAAGCGGCGTTTTCGGAATTGTATGCCGAGGCGAGTTTCGCGCGTCGCCCTGCGGGTTTTGCCTTGAAGCTGTGCAACTGGTGGGATCTGGAAGGTATCAATGATTTGGCGAAGGACCAGTTCCCGACAGGACACGGCATTCATGCAACGCCTTCGGAAATTGCCGTGACCCAGTGGGCCTATCCGCACGCCATCAAATCGGCTGACTACTCGCCACAGATCGCCAATTGGGGGCCGATTCGAGAGGCAGCCGATTTCCGCGCCCGTCATCCGGATGGCCGCATGGGATCGGACCCGGCGCAAGCGTCACCGGAAAAAGGCCGGCAGCTGGTGATGATGGCAGCACAAGGCCTGGTGCAGGAGGTGCAAGCCTTCAGCCGCGAGCCGATGCCAGGCTGATCCGCGGGAGTTTTATCCGACCTGGCCAACGCCTGGGCATACCGGGCGTTGGTGCTCATCGCGGGTAAACCGCAATCGATCAGGTACGCCAAGATGTGGAAAATCAATCATAGTTACATTGATGGAGCATTCGTTCCCGTTCAGGGGAATGAAACGGTGCAATGCATCAACCCGGCGACCGAGACGGTCATCGGTACGGTCACCTTGGCCAACCGTGAAGATGCCAGGTGCGCCATCGCGGCGGCTTCGCGTGCTCAAATCGAGATGGGCCGCACCTCCAAGGCCGAGCGTATCGAGATGCTTGAGCAGTTGCAGGTTGCCGTGCTGGCGAGCACGGATGAAATTCGTGATACCGCCATCGAAGAATACGGTGCGCCGTTCGCGCGAGCGCAATGGGTCAGTCGCTACGCTTCGCAGTCATTTGCCAATGCGGCGCAGGCGTTGAAAAACTACGACCTGATTCGTTCGATGGGCGACGCGACCGTGGTGATGGAGCCGGTCGGCGTGGCGGCGCTGATTGCGCCCTGGAACAGCACCGCTGGGACAATATGCAGCAAACTGGCATCGGCCATTGCGGCCGGCTGTGCCTCGGTCATCAAACCGAGCGAGTTGAGTCCCTTGCAAACCGATGTGCTCGCCCAGGCGTTGCATCGCGCAGATTTGCCCAAAGGGGTTTTCAATATTCTATTGGGGCGAGGCGGTGATGTCGGTGACGAAATCAGCACCAGCCCACACGTCGCGAAAGTTTCATTCACGGGGTCCACCGCCACCGGTAAACTCATTGCTCGCGCCGGTATAGAAACCATGAAGCGAGTGAGCTTGTCGCTTACGGGGAAGTCGGCCTCCATCGTCCTTGATGACGCCGATCTAGACGCGGCCATGCCTCTTGCACTGAATGCTGCCTTCATGAATAACGGACAGGCATGTGTTGCCGGCACGCGCCTGCTGGTGCCACGCAAGCACGCCGAGGACATCATCGACCGTGTAAAAAGCCTGGTCGGGGCGATGGTCGTCGGCAGTCCGCAGGATCCTGCCACCGTTATCGGGCCTCTGGTCAGTCAGGCGCAATTCGACCGCGTACAAGGTTTCATCCGCCGCGGGCAGGCACAAGGCGCGACGCTGATTGCCGGCGGGGAGGGCAGGCCGATCGGCCTGGACAAGGGCTATTTCGTAAGGCCCACGGTCTTTGCCGACGTCAGCAGTGACATGGACATTGCTCAAGAGGAGATTTTCGGCCCGGTGCTGTCGATCATTGCATATGACTCGCAAGAACAGGCGATCGATATTGCCAACGCCAGTGTCTACGGCTTGCAGGCCTATGTGTTTTCTCGGCAGCCGGAACGCGCCCGAAGCCTCGCGGTCCGGCTACAGGCCGGTTCGGTGTTGATCAACAGAGTCGCGCCAGAACTGCTTGCACCGTTCGGCGGGGTCAAACAGTCAGGTGTCGGCCGGGAGTTCGGCGCCTTTGGGCTGGAATCGTTTCTTGAGGCCAAAAGTATTGTGTCGGATTAGCCTGGGTTTGGCGGGATATCGTGTTCGCGTCTGGTGTTGTGAATAGCCAATGATTGCGAGGCAGAAGCAGGCGGTTTCCTTTGCTTCTGCTTCTGCTGAAGGTGTTGAGCATAGAGCGGAAAATCAGGCGAGTGTGATGCTCACAGGGATGTTGGCGCGCGTGGCTTTTGAGTAGGGGCAGTTCTGGTTTGCCGCTTCAATAAGTTGCAAAGCGATGTCCGACTCGATGTCAGGCAACGATACGACCAGTCGGGCCTGCAGAGTAAAACCCTGTTCGCCATGGATCAGGTCGACTTGGGCATCGACACCGGCCATCACTGGAAAGGCGATCCTACGAGCATTGCAGGCATGGCGCAGAGAACCGAGAAAGCAGGCTGACCAGCAGACTGCGAACAATTGCTCCGGGTTGGTGCCTATTCCGGGCGCGCCGGGTGGAGAAAGCTTGAGGTCAAGTCGTCCATCATGGCTGCGGCCGGTGCCCTCTCGACCTCCTGTTGTGTAGGTATGACCGGTATAGAGGGTTTTTTCGATATTGATCATGAGTACTTCCTAGCGTTGATAACGCGGCGTCGATAGATCGAATCACGTGACTTGCATGGCTTGCTGGCAGTTGCGCACCGCCACACCTGCAAGAGCGTCGAAAACGGCTTCTGAGCCCGCGTTACCCAGTAGAGTTGATCGTGCGATATCGAGAACCCACGCCCGGAACGGTAGGGTCGGGTCATAACCTGGCTGTCCAAGGTAGAGCGCCTTGAAAGCTTCCTGAACCAGGCCCGCTGTGGCTCCACGCTTGATTCGCCCGGCCTGCACTTGGCCTTCATAGAAGGCGATGAGTAAGGGTGTCACTGCCGCAAAGAGTTGTTGTGACTCACGCCTGTCACGCCTGACGACACCCGCCATTAAGGCGTGCAATTCGTCGTTCCCAAGCCGCTCAGCTGTGCTAAGGCAACTCACGCGATAACCTTCGGCCATGATCGGATCCCTCTACGTCATCTGTTCAACTGATCAAGCAACCAACCGGGGAATAGGAGGTTGCCAAAGTTTGAGTGCTGCAGCTCGAGCATGACGTCACAGGGTGAGACTTACCAGTTATGCGGTGTTAGCGCTTAATAGTAGAAACGCTGGGTGGCCATAGGTGTGAGGGTGGGGGGCAACAACATCGCATCTGCTATGCCACTTATCATCCCAACGCACTCTTCACAAAAGCGTCAACGCTTTTTCCGCTTATAGATAATCGGACTCGGTTTAGACGATGGGACGTTAGGAGTGCGCACCTTTTTGTATGTGGACGCCATGAAGCTGAACGGCAAAAAAGTCAGATGCAGCGGCAACATGTTGCCGCCTTACCCGGCCGGCTCCTTCGACTCCAAGGCGCTTGGGGTTTGGCACATCCATGGCAAAGCCATAAATATATTGGAATGATCAGTCAATAATGATTTTTAGGGTGTGGCAGCCGTGGCGAACTGGTTGAGCGCCGCAAATCCCTTGAGGTTTGTATCGATGTGTATTTCCAGGCGGCTCTGATACGAATCGATTTGAACACCCCTGTTTTCGACACAGACCAGATACCTCTGAGGCTTCTAATAGGCTCCATCGAGGCAAACCCGACCGCCTCGGCTCAATAGAACGATTTAGCCATTGAAGCCTTGAGGAGATCACCATGAACACTAAAGCAATCTACGCCGCTTGCCTGTTTGCCGCCCTGAACATCTGCACGTTGTCCGCCCGCGCCGAAGCAGGCGTCTCGCCTGAGACCTACACCTACGGCACCCACCTGGACATCAAGAAAGTGGTGTCGCTGACACACGACGCCGCACCCACCTGCGGGGTTGTGAATGCCCAGATGACCTACTTGGATTCCCAGAGCAAAACGCAGGTCCTGGACTACCGCAAGTTCGCTGACAGCTGCATTGGTGACAACTGAGCCCTCCACTTACCGATTGCCAATCCCCTTTGATACAGGAGAAAAATCATGAACAACGTGACTCGCTTTTTGACCGCCGCTGCTTTCGCCCTGGCTGGTGCCGCCGCTCATGCTAACGCCGCTGTTGAACAAAGCTCCTGCGGCAGCAGCACATGCTTCCAGTTGGCCCCTGTGAACGCGCTGGGCGGTGGTGACATCCTGGTACAGGACGGCTCGAGCCGTACGCCGCAAGGTCAGTTGGTAGCTGCCGATGGTTCGAGCCGTACGCCGCAAGGTCAGTTGGTAGCTGCCGATGGTTCGAGCCGTACGCCGCAAGGTCAGTTGGTAGCTGCCGATGGTTCGAGCCGTACGCCGCAGGGGCAGTTGGTAGCGGCTGATGGTTCTAGCCGCACGCCGCAAGGTCAGTTGGTGGATAACCAGACGGTTTGAGTGATGTCTCATAAACACCACCACCCCTTGTAGGAGTTGCTTGCCAACTCCTACAAGGGGCCCTTCTCAACCAAAATCACATCCGATCAACTCAGTGAAATGACAGAACTGCCGCGAGCGACTACGGCCGCAATAAGCAGGCTTGGCGGTGAACGATACCTTCGTGCAATCGAGAGGTTGCCAAGGGTCTGCTCTGATTCACCAACGCACTTGGCAGGCGTCTTCCCATAAAATAAGGAGCTTCAATATGACATCCAAGAAAATCCTCTATACCGCTAAAGTACACACCACAGGAGCTCGCGATGGGGGCACTTCACGAAGCGACGACGGAAAGTTGGATATTCGCCATTCGCTACCGGGTTTCAAAGGCAATGGTACCAACCCCGAACAACTCTTCGCGGCTGGCTGGTCGGCATGCTTTGACGGAGCGCTGGGGCTTGCGGCGCGCAAGTTTAAAGTCGAACTTCCGGCCGACGTCGCCATTGATGCCGAAGTCGATCTTTGCCTGGAAGGTGATGCCTATTTTCTGCGTGCTCGACTTAACGTTAGCCTGCCGGGGATAGAGCGTGATACAGCCCTGCGCCTGATCGATACCGCGCATCAGACTTGTCCTTATTCGAAAGCTGTTCGCGGAAATATAGACGTCGTTCTGAATCTCGTCTGAACGCACCCTGACGAAATCACAAGTATACGCATGACTGCCTGAGGTCTTCAGGTAGTTGTGTGTTTGTTTCTGCTTTTGAGTGAAGGGAAGTTGAGTGCTCAATAACCCGCTTGTTTCATTACATTTTACGCAACATTAGGCCGACCTATCCTTCGGTTAAATAGTCCTGTTTGGATGAATTGAAATCGTAATTTTATGTATCTGAGACCCTCCCGATACGAACTGGTTTATTTGCGGAGGTTGGTGACACACACGGGTTACCTTAGCGGCGTTAAATGGCACCCATCGCAGCAGCACAAGCTGTCTTGCTGGATCAATCATTTAATAACTGGAGATGTCGTCATGAACTGCAAGAATCTCAGCATCGCTTCACTGTTTGCCATCGTTAGCCTCGGCGCCGTCGCAGCTAATGCCCAGGAGAATGTAACTCCGCAGGCCTACATGTACTATGATCACTTGGACATTGCCTAAGTGGTTTCGGTCAGCGAAGCAACTTCATCCGGTTGCGGTGTCGTTAACGCACGGATGGCTTATTTAGACTCCGCTGGCAAGTCTAAGGTGCTAGATTATCTCACCGTCGATCAAGGGTGCGGCCAGAACAACTGATGTACATGTCCCCCGCCGATGGCGCCTTTAGAAGAGCCGTTGACACACCGGCTCTTTTTCAGGTTCGTCTGCGGCCACGCCAGCCCCATTGAGCAATCGTATTTCCACCACCCGCTGGCCTGACAAGAAGACCGTCATTGTGGTTTCCCAAAGTGTGCAGCTGGCACCGTTGCAAGTGCGGGTGGCGTAGGTTATTGAGTTGATACAATGTATGCGTCGGCATAAAACCGTTGCGATGTCAGGTCGCTGGCACCCGTAATCCCGTTTCGGATGCCGGCTTCAGAATTGGCGTCAGGCACAGCATAAAAAGAAGTACCGCAAACAGCATGTCATAAGCAAGGTCGTAGCTTCCGGTATAGTCACGCAGCGCGCCGAAGCAGACGGGGCCCAACGCTGCAATCAGGTAGCCTACGAAAAGCATGAAGACGGTCCAAGCCCCGGCTTCTGCAGACGTTTTGGAATTGTCCAGTGGCAACGTCATCCCAACTGTGAAGGACATGCCTAGACCGGTTGCTACAAGCAATACGTAAAGAATCGGCGAAGTATCTGGAGCAAACGCCATGCCCGCCGTACCAATGAGTGCAAGTACGGTGGTGATTCCCAAAAGACCACGACGGTCATGGGGCCTTCCAGGGATCAGGCCAGCACCGACACTTGCGATTGCAAACACCGCTGTAAATAGCCCAAGCAACACTCCGGCGGGCAGGGCGGTTAGAGCGACTTCGGTAGATGCGGGTGCTAACCAGGCGAAGAGGGCATAGACCACGAATTGACTTGAGCCGAAATACAACGCTATGAGCCACGCTTGAGGATTGCTCCACGGCATCCCGGTCACGGGCGACCGGTTATCAACGGTGTTGACCTTCGGTGCGGAAGTTGCGAACCGTCGGGCCATCCACAACCAGCTTATTACAGCTGTGACGCACAGTAAGCTCCAGATCCCGGCACCCACCCGCCAGCTTTGAGCGAACTCAGTAATGGGTGCAGTGAATAACGCAGAAAGAGTTGCTCCTACGCTAAGGCCGGCGGCATAGATACCCATGAAGAATGCTGGCCGATGTGGAAAGTGAGCTTTTATCCAACCACCGATGAGAGCACCAGCAATTGCGATTCCGATACTGACCAGAAATGTACTGAGCAATAGAAAAACGGCATCCGGAGATATTGCCCGCACCAAGCAGGCTGCTCCAAGCAAAACCAGCGCTGCAATTACGCAACGGTCGCTACCAAAGCGCCGACTTAAATTGGGTGCGACTAAGGCGAAGGTGCCCATGCAGACATCGGGAATGGAAGTCAGCAACGCCGCTTGGGTAAAGGTCAAACCATATTGGTTTTGAATAAGCAGCAAGATGGGGCCAATAGAAACAATCGCCGGACGTAATGCAATGGAAAGAACCAATAAACCGATGACTGCAGGTGCGCTATGTTTGTCGGATGCATTTGGAAAAGTGTTGATGGGGGCCATTTTCTACGTACCCTTATTTTCGGAAATTTGATTAAGGGCGATCGTAGCGATATCAAAGAGTCGGCAAGTGCCAGCTTATGTCTTCAAAGTGACAATGTCAGAGACTTCGGCATTGCAACCTAATGGGTGAGTGTGATCGATGAAGCAAAAGGGACGGATTGTCAGCAAAGCCGAAGAATTGAACGGACGCAGTGAGGATTACCTAGACTATCAGGACGTACCGCGGCTGATGACGGCATTGGCTCGCAACCAAATGGCCGGGGAATACAATCCCCCGCATACACATCGCCATGGCCAGTTGTTGTATGCCATCAGCGGTGTCATGCGTGTTGCGACCCGCGGTGGCATGTGGTTTCTCCCGCCTAAACGGGCTCTGTGGATACCCGCCGGAGAAGAACATGACCAATTGATGCTCAGCCCGGTCAAGATGCGTTCCATCTACATAGAAGCCGACGTCGCCGCAAGTTATGGAGACAGCTGCCGAGTCGTGGACGTTTCTCTGCTATTGCGTGAACTGATACTGGTGCTGGCCAATGAACCCATCGAATATTCACTCGAGGGCCGCAATATTCACGTCGTAGCTCTGATTCTTAGTGAACTGGAGTCTGCACGAACATTGCCGCTTCAGATACCGTGGCCGGTAGACCGCCGGCTGTTGGTGGTGTGCAACGCTATTCTCGACACTCCAGGGCAAGCTCGAAACGTAGACTATTGGGCGGACAAAGTGGGTGCCAGTTCGCGCACGTTAATCCGCCTGTTTCTCAAGGAAACAGGCCTGACTTTCCGCCATTGGGTGCAACAGGTGCGATTGGCCAGCGCCTTGAACCGGCTCGAGAAAGGGGAGTCAATCGGGTTGATTGCCCGGGATCTGGGCTATATTAGTGCAAGTGCGTTTAGCGCAATGTTTCGCCGTGCGATGGGAGAGTCCCCGCGGGCGTTTTTGATTCGCGAATAAAATAGTCGATGCAGCCAATCGGCTGGCGCAGCAGTGAATGGCACCGCCTTATCCGACGGTGCTACTCATCCTCGAAGAATCAGACAAGCTACTGGGTAGTGTCAATTGAGCGCACAGCCCGCCACCTTCACGGTTGTACAGTATTAAAGTACCTTGAAGTTTTAGCGTAAGTTGTTGGGAAATTGCTAGTCCCAGTCCTGTACCGCCCGTAGCACGGTTGCGCGAGCTTTCCACGCGATAGAACGGTTTAATCACTTCTGGCAATTGGTCCTCGGGAATTCCTGGACCACGATCCAGAATCTTGATCTCCAAGCGTTTGTCCGTTTGAGGCTCAACGGTGATTTGGACCTCTGTGCCAAACTTTAGCGCATTGTCCACAAGATTCACTAGCACTCGTCGCAGTGCATGCGGCCGTGTATCGATAACGGTGCCGATTTTCGCGTTTAGAACGACACTTTTTCCAGTATCCAGATAATCGAATACCAGGCTGTCGAGGAACGAGTGCAGATCGAGCCGGCGGCTGGTCTCAGTTGAACCATCCATGCTGCGCGCGTATGCCACCCCTTCCTGAACCAGATGCTGCATCTCGCTCAGGTCCTTACTGAGTTTGTACTTCTCTACGGAGTCTTCCATGAACTCGGCGCGCAGTTTCATACGCGTGATGGGGGTCTGCAAATCGTGAGAAATGGCAGCCAATAGTTGCATGCGCTCTTTTATATGAGTCGCGATGCGTTCCTGCAAGGTATTAAAGGCAACCGCTGCGTAGGCCACTTCTATAGGGCCTGCCTCATCAAGACGAGTTCCTCCCCCGTTCGGATCAAGAGTATCGACTGCCTTTGATAGACGAGTCAGGGGGCGTATTGCAGTTCGTACCGCAAACCAGGTACAGCCGAATAGTAGCAACAGTTGCACGATTAACAGCAACGGTAGCCATGGCGATAGTGGGGATATTTTAGGCCGAACATCAATCGTCAGCGGGCTTCCGTCGCTCAGGCGTAGGTGCGCTTGATAATGCGGACGCAGGTCAGAAATATCAGTAAAGCTAAGGTCGTGATCTTGCCCCAGTGTCGCTTGCATGGAGCGAACAGACGCCGGGGCGGAGGCCATGTTCATCGGCGTACCAGGTTGGCCCTCGTCCAGTTGATAGCGATAGTTGGGATGCTCAAAGCGCGGTAGCCAGTCTTGACGTTCAGCAGCGGGCAGGCGCTCAAGCATTGCCACAGTGGTCGTCAAGTCTTGCTCCAGATTTCCCAGCATCAGTGTCATCGCGCTTTGGTATCGCTCATAAAACTGCAGCCCAAAAGACAGTCCATGAGCTGCTACAAGGCTGACGAGAAAGATCAACGACAGTCGCGAGGCCAACGTTCTTGGCCAACGCAGCGGCGTCATGACTGCTCTCCTAGAATTTCCACCGGATAGGTGAAAACATACCCTTCGCTGCGCACGGTCTTCACGTAGGCTGGGTCGCGGGCGTCGTCCAGCAAGCGTTGACGCAGACGGCTTACCAACAAATCGATGGAGCGATCGAAGAGATCTGCGTCGCGCCCCTGGGTCAGATTGAGCAATTGATCGCGGCTCAGGACGCGTTGGGGGTGATCGACAAATACCCTCAGCAAACGGTATTCCGCGCCGCTTAAGGTGACGATAGTCCCCTCGCTATCGAGCAAATGACGCGCCGTGGTATCTAACCGCCACTTACCAAACGCAAGCAGGCGACTAGCCTCGCTGACAATCAAATTGGGTGGCAGCATGCGCGTGCGGCGCAGTACGGCATTGATACGTGCAAGCAGCTCACGGGCTGCGAAGGGTTTAACCAGATAATCATCAGCTCCCATTTCCAGGCCGATGATGCGGTCGGTTTCTTCGTTGCGTGCGGTCAGCATCAGGACCGGTGTGCTTTTATGTTTGCCTGAACGAAGTTCTCGACATAAGAGCAGTCCATCGTCCCCTGGCATCATGATATCCATCATGATGAGGTCCACGGTGGAAGACTCAAGAAAGGAGCGCATCTGTCGGCCGTCCGCCACGACTGTGGTTCGCAAACCGTTCTTTTTTAGGTAGTTACCTACGAGCTCTCGAATCTCGCGATCGTCGTCGACTATCAGAATGTGATCAACGTGTTCCATCTGACTCACCATAGATCCTCAGCATTTCGCCATGTCTCCTAACGAGCGACGTTTTTAGCGATTGGGTGCGCGGCCGTCTATTACATCAAGGTGTAAGTGCTGAAGCCCAGTAACGCGGTCACCTGAAAGAACTGGAACGCGTGGAATCAGCGGGGCCATCCTACGCCACGAGGTTCTGACCTTCATGCCGCCTCGCGTGACCTGGAACAGCTTCTGATGGCTGAGCCTTTGGGAGGACTGTTTTTGAATCGCTTTGAAATCATTTTCAATGTTGGGTTGGCGGGAGGGGCAAGAGCAAATGGCGCGAGTAACCTTTTTGCTCTTGCTGATAGCGTCTCGATCAAGCTAGTTGTTCAATTGCCTGGGCGACGCCCGATCCATATTCCGGATCAGCTTGCGTGCAGTGGTTGATGTGGCGCTGCTTCGCCTGTGTACTAGCTCCGTGGATCGATCTCGCAGTGTTATCGAACAGCGCCTGTCTCTGAGCCGTGTCCATCAGCCGGAATAGGGCGCCAGGTTGGGTGAAATAATCTTCGTCTTCCCTGTGGTTCCAGTGCCAGGCACTGCCCTGCAGTGATAGAGGCGGCTCACGGAAGTCGGGTTGCTCCACCCATTGTTCATGGCTGTTGGGCTCATATCCGATGGCGCTTCCGGCATTTGCGTCGGTACGCATTTGCCCGTCCCGGTGATAGTTGTTGACTGGGCATCGAGGGGCATTTACCGGAATCTGATGATGATTTACGCCCACGCGATAGCGTTGCGCATCGCCATAGGAAAACAATCGAGCCTGAAGCATTTTGTCTGGTGAAAAGCTGATGCCAGGCACGACGTTGGCAGGGTTGAAGGCGGCTTGTTCGACGTCGACAAAGTAGTTGTCCGGGTTGCGGTTGAGCTCAAGGACACCGACTTCGATCAGGGGATGATCTTTATGCGGCCAGACCTTGGTCAAATCGAAAGGATTGATCGGATAAGACCCAGCTTCCGCTTCTGGCATTATTTGAACGTAGAGTTTCCATTGGGGAAAGCGACCTTCCTCAATGCTGGTGTACAAATCCCGTTGCGCGCTTTCGCGATCATCGCCGACCAGTTCGCAGGCTTGCTGATCAGTCAGGTTTTTGATGCCTTGTTGGGTTTTCCAGGTGAACTTCACCCAAAAACGTTCGTTCGCCGGACTAATGAAACTGAACGTATGGCTGCCGAATCCGTGCATGTGTCGATAGGAGTGCGGTAGTCCGCGGTCGCTCATAACGATCGTGACCTGATGCAAAGCCTCGGGCAGTAGTGTCCAGAAATCCCAGTTGTTTCTGGCACTACGCATATTTGTACGTGGATCACGTTTGACTGCGTGATTGAGGTCTGGAAACTTCAACGGATCCCGCAGAAAAAACACAGGTGTGTTGTTGCCCACCAGATCCCAGTTGCCTTGGCCGGTATAAAATTTGATGGCAAACCCGCGAATGTCACGCTCGGCGTCGGCGGCTCCACGTTCGCCAGCCACGGTAGAAAATCGGACGAATACATCCGTGGTCTTACCAATGCTCGAAAATAAGTCTGCTTTTGTGTAGCGGGTGATGTCGTGAGTAACCGTGAAAGTGCCGAATGCGCCTGAGCCCTTTGCGTGCATCCGGCGTTCAGGAATAACCTCACGGTCAAAGTGCGCCAACTTCTCTAGCAGCCAAACGTCCTGCAATAACACGGGTCCTCTAGGACCAGCCGTTTGAGAGTTGTTGTTATCGCCCACCGGCGCGCCGGCTGCTGTCGTCAGTTTTTTCATTATCGGACCCTTGCTTTTATGGTTGTTGAAAAGCCTGCATAAGATGTACTGGTCAGGGAAAACGCGCGGCACCAGACATGACGGCCGCCATGGCCCGTAATTCCGCGCTTCTGACGTTCTTTGGCGTGTATCTGAAGTGGGGGAAAATGATTAGCACTGAGCTCAGAGGAGACTGAGCTGAACCTCGACATTGCCGCGGACGGCTTTGGAGTAAGGGCATGTCTGGTGGGCGGTGTAGATCAGTTTGTGCGCTACCTCGCGATCCAGTCCCGGCAAGCTGACGGTCAACCGAGCGCATAGAAAGTACGCCTCTCCACTGAGGCAAAGATCGACCTCGGCATCGATAGAGACGTCAACCGGTAGTGACACCTTCTGCTTCAGTGCCGCCAGGCCCAGCGCCGCGTCGAAACAGGCAGACCAACTAGCTGCAAAAAGCTGTTCCGAGTTCGTCCCGCTGCTATCGAAACCCGGTAGCGAGTGCCTGATGTTCAAGCAGCCGTCATCACTGCGAGAGTAACCCCCGTCGCGAAAACCTTTTGTGTGAACCCTGACGGTATACAACGCTCTTCCGGCCCCCATCTCTGTCTCCTGATCTTCGAACGCATGGGCATTTTTCCAGTGTCCCTGTCACTTAGGTCTGGATCTAAGTCAGGAGTAATCAGAACAGAGCATTCAAAGCGGGACGATTACACGATGGTATCGGGCTTGGTTTCGGATACATGCTCCATGCGATACCAAGGTGCGATAGGGGTACTACTAGGGGAGGGCAACCCGTTGGAAGCGAGGGTTGCAACGACTGACGGGCGACAGCGCATGGCAGAGAGTGGCGGGTGCCAGCGGTGCGACTGTCGCAAACGACAGTTATGGGTCGAGCTATGACAATGCCGGCGAGCGCTCGTGGCAACTACGGCATGACTACGACTTTGCGGCGCTGGGAGCTCCTGGACTGACCTTGATGAATCGCTACATCAAAGGCACGCATGCCCACGCAGGCGGTGTGACGCATGGCGAGGAAGCCGGTCGTGAGACGGAAGTCGGGTACACAGTGCAGAGCGGTAGTTTCAAATCGTTGTACGTGCGCTGGCGCAATTCGACGGTGCGCCGGGATTACGGAAATACCAATAATTTTAACGAGAACCGCTTGATCGTTTCCTATCCCGTGTCGATCTTCTAGGTCGTTGGTTGATGCAGGTAGCAGGCGCGCTCACGCTGACCCAGTGAACATTCGTAAGCCGCTAACCGTAACAGTGCGAGTCTAAAGGAACTGCCAAAAATGCCACCTGGCGTACCACATCTTTAAGCGATGTTTTCGAGCTTATCGAATGAGAGCAACCCGTTGCTCGAATCATGACAAGGCTCGCTTGGATGTTAGGAACACTTGCGTGCTCACGATGCCGTCATTTCAACACCTTACCGCCGAGCGTCGCGTCAGATAACTTGAGCATTCGCCAAGCACTAGACTGAACATTCCACACCTACTTCTGGTGGGGACAGCCAGGCGGGCAGATCTAGCTTTCACCCGGCATTTGCGCACGAGCCCGCGGCAACGCGCCCCGTGTTAATCCATCCGACCACCGCAACAGTTTTCAGGTCCTCTACACCCGTGTCTACGGTGGCCTTCTTGCAGGAGGGTATGTAATGGACGAGGTAAAACTCAACGAGTTCATGGGCAAGCTGGTGTCCGATATGGGCGCCGCCGCCATGCTCGCCAATGTGATCCTTGGCGATGAACTCGGGTTGTACAAAGCCATGGCCGATAGCCGACCGGTTACCCCGCAGCAACTCGCCTCGAAAACCGGCTGTCATCCGCGGCTGGTTCAAGAGTGGCTCAGTGCGCACGTGGCCTCAGGCTATATGGAACACCACGACGGACAATTCACGTTACCGGAGGAACAGGCGTTGGCATTGGCCATCGAGGATTCACCGGTGTACGTAGCCGGCGGGGTGATGGTGGTGGCGTCCATGTTTCACGACAAGGACAAACTGCTGGCTGCAATGCGCGGTGATGGCGGACTGCCCTGGGGTGATCACCATCCGTGCATGTTCAGCGGTACCGAGCGCTTCTTCCGGCCCGGCTACAAATCCTTTCTGGTGTCGCAATGGTTACCGGCCCTGGAAGGGGTTGTGGAAAAGCTCGTTGCTGGCGCGCGGGTGGCAGACATCGGTTGTGGGCACGGCGCCTCGACAATCGTCATGGCGAAGGCCTTCCCGGCGTCGCGCTTTGTCGGGTTCGACTATCACGCACCATCCATCGCCACCGCGACGCAGCGTGCCAAGGAGGGTGGGGTCGATGATCGCGTCAGCTTTGCCCAAAGCACCGCAAAAGACTTTCCCGGGGACGATTACGATCTGATTTGCTACTTCGATTGCCTGCATGACATGGGGGATCCGGTCGGTGCCGCGCAACATGCCTATCGCTCGCTGAAGGCGGACGGTACGGTTTTGCTGGTCGAGCCCTATGCCAAGGACACGCTCGACGAGAACATCACCCCTGTCGGGCGGCTGTTCTATGCTGCTTCCACTTTCATCTGCACACCGAACTCGCTGTCCCAGGAAGTGGGGCTGGGCTTGGGAGCCCAGGCAGGCGAGGCGAGGTTACGCGAGGTATTCGACGCGGCTGGGTTCAAACACCTGCGTCGTGCGACAGAAACACCCTTCAATCTGATCCTGGAGGCCCGTAAGTGATCGTCTGTTAGGTTCGTTAAAGACGCGCTTACTCAAAATGGTCAGTGTGAAGCGCTTTTGATCGGCTACGGTCCGCCAGCGGGGCTCGCCTCGATCCTGCTGCATTTGGCCACGGGCTTTTGAATTGACATGAGGCGCGGAAGATGTCGCCGATGATCTGGGTGCCTGCTTCATCGGCGACAGGTTTCATTGCCCGCTTTTAACCCGGCTCCAGATCCGTGTGCGCAGCCTGTCGTTCTCTAATGGCATCGCCACGCCGCACCGGGCAAGTTTCTTCATGTTCTCCGGCTTGAACACGATGTCCCTTGCTAAGTTTTCACACAATCTGTTCGGGTCCTTTTTTTTGTTCGTGCAATTTCTCCTCAACCCCATCCTCCAGCCCCGCTCGACCCGGGGCGCCTGGCCCTGAATCAATGATCCAGACTGCAAATGAGCGTGACGTCATTCATTGCAATTGACATTAATTATCATTGGCACCTAATATTCATTCCCCTTGTTACAGGTCGGACCATATAGGGATGTAGAAGCGCCGATGAACGACTTTGATGATGCATTGCTTGCGCTCCTCCAGGATGATGAATTACAGCTGCCCGACAGTCTCCAAAGGCAATCCGGCGCTGGGCCGCAAGTCCTTTCCTTCGCTCAGCAGCGCCTTTGGTTCCTGCAACGTCTGGAACCGAATGCCACGGCTTACAACCTGTCCCGCGCTTTTTTGTTTACGGGAGCGTTGAACGTTCCAGCGTTGCGTTTGGCATTCGAGGCGCTGATCAAGCGTCATGGCGTATTGCGGACCCGATTTATCGAAGTCGATGGCGAGCCCCGACAAGAGCTGCTCGACGATGTGGCCTTCATCATGCAAGAGCATGAGATGCCAGGCGTCGATCGTGTCGCGCGGCATGAACATCTGGCGTCGTTGCTGGCGCTTGAGGATCAGTCGGCGTTTGTCCTGTCCCAGGCGCCGCTGCTAGAGGTCAAGCTGATTCGCTACGACGTCTCCAGCCATGCGCTGCTGTTGAAAATGCATCACATCGTGTCCGACGCGTGGTCCAATCCGATTCTCGTGGGCGATCTGGCCTCGGCTTACACCCAGGCTGTCCGAGGTGAAACCCCGACGTTGCCCCCATTGCCCGTGCAATACGTGGACTACGCGATCTGGCAGCGACAACGCCTCGACACTGACGCCGTGCAGGCTGATCTCGAGTACTGGAAAAACTACCTGGGCGCGTCGGTACCGGTGCTGGAATTGCCCACCGATTTTCCGCGTCCCGCCCAGCAAAGCCAGCGTGGCCAGCGGCTGCGGTTCACCCTGGACCCCGTCCAATCCGCTCGGATCCAGGCGTTCTGTCGCGATTGTGCGTCGACTCCTTTTGTCATCCTTCTGGCGGCCTGGCAGTTGCTGTTGGCGCGCTTTAGCGGCCAACAGGCTTTTGCCGTGGGCGTCCCCCACGGCGGGCGCAGCCGCGAAGAGCTGGAGCAGATGCTGGGCTTTTTCGTGAACACGCTGGTTTATCGTGTTCAGTTGGATCCGCAACTGACGGGTCGTGCACTTTGCCAGCGTTTGCGCAGTGAGTCGCTGTCTGCCCTGCAGCACGCCGAACTGCCATTCGAGTTGCTGCTCGATCACCTCGAAATCGAGCGTGACGTCAGTCGCTCACCGGTGTTCCAGGCGATGTTCAACTTGAGCACGGGCTCGGCAGTCAACCTGGCCTTGCCCGGGCTTGAGGTCGAACGTGTGTTGCCGACGCAAGACAGCGCCAAATTCGATCTCACCCTGGACGTAGCGGTTCGCCCCGACGGTGTGTACTGCGAACTGGAATACAACCTGGACCTGTTCTCGCCTGTCACCGCCGAGCGTCTCGCCGGGTGTTATCGCCAGTTGCTGGATGGGCTCATGACTCAACCGGACGTGCCGGTCTGGCAATTGCCGATGCTTGATGACGCCCAGCGCTTGCAACAATTGGAAGCCTGGAACCGGACCGATCGAACGCTGGTACCGAATCAAGGCGTGCCGGACCTGTTCGAGCGTCAGGTCGATGCCGGTCCTGATCGCTGCGCCTTGATCAGCGGGGAGCAACCGTTGAGCTACGCAGCGCTCAACGCCCGCGCCAATCGACTGGCCCATTGGTTGAGAGCGGCCGGTGTGGTAGCGGATCAACGGGTAGGCGTTTGCCTTGACCGTGACGCTGATTTGCTTGTGACGCTGCTTGCCATCCAGAAAAGCGGCGGTGCCTACCTGCCAATCGACCCTGGGCAACCGGCGGCACGCAATGCCGATATCATCGAACAGGCCCGACCGGGCCTGGTGTTGACGCGCGAGGCCCTGCGGGACGTCGTCGGTTCCGCCGCCTGCGTGGTCACCCTGGAAACGCTGGACGCTGCATTGCCAGCACTGCCCGATACCAACCTGGAGCGGGTCACTCATCCGCGTCAATTGGCGTACACCCTTTATACCTCCGGCTCCACAGGGCGCCCCAAAGGCGTCGACATTGAATGCCAGGCGTTTGTGAATTTCCTGCTGGGCATCCAGGAACATGTGCAACTGAGCAGCACTGATCGGCTCCTGGCGGTGACCACCCTGGGCTTCGATATCGCTGGGCTGGAACTGTTTTTGCCGTTGATCCAGGGCGCGACCGTGGTCCTGGCCAGCCGTGAGGCCGCCCTGGACCCACCGGCATTGATCGACTTGCTCGAGCGCCACGCCATCACTGTCATGCAGGCGACACCTGCCACGTGGCAAATGCTGGTCGATCACCCTTCAGCCGCCTGGAAAGGCCTGCGGGTGCTCTGCGGTGGCGAAGCCTTGGGGGCGGAACTGGCTGAACGGCTGTTGGCACGCCAGGTCAAGTTGCTGAATGTCTACGGTCCCACGGAAACCACGGTGTGGTCGGCGGTGCACGGGGTGGAGCGGGTCGACAGTGCCGTCATCCCCATCGGCCAGCCGTTGGCCAACAATCGCCTGTATGTCCTGGACGAGTTTCTTGAGCCCCAGCCGGTCGGCGTTGCCGGTGATCTGTACATCGGTGGCAGCGGTGTCGCCCGAGGTTATGCCGATCGGCCTGAATTGACCGCCGCGTCATTCGTTCCCAACCCATTCGTGCAGCCTCATGCACCGGGCGTCCAGGCGGGCAGTCGCTTGTACAGGACGGGCGATCGTGCGCGTTATCGCGCCGACGGTGGGCTGGAGTTCCTGGGGCGCAGCGATTTCCAGATCAAGCTGCGCGGCTTTCGCATCGAGCCAGGCGAGATCGAGGCAGCGTTGGCCGCGTTGCCAGGCGTGGCCCAGGCGGTCGTGGTGATGCGACGGGGCCCGGGTAATCAGGACGTCCTGGTGGCGTATCTGTGCGGTGAAATCATCGAGGTGGACAGCGCTGCCGTGACCCAGCGACTGCGTGAACGGCTGCCGGCCTACATGATCCCCGGGGCTTTTGTCGTGTTGACGAAACTGCCACTCAATGCCAACGGCAAGATCGATCGCAAGGCGCTGCCGGAGCCGCTGTGGAATGCCGGGGCAGCGGGGGAGGAGCCTGTAGGAGAGTGGCAGACAAGCCTCGCCGAGATCTGGAAAGAAGTGCTCGGCGTCTGGCCCATCACATCCGATGCCGATCTGTTCCGGTTGGGCGCGCAATCGCTGCAACTGGTCAGGATCCAGGCACGGATCAGGCACCAGTTTGGCTGTGAGGTTGCACTGGCGCAGTTGTTCGCTCACCCGGTGCTCAGTGACATGGCCGCGTTGATCGAGCAAGCCTGCGCTACCCCCGAGGTTGATGAACTGACCGCTATCGAAAACCTGTTGCTGGCCTTCGAATAAACCAGTCGCTCCGCCGTACGCGTGTGCAGCCTCCGAGGAATTTGCATGACCCTGTTTTTATCTCTTCTCAAGCGTCACCGAGCGTTGCTGAGCCTGGGCCTGTTGGCCAGCCTGGTCAGCGCCGCTGCCGGCATTGGATTGCTCAATGAGATCAATCGCCTGATCGCCGGCGCTGTCACCATGAACACGCTGCTGGCGGCGAGGTTCGTTGGCTTGCTGGTGCTGCTGTTTGCCTGCGGTTTCGGTTCCCAGGCCTTGTTGACCGCGCTGGGTCACCGCGTGGTGTACGAATTGCGCTTGCAGATGGTCAAGCGCTTGCTGGACACCTCCATCGAACAGCTGGAAAAAATCGGCGAAGCCAGCCTGTATGCGACCTTGAGCAAGGACATCGTCAGCATCGGTCAGGCTTTCAATCGCTTGCCGTTCGTGTT
The DNA here is from genome assembly GCF_000281895.1 of Pseudomonas fluorescens Q2-87. NCBI lineage: Bacteria > Pseudomonadati > Pseudomonadota > Gammaproteobacteria > Pseudomonadales > Pseudomonadaceae > Pseudomonas > Pseudomonas fluorescens. Next base: position 3,644,490 of record NZ_CM001558.1, on the reverse strand, counting down.
TTACAACACCGTGTTGATGCTGGGTGGTTGCCTGTACATGGCTTGGTTGTCCTGGCAGCTGCTACTGATATGTGTCGTTGGCCTGAGCTTGGGAACCTGGTTGGCCCACGGCTGGTTCAACAAGATGCGCCAACTGATGAAGCGTGTACGGGAAACTGACGACCGCTTGTACGCGGCCTATCAGGGCGCGATCGAGGGACGCTTCGAACTGGCGCTCAATGCCCGGCGCAAGGAGCGTTTCTATTCGCTGGACCTGCAGCCTGCCGCGGAGTATGCGCGGCGCAACGAAGTGCACGCCGATCGTTACTGGACCTTGAGCCTGAACTGGACGGTGGCCCTGATCCTTGCACTGGCGGGTGGCTTGTTCGCTGCCGGTGCCTGGTTGGGCCTGGGCAATGGCGTTATCGCCGCGTTCGTCCTGGTGCTGATGTTCTTGCGCATGCCCCTGAATGACTTGATCGGCAGCCTGCCGACCCTGGTAGCGGGCAATGTCTCGCTGGCCAAGATCGAGACCTTGGCCTTTGCCGATTACCGTACCGAATTCACGGCGCAGACCGGTCAGGCGGATGCCCGCCAGCCCATGCTCGAATTGCAGGGGCTGGGCTACGACTATCCCCATGCCGCCGACGACTATGGTTTCCGCCTGGGGCCGGTGGACCTGAGTGTGGCGAAGGGTGAAATCCTGTTCATCGTCGGCGGCAACGGCAGTGGCAAGTCGACCCTGGCCAAGTTGCTGACCGGGCTGTATGAGCCCGGCGCCGGGACCTTGCGCCTGCAGGGCGTGGAAATCACCCCGCCGTTGCGGGACTGGTACCGCGCGCATTTCTCCACGGTATTTTCCAGCTTCTATCTGTTCGAGCGTCTGGTCGGTCCTAGCGGTGACTTCGACATGGATTTGGCCCAGGCGTGGCTTGAGCGTCTGCGCATGGAGCGCAAGGTCACGATCGACGAACACGGTGGCCTCTCCACCACTCGCCTGTCCCAAGGGCAGCGCAAGCGGTTGGCATTGCTGGTGGCGTTGGTGGAGGAGCGGCCGATCCTTTTGCTCGATGAGTGGGCCGCTGATCAGGACCCCGGTTTCCGTGGTTTTTTCTATCAGCAGCTGCTGCCTGAATTGAAGGCCCAGGGGAAAACCATTATCGCGATCAGTCATGACGATCGTTATTTTTCCATCGCCGATCGAGTCCTCAAATGCGACGGCGGCCAGCTGTATCCGTTCGATCATGCAGGGGCGGATGTCGAACAGCATTCAGCGCAGGGGCATTGGCTCCCTGTCTGAAACGGTTTTCTGCAGGGTTTCTTGGCGAGCAGTAGTTCTGCACTACAACAATCAAAAAAAATGATGGCCCTGCGGGGCCACGCATAGGAGCGAGCGGCATGCAACAACGGGCTAAGGGCCGGTCAACGGTCAAGATGGGGAATCTGCTACTGGTGCCGATGGTGAGCGGGGGGATGTTGCTCACCACGTCGGCATGGGCGCAAGAGGACGACGTCAATCAGGCGCCGACCGAGACACCAAGCACCATGACGCTGCCGGCGCAGTCGATCGTGGGTATGCAGACCGAAGCGCCGACCGTGTCGGTGGGGACCAAGGTGCCGTTGCGTCTTCGCGAAGTGCCGCAGACCATCAACGTGATCGGCCAGGAACGTATCCAGAAGCAGAATCTGTATACCCTTGAAGATGCCCTGGGTAAGGTCGGCGGTGTCACCGTCCAGCGTATCGACGCCAGCCGCTTGAGTTTCTTTTCCCGTGGTTTCGAGATCACCTCGTTGCAGCTGGATGGCACGCCGACCACCATGGATAACCGGATCTTCCTGTCTCCGGACTTGACGATGTATGACCGCGTCGAAGTGCTCAAGGGACCGTCCGGCAGCCTGACGGGTGCTGGCGGCCCCGGCGGCAGTATCAACCTGGTCCGCAAACGCCCGTTGAGCGAGGCGGCGGTATCGGCCGAAATCAGTGCCGGTTCCTGGGACAACTATCGGGGCATGATCGACGTCACCGGTCCGTTGACCGACAGCGGCAACGTGCGTGGACGCCTGGTGCTCAGCGAGCACGATCAAGGTTTCTACTACGACGGTGGCGGTAAGCGCGAATCGAACCAGATCTATGGCGTCGTCGACATTGACCTCACGCCCGATACCGTCTGGACCATCGGTGCGAGCAACCAGAATACCGACATCCGAGGCGCCCAGCGTTCGCTGCCAGCTTATCGCTACACCAATGCGGCCGGCCAGCCAGCCATGTCGCTGCCGGACGCCTCGCGCAAGAATTTCTACGGCGCCGACTGGAACCGCGACTACTTCTGGAGCACTGCGGTCTTCACTGAAGTCGAGCACGATTTGGGTGACGGCTGGACCACCAAGCTGGCCTTGCGTCACGCCGACAACAACTACGACCTGACCCAGGCCTATGCCCGCAACGGTGGCGGGATCGATCCGGCGGACGACCTGGTGTCGATGAACTCGATCATGTTCGATTATCGGGAGAAGCAGGACGAGGCGGACGTCTACGTCGACGGGCCCTTCAACTTCCTTGGCCGTGAGCACAAAGTGCTGGTGGGAGCCAACTATTCGCGCTCGGAGTTTGCGTCGAACGGGGGCTATTTCTCCGATTTCATTGGCGACGTCGACCTCAACGATCCACAGACGGACTTCCCTTATCCGGCCTTCCCAGATTCGGACAAACTGCCGACCAGCGTGGCCAACACCCGCTCCAAAGCGATCTATGGCAACGTGCGCCTGAGTCTCTCGGACCCTTTGACGCTAGTACTCGGCGGACGGGTGACCTGGCTTGATATGCATCGCAGCCAGCATCAACCCACGGCAGGTTCACCTTCGGAAAAAGTCAGCGATGGCGTTTCGCAGAAATTCACGCCGTTCTATGGCCTGATCTACCAGCTCAACGACACCTACTCCTTGTACGGCAACTACGCCGGGGTGTTCCAGCCGCAGCCTGTCAGCAACCTGGACATCAACAATGGCATCATCAAGCCCCTTGAAGGTAAGCAGTACGAAGTGGGCATCAAGGGCGAATACCTCGACGGTGCCTTGAACGCATCGCTGGCGGCGTTCCAGATCGAAGAAGAGAACCGCGCGGTTCCGGATATGAACGACCCGAACTCCCGGGCATCGGTCGCCAGCGGCAAGGCCCGGACACGGGGTTTCGAAGCTGAATTGAGTGGGCAGGTGACTCCGGACTGGTTCCTGAGCGCCAACTTCACCCACACCTACAAGCGCTATGACAGCCCTAACGAGCAGTTGCAGACTTACCTGCCGAAAAATATGTTGCGCGTCTGGACGCTCTACAAGTTGCCTGGCGAGTTGGAAAAGTGGAGCTTGCAGGGCGGCGTCAGTGTCGTCAGCGAAACGTTCAACAAGCTGGACGTGCCTTCGATCGGCATGGATGGCACCAAGCTGCGCCAGGGCGGGTACGCCTTGTACGATGCCGGTATCGGTTACCAGATCACACCGAATCTGTCGGCAGACCTGCTCGGTACCAACCTGACCGACAAGAAGTATTTCCAGCGCATCAACACCTTCCAGGACGGGAACATCTTTGGTGATCCTCGTGCAGTGTCCATGACCTTGCGCGCCAAGTTCTGATCGGGACAGTCACGAACGAGCCCGGCATACTTCGGTATGGCGGGCTTTTGTCGTTATCGGGCAGCTGTAGCGATATGCAGGGAGGGTAGGGTGACGCGTCGAACGGTAAAACGGGATAAAGAGTCGCTGGATCGACAGCGAACGGTGTGGCTGGTGCTGGCGTTGTCGATTAGCTATCTGTTCGTCTGGGCGCTGACGACCCTGGTGGGACTGGGCCTGGTGCAGCTGGGCCAGCAGCGAAGTGAAGCGGTGCTCGCCAGCACGATCGCCGGGTTTGTGATCTACCCGTTGTTGGTGCTCTGGTTATTCTGCGCCCGGCGCGCAAGGCGCCATGGCGTGCTGCTGGCTGGCGTGTCGATACTGGCGCTGGGGACGGTTCAGTATCTGTCGGGAGGCACCTGATGTTCGACAGTGTTCGTCAGTCCATGCTGTGGTTGCACCGGTTCGTCGGCGTCGGTTTTTCCGGACTGTTGCTGATTGCTTTTTTCATGGGCAGCCTGGCGGTGTACGACCGTGAACTGGACAGTTGGATGTTGCCGCAAACCCGTCTGGCGCCTGTCGATGAGCCGATATCCCTGGATCGGCGTGTGGTGCCACATGTCGCAAGCCTGAGCGAAGGCAAACCGCTGATGCAGTGGTACGTCGAAATGCCCGATGCCCGTCGACCCTTGTTGCGCTTTCAAGCCTGGACCCTTGAGGGGAATGGCTACAGTCGATTTCTCGCACCGACGGGGGATCAAGTCTTGCCTGACGCCGGCAGTCGCGGCGGCGATTTTTTCTATCGACTGCATTACACCTTGAATATCACCACCTGGAGCGCCGGTACACGCTTGCTCGGTCTGGCGGCCATGTTGGGCTTGATTGCGTTGATCGTCGGCGTTTGCATCCACGCCCGCCTGTTCCAGGATCTGTTCACGTTTCGCGTCGACAAATCGCCCAGGCGCCTGTTGGATTTGCATAACCTCACGGGGGTTTTCGCCCTGCCGTTTCATTTCGTCATCATGCTGACCGGCGTGCTGATCCTGTTCCCGCTGTACCTGCCCGCCAGTGTGCTAGCGGTCTATCAAGAGCAGGCCGACCAGTTCGGGGCCGAAGCCAACTCGGCGTATCGTCGGGAAGCCTCAGGCAAACCGGGGGTTCTGGCGTCACTCGATCAGATGATGGCGCAAGCCCGGTTGCGCTGGGGTAACGGCGAGCCTACGTTCGTCCGGGTCTGGCATCCGGGGGATGCCAATGCTTACGTTGAGATCAGTCGCTCCGCCGGTGATCGTCTGAGCGAGGATGAGCAGACGCTGTATTTCGACGGTGCCAACGCCAGCCTGTTGTACGAATCCAAGTTGCCTGTCGCCGCCGGGACGTTCAAGTTCCTGGCGGGTCTGCACGTCACGCACTTTCAGCAGCCGTGGTTGCGCGCCTTGTATTTTCTCGCCGGTTTGAGTGGTTGCGTGATGCTGGGCAGCGGTTTGTTGTATTGGCTGGAGAAGCGCCGCCTGCAAAACGCGAATGGGCCGTTGAGCGTTGCGCCGATGACGCTGTTTACCAGCGCATTGATCACTGGGATGCCGCTGGCCACCTTGGCCATGCTCGTCGCCAATCGCTGGCTGCCGGTGGAGTTGGGCGGTAGAGCCGATTGGGAAATCCGGGTGTTTTATGGGGCCTGGCTGCTGGCGACCGCCCATGCCGCGCAGGTTATCTGGCGCTCACCGCAACGGCGCGCGCCATGGGCTACGCAGTGTCTGGCGATCAGCGCGTTGGCCGTGCTGGCGGTGATCTCGAATGCCTGGAGCACCGGCGATCATCCCTGGCAAGCCATCAGGCAAGGCTTCACGGCAGTCGCCGGGGTGGACCTGGCGCTGCTGGCGGTTGCGCTGCTGGCAGCCAGTGTAGGCTGGCGTTTGCTCAATCGCGCTGGCGCAGTGGTTGTGCTCGGAGAGGTGAAGAATGGCTGATGGGATGTCGAGCCTGTTGGTGCTGATGCTTCAGAGTGTAGGGCTCAGCACGCTGGCGCTGAGTCAGCTCGTCCATTGGCGCAAGGTCATGGCGGGCGAACCGTTTCCCGGACCCCGAGCGTTGCGCTGGACCGCGCTACTGGCATTGACCTTGGGGTTGTTGTTGAGCCAGGTTGCCTTGGGTGTCGCCATGGGCATGGTCTTCTGGTTGCTGGCGCTGGTGCCCTGCGGCATGGTCGTGACGCTGCTATTGTGCTGGCGAGGATCGTGGCTACGCGGGTTGGGGCGCTTGTTCAAGGCTTGAGCCCCTGGCCATGCTGGCAGGCCCCGGGGGACACCCCGGGGCCTGTCATTCAGCCGGCCATCGTCTTGGCGTAACGGCTCAGGACATTGGCCAAGTCATCCAGCGTCGGGTTCAGGAAGACCAGGTGCGCGGGGATTTTCGTGCCCCACATTTCCTGTAGCCGGGCGCACAGCAGCACCGCCTTGAGCGAACTGCCGCCGACTTCGAAGAAATTCGCCTGCTCGTCGAGAACGCTGAGTTCAAGCTCTGCCTGCAAGGCATTGAACACTTGCGTTCGCGCGTCCGCCGCAGGCTCGACCGGTGGCCGTTTCATCGGCTTGAGCTGCTCCAACAGCGTTTCGAAGGACGGCGCCGCCTGGCCCAGGACGGTATCGAGCAAGGCGCGGAAATCTTCGCTCAACGCGACGATGCTGTCATGTTCGAACAGATCGGTGCTGTAAGTGAATGTCGCGATCAGCCCGTGCTCGCGCTCGCTGATGTCGAGCATCAGGTCAAACAAGGTACTGCACTTGCCATTGTCCTCCTTGATCGGCTCGATCCTCAAATCGCCAAACTCGGACGAGGTCAGGATGCGCTCGCGATGCAGGTCGAACATGACCTGGATCAACGGCGCACTGTGCTGCTGCGCGCTGGGCAGTGCTTGCAGCAGTTGCTCGAACGGCAGGTCCTGGTTGGCGTGAGCCGTCAGCAGGTTGTCCCGGACCTGTTTGAGTACCGTGTCGAATCCCGGGTTGCCGGCCAGGTCTGTGCGCAAGGCCAGGGTGTTGACGAAGAAACCTACCAAGCCCTCCAGCTCCTGGCGATGACGATTGGCAATCGGGATGCCGATACGTATGGCCCGCTGTGCGCTATGGCCGGCCAGCAGCACGTTGAACACGGCCAGCAACGTCATGAACAGGGTCGCGCCTTGTTCCCGGCTGTAGGCGTGCAGCGCTTGCGTGGTCTCCAGGCCCAGTTCGAAGGTGTGCTCAGCGCCCCGATGGCTGGGCAGCGCCGGCCGCGGCAACATACAAGGCAGTTGCAGCAGCGTGCGGTCGGTGCCCAGGTGTTGCAGCCAGAAATCCAGTTGCGGCTTGAGCGCGTCGTGATTCAGTTCACGGCGTTGCCACTGGGCGAAATCCGCGTACTGCAGGGTTTGCCCGACGAGGGGCGAGGGTTCCCCTTTGCTCAACGCCGTGTAGAGCTGGGTCAACTCACGGATGAACACGCGCATCGACCAGCCATCGAAGACGATGTGGTGCAAGGTCAGCCAAAGCACATGCTCTCGTGGAGAAAGCCGCACCAGGCCCGCACGGATCAAGGGGCCCCGTGCCAGATCGAACGGATGGGCGGCCTGGGCCCTGAGTTCGTTGTGCAGGTGCTGATGCCGATCACCTTCGTCCAGATGGCTGAGGTCGATCAAAGTCAGCGTGAAACCCTGCGCGGCACTGATGCGCTGCACCGGTTGATTGTTTTCCAGCGTGAAGGTCGTGCGCAGGGCCTCATGGCGTTGCAGCAACAGCGCAAAACTGCGCTCCAGCGCCAGCACGTCCAGGTCGCCATGCAGGCGCGCCGATTCAGGCACGTTGTACGTGGTACTTCCTGGGTGCAGGCGATCGAATAACCAGAGCCGTTCCTGGGCGTAGGACATTGCCGTTGAAGGCTGGCGGTGTTGGGGCGTGATGGGCGGTAACGTCGAGGCATCGGCCTTTGGTAGCGCCTGGTCAATGAATTCGCCCAGCGTCGGGTGTTGGAACAGCGCACGTACCGGCACTTCCAGCCCGAGGCTGCTGCGCAGCCGTGACACCAGTCGGGTCGCGGTCAGCGAGTGGCCGCCCAGCTCGAAGAAATTATCATCCAGGCCGACCCGCTCCACCCCCAGCACCTGGGACCACAGCGCTGCCAGCAATTGCTCGCGTTCGTTGCGGGGTGCCCGGTAGCTGACCTGGCGATCACGGGCGGGGGCCGGTAACGCCTTGCGATCCAGCTTGCCGTTTGGGGTCAAGGGGAATGCCGCCAGCATCACATAGGCGTTTGGCAACATGTAGTCAGGTAATTGCGTGCCCAGGTAGTCGCGCAACGCGGTAGCGCCGGGGCATGCCTCGCGCGCCACCAGATAGGCGATGAGTTCGGTATCGCCGACTTCGTTCTGGCGGGCGATCACGACGGCCTCCCGTATGCCTGGATGGCTCAGCAGGCGGGCTTCGATTTCCCCCAGCTCGATCCGGAAACCGCGAATCTTCACTTGGTCGTCGATACGTCCGAGGAACTCGATGTCACCCTGGGGATTGACCCTGCCGATATCGCCGCTGCGGTACCACTGGCTGCCCTGGGGATCGAGCGGGTTGCTCAAGAAGCGCTCGGCGGTCAGGTCCGGTCGTCCGAGATAGCCCTGGGTGATGCCTGCGCCGCTGAGGTAGATTTCACCCGCCACGCCAGCGGCCACCGGACGCCGCTGCTCGTCGAGCACGAACACCTGCATATTCGCGATGGCCTTGCCGATCGGCAACACACCGTGTTCGTCGCCTCGGGCGCGGTAGTAGCTGCACCAGACGGTGCCTTCGGTCGGCCCGTACTCGTTGTACAACTGGGCTTGCGCGCATTGCTCGCGATGGTGTCGGGCGAGGGCAGCCGGGCAGGCTTCGCCGGCGACGATGGCGCAGCGCAGGCTGCCCAGTTGGTCGGCGGCCTGTTCCAGTACCTGGGCGTAGAGCGACGGCAACATCAGGGTATGACTGATGCGTTGGGCCGCGATCAAGCGGCCGAGCGCCAGCGCATCCTGAACCTGGTCGTCCTGGGGCAGGCACAGCCGACCGCCACGGCCCAGGGTCCAGAAGAGACCGGCGACCGAACTGTCGAACGCCAGTCCTGACACGAGCAGGAATGACGTCAACGGCTCTTCATAGGCCAACTGGCGCGCCGAAGTCGAATGCACGGCATTGCGATGGGTCACCATCACCCCTTTGGGGCGCCCGGTGGAGCCTGAGGTGAAAATCAGATAAGCCAGGGTGTCGGCATCGCTGATGGGCTCGGGGCGCAGGTCGAAGGTGCTGTCGCTGCCCGGCTGGTCGAGCCATACCGTTTCGTAGTTGCCCTCGGGCAGGCGCGTTTGCAGACGCGTCAGGCTCAGCAGCAGTGGGGCCGCGGTTTGCTCAAGCATGTCGCTCAGGCGTTCGGCCGGGTACGTTGGGTCCAGCGGCAAGTAGGCGCCGCCCGCTTTGAGAATGCCCAGGATACCGACGAGGGCTTCGCTGCAACGCTCGATGAACAACCCCACCGGCTGTCCGGCCGTCAGCCCCGCCTGGCGCAGTCGGTGCGCCACTTGGTTGGCTTGGCGCTCCAGCGCCCGGTAACTCAGATGAGCATCACCGTGGGTCACGGCGATGGCGTCCGGTTGCAGGTCGACCTGTTGCTCGAACAGCTGGTGCAACAACGCCGGCGTCGCCAGGTGCGTGGCGGTCTGGTTCAAGGTCGCCAGCCAGTCCTGGTGAACGCGACTGATACCGTTGGCCTCGCCCAAGGGTTGCGAGCTGGTATCGCTGGCTTGCACGCACAGGGTCAGGTACTGATCGAGCAGCAGACGTGCGGCGTCGACGTCCAGTGTCGAGGCGTCGAAGTGCAGGCGAAATTCGAAGCCTTGCGCCCGTTCAGTGACCTCCAGCAGCAACGCATGCGCACATTCTTCGCCTTCCAGTGCCTGCACGGTCCAGGCCGACGGCGCCGGTTTGCGCAAGCGGAAGCCGAACGGCGTTGGCGCCGATTGAGCGGGCCACGCTTCTTGCCAGGTATCGGCCTCGGTCAACAAGGCGCGGAGTGCAGCGAGCAGGCCGGCCAAGGACTGGCTGTCGTCGAATGTCAGCAGCAACGGCAAGGACTTGGCATAGGGACCCATGGCGGTCGTCGTGGCACTGTTACGGCCAGGATGTTCCCAGCCGAGCACCACCTGGGGCTGGCCCAGATGACGTCTGAGCAGCACCGCCCAGCACGCGCCGAACAGATGCTGCGCCGGGGTATCGAGGCCGGCGAGGGCACTGTTGAGTCGGTCTTGGCATTCAGCGTCCAGGGTCTGTTGGACCTGGGCCATGTGCCGTTCATTACCGGCCGATGCGCGCTGGAATGGATGCAGCACCGCCATCAGGTCCGGCGCTTGTTGGCGTTGCCAGAAGGCACGACCGGCGTCGCTGTCGCCGCCGCTGGTGTACTCGAACTGCCATTCGGCGAAGTCAGCGAACTGGACGGTGTCGTCCGGCAGCTCATTGCCTTGGTAAAGCGCTTGCCACTCCGACAGCAGGCGCTCCACAGTGGTAGCGTCGACGTTGGCGGCAGGCAATGCGACCAGCAGGGTGGCGGGGAGCCGGGCGACGGCCAGGGCAGGTGGCGTCTCCTGGCTCAGGACCGCGCGCAGTGCCGATTTCAAGTCGTCGATAGAGGCTGGGGCCGTGGTGATGTCTCGCCAGTCAATGTCGATGTGTTCGGCGATCACCTGCACCGGCAGGTCCATGCCGGGAGCGGCTAGTAGGCGGGTGCGCAGGATTTCGTGGCGCTCCAGCACGTGCTCCAGGGCCGAACGCAAGCGTGCGCTGTCGATACCGTCAGGCAAGGCCAGGGTCAGGAACAGCGGGGCGCTGCGATCAGTGGCGCGCGACCAATACAGGTTTTGTTGCAGAGCGGGGCGAAAACCCTCTAAGGCGTTACTGGACATAGGATGAGGCCTTGAAAATAGGGGCAAGTCAGGGACGTTGGACGGTCGAGCGGTTCAGGGCTTGAGCGCAACGTCTGTACTGTTCAGTGCTTCTGCCATGGACACCAGGATGCGCCTGGGACCGCTGTATTCGTTGCGTGCGTGCACCGATAGCATGTTGTCGAGCAGCAACACGTCGCCGTGCTGCCAACTGAACTCGATCATGTTTTGCAGGTACACGGCGCGCAGGTGCTCTAGCACCTCGGGCTCGATCGGGCTGCCGTCGCCATAAAAGGTGTTCTGCGGCAGGTCGTCGTCGGCGAAATCGGCCTGCAGGGCATCGCCCACGCTGGCCGGCAAGGTGCTGACGTGGAAGAATGTCGCGTGGTTGAACCAGAGGATCTCGTCGGTGCGCGGGTGCCGGACCAGCGCTGGGCCGACCTGGCGGGTGCGCAGGCGATTGTTCTCTTTCCACTCCGTCTGTATGCCGACACTGGCGCAGTAGGCGTCGACCTGCGCCCGGTCCTCGGTCTGGAACACGGTTTGCCAAGGCAGGCCGAAGCCGTCTCCGTAGTTGCGCACGTACATGATGCCCAGACGGGCGAAGCGTTCGCGGACCTGTGGGTCGATGCCGCGGGTGATGGCGCGGGTATCGCCGATCGGCGTTTCACCCCGCGATTGCGGGGCGACGTCGCACCACAGGAAAATCTTCAGCGGGAAAACCGGCGAGTAGGAGTGTTCGTTGTGAGGGAAAATGCGTTGGTCCTGTGGGTAATCGGTGGACGTGTAGATGTTCAGGCGCGGATCGACCTGCGTCCTCGGCGAGGCCCTGAACTTGTACTCCAGCGCTCCCCCTGACAATGAGCTGATGCATTGGTCGAAAGCCGTGGCAGTGTCGACCTGGAAATGACGAAACAGCAAAGCACCGTGTTCCAGCAGTTTGCGTTCGATCAGTTCCCGTTGCCGCTGCGCCCAGGCGATCAGGCTGACGCCGGGGCTGGCGGGCTCACACAGCAGCGTGTAGTTCTGGCCGTCATTGAGCGGCTTGAACGTCACTAGGTTTTCTTCATCCAGGCGAATCGGCTTGCGGCGCATGCCGCCCAGGGTAGGTGTCGCGGGACCATTCATGTCTTATCCCTCCATAGAGTCAGTAGTGAATCGAGTACGCCGACGTGTGCTGCCCAACCGCGCCAGGCTCTGCTCGTTGCGTGCGTTCAGGTGCTTCATGCGTTGTTCATGGGTTTGCCGTTTCAAGTCCTGGGCGAGCTCGTCGATGAGTCGCTCGGGGTAAGTGGCGACCTGTTCCAGCAGTGTGCTGAAGGCGTTGGCGAACGCCTCGGCCGTTGTCGCGTCGAACAGGTCGGTGCTGTATTTGAGGGTGCAGGCCAGGGTGCCCCGGTCCTCCTCCACGGTGAGGTGCAGGTCCAGCTGTGACTGGCCGTGCTCGATGCGCTCGGGCAGCACGTCCAGCCCCGGCATCTGCAGCACGCTGGCCGGTTGGTTCTGCAACACCAGCTTGACCTGGAACAGCGGGTTATAGGCGAGACTGCGCGGCGGGTTGAGCGCTTCAACCAATTTGTTGAACGGCAGCTCCTGATGTTTGAAAGCGTCCAGTACCTGCGGGCGCAGACGCTGGATCAACTGGCTGAACGTCGGGTTGCCGGTCAGGTCGCCGCGAAGGGCCAATTGGTTGATGAAAAAACCGACAAGCCCTTCGGTTTCTGCGCGATTGCGGTTGGCCACGTCGGTGCCGATCACCGGTTGCTGTCGACCGCTTTGGGCATACAGGCACACCTGCAAGGCGCCCAGCAATCCCATGAACAGGGTGGCCCCGTTGCTCAGGCAAAGCCGTTTAAGGGCGTCTGCGGTGTGTTCGCCAATCTGGAACGACCAGCGCGCACCTTGTCCGCTCAGGGCCGCCGGGCGCGGTCTGTCGCTGAGCAGGTCCAGCGGCGGCTGGGGTTCGCCAAGCGCCTGCTTCCAATAGCCCAGCTGACGCTCGAGCATCGGCTCGTCCAGGTATCGCTGCTGCCAGGCAGCGTAGTCAGAGTACTGGATGGGCAATGGCGCCAGCGTCGGGTTTTCACCGCTCAGGGCGGCGCGATAAAGGTGAGTCAATTCGCTGACCAACAGGCCCATCGACCAGCCATCTGAAACGATGTGGTGCAGCACCAGCAACAACAGGTGTTCATCGTCCCGCAGTTTGATCAGGTGCAAGCGCAGCAACGGCGCCTGGCGCAGATCGATAGGGCGTATCGCCAGCTCAATCAACAACCGCCGGGCCGTGTCTTCGCAGACGTCGGCGGGCAGGGCGCTGAGGTCATGCAGGGGCATCGGCAGATCGACCTGCGGCTGCACCTGAACGAAGAGTTCCGCGTCCTGTTCGTGGAAGCTGCTACGCAATGCTTCATGGCGCTGCACCAATCCCTTGAACGCCAGGTGCAACGCGTCGATGTCCAGGTGGCCGCGCAAGCGCGCTGCGCTGGGAATGTGGTACGCCGCGCTTTCCGGTTGCATGGCCTGTACCAGCCACATCCCTTGCTGGGCGTGGGACAGCAGCCTGCGGCCATGGGACGGGACAGGCGCGGGCTCTATGGGGCGTTCGCTGCTGGCCTCTGCCTTGGACAGCTCAGAGGCCAGTTGCGCGATGGTCGGCGCTTCGAACAGTACCCGCAGGGGCAGTTCGATGTTCAGCGCCAGGCGAATGCGGGTGACCAGTTGAGCCGCCAGCAACGAGTGCCCGCCCAGGGCGAAAAAGTTGTCGTGCAGGTCGATGGATTCCACCCCGAGCACGTCTTGCCAGAGCGCCAGCAACTGCTGCTCCTGCGGGGTCTGCGGCGCACGCACCTGAGTAGCCTGCAGCGAATAATCGGGGGCCGGCAGTGCTGCCCTGTTGAGTTTTCCGCCGGGCGTCAGCGGTATCTGCTCCAGGGTGACGAAGGCGGACGGCACCATGTAGGCAGGCAAATGCTTGGCGATGTGTTCGCGCAGGGCCGTGATCGCCAAAGGTTGCGCCTGGTAAACCACATAGGCCACCAGGCGACGGTCGCCGGGCCGGTCCTCACGCACGATCACCACGGCCTGGCGAACCTGCGGATGGTTCTGCAAGCGTGATTCGATCTCGCCCAATTCGATCCGGAAGCCTCGCAGCTTGACCTGCTGGTCGATGCGCCCGAGGTATTCGTAGGTGCCGTTGGGCAGGCGCCGGACCCGATCACCGGTGCGGTACAGACGGCTGCCTGGCGGGCCGAACGGGTCGGGGCAGAAACGTTCGGCGGTCAGGCCTGGAACGTCGTGATAGCCGCGAGACAACAACGAGCCGCCAATACACAGCTCCCCGGGCACACCAACAGGCGCCAGGTTGTCGTCGCGGTCTAGCAGGTAATAGGCGCGGCCGCGCAAGGGTTCGCCGATGGGCATTTGCAGCGGCAGCTGTTCATCGTCCAGCAGCAGGGTGCAATCCTGGATACTCGATACCACGGTGATTTCCGTGGGACCGTAGATATTCAGCAGCCGGACATGACTCAGTCCGGCCTTGCGCCAGGCATTGAGTCCTTCGGGCGGCATGGCTTCGCCACCGACGCTGACCAGGCGCAAGGCACCGTAGGCGTCGGCCGGGACCAGGGCGAAATCCTGGGCGAGCTGGTACCAATAGGCGGTGGTCAGGCAGGCCGCGACGGTAATGCCATGGCGATACAACCGGGTCAGAAATTCGCGAGTGTCCCAAAGCTCGGGGCCGCGTACGACCAGGCTGGCGCCGCACATCAGCGGAGGAAACAGCTGATCGACGAAGCCATCGAAGTTGAACGTGGAGAACTGCAACACCCGGTCCTCGGCACTGACGCCGTAATAGGCGCGCGCGACTTCGGTATATCCGGCGAGCGAGCGGTGAGTGACCGCCACGCCCTTGGGTTTGCCCGTGGAGCCGGAGGTGTAGATGACATACGCCAGTTGTTCTCGGTGCACGGCCCGCTCCGCCACGGCGGGTTGAAGCCCGGGCATTGGCGCGAGTGCACAGACGTCGAGGATCGGCCGTTGATAAGACTCGACTATTGGCGCTGTGGATGCGTCGACCAGTACCAGGCGAATGTCGGCATCGTCGATCATGTGCGCCAGGCGTTCCGCTGGAAATTGGGGATCCAGCGGCACGAAGGCAAGCCCTGCCTTCAACACGCCGAACACGGCCGCGACGATGTCCAGGCCCCGAGGCAGGCATAGTCCGATGCGCGCTTCCGCCGGCAGGTCGAGCGCCAGCAGATGCTGGGCCACACCGTCGACCCGGCGTTGCAGTTCGGCGTAGCTCCAGGCCAGGTCATCGTGGATCAGCGCCAGGCTGTCCGGGGTTTTCGCCGCTTGCGCCGCCAGTCGCAGGTGCACCAGCTCGGGCAGCGGCGAAAGGGCCAATGAAGCCTGGCACTGCGCCAACAGATGCTGCTCGGCTTTGGCATCACGTATCGGCAGATGAGCGATGAGGCTATCGGGAGCCGTTGCCAGGCCCTGCAACAGGCTGGCGTAGGCCTGTCCATGGTTGACGATGCTGTCTTGTTCGAACAGATCGGCGTTGTAGGTGAAGCACACCTCGAGCCGGTCGCTGCGCTCCGACACGTTGAGCACCAGGTCCAATGGCGCGGTCATCTGCTCGCGCTCGATCTCCTCGATTTCCAGCCCTGGCAACTGCAGGCGACGCGGCGCGTGATCATCGAGCAGATTGAACATCACCTGGAACAAGGGCGAGTGGGACAGATGGCGTTCGGGCTCGAGGGCCTGGACCAGCCGCTCGAACGGCAGTTGTTGATGTTCCAGGGCATTGCGCCGCGCGTTGTTGACGTCTTCCAGCACCTCATTGAAGGTGCGCCGGCCGTTGAGCTCGCAGCGCATCACCAACGTGTTGATGAAGCAGCCGATCAGACCTTCGGTTTCCATGCGCGTACGGTTGGCCACAGGCACGCCGACACGCAAGTCGGTCTGGCCGCTGAGGCGATACAGCAGCACGTTGAAGGCGCTCAAAAGTACCGTGAACAATGTCGTCCCGCGCGCCTTGGCAAGCGCTCGCAAGCTGTCAGTCAACGCCGGGTCGACGGTGAGGTAATGGCGGGCACCTCGACCGCTTGAGTGCTTCTGGCGGGGACGATCGACCGGCAGTTCCAGCACCGGTTGCTCCCCCGCCAGGTGTTCTCGCCAATAGGTCAGTTCCGGTGCCAGGGCGCTGTCGCTCATGCACGTCTGTTGCCACGCCGCATAGTCGCCATATTGGACCGGCAAGGCCGGCAGTTGCGCCTCGACGCCTTGCAGCGCGGCGCTGTAGAACGCAGTCAGTTCCCTTACCAGGATCCCCAGGGACCAGCCGTCCGCGACGATGTGTTGGGCGGTCAGGATCAGCACGTGCTCATCGTCGCTGAGCTTGACCAGCAGGCAGCGCAGGGGGGCCTGTTGCAAGTCGAAAGGACGATTGGTTTCGCTGTCGATCAGCTGTTGCAGGCGTGACTGGCGCACGCTGGCCTGCTCAGCGCAAAGATCGATCCGCGCCAGCGTCAGTGGCAGTTGCTCGTGGATGATCTGATGAGCCTTGCCCTCGGCTTCGTGGAAGGTGCTGCGCAGAATTGAATGCCGCACCACCAGTTGATCGAAGCTCTGCTGCAAGGCATCGAGGTTGAGCAAGCCACGCAAACGTAATGCGGCGGGCATGTTATAGGCGCTGCTGTCGGGTTCGAGGCGGTGGAGAAACCACAGGCGCTGCTGGGCCCAGGACAGCGGACGGGGTCCCTCGTCCGGTGACGGCACGATCGGCAAGCGGCTGAGCGCGATGCCTTGCGCTGCCAATGCGGCGGCAAAGGCTTCGCGTTTTTGCGGCGTGAGCCTGGCGATACGCTCGGCCAGTTGGTTCGGATTGATTTCCATAGCGTGATTGCGTCCTGGGGGCGTCAGACAGAAGGGCTGGAGGTTTTGGCGCGGGCCTGCAAGGCAGCGCGCTCCTCGGGCGACATCGCGGCCAGCGTGCGACGCAGCTCGGCAATTTTCACCAGTCTTCCCGGCTGGTTTTCCTGGTCGCGCAACGCTTGGGCCAGCGTCTCGACGCTCGGGTTGTCGAACACCAGCCCCGGCGGTACTTCCAGCTGCAACAGGCTGCGCAGGCGCGTGCAGAGTTTGATGACCATCAGCGAATGGCCGCCCAGATCGAACAGGCTGTCGGTGATGCTCAGGCTGTCGCGTTCCAGCAGTTCCCGGTAAAGGTCTGCCAGCAGGGCTTCGAGCGCATCCCGTGGCGCCAGCGCCACCCGATGCTCCGCCAGGCTGTCGGGGCTGGGCAGCGCGGCGTAGTCGATCTTGCCGTTGGCCAGGCGCGGCAGTGCCGGTACGCGCAGCAGTTGCGAAGGGATCAGGTAATCGGGTAGCGAGGTACGCAACTCGGCGAGCAAGTCAGCGCTTTTACGGTGGCTGACGGCGTAGGCGAGCAACTGGCCAGCGGTGAAATGCACCACCGCCTGGTTGACGCCGGCCAGCTTCAAGAGCGCCGCCTCCAACTCCCCGGGCTCGACGCGAAAGCCGCGAATCTTGATCTGCTGGTCGCTGCGTCCGGCCAGGTGCAGGCGCCCGTGGGGTGACAACCGTGCCAGGTCTCCCGTGCGATAAAGGCGTTGGCCCGGCTTGAAGGGGTCGTCGATAAACGCGTCTGACGCTCGGTTCAGATAACCCCGACTGACTTGCGAGCCCCCCAGGTACACCTCGCCCAAGGCGCCCAACGGTGCTGGTTGCAGGCCGGACGGGGTTTGCTCCAGGACATAGGCGCACGTGTTGGCCAATGCCTGTTCCAGGGCCAGCGGCGCGGCGCTGTCGAACGCCTGGCTGAGGCTGAACAGCACGCCCACGGTGGTTTCGGTCGGACCATAGTGATTGTGTACCCGACTATGTGGGGCTACTTGCTGGATGCGTTGGCGCAATGCCCCCGGGCACGGTTCGCCGCCCAGTATCACAACATCCGGCAAGGCACTGGCGTGGTCTTCGAGCAGTGCCGCCAGATGCGACGGAACGATCTTCAGGCAGTCGATCCGTTGATCGCGAACAAACCGTGCGAATGCGCTGGCATCGCGGCTGGCTTCGTCACTGGCCAGCACCATGCACGCACCCTTCCACAGCGCGCCGTACAGCGTGGTATTGCCCAGGTCTGCGGCCACCGAGGAAATCAGCGCGAAGCGTTTGCAATGGGCCAGGTCCAGTGCTTCGCTGACCGCGGCGACGTAATTGAGCAAATGACCGTGTTCAATGACGACGCCTTTGGGTTCACCGCTGGTGCCAGAGGTGTAGAGCAGGTAAGCCGCGTCGTTGAGCGCGATACTGTCGATCGAAGGCAAGGCGACCACCGCCGAGTTTTGCAGCTCGGCAATGCTCACGTCCTGGGCTGAACCAATGAGCAGCTGTGGCTGCGCATCGGCGAGGATTTTTTCCTGGCGAGCGGCCGGCCAGGACGGGTCCAGAGGGATGTAGGCGGCACCGGCGCGCAGCACCGCGAACAGACCCAGCAGCAGGTCTGCCGAGCGGGGCAGCAGCAAAGCCACTTTCGATTCACGGCCAACGCCTCGGGCGCACAAGGCCCCGGCCAACTGTTCGACCTGTTCGTGCAGCTGGCGATAGCTCAAGGTGTGGTCGCCGACCTGCAAGGCCGGCGCATCCGGCGTGGTATGCGCCCAGTGATGCAGCCGCTGAGGCAAGGCCTGTGAACCGAAGTCCCGGCGAGGGCCGCACAGTTGTAATTGGCGGGCCTGATGCTCGGCGTTGCTCAATGGCAGCTCGATCAGGGCGCGACTGTCGGGCCCTACGGGCAGGCTTTGCAGCAGGCAGGCGTATTGGTCCAGCAGGCATTGCAGCACTTCGTCGTCATAGTGCGCCCCCGGTGCCTGGATGCTGATGGTCAGCCCGGGACCGTGCTCATCCAGCACGACTTGCAGGGCCAGCTCGAAGCATGGGGCGACACCCGGCAGCGTATCAACGTGCCAGCGCAGGCCAGCGATGTCGACGTCCTGGCAATGGCGGGCCAGGTTGAAACCGATTTTGCGATAAAGGGTGTGGGTCGTGTCGGCGACGTTCCAGTATTCCTGTTGTTGAACATGTTCGTTGAGTTGACTGGCCAGGCTTTGCAGCCACTGCTCGAACGTGCCGTTCAGGTCCGGGGCGAGCACCAGCGGCAGGATTTTTTCATACACGCCGATTCCGTTGGTCAGGGCCTCGTACTCGACACGGCAATCCTGCTGCCAGCCAGCCGTGTAGACGCGATGCCCGCCCACACGGGCCAACAGCAACCACCACGCCGCTTGCAGCACGGTCCCCAGCGGTTGCTGGCACCGGTCGGCAAGTTGCTGTAGCGCCTGATGCAACTCGACGGGCAGGCGTTGGGAGACCGACGACAGGCCACGCTGCCCCGTCGGTTCGTGATGCGATCCCAGCTGCATTGGCGGGGTGTCCGCAAGCGCCAGCGCGGCCCAGTAGGCGCGACCGTCGAGGGCTTCGTCATCGGCATCAAGGTCGTTGCGCCATTCCACGTACTGCGAATACTGGAATGCTTCCTCCAGCACGGCCGCGGGGCGCGCATAGAGTTCGGTCAATTCACTGAACAGGTTCTGCAGGCTGAGCCGGTCACCGGCACACGCCGCGACCAGCAGATCGAGGCGCCACTGGGCCGGTGCCAGTTGACGCAGGACGCCTCGAACCAGGCAGCCGGTTTCGATGGCAAACGGCGCTTGCAACAGCGCAGCACTTTGCTGCTCGGCGTCGGACACGCCGGCCTCCAGCACATGCCATTGCAGCGTTGGCGCCACGACATGCTGGCGCAGGCTTCGATACAAATTCGAGGGGCGTAGCGCCGTGTGCAGGCTGGTATGACGTTCGATCACCTTCAGCAATGCTTCATGCAGTTGCCCGGGGTGCAGCGCGCCCTCAAGGGTCATGCCCAAATGCACGAACGGGCGGCCGCTTTGCAGGGCGACGGACTGCTCCGCACTGAGGGGCAGGTCGTGATGCGTTTTCAGGTTATGGCTCATGGTGGGGGTCAATCCTGCAGTTCCATTGCGTTGTTGTGACCGGCCAGGCGGGCCGGCTCATGCAGATCGCCCATGGCGACGACAATTTTTCGCGGGCCCTCGAAGGGGTCACGGGCGTGGGCGGCCAGCAAGTTATCGAGCATGATCACATCGCCCCGTTGCCAGTCGAAACGCACCGCGCAGGCTTCGTAGAGGCGACCTATCAGCGCCATCGTTTCAGGGTCGATGGGGCTGCCATCACCGAAATACACTTGGCGCGGCATACGTTCCGGCCCGACCATCCGCAGCAAGTCTTCGCGTACCTGAGGATCCAGGCAAAAGGTGTGGTGCAATTGAATCTGGTTGAAGAAGCTGCGCTCGCCGCTCAAGGGGTGACGGATCACAGCCGGGCAACGGGTACGGGTTTGCAGCTCATCATTGGCCAACCAGCTGAACTCGGTGCCGCTGGCCCGGCACAGGGCCTCGACCTCGTCGCGGTTCTCGGTCTTGAAAAACGCTCGCCAGCTGACATCGAGGCGCTCGGTGAACGTGCGCACGTAAAGCAGCCCTTTGCTTTCGAATCTTTCGGCCAGTGCGGTCGGCAAGCGGCGGTACAGTTCGCGGCAGTCGACGATAGGCGTCGCGCCCCCTACAGGCGAAGGCTGTTCACAAAAAAACCATTGTTTGCGCGGAGAGCGGGGCAAATGCGAGCTCTCGTTATGGAACAGGATCATCTCCCGCTCCGGATAAGGCGTGGACCGGTAGATATTGCGTCCGCCTTCCTTCTTCGGCAGGTCGCCATAGCCGCCGAACAGGCCAGGGTGGATGGCCTCGGCGAACGCTTCGAAGGCCTTGGCGTCGTCCAGGGCAAAGCCGCGAAACAGGAGCCCGGCGTGCTTGCACAGCAGGGTGTCGATGAGGTCCCGCGAGCCTTGTGCCCATCCCACCGGATCCAGGTCGGGTACGCAGGGTTCGATCATGAAGGGAAATTCCTGTCCCGGCAGTAATGGCGCGGTGCGGATCAGCGGCTTGGGCGCCGCCGTGGCGCGGGTCGGCATTTTTTTCAGTTTGTCGAGCTTGCTCGACGGCACGGGCGAATGAGCCAAGGCGGACGACTCCACAGAGGGCAATGTGAGGGTGAAATGAGCAAGCGCGGCGTGGGGTTGCTCGACGACCTGTTGCAGCAGGCTCAGCCAGGCGCTGATCAAGGCCTCGATACGTTCGCCCTTGAACAGTGCGCGGGCGTAGACCCAATCACCGCGCATGACATCGCCCTGGCGCTCGAGGAACAACGCCATGTCGAACTTGCTGGTGCGCTCCGCCGGTGGCTGCACGCGCACCTCCAGACCGGGAATGGCAAAGTCGGCCGGGGGCGTGTTCTGCAGGACGAACAAGGCTTGCACCAACGGGTTGCGGCTGCGTTCGCGAGGCACTTGCAAGGCTTCGACAATACGGTCGAACGGCAGCGCCTGATGTTCGAAGGCTTGCAGGCAGGTATCCCGGGTACGGGCCAGGAAATCCCTGAAGCGCTGGTCACCGGTTCGACGCGAGCGCAGCGGCAGGACATTGACGAAGAAGCCGATCAGACCTTCCAGGTTGGCGTTGTCGCGACCGGCGACGTCGGTGCCCAGCAACAACTCATCATTGCCCGTCACCTGATGCAGCAGCATTTCGAAAGTGCTGAGCAGCACCATATACAGGGTGACCCCTTCGACCAGTGCCAGTGCCTCGAGGCGTGCCAGCAGCGGCGCGGGTATTTCCAGGGCCTTGGCGGCGCCCCGCGCATCGGCTTGGGCCGGGCGCGGCCAATCGGTCGGCAGCGCGAGGACCTGTGGCGCTCCGCGCAATTGCTGCTGCCAGAAGCCCACTGCTTTATCGAGGCCTGGACCTTGCAGGCACTCACGCTGCCAGTGTGCATAGTCGGCGTATTGCACGGGCAACGGCATCAGTTGCGCACGGGTGCCGGTATGGAGCGCGGTATAGACATGGCTCAGTTCATTGATCAGTACGCCGACCGACCAGCCGTCGGCGACCATATGGTGCAAGCTCAGGAATAACAGATGCTGACGCTCGTCGAGCTTGAGTACTCGCGCCCGGATCAAGGGTGCCTGTGCCAGATCGAAGGGAAGGCGCAAGTTGTCCAGGCTCTCCTGATCAGCCACAGCTTGGCGTTGTTCGGCGTCGAGGTGGGAGACATCGCGCAGCGGCAGCTCCATGTCGAGGTGCGCTGCGATCAGCGAAACCGGTTCGCCATTGATGTCCGAGTAGGCGGTGCGCAGGACCTCGTGACGGTTCAACAGCACATTGAACGTGGCGCGCAGGACGCTGATGTCCAGTGAACCTTGCAGGCTGAGGGTGGCGGCCATGTTGTAGGCCGCGGATGGCCCATGCAGGCGATCGATCATCCACAGGCGGTGTTGGCTCAGGGACAGGGACATGTGTTGCTGGCGCTCGATGGGTCGCAGCTCGGGCGCGCTGGCGGTCTTGGCCGGTTGAGTCGAGAGAACGTCCAGGCACCGCGCCTGTTGCCACAGCAGCGGCGCATCGAAAACACTGCGCAGCGCCAGTTCCAGGCCGCAACGTTGGCGAATGCGGGCGATCAGGCGGGTCGCCAGGAGTGAATGCCCACCGGCTTCAAAGAAGTGACTGTTGCGTCCCAGCGCCTGGGGCGGCAGCAACGTCGCCCATAGCTCGGCCAGCAAGTGTTCGTTGGCGCTGCGCGGGGGATCGATCTCGGCGTTGTGCAGCGTGGGGGCCGGCAAGGCCTTGCGATCGATTTTGCCGTTGGCGTTCTGTGGCCAGCTGTCCATCTGCACCCACAGGGAGGGCACCATGTAAGCGGGTAAACCCTCCAGGACGAACTGCGTCAGCGCGGCATCGGTGAGTGCGTGTCCGTGACGACCCTGCCAGTAGCCCACCAGCATCTCGCTGCTGCCCAGCCGTTGCAGGCTGACCATGGCGCGAAGGATGTCCGGGTGACGTTCCAGATGCGCTTCGATTTCCCCAGGTTCGATGCGGAAGCCGCGCAGCTTGAGCTGGAAATCCTTGCGTCCGAAATACTGCAACACGCCGTCATCGCCCCAGCGCGCCAGATCGCCGCTCAGGTAAAGACGACTGCCGGCCTCGCCGAACGGGTTGGGAATGAAGCTGGCGGCGGTGCGCGACGGGTCCGCCAGATAGCCGCGACTGACGCCGATGCCGCCGATGGCCAACTCTCCGACGACGCCGCTGGGCAGTGGTTGCAGGTCGTGGCCCAGAACGTACAGTTCGGCATTGGCCGTGGGCCGGCCGATCGCGACGCTGGTGCCTTGATCGGGTGCGGTGCGCAAGGGCTGGAAGGCCACGTCATCCGAACACTCTGCCGGACCGTAGGCGTTCATCAGGGGAATGTGCGGGTAATGGCTGAACCATTGCTGCGTGGTTGCCACCGGCAGGGCTTCGCCGGTGGGCAGTACCCAGCGCAAATCCGGCAATGGCACCGGTTGGTCGGCCTGGCTTTCCAGCATCGCCTGCAACAACGCCGGGACCGGCTCGAACAGGCTGACCTGGCGCGTACGAAGGACTTGGAGCAATGCCTGGGGATCGCGTACGACGCTGTCGCCGATGATCTCCACGCAAGCGCCGAACAACGGGGCGGTGAGTGCTTGCCAGACAGAAATGTCAAAGCAGGCCGGTGCGGTCTGGGCAATCACATCGTTCTGGTTCAGACCCAGGGGTTCCAGCTTGGCCAGCATGTTGTTGAGCATGCCGGCGCGCGTGACCATCACGCCTTTGGGCTGACCGGTGGAGCCCGAGGTGAACAGCACATAGGCCAGTTGGTCCTGACGTGCCGCTTGGTGCGGCAGACGCCCGAGGCTGCTCATTTCCACCAGGTCGCCTGGCGAGGCGTGCTTGCCTTGGTAGACCGAGATCAGGCGCTCTGCGTAATCGGGGGTGCTGATCACCAAAGGCTGCTGTAGCCGCGCCAGCACCTGCTGCCAGCGTGCCGGCGGCTGGGACGGTTCCAGCGCTAGCCAGGCATAGCCTGCACGCAGGGTCGCGACCATCAGGCACAACCAGTCGAGGCCCCGGTCGGCGAGCAAGGCAATCGGCTGGTCAGGTTGTGCGCCCAATGCCTGAAGGCCGCGAGCCAGGACTTCCGAGCGTTGCCAGAGTTGGGCATAGGTCAGGCACTGATCAGCACAACGTGCAACCAAGCGCTCGGAGTGGAGGGCGACTTGCATGGCCACCCGTTGCTCCCAGGTGTCGTCAAGGCTGTAGTCGGCCCGATGGGTTCCCCAGTCAAGCAGGCGGGCACGCTCGTCCGTGGTCAGGATCGACAACTGTTCGAGACGGATGTCCGGTGCGCTGTCCATGGCGAGCAGGAGCCGATGCAGATCATTGATCAGCGCCTGCAGCGATTCGACCGGCAGGCGTCGGGCGTCGGCACTGAAAAGCACCTCCAGGCGGCGCCCGGGCAAGGCTTCGACCGTGAGGCCGTAGCTGGTCTGTTCAAGGTTATCCATGACCTTGAACGTCAAATCGCCCGATTGCAGTTGCCGTTCGCCCAGGGCCGGCAGGTTCTGGAACACCAGCAATGTATCGAACAGCCCAGCGCCCCGTGGGTGCTGCTGGAGGATTTCAGCCAGTGGCGTTTGCTCATGCTCGCGCATGGCGACGCTGATCGCCTGGACCTGATGCAGGTAGTCGCCCAAGGTCAACCCGGAGTCGACCTGCAAACGCAGCGGCAGCGTGTTGATGAACACGCCGAGCATCTGCCCGGCGTCCGGCAGGTCGCCCGGCCGTCCGCTGCTGGTGACACCGAACATGACATCCGGCTGGTTGTTATGGCGCGCCAGCAGCAGGCCCCAGGCCGCTTGTATCAGCGTATTGAGGGTGACCCGGTTGTTTTTCCCCAGTGCGTTCAGCCGGGTGGTCTGGGCTTCGTCCAGTTGCAGGCCGGCGGTGTAGTACTGCGCGGTCGCCGCGCTTTCGGCGACGGCCAGGGCGGGCAGAGAGCCGGCACCTTCGAAGCCTGCCAGGCGCTGCTGCCAGTAAGCCTGGCTCTGTGTGTCCGGTTGCGCGGCAAGCCAGTCGATGTAGTCACGATAAGGTGGGCGACGGATGACCGCCAGGCCGTTGTAGCGGGCAAGTATTTCTTCCATCAACATCACCGAACTCCAGCCATCGGCGATCAGGTGATGGCGGCTCCACACCAGCCAGGTGCGGCGTTCGTCGAGCCGGATGAGGGCGATGCGCTGCAAGGGCGGGCGCTGCGGATCGAAGCCCAGGGCACGGTCGGCCTGGCAATAATCGGCCATGGCCTGCTGGCGCTGGGGTTCGTCGAGGGTGCTCCAGTCCAGTTGTCGTACCGGCAAGTGCAGGTCGCGATAAACCCCTTGTAGCGGTTCCTCCAGGCCTTGCCAGAGGATCCCGGTCCGCATCAGCGGATGCGCGGCGAAGGTATCGCGCCATGCCGCCAGGTAGCGCTCGGGGTCCAGCGGGCCTTGCAACTCGGCTTGCAGCTGATTGACATAAACGCCGTTGCCATCTTCCAGCAGGCTATGGAACAGCAACCCTTTTTGCAGCGGCGACAAGGGATAGGCATCTTCCAGCTCGGTCCCGGCCAGGACGTCGAGGGCTTTGCGCTCGACTGGGCTGAGGGCGAATACTGCCGGTGGTTTTTTTGCCGGCACTTGAGGGGCCGCAGCGGCCAATGGCTGTTCGCGGCGACTGAGCAGGCTGGCCAGCGCTTCGATACGTGGGTGGGCGAAAAGCTCTTTCGGGCTGAATCGCAGGCCTTGCTTACGCGCCTTTGCAATCAACTGCAGGGCGATGATCGAGTCTCCACCGACAGCGAAGAAATCATCGTCCCGGCTCAGGTCAGGGCGTTGCAGCACCTCGGTCCAGAGCCCGAGCAATTGCGCTTCCAGATCCCGGAGTGGCGACTCCAGCGTGGCCGCCAGTCGTGCAATGGTGGGGTGTGCGAAGAAATGTTTCGGGGTGAACTTGAGTTGCGCCTTGCGCGCGCCGGCAATTAATTGCAGCGCCAGGATCGAGTCGCCACCCAAGGCAAAGAAGTCGTCGTGGATCGACAGCGAGGGTTTGCCGAGTACCTCGCACCACAGCGTCATCAGCAGCGCTTCAACCGGATCGCGAGGCGCAACCTCAAGCGTGTCTTGTCGCGGACTCTGTTGTGGCGAGGGCAGGTTGTGTCGGTCGACTTTGCCGTTGGCAAGGCGAGGCAGTTCGCTCAGCTCGACGTACAGGCTCGGCAGCATCGGCTCGGGCAGTTGCTCAGCCAGTTGTCGACGCAGCTGTTCGCGATCCAGCCCGGAGTCCGGCACCAGGTAGGCAATCAGTTTTGTCGCCTCCTGGTCGCCGAGTGTCCGCGCCACGACGACGGCCTCGCGCACGCCGTCACAGGCCTTGAGGCAGGCTTCGATTTCCCCTGGCTCGACGCGAAAACCGCGGATCTTGACTTGATCATCGATGCGGCCAAGAAATTCCACGGCGCCGGAAGGCAGCAGTCGCGCGCGGTCACCGGTGCGATACAGGCGTTCGCCCGCGCCGCTGAACGGGTTGGGGATGAAACGCTGTGCCGTGAGACCTGGCTGCCCCAGGTATCCATCGGCAACGCCAGGGCCACCGATATAGAGCTCGCCGGCGTTGCCCAGTGGCATCGGATGCAGATAGCGATCGAGCACGTGTACATCGACATTGGCCAGTGGCGAGCCAATCGGTGCGAATCCGGAAAGGCTCTCCTCGGCACCTGTCACAGGTTGGGTCAGGCAACCGACGGTGGTTTCGGTGGGGCCGTAATGGTTGATGATCCGGCAGCTTGGCAGCAACGCCTGCAGGCGCTTGACCAGCGTCAGGTCCAGGCCTTCACCGCCCAGCACCAGGCATTGGCGCGGGAGCAGGCGTTCCGGGGCGGCAACCGCGAGCAGGGCGTTGAGGTGCGAAGGCACGATCTTCAGGCAATCGACTGGCGCGGCGGCCAGGCTTTGCGCCAGTTCTTCAGGGTCAGCGGCCAGTTGCTCGTCGATCAGGCGCAGGGTCCGGCCGGTCAGCAACGCGCCAAACCAGGCGGTGTAGCCCAGGTCCGCGGCCACGCTGGCCAAGGCCGTCAGGCTGGCGCCTTCGCTCAGCGCAAGACTGCGCATCACCCCATCGACGTAGTGAATCAGGTTGCCCTGGGTGACGCCCACGGCTTTGGGCGTGCCTGTGGAACCGGAGGTATAGATCAGGTAGGCCAGTTGCCGAGGGTGGGCGGACCGCGGACTTATCGCCGCGCTGCCCGTGCCTTGGGTCAGGCAACGCAGGGTTTGATCAGGGCCGATCAATACGCTGGCGGCGCTGTCATCAAGCAGCTGCTGGCGTCGTGATTCAGGCAGCGCCGGGTCCAGGCATAGATAAGCCGCGCCCAGTTTCCAGCTGGCCAGCATGGCCGTCATCAACGCGCGGCCCCGCGGCAGGGCCAGGGCGACAATCTGGCCAGGGCCTGTCCCGGCGCTACGCAACTGTTGAGCCAGCGCTTGGGCTGCCTGGTCCAGTTGGGCGTAGGTCAGTGAGCCGTTGGCATCGCTCAGGGCGATTCGATCAGGGTGCGTGCGTACCTGATGTTCGAAGGCTTCGACAGCGGTTGCAAAGGCTGGCTGGCTGTTCGGGCCCTGGCAGCTGGACGCAGCGGACGGTGGGCAGGCTGGCAGGTCGCTGACCCGTACGTTGGGAAACTGCTGGGCCTGACCGGCAAACCAGACGAAATCTTCGGCCAGGCGGGCGATACGCCGCGCATCGAACAGGTCAGTGCGAAAACGCCATTGCGCGAGCAATTGGACGCCATCGTCCTGCCAGCGCAGATTGAGGTCGTTGGCCGCGCCGCGTTGGGTGAACAGGTGTTCTTGCACGCTGTATTCACCGAACTGATCATCGCGGCGGCTGGGCATGTAGGTCAGCATGCAGCGAAACAACGGGCCGTTGCCGAGATGTTCCTGCATGCGCACCGATGGATAGCGGCGATGACGCAAGCCTTCACGCATTTGTTGCGCGACGTCGCGCAAGCAATCGGCCAGGGTCGGGTTGTGCTCGAAGCGCGCGCGTAGCGGCAGGCTATTGAGGGTAAACCCCATCAGGTTCTTGTATTTGGCTTTGTGTCGATCCATGGTCGGCGTGCCGATCAGGAAGTCGTCCTGATCGCTGCAGCGATGCAGGAACACCTGGAACAGCCCGGCCAGTAGCACAAACAGGCTGACGTCATGGGCGTCGGCCATCGTTCGCAAATGGCTGCTCTGGCGCTCATCGAGCAGGCATTCGAATTCGTCACCTTCGTAGTTGGGCGTGCGTGAGCGAGGGCGGTCCGGTGTCAGTTCCAGGGCTGAGGGCGCCCCGCTGAGCTGCCCTTGCCAGTAACTGGCCAGGGCGGCGATTTTGCTCTCTTCGAGCATCCCTCGGTGGTCGTTCAACCACTCGAAATACAGGCCTGGTTCTGGCAGGGTCAGCGGTTCGCCTGTGGTTTGGGCATGGTAGGCGGCGAAGGTCAGCTTGAGCATCCATTCAACGCTGAGGAAGTCGCCGCTGATGTGGTGCGCCGCCATGCATAAATAAAGTCGTCCCTGATTGCGCAGCAAGCGCAGGCGACAGATGTCTGCCGAGGCGAGATCGAACGGCTGGTCGGCATGCTGTTCGATCCACGCCTTGACCCCCGCCGTGTCGAGGTCGTCGAGGCACTCCCAGGTTGCGTTGACCCTGATCTGCTCGGGGCGCGACATCCACAGTTGCCCCTCGACTTCCCGATAGCCGCAATGCAGCGTTTCGCAGTGTTCGACGATGCGCGCGAAGGCTGCGCACAGCGCTGCGGCGTCCAGGTCTGCTCGCAGCTCGCGCGCGGCAACCATGTTGTAGGCATGACTGCTCGGGTTGAGCTGGTGAAACTGCCATAGGGCCTGTTGGCCGGGGCTGGCCGGCTGCAAGAGGGTGGACGTCATGTCAGTTTTGCTCCTGGGCAGGTTCGGCCATGGCGACGATCACTTGTCGGTGCCCTTTGAAGCTGGCGCGCCCATGGGCAACCAGCATGTTGTCGAGCATCAGTACGTCGCCTTTTTCCCAGGGGAAATAAACGCTGTTCTCGGCCAGCACCCCGCGAATGTCCTCCAGGGCGCTTTCTTCCAGCTCGCTGCCGTCGCCGTAATAGACATTACGGGGCAGATCGAACGGATCATCATCGACCACCGCCATGAGGCTTTCACGGATCGCCGGGGCAAGATTGGACACGTGGAACAGGTGCGCCTGGTTGAACCAGACCCACGCCTGGGTTCTAGGATGACGGGCAACGGCCTGGCAGATCTGGCGGGTGCGCAACTCGCCGTCGTCCTTCCATTCGAACGCAATGCGATTGGCCCGGCAGTAGGCTTCAGCCACTGCGCGGTCCTCGGTGTTAAAGGCCTGTTCCCAGGACAAATCCAGGCCGTTGCCGTAATTGCGCACGTACATCAGCCGTTTATCGATGAAGCGCTGACGCAAGGCGGGATCGAGCTGCTGGAAGATGCGACGACTGTCGGCGATAGGCGTTTCGCCACCTTCGACACTCGGCTGGACGCAGTGGAACCAGATCTTCATGGGCCATTGCAGGGTGTAGGACTGCTCGTTGTGCAGGGGAATGGTTTGATGGGCGGGGTATTCGGTCGACGTGTAGACGCCTGGCTCAATCGCTTTGCGCGGGGTCGAGCCAAACTCGTACGTGAGCAACTCATGGCCGAAACCGCGGGCAAGCGCCTGGAAGGCATGTTCCCCGAGCACATCGAACCCGCGCAGAAGCAGGGCGCCGGCCTCGTGCAAGTGGTCCTCGACCAGCCCGTGGAGCTCGCTCAGGCACGGACGTGTGCGGTCAAGCGGCTCAACCAGCAATGGCAACGTTTTGTGCACCAGAAGTGGGCGCACGGATAACCCTGATGAATGCCCGACGTCCCGTCCCATCTATCGTTCCCTCATTTTTTGGTCATGTGTCGAAACGCCACTTTGTAGTGCGTTTATTGGAGGCGAGAAATACTATCCGATACTCAATGCAGGTGTTAATAATATTTATTAACATTCGCATTATTGGTTTTTGGCTGCCAGAATCATCGCTCTCGCAGGCCTCAGGCTTTATTGGATAACGCTCGTACAAGGAAATGAAAAATGAGTTGGGATAACCCTGAAAGCGCTTTTGTCGTGGTGGTCAATCACGAGGAACAGTATTCGATCTGGCCGGATTACAAGGCGTTGCCCGAGGGCTGGCGTGCGGCCGGCCACCAGGGAAACAAGGCCCAGTGCCTGGCCTGGATCGAGGAGCAGTGGACGGACATGCGCCCACTCAGTTTGCGTACGGCCCTGCAAGCCGCCCCACAGCGCTGACGCTCGCCTATAAGGACATTCGCATGGAAAGTCTTCATCGCTGGACCGAGTCCGGTTCGATTTTCACCCTCGAGCATTTCCGTCAGCAGCCACCGCGTGAATTCACGCCGGACGACTTGCTTGAACGCCAGGCCGCACGCGAATCCAATGCGCGCTCTTATCCACGACGTATTCCTTTGGCCCTCAAGGAGGCCCATGGGCTCTACGTGCAGGACACGCGCGGCCAGGTGTTCATGGATTGTCTGGCCGGTGCCGGGACACTGGCGCTCGGTCACAACCATCCGGTGACCATCGACGCGATGCGAGCGACACTCGATTCCGGCTTGCCCTTGCACACACTCGACCTGACCACCCCGGTCAAGGATGCGTTTGTCGAGGCGCTGTTCGCGGCATTGCCGCCGGCATTCGCAGCGCAAGCGCGCATCCAATTCTGTGGGCCGACAGGGGCGGACGGGATTGAAGCGGCCCTCAAGCTCGCGAAGATCGCGACGGGTCGCAAAGGTATCTTCTGTTTTTCCGGTGGTTATCACGGCATGACCCAGGGCGCCTTGAGCTTGATGGGCAACCTGGGGCCCAAGCAATTGCCCGGCTCGCTGATGGCGGACGTGCAGGTGTTGCCGTATCCCTATGATTACCGCTGCCCATTCGGTATCGGCGGCGAGGCGGGGATCGATGCGGGGCTGAGCTACATCGAGCAATTATTGACGGACCCCGAGTCTGGAGTCCTTCCACCCGCCGCGGTGGTGGTTGAGGTGGTGCAGGGGGAAGGCGGCGTGATTCCCGCGCCGGCGCGCTGGCTTCAGGGGTTGCGTAAACTGACTCTGCAGCACGGTGTCGCGTTGATCGTCGATGAGGTCCAGACCGGATTAGGCCGTACCGGACGGATGTTCGCGTTTGAACACGCGGGAATCGAGCCCGATATCCTGGTCCTTTCCAAAGCCATCGGCGGTGGTCTTCCTCTGGCGGTCATGGTTTACCGCGAAGCCTTGGACCTCTGGAAACCTGGGGCCCATGCCGGTACTTTCCGGGGCAACCAGATGGCCATGGCTGCGGGCACCGCGACGTTGCGCTACCTCCAGGAACAAGGCCTGGCGACCCACGCCGAGGTCATGGGCGAGCGCTTGATGACTCAACTTCGGCAGCTGCAACGCGACTACCCGTGCATCGGGCAGGTTCGCGGACGTGGCCTGATGGTGGGCGTCGAAATCGTCTCGACGGCGACCGAGGGCGCACGTGTCGCACCGGCCAACGGCGTCATGGCGAAGGCCATCCAACACCAATGTCTGCGAGAGGGCGTCATTATTGAGCTGGGTGGGCGTCATGGGGCTGTCGTGCGGTTCCTGCCGCCGTTGACGATCCAGGCGGCGGAGATCGATCTGCTGGTGGAGAAGTTCCAGATCGCGTTGGATCATGCGCTGAGTTGATGAGCGCTGGGTCGGATAACACCGGTAAATAACCGGTGCTGTCCGATCAGGCTGAGCCACCCATAGGTCTCGCGACGGGCACCATCAACGCTGCGCCCAGAAGGCGCGCATGAAGAACCTGATCCCATGTCATGCCGGCAATGAAGCGTTCATTGATAATGCCGGTGGTTGTGAAAAACAGGATCAGCGCCGTTGTGTCTGCAAAAAATGCAGTTCGACGCATTGACTGTTGCGGGCGTCGAATCAAATCACATCTCCTGTCTTGGCTTGGACAAACAAAGCGTTGGACCTTGATTCACGCCCGTCGCTCCCTCAGCCAACCCTACGATAATGCCCTCAGGGCTTCATCCTGATGTGACACCGGCCCTGCGGTCGCGGGTGCCCCGTGCGCCTTGATGTAGTCAGGGCTCGCGACGAGCTTGGTGTAGACCGGGCCAATACGCCTTGCGATCAAGTTGGAGTCATGGAGGTAACCCACCCGGATTGCGCAATCGTACCCTTCGGTGATGAGGTCAACGAAGCGATCGCTGTAGCAGGTCTGCATATGAAGCTGAGGATGGCGGCGTGCCATTTCCGCCAGTACAGGCGCGAAATGAGTCGGACCGAACGAGAGTGGGACCGCGACGCGCAAGCAGATGTACTGCGAACTGCAGCGCGACTGGGCGCGCGAAGTGACCGTGCCGGGCTTTATGGGCGTGTTTGCGAACTTCGACGGGTTCAATGCTGAAAAGACCCTGGAGGAGGCGGGCAAGAAGGCCTGATCAGCGGGTAGTTGATGAAGGTGGCGCTCGCGAAAGCGGGCGCTGCCTTTATTTAGAAGGAGCCCATGGGTTTTCGAGTGATGTGGCTGGCAGCGATCAGCGATGCCAGACTTACATAGATATGCAAGGCATCCTTCGAAAGGTCGGTGACTGTAATGTTCCTAGCCCTGATCCAACTAAAACCAAAGGTTAAGGAAAAATTACTATGAGCGCCGAGGAACGCTGCTACACGATATCGCTATCATCCTGAGCAGGGGGGCGCATGGGCGCTGAGGACGATGCTTGGCCCTGCGTAACTGCGAGCGGCTGCATGGGTATGTCCTGACCCGGAATGGCTTGGCCTTGAGAAGTGTCCACCGTTCGTTGCCTAAGAGCTCCAATGCTTTTGTGCCAGGTCGATTGAGAGGTGGTGCCAATGGCGCTAGCGGCGCTGATGACTCCATCCTTTGCCGCTTGAGCTGCATGTTTGGTGTGATTGGCCCCTGAAACAGCTGTCTCCTTGGCAAATTTGACACCGGTGAGCGATGTCTTGAGCGCAAGCTCACCGCCGTTGACCGCCACCCTGCCGACTGCATCTGCGCTCCCTTCTATTGCTTTTGGTACATGGGCATCGACCACCGCAGTGGCTTTTTTCGGCACTGACCCACCTAGCGAGGCGCCAGCTGCCCACAGCCCGAAAGCCAGAGTACCCAATACATTTTTTACACCCTCCGAGGCTGCGGTAGCCGCCATTTTTCCCAGCTCCTTAGACTTGGCTAAATTAGCTGTGGCGGCTGTAGCCGCGCCCATCGCAGAAAACCCCCCAATCAGGAGACCGTTTCCTACAACACTGACCGGGTCTGCTATCTCTTTCAAGGCGTCGCCGCTGATGACCGCATTCAGAGCCGTAGCCGCGCCTTCACCAAGGCGCGCGGAGACCATCTTAACCAGGGCAGTGGCATCGAGATCCTTTAAAGTCTCGAAGTCATCCAGCCATTCGGTCTCTTGAGCGACAGGCTTATGAGCCTGCCCCTCAGGTACAGCATCTCGACGACCATAGAGCATTGCAGGATCAGCTAAATGGTTCGTGCGATCGCGGCTCACATTGTAATGTTCAATTGCCATACCCACGATGATAGCCGTGACTGGACGCAGGGCGGGTTGCAGGATTGCATCCAGATTCTCTTTGCCAGCAGCCGTCATGGCAAGCGTCGACGCGTACATTGCGGTATTACGTACGGCAAACCCGGTGAGCCATTTATTGGCTTCGTCGAAGGCATTGCGCAATGGACCTTTGTCCAATGCCAGCAGCTTTTCCGCCACCGATGCTTGCAGCGACGGGTGCAGTGTGTCGCTATCGGGTTTAAGGTAATAACCAGGCTTGAAGCCTGCAATCATCTTATTGCCGGCAGCATCAGCCATGCCGGCATACAAGCATGACATAGCGTTCTCTATAGCCGCTTCGCGTACTGTATTGGCATGCTGGCCCGCTACCTGGAGGATGGACGGCTTGAAATTACCTGCCTCGGTAAGCGCCGCAAAGGGCGTTCCCCCCATACCTGACTTTATTGACGCAAACAGTCTGTCGGCTCTGGCTGCGTTTTTCTCCGCCTTCTCCATGTCATGGACGTTGTAGCCTCCTGCCTCTAACCGTTGAGCACGGTCATCGCGAATGGCGTTCAGCTCCGTGTTGCGCACGCTTGAGGCCGGGGCAGCGGGTTGACCGGAGCCAGCGTCTGTTTCGAGGTGAGCCTCGAAATGTTTTTCAAGCCGCATGCTCATCGCTAACCCGATAGCGCCGAGGTTAGGAGAGTGAGGGGCCTGTTGCACTGCATCGTGCTGTAGCTCATCAGGTACACGCGTCTGCTCGCGGCTTGCACTTACATTAATCGTATCCATGGCATTACCCTCTGGTGATCGGCAGATAGAAGAATGCAAACGATCCCGGTGGCCTACGCACCCACCCATAAATCACTCCCCGCTTCGACACATCTCAACCTGGACGCTATGAGCGGCGACATTCTTAAACCTGAGTGACCGTGGTGGAAAAAACGTTCCAAAAGGAGAGCGGTTAATTCATTAATTTATTCCCATCACTGTAAGCGTCTGCCCAACTCACCTTGCGTGAGTCAGACAAATACCCGCTGATGTGGCAGCAAGCCTGGCCGGAATAGCCCAGCAGGCGGCATCACCCTCGCGCTTGAAAAAATTGCGTCTACACTCGGTCTTGCTGGCCCAGAAGGATCGACGGCTGCCATAGGTTTTCGTTGGGTCCTTTGAAAACTTTCTTCGAGACAAGGAGCAGTCATGACTACCCCAGACACACTTCTGCAAAGGCAAATCAGTCTTACACATGCTTTCGTGGTCAATAATGCGGCGTTGTATTCGCAGTCCTGGAAAGACATCAAGAACCCCACGCCGAGCCAGGTCAAAGACAATATTCTTACGCGCCTCAATGGCTCGAAGGTAGGCGGTGGCTATGCCGTAGCTTGGGGCCCCGCGCTGGTAACGGATGGCGAGTACACGGCGCACATCACCGTGGTGCTGACCGGCGGGAGAAGTGGGAACGACATCGTCGTGGTGACGAGTGGGACCCTCGCGGATTCTTTGAAGGATCAGGTGGACGATCTCGATATTTTCCCAATGGTGCCGTTGCAGAGCGTTATTCCGGGCTACCAGGGGGCGGCGAGTATTGCCCAAGGAACGGCGGATGGTGTTAACGCGATACTGACGACGGCCTCTAATTCTCAGGGTACACTGAGCGATTTTCTAGGAAAGCAGCAAAGTGGGACGAACATCCGTTTGGTTGGTCATAGCCTCGGCGGTGCACTCATGTCAGTGCTCGCGCTTTATCTGAAGGACAAATTTCCGGGCTTCACTTTCTTCTGCGAGACCTTTGCTGCGCCCACGGCGGGAGATGGCTTTTTCGCCAGCTATTTCAATAAGCAGATGGCCGGTAATGCGCTGCGTATCTACAACACCCTGGATGTTATTCCGATGGCGTGGTGCGCAACGTCTCTCGATTACTCTCTGACCCTTTATGAGAGCAATCCCATTGATAAAGACACAAGGAACACGGTGTGTTCCGGCATAGACAAGGTTGTGAATAACAACCTGAACTATACGCAATGGGGAATGGGCAGCGCGAACATGGAGCTGCGGCTCTGTGGGAAACCCCAACCCGACTGCACAAGCTACAAGTCTCAAACCGGTTATCAGCACATCTATGAATACATGACACTGGTGGGCCTGCAGCCCGCCGATATACCGATGCCGCCGTTCGGCAGCTAGTAGGGCAGGCTGGGTTCAAACACCTGCGCCGTGCGACAGAAACACCCTTCAATCTGATCCTGGAGGCCCGTAAGTGATCGTCCGTTAGATTGGCCGTGCGCTGCTCAAGCATCAGCGCACGAATTTTTTTGTGTTTTTTCTCGACTAACGAATCGCTGAAGAACAATGAGATCACCCAGACCATCCTGATCCCTGGTTACATCTCTTGCTGCTTCGGCAAGAAAATAGACCCCTTGGATTCGAAATAGCTTAGGTCGCTACTCAAGACTGTTACTCAAGCATCGACCGTCTCCGTCAGATGCGTCATCAGCCACTGGCGGAAGCGGTTGACGCTTTGTCTGTTTGGGGATCGGCCGTGAGATTCAAGCAGGCAGAACTGCGCGTCGGTACGCAGGATGGTTTGTGTTGGCTGCACCAGGTTACCGGTTTGCAAGTGATTGCTGAGCAGGCCCGACCAGGCCAGGGCGATCCCCTGGCCAGCCAGCGCCGACTGGATCAGCATGGCGTAGCTGTTGATATTGATCCGCCGCCGTGGTTCGGGCGCTGGGTAACCAAGGCGTTGGAACCATTCTTTCCAGCCAATCCAATCCCTGTGCTGGTCTTCCAGCCACAACCAGGTGCATCCACCCAACTGTTCCAGCGTCTCAATCCCTGGGTGCTGCGCCAGATAGGCAGGGCTGCACACGGGGAAAATCTCTTCGTTGAATAACGGTGTGACTTTCATGTTTTTGGGCGGCGTACTGCAGTAATAGAGCGCCAGGTCACAGTCCAGTCGGGAAAAATCACTGACGTGATCCGTCGCGATGATGCGCAGGTCAATCTCTTCATTCTGGCGTTGGAATTGCGACACAAGCGGCAGCAGCCACAACGACGCCATTGCCGTACTGGTGACGACAGTGACCTGCTGCGCGCCTTGCCAATGACGTATTCCCGCTGTGGCCTGGGCGATTTGCTGCAACGTGTCGCGCACGCTTTCGTAATACTGGCTGCCTGTGGCGGTAAGGTTGATTTCTCGGGTCGTGCGGGTGAACAGCGCCGTGCCCAGATAGTTTTCGAGCAAGCGCACCTGGCGGCTGATGGCGCCTTGGGTGACGTTCAGTTCGCGTGCCGCCACGGTGAAGCTCAAGTGGCGGGCGGCGGCCTCGAATGCCACCAGGCTATTGAGGGGTGGCAAGGGTTGCAGTTTCATCAGGCTTCACTGTCTTATAAGTATTAAGCGCACAGAGATTGTGCAGAAGCCCGTGTGCCTTGACTACCTTATTGGCGATGCAATGCTAAAGATCAAGTACCAGGTCTGAAGTGGGCTTGCTGCAGCACAGCAAACGCAGGCCTTTGTCGATCTCCCGTTGCCGAATACCGCCGTTGTGATTCATCTCGACCGTACCTTGCAGCAGGGCGGTCTTGCAGGTGCCACAAACGCCCTGGCTGCAGGAGGAGGGCACGATAGCGCCGGCTTTCTTTGCGGCGGCCAGCACGGTCTGATTGCCCGGCATGCTGAATGTCTTTCCTGAACGCGACAGGGTCACTGAAAAGACGTCCTGCTGATTGAGCGAAGCGGCCCGTTCGATCAACGGTTCCTCGTTCAGGGCGGTGATGTCGAAGCTTTCCTGATGGTAGTGGGCGAAATCGAACGCCGCTTCCCTGAGCAGCGACTTGACTGCTTCCATGTAGCCCTGGGGACCGCAGGTAAAGATTTCCCGTTCCTTGTAGTCCGGCACTTGCTGGCTCAGCAACGGCAAATCGAGCCGGCCTATCGGTTGCTGCCAGTGAGCGGTGTCGCCTAGTCCTTCGCAAACACTGATGATCCGCAGCCCCGGCATGGCGGTCTGCATACGCGTCAATTCCGCGTGGAAGATGATGTCGGTGGGCGTGCGTGCGCTGTGTACAAAAACAATGTCGAAGTTGCCGGCCATGTCGTAGGCCGCCTGGGTCATCGACATCAGGGGTGTTACACCCGAGCCGGCCGACAAGTACAACAACTTGTTTGCAGGATGGCCGACTGGTGTAAAGCCGCCCGCCGGGCCGGAAGCTTTCAGGCTGTCTCCCGGCTTGAGGTGGTCATGCAGCCAGTTCGACACCGCGCCCCCAGGCACGCGCTTGACGGTAATGGAAAACGCAAAGGGGCGGGTGGGGGAGGATGACAAGGTGTAACAGCGGGCGACGGTCTGCCCGTCAATGACCGGTGAGATCGTGATGAATTGACCGGGCTCGAAGCTCAGCGCGCTGAATTCCCCACAGCGAAAAATGAAGGTTTTGACGTCATGGGTTTCCTGACGCACAGCGAGGCATTGCAGGTTTTTTTGTTCACCGCTTTGCCATTGCGAGCCGAACGTGCTCCAGGTTATCGGGTCGGTAAACCGTTGAACTATAGGGGGGGGGGCAGGGCGCGTGAGGTTTTCATAAGTCGTCATGTTCATTCCTTACACGCCATGGGCGGCCAGACGTGCCGCGTACCAGCGAGAGAACTGGTCGACATAGGTTTCGGTAAAAGCAGAGAACGGCCCGGGCGTGTAGGCAGGATCCTGGGTACCGCTATGGGTTATGCCGACAAGGCTAGCGTCTTGCAGGTTTGTCGCTGCCCAGACTTCGGTCAGCTTATCCACCTGGTAGTCGACGTCCTCGACGGCATCGGCATGGACCAGCCATTTGGTGCGCACCAGGGTTTTATCGGGCGCCAGCGGGATGATGTAGGAGACCACGGCGTGATCGCTCATGACATGAGTCCAGGAGTTGTGCGTCCAGAGATGCACATCGCCCAAGTCGCGGCGGGTGAGGTCGCCAAACAGCCGGGTGCACGCCACGCGGGTGTCGAGGGTCTGTGATTCGCCGTTGCCGGCAATGGCCAGTCGCTGTGAGCGAAATTGAGTCACGGCGTCTTCACCCAAGTGTTCAACCGCATCGCAGATGTAGCCTTCGCGTTCCCAGTTGTCCTTGGTATCGGCGTTGCGGCGGTGATACTCCGCCAATGCCTGAAGTGAATCCTCGCCCAGCCCATCGGTGCAGAAACCGAAATCTTCCGGCAGGAAAGAGGCGGTCAATTCCGGGTGGGTGGCGGCGCAGTGATAACACTCGCGGTTATTCTCGATCACCAGTTTCCAATTGCCGTTCTCGATGATTTCCGACTCGTAGGCGATCTTTGAGTGGGCGAGGTCATATTGGGCAAAACGCGGTGTCATGACCTGGTCAAGGTACAGGATGTCTTCTGGCGGTTCGTCGCCCAGGCAGACGAAGACATGGGTGCCG
This sequence comes from Pseudomonas fluorescens Q2-87, assembly GCF_000281895.1. Classification (NCBI taxonomy): domain Bacteria; kingdom Pseudomonadati; phylum Pseudomonadota; class Gammaproteobacteria; order Pseudomonadales; family Pseudomonadaceae; genus Pseudomonas; species Pseudomonas fluorescens. The sequence goes on along the minus strand of NZ_CM001558.1, from coordinate 3,605,891 downwards.
ATAACCCGAGTGTGCACAGGGATCAGGCTTTTGCATTGAGGGTCGAAGTCCTGGCCCATGTGTGCCGCGTGTTTCAGGCTGCCGTCCAGGTCGTAGCTCCACTGGTGGTAGGGGCAGACCAGCATGCCCACCGTCGACTTGCCGGCCTGTTTCAAACGAGCCCCGCGGTGACGGCAGACATTGCGAAACGCCTGCACATGCTCGTCGTCGTCGCGCACCAGGAGGATGGATGACTTGCCAATGTCGATGGTCGAGACATCACCGGGTTCGGGGATGTCGCTGGTAACACCCACCAGAATCCAGTGTTTGGTGAAGAAGACATCGACGTCGGTTTCAAAAATATCCTGGCGGCCAAACAAACCGCCTGGCATGCCATGGCCGGGCGTGCGGTCGGTCAGAAGTTCACGATGGGTTTTCACGGCATTGATAGTCATTATGGGTCTCGCTCAAACTCAAAGTTGATCAGGCGGCAAGTACAGTTTGGAAAGATGGGGTAAGACCGTCAACGCGCTTTATTTTCACGCTCGCATAACTTTGCGTTATGCGTAAAAGTACTATTTAATTCTTTTTAATCAGTGGCTTAGATGGCTGTCATCGCGCAACCAATCGACCAGCGCCTGGGTAATGGGCTCAACTTTTCGACCGCTCGGAATCACCAGGTAATAGGCGTCTTTTGGCGTGACCATGTAGGGCGTAATTCTGATCAGCTCACCGCTGTTGAGCCGGTGCGCGATCAGCCGACTCCAACCCAGTGCAATGCCATGGCCTTGAATGGCCGCCTGGATCGCGTCGTTGTAGGAACTGCAGCGAAATGAATAATTGAGCTTGGGGCGCATATCGCCCAGTTCCCGGCACCAACGGTTCCAGGTCATCCAGCCTTCAAGGGTGGAATCGGAGTCAATCAGCGCCGTGTCCAGAAAATCGGTAATGGATGAAGGCGCCGGGTTGGCGGCGAGCCAGGCCGGCGAGCAAACGGGAAACACTTCTTCATCGAACAGGAAAACCGAACTGCCGTCCTCCCATTTTCCATCGCCGAAACGGATGGCCAGGTCGACGTCATCCCGGTATGAACCGGGGGAGGCTTGCTGCGTCATCAGGCGCAACTTCAACTTCGGCTGCAGGGTGCGCAGTGCAATCAGCCGGGGAAGTATTCTCAAATGAGAGAACGCCTCCGTGCAGGCGATGGTGATCTCCTGTTCACCAATGCCCTCGGCAATTTTGTCGAAGACACTGGCCATGCGATGAATGGACTCGGCGACGACCAGGTGCAGGACATAACCTTCGTGGGTCAACTTGATTGCTCGATGAAGCCGATGGAACAGCTTGGTCTCCAGCGTATCTTCTAACAATCTGATTTGTTTGCTGACGGCCGCCTGGGTCACACCCAGCTCTTGCGCGGCCAAGGTAAAACTGGCCAACCGCGCCACGGCTTCGAATTCCAGCAATGCCGTCATTGACGGTATCAGCCGCCGATAGCCCTTGACCTTTTTATCGATATCGCCGGGTTGCATAGGTGTGTTCCAACGCCGTGCCGGGTGACTCACGCCACCGAAGATTCTTTTGCGGGCTCAGCAAGCACAGGGTGCGACAGGTTGTGTCCCAGCGGTGCCCGTACAGTTCACCGTCGCCCAATATGCCCAGAACGATACCGGCCTCGTCCCGTACGATCAGGGGATGGCCCGTTTCGTAGCGAATCTGCAGGGCGTCGCGCATGGTGGTCGCCGATGTAATAGGCGAGCAGCGCAAAGATGGCGATCAACGCCAAAGGGTTCAACCATAGGAGTGCGCTGGTGAACGCTGTGATGACGCCAGACAACAACAGCGATATGGCGTTGAAAATACCTGCGCCATGTTCAGTCAACCATTCAACATGCCGGGCGATGTGTTCGCCCAGTGGAAGCTTTTCTTGTGCAATCCACATATCACTCATCCGGCCGATGGAAAAAAACGCTCGCGAACAGCCGTCGGCCACAGCGCTGTGCGCCAGGTTTTCAGGGAGCAAAAAGCGAGTGCGCGATACCTTCGCGTGAGTTGGTTATCGAAGCTTGGGCAGGGGAGTCTTTTGCCTGTGGAAGATATTTATCCAGGTGCACTTCGTAGACAAACCATTTTAAGTCAATGGTCCATGAGTTTTTGTCATTAATGATTTTGTTCTCAAGGGCATTGAAATGGAGAAGAGTCAATAAAATGTTCTTCGGTGTACATTTATCGGTCATCAAAGTACATTTGCGTGGCGCATTATTGAAAAGAGGGATGCAGGATGACCCAGTTAGGAAAGGCTCGTGGCAAAGCCCAGGACGCAGGTTGGCGGGGCTCGCCAGAAGGCTGGCTGGAAGCGGCCTACGAGGCCCTCAAAGAGTCGGGCATCGATTCGGTTCGGGTCATGCCTCTGGCCAAGCGCTTGGGTTTGTCACGCACCAGCTTCTACTGGTTCTTCGAGGATCGCGAACAACTGCTGGCGGCCCTGCTTTCTCGCTGGCGGGAGACCAATACGGGTGGCTTGATTCGCCAAAGCGAAAGTTATGCCGAAAGCATCTCCGAGGCGATCCTGAATGTGTTCGAGTGCTGGCTCAATCCGCAGCTGTTCGACTCGCAATTCGAATTCGCGGTACGCAGCTGGGCGTTGCAGTCGGCTGAGGTCGCCCAAGAGGTCACGACTGTGGACGAACAGCGGATGACCGCTCTTGCGAACATGTTCAAGCGCTTTGGCTACGATAGCCCGAGTGCCGATGCGCGGGCCCGGACGATCTATCTGACCCAGATCGGCTACATCACCATGAACACCACCGAGTTGATCACCGTGCGCTTCCAGCGCATTCCCCATTACGTGAGCATTTTCACCGGGAAAGTCCCCAAGCAGCGCGAGCTGGATCGTTTCTACGGCAAGTTCGGCTACGCCGAAATCGAGTCCGGGGTTTTCGTGCCCTTGACGGACACGTTCGAAGGCGCTGCCAATGAGTCATGAAACCCTGGGCATCATTGGCGGAACCGGCTGGCTGGGCGGCGCGATCGCCAAGGCCGTGCTGGCCAAGGCATTGCTGCAGGCGGGCAACCTGGTTATCTCCAACCGCTCGGGCAGTCATCCGTTGGCGCAACAAGGTGCCTGCCTGGTGACGGATAACCAAGCGTTGGTGGATCGCAGCGACATCGTGATCCTTGCGGTTCGACCCGAGCATTTCGCCAACCTGAACATCAAGGCGACTGGCAAAACAATTATCTCCCTGATGGCCGGGATCAAGGCGCAGACGATCATGACGCAGACCTCGGCTTCGGCGGTCGTGCGGGCGATGCCCAACGCGGCGGTGGAAATCGAGCAGTCCTTCACGCCTTGGTATTGTGCTGGGAAGATGGAGGCGACAACGAAAAGCCTCGTACAACGCCTGTTCGAATGCGTGGGTACAGCCGCTGAGGTTCAGCAAGAGGACTTCATCGATTACCTCTCGGCGCTCTCAGGCACCGGTCCGGCTTTTCCTGCCTTGCTGATGACTGCGCTGGCCAATCAGGCGATGGCTGCCGGCATTCCTTCTGACATCGCACAGCTTGCGGCGAAGAACGTCGTGGTAAACAGCAGCCAGTTGTTGGCCAGCCATGACGCTCAGCAGATGATCGATGCCTTGGTGGCCTATCGGGGCGTGACGGCCGCGGCTTTGCAGGTGATGAGCCACAGTCATTTCGAAGAGCAGATCGGCAGGGCATTGCAGGAAGGGGCGGCGGTGGCCCGCAAGGGGCTCCAAGCCTGATCAAGCCTCGTGCTGAATATAAAAATCGCCCCTGATCCATAAGGCCAGGGGCATGACTTCAGATGTCTTTGAGCAACCGCAGCGCGTCATAGATGGCGGCATGGGTATTACGCGCCGACACCGCGTCGCCGATCCGGAACAGCTGGAAACGGCCTTCAGGGTTGGTCACGATATTCTGGGTTTTCCCGGCGATCAGGTCGTGCTGCTCCACCGCGCCGTTGTTGCTCGAGTGCGGGCGCAGGTCGAAGTACAAGTCGTCCAGGGGAAGGGTGCCGTGGTTGACCACGACCTGATCGACCACTCGCTGCTTATGCACCTGGCCATAATCGCTACCGAAATTGGCAACCAACTGGCCGTCGCGCTTCTCTACGGAATCGACCCGATAGGTGACCGTGAAGGTGACGTTAAGGTCTTGCAGGCTACGCATGTAAGGCACCAGGTTCATCGCCATCACCTCCGGCGCAAACGACCGGTCCGGCGTGACGATTTCCAGTTTTGCACCGCTGTTGGCGATGACCTCGGCGGCCTGTAGCGCCGCGTGGTCGCCCGCATCGTCGAAGATCAGCACGTTCTGGCCGGGCTTGACGTCGCCGGAAATGATGTCCCAGGTCGACACCACCAGTTCATTACCCTGCTTGAGTACCTCGGTATGGGGCAAGCCGCCGGTGGCGACGATCACCACGTCTGGTTTTTCCGCCATGACCGTCTCGGCCTCGGCCCAGGTGTTGAAGTGGAACTTCACGCCCAGTCGTTCGCATTGCGCCATGCGCCAGTCGATGATGCTGATCATCTCGCGACGACGCTCGCTCAACGCGGTCAAGCGGATTTGCCCGCCGGGCTGATCGGCGACTTCGAACACCGTGACGTCGTGGCCGCGCTCACCGGCGACCCGCGCCGCCTCCAGGCCCGCCGGGCCGGTGCCGATCACCACCACCTTGCGCTTGGCCGGCGCCTTGGGGATGTCGTGGGGCATGGTGGTTTCGCGGCCAGTGGCGGCGTTGTGGATGCAATACGCCGCGCCGCCCTGGTAGATGCGGTCCAGGCAATAGTTGGCGCCGACACAAGGGCGGATGTCTTCTTCGCGTTTTTCGATGATCTTGCGCACGATGTGCGGGTCGGTCATGTGCGCCCGGGTCATGCCGATCATGTCCACCTTGCCCGAGGCGATGGCGTGACGCGCCGTGGCGACGTCCGGGATCTTGGCCGCATGGAACGTCGGGAAGCCGGTGGCCGAGCGAATCTCGCCGGCAAAATCCAGGTGCGGGGAGTTACGCATGCCCTGGATCGGAATCACATCGGTGAGGCCCGCATCGGTATCGATGTGCCCGCGTACGACGTTGAGGAAGTCCACCAGCCCACTGTCCTTGAGCATGTGGGAAATCTGGAGGCCGTCACTGGCACCGAAGCCGCCGGGCAAGTCTTCATCGCCGGTGTAGCGCACCCCGAGCAGGAAATCTTCGCCGCAGCGCTGGCGGATGCCGCGCAGGACATCGAAAGTGAAGCGCAGCCTGTTGTCCAGCGAGCCACCGTAGGGACCGTCGAGGTCATTGGTCAGTGGCGACCAGAACTGGTCCATGAGGTGCCCGTAGGCCTGTAGCTCCAGGCCATCGAGCCCGGCCGCCTTCATGCGTTCGGCGGCATCGACGTAGTCTTTGATGATGCGATCGATGTCCCAGTCTTCCAACTTTTTCGGGAAGGCCCGGTGAGAGGCTTCACGACGATGGGAAGGCGAGACCACCGGCAGCCAGTCAGCTTTGTCCCAGCGCGTGCGCCGGCCCAGGTGGGTCAGTTGAATCATTACCGCCGCGCCATGTTCGTGGCATTCGTCAGTCAGGTCCTTCATCCATTTGACCACTTCATCCTTGTACGCCAGCACGTTGTTGAACACGGGAGGGCTGTCACGGGAGACAGCGGCGGAGCCGGCGGTCATGGTCAGCGCGACCCCGGCCTTTGCCCGTTCGACGTGGTAGGCGCGGTACAGATCCTTGGGCATGCCGTCGACAGGATAAGCGGGCTCATGGGAGGTGGTCATGATCCGGTTTTTGAGGGTCAGGTGCTTGATCTTATAGGGTTGCAACAGAGGATCGCTGGACATGGTGTTGAGCTCCGGGAACAGAACATCAGGCTTGGTTTTGACACGACAGTATGTTTAATGTTCGTTTGTGTCAACGATTGAGACACAGGTGTACATTTCCCTTGCTTGACGGAAAAACCAGGATTACCATCCAGTCGAAACAGGGGGCCGGCTCGTGCGGTCGGTCATCCCGCATTGATCCAAAGTGCCGGGGGCAGTGCGAAGAACTATGAAAGTGCTCGTTGCGGTAAAGCGCGCCATCGACCCGAATGTGAAAGTCCGGGTGAAAGCCGACGGCTCAGACGTCGAGCTCAATGGCGTGAAGATGGCCTTGAACCCGTTCTGCGAGATCGCGGTGGAAAAGGCGATTCGCCTCAAGGAGAAGGGACTGGTATCCGACGTGGTAGTGGTCTCGGTGGGCACGTCGGCCGCCCAGGAACAACTGCGCACGGCCTTGGCACTCGGCGCGGACCGCACGCTGCTGGTCGAGACGAGTGCGGTACTCGAACCGCTCAACGTGGCCAAGTACCTGAGCAAAGTGATCGACCAGCAAAGGCCACAATTGATCCTGTTCGGCAAACAGGCGATCGACCAGGAAAACAATCAGGTCGGGCAAATGGTCGCGCAGTTGATCGGATTACATGTGACTGGCGGATTTGTTCGAGGCCTTGCCGGCGCTCGAAAAAGCATTGTGAATGCTGACATTTATAAGCTCCGCCAAATGGCGGAGGAGGGCCGAAACACCTAAATACGTGAAGGGTTTTCGCATAACTAGAACTTATCCATGCATAACATTAAATCCCTTGAGGAGGGCGATGGCACTCTGCTTTGATGAGGGAACGTTAATTCTTCTGCTGCCCTGCCAATAACTATTAATACAGTACGCGGAGATGCATCATGATGACGTTATCCAGTAAAACTTGTATCGGCTGGCTTGCAGCCCTGGCGATGGCCGCCGGTAGCCTGAGTGCTCACGCCGAGGAACCCACGCCTATCCGTATTGGATGGGTGAATTGGTCGGATACGGAAATCGCTGTAAAGCTGGCAGATACGGCATTGCGCGACCACTTGAAGCAACCGGTCAAATTGGTACTCGCCGATATTGGCATTCAGTTCCAGGCCCTGGCTAACGGCAATATCGACCTGATTCCGATGGTCTGGCTGCCGAGCACTCACAAGGCGTTCTATGACAAATACCAGGACAAGCTCGAAGACCTCGGCGTGCTGTATGAAGGTCGGATCGGCATGGCGGTGCCAACGTTTATTCCTACCAGCGAGATCGCCAGTGTCGAGGATCTGAATAAACCAGAGGTGCGGGAGAAACTCGGCGGCAAGATCCTCACTTCGGAAGTGGGTAACGGCCAATACAAGCTCACGGAAAAGGCCATCCAGGAATATAAGCTCGATGGTTACAAGATGGTCGCTTCTTCAGAGTCTGGAATGCTGAGCGAGCTGGATCGCAACATCAAGCGTGACAAATGGTCGTTGATCAACGCCTGGAGTCCCCACTGGATGTTCGCCAAGTGGCCGCTGCGCTACCTCGACGATCCGAAGCAGATTTTCGGGGGCGCCGAACAAATTCACGCGGTTGCCCGCAAAGGCTTCAGCGCCGAGCATCCTGATGTCGCCCGGTTTTTCGCCAACTTCAAGATTCCCAAGGCCGACCTTGAGAAGTTGATGTCGGCTGCCCGTGACAGCTCGGCAGACAAAGTCGTTGCAGAGTACTACGCCACCAACAAGCCCCGCTTCGAGGCCATGTTCGGCAGCCAGACCGCCTCCGCGACACCGTCCCAGTAATGGCTGTCATCCGATAGTTGTGTTGCCATCTGATGCTCTTGATGAAGGGCATCAGATGCATCGAACGGACATTCAGGCGATGCCCTTGAAGACCACAGCTTATCGTCGCTTTACCCTTGAAGAAGCGATTGACTGGGTGATGCACCTCTGCGAAGCGAAGGGCTGCTCACCCGCGGTTGCCCTGAGGTCAATAGCGATGACAAACAGCACTGAAGATCCATCATGGGATCAGGCAATTATCCGTTGTACGGAGTCGCTCAGGCGTTCGCTTCACAGCGTCCTGTCGAACTGCGGTTGCGATAAGGCGCTAGCACACGCTGCGTCTCTAAGTACGGCTCAATGGAACATCAGGAAGACAGCGCAAACTTCAAATGCGCTGCCCCGGTGTTTGGAGCGCCATTTATCCGAGGCGCTCGACATTGCGCCCAGGACCGATGATGACCTGATATCGATGCTGGCTGCGCTGAGCATGCTCTGGCCCCATCTTCCCTGGATAAACCGCCAAGCCCGGGCCGACCAGGACAGCGCTTTCGTGGAGCGGCATCGCCACGGCATGATCGCCGGCCCTGGAGCGCTATTTGAGTGTTCCACCTTGACCTTGGGGTTGGCGCTGATGATGCCTGAGACCCGCTACCCCTATCACCAACACCCTCCAGCCGAGTTCTATCTCGTTCTTTCGCCGGGCGACTGGTATCGGGAGGACGTGGGCTGGTGGAGTCCTGGCGCGGGAGGCGTGGTCTTCAATCCGCCATCTTGTATCCACGCGATGAAATCGACGCAGGTTCCATTGTTAGCGGTGTGGGGGTTGATGCACGAGTGACTCGTAACACAGACCAATCAGCGAGACCTATGGCAGGATGTCAGTGTCAGGGAGCGACTAGTATGATCAGCTGCTGACTGGACGTTGTATTCACCGAAAATTGCGGACCTCTCATAAGTTTTCGGATGTCCTTGACCTCTCCCAGCATGAGTGCGTGCAGGTCGGAAGGCATCAGGTGTTCGGCGGCGTATTCGGTCCATGACCAGAGACTCCCGGACGGGTTGTTCATGTCCGGCTTGAGGGTGTGCCAGCCATTGGTGTCGCGCTGTTGTGTGAGGTTGCATGTGTCCAGGTAGAGCTGCCGGAGCTTGGCTTCGAACTCTGGAATCTTCACCCCCCAATTGTCGATTACACAGGAGCGGACGATCCCTTGAAGCTTCGGATGCAGGCCCGTGAGGATGGCGTTTTTCGTGGCTCGCACGGCCTTTTCGCGGTTGTCCCCGAAATAGGGGCCCTTGGCTTTCGCGCTGTCCAGAGCATCTTGCATGGCTTTCAACGTAATGGCGTAGGCGTGCAGAATATCCCGACAGTGCTCTTGCTCGGCATCGCGCCCATCCACAGAGTGCGCAGCGTCGATTTCCACATAAATCTGTCGGTTGCCTGCCCCTGGGACATAGTTCGTGACGCCGCCGGAAATCATCAAGCCGGTGGGATAAAAGCCCGGTGCCAGATGGTAGGCCTCATTGTCGCCCTCGTAGGCTCTTTGCAGGATTTGCACATGGGCTGACCAGCCTTTGAATGGTTTCTGCTGACAGACAATGTTGAACTTGGGGCTCAATGCATGGCTTGGTGGGGAGGTGATGCCACAGTCCATGGAATCTGCCTGCTTGGCATCGAGCTCCTCTCGGGTCTGGAGTTCGGTCGAGAAGCGAGCGAGCATACTGCCTCCTTGGCTGTTGCTATTCGATTGTAATGGCGGCATATGAATGGGAGGGCTCGTAGATGACGCCCGAGCCGAAGATGAAAGCATAGATGATAGTTGCAGTATTGCCCGTTGGCCTGGAGGAGGTAGCCGGGCTGGCGATTGCTCGCTCGGCACACGCCTGTTGGGTCGGACAGGCGGTGTGCAGAGTGGGCGTAGGCTTACAACGAAGCCAGCGGCCAACCGACGCGCGCTGCACGCAGCAGGCTGGCCTTTACTACCAAACGGTGAAATGGGGCAATAACGAAAATGTAGGCCCGGCCTAGACGGTTGTGGCAGTGGACCACGGTTGAAAAAACCAGTTGGCGACTGCCTTCGGGTTCTGCCTCTCCAGAACATAGGACCGAAATCCGGAAATCGAGGTGCTTATCGTCCTCTCCCAAAACGATTTCAGTCTGGTTTGTGCTGTAGACCTTGAAGATACCCACCCGATCAGCAAGGGTTGCCAGATGCCTGGCTGTCTTGAGACCCAAACAGGCAACCATCGTGTCTCGGACTTGCATGAGCCATCCGATCCAGGATGGCTGGTGGGAAAGGATGAATCGAGCTAGCAGATCTGGATTGCTGGATGTGCCCGCAGGGAGGCGAATCGCAAAGGCGTCTGCCAGGTTCATCGACTTGTAGAGGTGGGTGATGCCGGACCTCGAGGGGACTGGCACGGCCATAATAAGCTCAAATTCTCGGGGCATTGGGGATCTCCTGAGTTCCAATTACCAATTTGACGACATGCCATGTCGCGTTTCTTGTTGGGCGGCGCCCACTTCTCCTTGTCGGATGCTGAGCCCGATCAAGGCATCATAGAGCGCTTGCTGCCCAGCTGGCAGAACCGGGAGCAACGTCGCTCGGCGCTTTTGGGCACCGAACCAGGATTCAACCAACCAACCCACCAGATAGAGCGCCGAAAGGCATCCGCCTGCGGTTGCAACGTTCCCCTGGCATACAAGAGGCTGGTCCAGGGATTTAAGTCCCAAGGCTTGCAAGTTCGATCGTGCATCCGGGTGTGTAGTTGCCTGGCCGCTGAGCAGCCCAAGCCGTTCGAGAATGAAGGCGCCGGCGCATATGGAGCCGATTCGCTGGCGCCTGGGGTCAAGCTCAAATGACGGCAGGAAATCTGGCGCGGCAAGTGCGGCGGGTATCCCTTCCTTGCCGCTGACGAACAATACCGCATCGGCACTATTGGCCTCGGAAAGCGGACCGTGCACCGAAACAGGCAGGCCGTGCGCCGATCGCACGATAGCGCTGGCACCTAATATCCGGACGTGCCAGTCTTCGGTGTTGCGGCCTAGAATGTCCCACATCAGGAATAGGTCGATATCGGTGAATTGGTCGAAAGCAACCAGAACGATTTTCTTCAAGGCGAGCTCCATGAGACGTGCTGGCGTGCAAAACGCAACGGCCATCTTGGCTGGTGTTCGCAGCGTATCAATCGGTTGCGCGCCATACACAGCCTGTATGGCGCTAAACAAGGAGCGAAATAACCGGTGAAAAAGCTGACTCGTAGCCATTGGATCGCGGCTGGTTTTGAGGCGCTCGACCAGATAGGGCATGTCGGCGTTTCGGCCGAGAGTCTATCGCGCCGATTGGATGTGACCCGCGGATCGTTCTACCACCATTTCCGCAATCGTGAAGACTTTGTCCGCACCTTGCTGGCTGCTTGGGAAGAAGACTACACGGAGCGCATGCTCGCTCATGCGGCGCAGGGTCGTAGCGCGGGCGAAATATTGAAACGCTACTTGAGTATTGCCGCTGAGAAACAACCTGGGCGGGAAGTTTCCATTCGCGCCTGGTCGCTGCACGATCCGTTGGTAGGTGAGTTCCAGCAGCGTGTTGACGCGAAACGACTGGATTTCGCGATACGGACGTGTCGCCGCCTGGCGCATATGCCAGGCGAAGCAGAAGTGATCGGCCACGTGGCTCATCTGTGCCTGATCGGTGGTCAACAGGCAGGGCTGCGGCGTGACGCCGAGCGCTTCAACAGTTTCATGCATCGAGCTTTTTCACTGTTCCAAGGGGCTCTTGCGCCGTGGCGGTAGCTTCGTTAGAGAATTTGGTTGACCGTTTTAGATAAAGCCACTCGCCCGGCTCGCCTCAGCGGTTTCTATCCAGGTCGTCTGGTGGTGTTGAAATAGCAAAGCCTCTGCTTATCCATCAGGCCTTCTCCCGATCCAATGCAACGAATGTCGCCTAGTAGCCTCATATAAAAACAAGCGGCGCCTGGGATGGAGAGGGGCGACTGGGTTTTTTCATGACAGAGGTGGTTGTTTCCATGACGGCAGCTGAGAAAAATCATGTCGACTGGCTGGTCGAACAATCGATGCTCGCGGCTGCGAGGAAGCGCGCCAAGCTCTACTCAGGGCAAGGACGATTGTGGCAGCAGCCCTTCGCACATACCCGGCCCCGCGATGCCTCGGCATTGGCTTCGGTGTGGTTCACCGCGTATCCGGCATCCATTGTTACTCGCGAAGAAGGCACCGTGCTGGAGGCGCTGGGGGATGAAACCTTGTGGCATGCGTTGTCGAGAATCGGTATCCAGGGCATTCACAATGGACCGTTGAAAAGGTCCGGCGGTCTTTCGGGCACTGAGCACACACCTACGATTGACGGAAATTTCGATCGCATCAGTTTCGACATCGACCCGCAGCTGGGCACCGAGGCGCAGCTCCAAGCGTTGACCCGAATGGCCGCCGCGCATAACGCGGTCGTCATCGATGATGTCATCCCGTCTCATACCGGCAAAGGCGCGGATTTTCGCTTGGCCGAAATGGCGTATGAAGACTATCCGGGGCTCTACCACATGGTGGAAATCCGCGAGGAGGATTGGCCGCTGCTGCCTGACATTGCCGAGGGGCGCGATGCGCAGAACCTCACTCCGCAGCAGGTAGACGTCTTGCGCGACAAGCACTACATCGTCGGTCAGTTGCAACGGGTCATCTTCTTCGAACCGGGAGTCAAGGAAACCGATTGGAGTGCGACGCCGATCGTGATGGGTGTTGACGGCAAGCCGCGACGTTGGGTTTACCTGCATTACTTCAAGGAAGGGCAACCTTCGCTGAACTGGCTTGACCCGACCTTTGCCGCTCAGCAGATGATCATCGGGGACGCGCTGCATGCCATCGACGTCATGGGCGCGAAAATTCTACGCCTGGACGCCAACGGATTTCTTGGCGTCGAACGCAAACTCGACGGTACCGCCTGGTCCGAAAGTCATCCGCTGTCGATCACCGGAAACCAGCTGCTCGGTGGAGCGATTCGCAAGGCAGGCGGTTTCAGTTTTCAAGAGCTGAACCTGACCGTAGACGATATCGCCGCCATGTCCCACGGAGGGGCGGACCTCTCCTACGACTTCATCACCCGACCCGCCTACCAGCATGCGTTGCTGATGGGCGATACCGAGTTCCTGCGCTTGATGCTGCGGCAGATGCACACCCTCGGCATCGATCCCGGGTCGCTGATTCATGCATTGCAGAATCATGATGAATTGACCCTGGAGCTGGTGCATTTCTGGACCCTGCACGCTCACGATACTTACCTCTATCAGGGCCAGACCTTTCCCGGCGGCATCTTGCGCGAGCACATCCGTGAGCAGATGTACGAACGCCTCACTGGAGAACATGCGCCTTACAATCTGAAATTCGTCACCAACGGCGTGTCCTGCACCACCGCGAGCATCATCACGGCAGCGCTGGGGATTCGTGACCTTGACGCAATTACTGCCGCAGACATCCAGCAGATTCGCCAGGTTCATCTGCTGCTGGTGATGTATAACGCGATGCAACCTGGCGTGTTTGCCTTGTCAGGCTGGGACTTGGTCGGCGCGCTGCCGTTGCCGGCGGAACAGGTCGAGCATCTGATGGGCGACGGCGACACACGTTGGATTCATCGCGGTGCTTACGATCTCGTGGACCTTAATCCCGATGCGGTATTGTCGGCCGGCCAGATGCCACGTCCGAAGACCTTGTACGGCAGCTTGCCAAGCCAGTTGAAAGATCCGGATTCGTTCGTCTCGCAACTGCGCAAAATCCTCGCTGCGCGTCGTGCCTATGACATCGCCGCCAGTCGCCAGATACTGGTTCCGGACGTCGAGCATCCAGGACTGTTGATCATGGTCCACGAACTGCCGACCGGCAAAGGGACCCAAATCACTGCGCTGAACTTCGGTTCCACGCAGATCACTGAAACCCTGCACCTGCCCAATATTGCACCGGGGCCGGTGGTCGACATCATCAATGAGCGGGTCGAAGGTGATCTTACGCCTGAAGGCGAATTCACCATTACGCTGGATGCATTCGAGGGTCTGGCACTGCGGGTGGTGAGCAGCTCACCCTTGATCTAGCGGCACCCGTAGAAATCGAGGTGGTGGGTCGCTCAACCACCTCGCTGGATTTTAAACCCGGCTCAACACAGTTTTGACTGGGAAAACAGCCTGCGACGAACAGCGCTGCGCCATCTACGCTGATCGGAGCTGAGCTTCGATCGCCTCCTTGTCGATGACCGACCAGACCTCGCGGATCCTGCCGTCTTCGAAGGCGTAGAAAACGTGTTCCTTGAAGGACACCCGTGCCCCGTTCACCGCAAGGCCCAAAAACGTCCCGATCGGGCAGCAATTGAATGCCAGGCGAGCCGCCAACTTAGGTGGGTCAATCACCAGGAAATCCATTTCAAAGCGCAAGTCGGGAATATCCCGATAGTTCGCTTCCAGCATGCTTCGATAGCCGTGCAACCCTAATCGTCGCGCGTTGTGTACCACCTCCGGGTGCACATAATGGCCTAGGTTTTCCCAGTCCTGCGCATTCAGGCAGGCGATATAGTCGCGATAAAGATCTGCAAGGGTCGAGGTCATGGGCTGATTCTCCGCTGCCTGTCTGTTTGTTCAGAAATTGATGGGTGAGCGATGGCTGGAAAGCCAGGACACCGGGTCATGCGTCTTCCACGTCTCGATAATAGGCCTTCAACGTATCGACGAACTCCTCGGCCAGTCGCGTCCGTGTGGGTGCGGTCGGCCATATCACATAGGTCGGAAAGAGGATGTCCGGGGTGAATGGCCTGACCACGATGTCCCGATGCAGATAATCCTTGGCGACCAGCGGGTGGGCGAGGGTGATGCCCATGCCGAGCGCGACCATTTCGCAGTTGATCGCGCTGTACTGCGCCTCGACGGCCATTATCCGCTCGACGCCTGCCTGTTCGAACAAGCCATCCACCTGTGATCGAGTGCCGTCGCCATGGCAGAGTGAAACGAATGGCTGGCCTTCGAGGTCCTGGAAGGTAATCTGCGCCCGTGCCGCCAGTGCATGCGTGCGAGGCAATACGCACACGGCCGCTTTTTCGGCGAGCAATTCGATCTGCTCGCTGTTGACGTCGCCGGGATGAACCACGATGCCGATGTCGCAAAACTGCGACTTGACCCATTGCTCCACTGTGGGCGAGGAGTTCACGTGCAGCGACACCGTGAGTTCGGGCCGCGTGACGGTGAAGTTCTTGATCACTGCTGGAAGCAGGCTCAGGCCGGTCGACGGTACCGCTGCTACACGCAAACGCCCGGTGCCCAGGTTGCGAATGTTCTTCGCCGAATGCTTGAGGCTGTCGAGGCCGACATAGGCGCGTTCCACTTCATGAAAAAATGCCTGGCCTTCCTGCGTGGGGACCAGCCGCGCGCCTGCGCGCTTGAACAGGGTCAGTCCGGTGCTCAGTTCCAACTGCGCGATCAGCCGGCTGACATTGGGCTGCGAGGTATATAGCACCTCGGCTGCCGCGGTCATGGAGCCCAGTCGCATGACGCTGCGGAATGCTTCGATTTGCCTGAGATTCATGCTTGCCCTTCATATCAAATATGAATAGTTAACCGGGATATTCTGATTTGACCATATGGATGGTGCATCGCAATACTCCCAATCAGCAACCCCATAGCGCACCTGAAGATGCGCCATCGGCGCGAGGTATTCGCCGACAACATGCAGCGTGCTGCATGGCTTCGATTGACGCCGAAGCAACTGACGCATTGTTCGATCTGCCCCCACGCACTTCGGAGATAGTCTGTGAATAGCCCTAACTCGACCTCAGCAATACCGCCGTTCAGTCCCCTGGCCCGCATTGCCACTGCTGTCACCGTGACCCTCTTGGGGCTGGGCAGTAGCGGCGCCGTTTTCGCCGAGCCGACGCTGTATGTCGCGGGTGTGGGCGGATCAACCGAGCAGATGTACAAGACCAAGGTTATTCCGGCCTTCGAGAAGCAGCACAACGTCAAAGTGATCTACGTCGCAGGCAACTCGACGGAAACCCTGGCCAAATTGCAGGCCCAGAAAGGTCGCCAGCAAATCAACGTGGCCATGATGGACGATGGGCCGATGTACCAGGCGTTGCAAATGGGACTGTGTGCAAAACTCAGCGATGCGCCGGTCTATCAAGACCTCTATCCGCTCGCGCGAATCAGCCCTGAAGCGACCGGGATCGGCGTAGTCGCCACCGGTATCGGCTACAACGAAGAGGCCTTCAAGAAGCGTGGCTGGGCCCCGCCCGATTCCTGGGAAGACCTCACCGATACACGTTACAAGCAATTGCTGGGCATGCCGCCCGTGACCAACACCTATGGCTTGCATACGCTGGTGCAGATGGCTCGTTTGCGCGGTGGTGGCGAAAAGAATATCGATCCCGGCTTCAAGGCGCTGAAGGACGAAATCGGTCCCAATGTCCTGGCCTGGGTCTCGGCGCCAGGTGAAATGGACGGCATGATGCAGAACGGTGACGTGGTCATGGCCGTGTATGGCAGCGGTCGTGCAATGGCGTTGCAGAGCACCGGCTTCCCACTCAAGTTCATCTACCCCAAAGAGGGCGGCATCGCCCTGCAGATCGCCGCCTGTGGCATCACGCCCAACGCGCAGCCTGAGCTGTCCCAGCAATTCATCCAATATGTGCTGTCGCCGCAAGTGCAGGAAATCCAGGCGCGGGAAAACGGTTTCGCACCGGTCAACAAAACCGTCAGTCTTGAGCCGGATGTCGCCGCGCGCATGCCCTACGGCCCGGAGAAGGTCAATGCCTTGATCAAGGTCGATTGGGACACGATCAACCAGCAGCGTAGCGAGTGGACGACGCGCTGGAACCGCACGGTCGAACGCTAGCGTCCACGGGCTCCGATCCTTCCCGAAACCTTTCTGGAGGCGCAGGCCCGGCCTGCGTGGCAAGCCAATGGCATTTCTTACGCTTGAAGGCCTCGTCAAGACCTATGGCAGTTTCAAAGCCATCGACGGCTTGGACCTGGAGGTGCAGCATGGTGAGTTCATCGCTTTGCTCGGACCCTCCGGGTGCGGCAAAACCACCACGCTGCAATCCATCGCCGGTTTCGTTCAGCCCACACAGGGGCGCATCGTTCTGGATGGCCGCGACATCACCCATGTACGGCCTGAGCAGCGGGGGCTGGGGATCGTCTTCCAGAGTTACGCGTTATTTCCCCACATGAGCGTCGCGCAGAACATCAGCTTTGGCCTGGAAATGCGTGGCGTACCCAAGGCCGAACGCCGCCAGCGCATCGACGAGGCACTGGCGCTGGTGCGCCTCGACGGCCTCGGCGAGCGTTACCCCAAGGCGTTGTCTGGCGGCCAACGGCAGCGGGTCGCCATTGCCCGGGCCCTGGCCATTCGCCCGAACCTGCTGTTGCTCGACGAGCCCATGTCCAACCTCGACGCCAAGCTGCGCGAGGAGATGCACATCGAATTGCGGGCGATTCAGCGTGACCTGGGCATCACTACCATTCTGGTGACCCACGATCAGGTCGAAGCCATGACCATGAGCGATCGCATCGCCGTGATGCAAAAAGGTCGGATCGTGCAGATCGACACCCCGTATGAAGCCTACGAGCGCCCGCATTCACCTTTTGCGTCGGCGTTCCTGGGCAAGACCAATGCTTTCGCTGGTGCCGTACAGGCTCGCAACGAACGGTGTTGCAACGTGCAGGTCAAGGACACGCTGCTGCATGTCCCCCATGAAGACCGGGCGCTGGGCAATGAAGTCAATGTCTACATCCGACCGGAAAAGATTCGCCTGACGGAGAGCGGCAGCGGCCGTTTGAACGGGCGCATCCGCTTGCGCGTATTCCTTGGCAATCTTTGGTTGATCGCGGTGGAAACCCACTTGGGCATGGTGCACATGACCCAGCCGAACCTGGGCACTCCGCCGCCCGATGAAGGCCATGAAATCGGCCTGGACTGGTCAGACGATGACCTTCGCCTGCTAGATCGGGAGGCTGCCCATGGCCAGGTATGATGCCGAGCATGTCGGTGCCGCGCCCTGGTTGCTCAGCGGTCCGGCGTTACTGGTGTTCATCGCGTTGCTGCTGGTGCCGCTGCTGCTGACGGCAGTGCTCTCGCTCAACCTGTTCAGCGATACCGAGGGCGTGTTGCCGGCCTACAGCCTTGGCAATTACCTTGAGGTGTTCAAGGACGGTTACTTCCACGACATCTTTTTGCGCACCGGTGGCCTGGCGCTGGCCGTGACAGTTCTTTGCGTGCTGTTGGGGGTGCCGGAAACCATCATCATTGCGCGCATGGCGCCGCGCTGGCGCTCGTTGTTCCTGCTGGTGGTGTTGGGGCCGCTGCTGATTTCGGTGGTGGTGCGCACGCTCGGCTGGGCGATCCTGCTGGGCAACAACGGCCTGATCAATGATGCCTTGCAGGCGCTGGGCATCACTGACCAGCCGGTGAAGATGTTATTCACCCAACTGGGCGTAATCATCGCGCTGACCCATGTGCTGGTGCCGTTCATGGTGATTGCCGTGTGGGCCACCTTGCAGCGCCTGGACCTGCAGGTGGAGTGGGCCGGATTGTCCCTTGGGGCCTCGCGGCTGACGGTGTTCCGTCGGATCATCCTGCCGCAAATCATGCCCGGCATCCTTTCTGGTTCGATCATTGTCTTCGCCCTGGCGGCGTCCGCCTTCGCCACCCCGGCGATCATCGGCGGTCGACGTCTGAAAGTGGTGGCGACTGCGGCCTACGACGAATTTCTCGGCACCCTCAACTGGCCCCTCGGCGCCGCCATTGCGATGCTCCTGCTGGTTGCCAACCTGATCATCATCCTGGGTTGCAGCAAGCTGGCCGAACGTCGTTTCAAGCAAGTCTTCGAGTAGCCGGCCATGCACAAGAACGGATTTTTCTCGCTGCTGTACCACCTGCTGTTCATCACTTTCATCGTCGCGCCGCTGGTGGTGGTGATGGCGATCGCCTTTACCGATAAGGGCTACCTGTCGTTGCCCACCGACGGCTTGTCGTTGCGCTGGTTCCGGGCGCTGCTTGAGAACCAGGAAATGCTCGACGCATTCTTCCTGTCGTTGAAGCTGGGCCTGTTTTCAGCCACTGTCGCGACGCTGCTGGCGGTCCCGGCGGCATTGGCGATCAGCCGCTACGAGTTCGCCGGGCGCAGCACGCTGACGGGTTTTCTGCTGTCGCCGCTGATGATTCCTTCCGTGGTGTTGGGCATCGCATTCCTGCGGTTTTTCTCCATGGCACAGATTGGCGGATCGTTCTGGGCGCTGAGCATCACCCACGTGATTGTGGTGTTGCCCTATGCCTTGCGGCTGACGCTGGCTTCGACCATCGGCCTGGAGCGCGACATCGAACAAGCAGCCCTGTCACTCGGCGCACGGCGCTGGAGCGCTTTTTATCGGGTGGTGCTGCCGCGTATCCGCACAGGGGTGATGGGCGGCTGGATGTTGGCGTTCATCCAGAGCTTCGATGAGCTGACCATGACCGTATTCGTCGCCACGCCAGGCACCACGACGTTGCCGGTGGCCATGTACAACCAGATCTCCCAGACCATTGATCCGTTGATCACTGCGGTTTCCACGGTGCTGATCATTGGAACCCTGTTGTTGATGCTGGTGCTCGACCGCATGGTCGGGCTGGATCGGGTATTGATCGGAGAAAGTAAATGAGCCAGGACAGGCACAATCCCGTGCAGTCGCAAGTGATCGTTATCGGCGGCGGGCTGGTGGGCATGGCGGTGGCCTATGGCTTGGCACGCAACGGTGTCGACATCCAGGTGCTCGATCAGGGCGATGATGCGTTTCGTGCCTCTCGGGGCAATTTCGGCCTGGTCTGGGTCCAGGGCAAGGGCCATGACCTCCCGGATTACTCGCGCTGGACTCGGTCTTCGGCCACTCGCTGGCCGGCGCTTGCCCAGGCGCTGATGGCCGACAGCGGTATCGATGTCCAGCTCAGGCAACCGGGTGGCTTCCATATGTGCTTCAACGACGAAGAACTGTTGGAGCGTCAGTCGCGGCTGCAAACCTTGCGGGATGCGCTGGGGGATTATCCGTTCGAAATGCTGGACGCCGCCGAACTGAAAGCCCGCTTGCCATTGATCGGCCCAGCGGTGGTCGGTGCCAGCTATACGCCTCAGGACGGCCACGTCAATCCACTGAAATTGCTTCGGGCCTTGCACGCCTCGGCCCAGGCCAAAGGCGTGCGATTGCTGGGTGGCGTGCAGGTCGAGCGCATTGATTGCGCCGCCGGCGAGTTTCGGGTGAGAGCCGGCCAACGCTGCTTCGTCGCGCCAAGGATCGTCCTGGCCGCCGGCCTGGGCAACGCGGCGCTGGCCCGGCAGGTGGGCCTGTATGCACCGGTAGCGCCCAACCGCGGACAAGTGTTGATCAGCGAGCGGATCCGGCCATTTCTTCACTATCCGACGCTCAACGTGCGCCAGACCGATGAAGGCACCGTACAGCTTGGCGATTCCATGGAGGAGGTGGGCTTTGATGACGGCACGTCCACCGAGGTGTTGGCCGCCATCGCCAAGCGCGGTGTCACGACCTTTCCCTTGCTGCGGGACGTGGGGCTGGTCCGGGCCTGGGGCGCATTGCGGGTGATGAGCCCGGACGGATTGCCCATTTACCAGCAATCAAGCGCGCACCCGGGGGCCTTCGTGGTCACCTGTCACAGCGGCGTGACCTTGGCGGCCGCCCATGCCCTGCGCATCGCGCCGTGGATCATGGGCGGGCCGCCGCCTGATGAGCTGGGAGTGTTTTCCGGAGATCGTTTTCTAACCGACAAGGTGTTTTCACATGCGCACTGATCCGCTGTTTCAACCGATCACCAGTGAGGTCAGGGCGACGCGGACGGTGAGCCTGACGTTCAACGATCAACCGCTGAACGTGCCCGCCGGCATGAGCGTCGCCGCTGCCTTGCTGATGTCTGGCATCGATCGCTTTCGCGCCACCCCGGTCAGTGAGTCGCCTCGAGCGCCGTACTGCATGATGGGCGTGTGCTTCGAATGCCTGGTCGAGATCGATGGCGTCCCTAACCGCCAAAGCTGCCTGATCGAAGTGGCTGACGGCATGCGCATCCATTCCCAGGAGGGCGCACGGGATCTGATCTATCGAACGATGAATGTCCAGGCCGTGGAGGTGCAGTCATGAACCCTGAAAGCGTCGAGGTCGTGGTGATTGGCGCGGGCGCGGCCGGCATGGCTGCGGCGACGCGGTTGGCCGGGTTGGGCTTGCAGGTGGTGTTGCTGGATGAGCAGGGGAGCCCGGGTGGGCAGATCTATCGAGGCATCAGCCTGGCACCTCTGTCACGGCGGGCTTTGCTGGGGCCCGATTATGCCCAGGGCAATGAATGGGTCCAGGCCCTGGCCGCTTCGAGCGTGCGTTATGAGAAAGGTGCATCGGTGTGGCAAGTGACCCGGGAGCGCCAGGTCAGTTATCTGCGTGAAGGCCGCCTGTATACGCTGGATGCCAAGGCCGTGCTGTTGGCCACCGGTGCCATGGAACGACCGTTTCCGATTCCTGGTTGGACCTTGCCCGGCGTGATGAGTGTCGGCGCCGCGCAGATCCTGTTGAAAAGCTCAGGCCTGGCACCGAGCGAGCCGGTGGTCTTGGCCGGCTGCGGCCCGCTGTTGTACCTGCTCGGCTGGCAGTACCTGCGGGCGGGTGTAACGATCAAGGCCCTGGTCGACACCACGCGGCCAGAAGACTACTGGCGCGCCCGTCGCCCCCTGTTTGCTGCCTTGCGGGCCTGGCCGTACCTGCGCAAGGGGTTGGAGTTGATGCGCAGCTTGCGTGCTGCCGGTATTGCTCACCACAGCGGTGCCGAAGACTTGGCAATCGAAGGCGAGCAGGCGGCGCAGGCCCTGACATTCAACGTTTCGGGCAAGGCGCAACGCATCGCCACGCGCTGCGTGCTGTTGCATCAGGGCGTGGTGCCGAACATCCAGTTCAGCCAGGCGTTGCGCGCCCGCCATGAATGGGACCCGCAGCAGCTGTGTTTCACTCCGGTCAGCGATCCATGGGGAGAACTGGATGTGCCGGGGGTCTATGTCGCGGGCGACGGTGCGGGCATCGGCGGGGCGCAGGCGGCGGCGTTGCAGGGGCAACTGACGGCGCTGGGAATTGCCGCGCGGCTCAAGGCGATCAGCGCTGCTGATCGTAATGAACAGGCTCGAAAGTTGCGCCTGCAACTTGAAGCCAATCTGCGGATCCGGCCCTTCCTCGATGCGCTGTATCAACCAAAGGAACAAAACCGTATTCCAGCCGACGAGGTGATGGTCTGCCGTTGCGAGGAAGTGACGGCAGGTGAGCTGCGCGGCTTCGTCGCCCTGGGCTGCGCGGGCCCGAACCAGGCCAAGGCCTTTGGCCGTTGTGGCATGGGACCGTGCCAGGGGCGCATGTGCGGCCTGACGGTCACCGAAGTCATCGCCAAGGCCCGGGGGGTGTCGGCGGCCGAAGTCGGGTATTACCGAATTCGACCGCCGATAAAGCCCATCACCTTGGGGGAGTTGGCCGGTGAGTGAGGCGAGTGGGCGCGTGGCGGATGTGCTGGTGATTGGCGGCGGCATCCATGGCCTGAGCACTGCGTTATTCCTCGCGCAAGCTGGCGTCAGGGTGACGGTGCTGGAAGCGGAGTATTGCGGCCGCCACGCCTCTGGCGTGAACGCCGGAGGGGTGCGTACCCTGGGGCGCCACACAGCGGAAATTCCGTTGGCCCTGGCCTCGCGGCAGCTTTGGCATGATCTTGAGAACAGCTTGGGCGGCGACGGCGGTTTTGTTCCCAGCGGGCAGCTCAAGCTGGCGGAGAGCGCGGCGGAGCTACTGGAGTGCCGGCTCCGTGTCGAGCACCTCCAGGCGTTGGGTTTCACCCACGAAGTGCTGATCGACCAGCACCAGGTGTTCGAGAAAGTGCCGAGCATTTCCCGGCATGTGACGGGCGGTATCTGGGTCGAGGACGATGGCTACGCGGTGCCTTACAAGACGGTCACCGCGTTTCGCCTGGCTGCGCAGAGACGTGGTGTACGGATCCACGAGAACACCCCGGCCCAGCGCATCGAACAAACCGGCTCTGGATGGCAAGTGCACACACCTGGCGGCTGTTTCAGCGCGGAACATCTGGTGGTGACGGCAGGCGCCTGGGCCGCCGAGCTGGCGGCGCAGGTTGGCGAGCCGGTCCCGGCCCATCCCGAAGGCCTGATGTTGATGGTCACCCATCGGGTCGCACCGTTCTGTGCCCCGGTGTTGGGCGCCACGACAAGGGCCTTGTCCTTCAAGCAGTTCGCCAACGGCACCGTCGTGATTGGTGGCAAGCTGATCGGGTCGTTGGATTTTCTCTCGCGCCATGGCGAAGTCGACATGACGCGTCTGGGCAGCAGCGCGCGCACGGTCACCGACTTGTTCCCCCATTTGCGACACTTGGGCGTCAACCGCGTCTGGGCCGGCGTTGAAGCCTTTACCGCCGATGACCTACCGGTGATAGGGGCCAGTCGCAAGGCCAGCAACCTCAGCTACTCATTTGGATTTTGTGGCAGCGGCTTTCAGATGGGCCCTGGCACCGGTAAACGCCTGGCCCAGCTTATTTTGGGCGAGCATTCGGACATCTCCCTGGAACCCTTCGCCATCGACCGTTTCGAAGTCACCGCCACTGTGACGGCTTCAAATGGCCAACCCACCTAAACCCTGTTGCAACACTAAGGAGTTCACATGCTGGACATCACCCGGATCGAAACCAATCAACGCATGAGCCGCGTCGTTCAATGCAATGGCTTCACCTTTCTCGGCGGCCAGACGGCCGCTGACCGGACGCAGGACATCAAGGGCCAGACCGCCCAGGTGCTGGCAAAAATCGACAACTACCTGGCCCAGGCCGGTCTGGACAAGACTCGCATTCTCAGTGCCCAGGTCTGGCTGTCGGATATCCAGGCCCATTTCGCCGGTATGAACGAGGTGTGGGACGCCTGGGCCCCGGAAGGCCATGCACCGGCGCGCGCCACCGTTGAATCGCGTCTTGCGGCCCCGGACCTGTTGGTGGAAATCACCGTCATCGCCGCGGGTTGATCGCCAGCGGCGCCTTGCTGCTCACTGCCAGTCCTTCGCGACGGCGGTGAGCATTTCATGGATCAATTGCCCGAACCGTTGTGTCAGCAGGCTTTGCGGCCTGTCTGCCGGAAGTAGCAGGTAAGTCGGGAAGCGTATCTGTGGACGAAAGGGGCGGGTTTCGATACCGGTGTGCAGGTATTCCAGCGCCACGATCGGACTGACGATGCTCACGCCCAGCCCAAGTCCTACCAGTGAACAAATGGTGGCGGCGTAAGGCGTTTCCAGGTTCAGCTTGCGATGGCCTCGGTCTTCGGGGAATGCCCGGTCGACTCGGGTCCGCGAGCCGTCATTCTGGGACAGCGAAATGAATTCCTCGCCTTTGAGGTCTTCCGGTCCGATGGACGCCAGTGCGCTCAGTCGATGGCCCTTGGGAAATACACAGACTCCCGGCACATCGCAAATCAACTGGGTCGTCACCCCCGGCATGTCCTCACCCACGTACGACACCAGTCCCAGATCGCAAAATTGCGAGGCGGCCCAATGGGCGACCATGGGGGAGTCGTTGGTATGCAGCGAGATCGCGACGTCCGGGTTCTCCTGGCGAAAGCGCTGGATCACGCGGGGCAACACGGTCAGTGACAGCGACGGGACCGCGGCGATACGCAAGCGCCCCGTGCCGGCGCGCCGGATGTTCTGTGCCGATTTCTCAAGGCTGTGCAGGCCGATGAAGGCCCGTTCGACATCGGCGAACAACGCGGCCCCTTCATCGGTAGGAAGCAGGCGTCCAGCGACCCGCTCGAACAGCTTGAAGCCGGCGTTACGCTCCAGTTGGGCGATCAATCGGCTGATGTTGGGTTGGGAGGTATGCAGGGACTCGGCTGCGGCGGTCATCGAGCCACTCAACATGACCGCGCGAAAGGCTTCGACTTGTTTGAAGTTCATGGCGTCCCATATCAATTCGGTATGAATGACTGATGAATTGTCATTTGTTTGCATGAGTTGCAGGCTTTATAAATCCATTACATCGACGTGAACGCGAACGCGCCAACGCGATGCAGTTCGAGCATACGGCAGTCATAAGCATAAAAAAACGCCGCTCTTTTATCTCATTTCTGCCCTTGTATTTCAGGGTGTCGTCCAGCCTCAACGCCGTTCGATACCGCTATGTAAACCAGGAGGCATCATGTCGTTTTCGTTCAAGATTCTTGGCAGTGCACTGGCATTCTCATGCCTGGCGCTGGGTGGTCTGACCCAGGCCCAGGCGTCTGGATTACCTGCGGTTCCCGATGAGATCAAGGAGGCCGGCCAACTGCGTGCCGGCGTGCGTTGCGACCAGCCGCCGTATGGCTTCCAGGACAGCAGCGGCCAGTTCGCCGGCGTTGAAGTGGAGATGGCCAGGCAAGTTGCGCTGTGGGCGCTGGGCTCGAAGGACAAGGTGTCGTTTACCTGTGTCACGGCGGAGAACCGCGTCCCGCAGTTGCTTGGACGCAAGGTTGATTTCCTGATCGCAACCCTGGGCGTCACCCCTGAACGCCTGCGCGTGATTGACTTCAGCACGCCGTATCGTTGGGGCGCCAGCGACGTGGTGGTGAAGAAGGACAGTGCGATCAGAAAGATCGCCGACCTCAAGGGCAAGACCCTCGCCACGCTCAAGGGTTCGGTGCAGGCCAAGTGGTTCGAGGACCATATGCCGGAGGTCAAGACGTTGCGCATGAACAGCGCCGCCGATGCGCTGCAGACCTTCCGCCAGGGCCGTGCCGATGCCTACACCCACGATGCCGCGACGCTGGTGGTGGTGGCGGACAACGACAAGGACGCGCGCCTGCTCAACGAGCCCTTCCAGATTTCCGACGCCGCGATCGGTGTGCGCAAGAACGACGAGCCATGGCGCGACTACCTGAGTGCCGCCGTGGCGCGCATGCACGAGGAAAAGCTGTTCCGTGGATGGATCCAGCAATACGTGCCGCAGGGCATCCAGAGCTACTACCTGAGCGTCTTCGAGCAGCCCAAGCCTGCCGAAGCCCTTTGAGCGGACGCCAACCATGGATTTCGATTTCAATTACCTGGTGGCCCAGTGGCCGGCGCTACTCGATGGCGTACAGATGACCTTGCAGGTGTCGGTACTCGCCATTATCTGCTCACTGCTCGTGGGGGTCCTGGGCGGTGCCGCGCGGGTGATGAAGGTGCCGGTGCTGACGCAGGCCGTGGTGCTGTATGTGGAACTGATCCGCAACACGCCGATCCTGGTGCAGTTGTTCTTCATTTTCTATGGGTTGCCCGCCATCGGCATGGGACTGTCGCTGTTCTGGTCGGGCGTCTTGTGCCTGTCGCTCTGGGCCGGGGCCTATCAGATCGAGAACGTGCGGGGCGGGCTGGCGACCGTGGAGCATGGCATGCGTGAAGCGAGCGTTGCCCTGAGCCTCAAGCCGGCGCATTACTTTTTCCTGGTGGCCTTGCCCATCGCGTTTCGGACCAGTCTGCCAGCGGTATTGAACACCTCCATTTCGCTGCTCAAGAACTCCTCCTACTTGCAGGCGATCGGCCTTGCCGAGCTGACGTTCGTCGCGGTGGATCGCATAGCCACGGATTTTCGTGCGATCGAAATGTTCAGCGCCATTTGCGTGATTTACCTGGCGCTGGTGGGAATCCTGGCGCTGTTGACGGGACGGCTCTCGGCCCGCCTGCAACGACCTTTCCAACACTGAGGCCAGCATGAATTTCCTGATCGAAAACTGGGCCTTCGTTTGCAAGGGCCTGTGGATGACCCTGCGCCTGGCGATGGTGGTGCTGCTGTTCACCACGCTGATCTCCATCGTTCTGGGCGTCATGGCGACGCTGAAGAACCGCCTGTTGGGGTGGACCATCCACGCTTACGTCGAGCTGTTTCGCTCGATTCCGCTGATCGTCAATGTGTTCTTCATTTTTTTCGGCGCACCGATGCTGGGCCTGGACCTGAGTCCGTTCGCGGCGGTGACCACCGGACTGACCCTGTGGGGCAGTGCCAATGGCATCGAGATTGTGCGCGGTGGCCTGGAATCGGTGGCTCGCCACCAATGGAAAAGCGCCTGGGCGCTGGGGCTGCGTCCTTGGCAGATCTATCTGTACGTGATCGCGCCACAGTCGATGCGGGCCATTCTGCCGGCCTATACCGGTCTGCTGACCATGTTGGTACAGGCCACGTCCCTGGGGGCGCTGGTGGGTGTCGGCGAGTTTCTCAAGGTCGGCCAGATCATCATCGAGCGCGACACCGTCATGACCGGCGTCAGCCCCGCGTTCAGCGTCTACGGCCTGGTCCTGTTGGTGTATTTCGTCATCTGTTCACTGCTGAGTTGGCTCAGCCGTTATCTCGAACGTCGGCTGGGTCGCCCAGTGACGCGTGCCACTCCTAAAGAGGTTTCAACATGCAAGCATCCAAAGTCAGCCGACGCCTGAAGGAAGCCACCGCTCCGGAAGTCAACGAGTACATCTACCGGCCGCGCCTGCAGGGGTTCGCCGAAGGTTTCGACCTCTTGGGCAACATCAACAAGGCCCATATCGTCATGCTTGCCGAGCAGGGCCTGATCCGTGATGAGCACGCCACTGTGTTGGCCAAGGGTGTCCTGGAGATGGAGGAGGCCGGACCGGGTGAAGTGTCCCTCGATCCCTCCCGGGAGGACGCCTATTTCAACTATGAAGCCCACTTGATCGGGTTGATCGGCACCGATATCGGCGGCCGCCTGCACACGGGTCGCAGTCGCAACGACATCCTCGCCACGCTCGACCGGCTGCGTTGCCGCGAGGTACTGATGGACTTGATCGATGCCTTGCTTGAAGTCCGGCAAACAGCCGTCGACAACGCTGAGGTGTTCGCCGATGTGGTGATGCCCGGCTATACCCACCTGCAACCGGCACAACCGATCACCTACGGCTATTACCTTTCGGCGGTGGAACAGGCGCTGGCCCGCGATTGCAAGCGCCTGACCCAGACGTTGGAGTCGATGAACCAAAGCCCGCTGGGCGCGGCGGCCTTCGCCGGGACGCCGTTCAACATCGATCGTGGACGCACCGCTGAATTGCTGGGTTTCGATGGTTATCTGGACAACGCCCTGGACGCGGTCGGCTCGCGGGATTTCATTCTCGAAAGCCTGTCGCACCTGAGTCTGCTGGCGGTGTTCTGGAGCCGTGTGGCCCAGGACTACTTTGTCTGGAGCACGCACGAATTCAGCCTGATCGACTTCCCCGACAGCGTGGCCGCGACGTCGAGCATCATGCCGCAAAAGAAAAACCCCACGGTGCTGGAATACCTCAAGGGTCGTAGCGGGCATATCGTTGGCTTGTTGATGGGAGCGAGCATCAGCATCAAGGGCAGCAACTTCTCCCACACCGGCGACGGCAATCGCGAGGGCACCCGTGGATTTTGGGAGGCCGCCGACGAGAGCCTGCGCTGCCTGAAGCTACTGAACCTGGTGTTGCGCACCGCGACGCCGAACTTCGAGCTGGCCGTACGCCGCGCGGGCGAGGACTTTTCGACCGCCACCGGCCTTGCCGACCTGATCGTTCAGGAAGCGGACCTGTCGTTCCGCGAGGCCCATCACGTGGTGGGCGGTGTCGTGCGCATGGCCATGGATGCGGGCATGCTCGCGCACCAGATCGATACCGCCATGGTCGACCTATGTGCGCTGGAGCAACTGGGGCACGCGCTGAATCTTCCAGCCCAGAAAGTGCGAGATTGCCTCGACCCCATCGCCAACGTACAGGCCAGAATTTCAGCGGGGGGGCCGTCGATGGCTTCACTCAAACCGAGCCTGCTTCGCGCCAACACGCGTGTCGCCACCGAGCGCCACGCCAATCAGGCCCGTCGTGCTCGTTTGGCGACGGCCCAGGAGCGTCTGCAAGCGGCTACACGGGCACAGGCGGGGAGATGAACACGATGTTGACGGTACGTGGGTTGCACAAGCGGTTCGGTGACCACGAGGTGGTCAAAGGGGTGGACCTGGACGTCGCCGAGGGCGAAGTGGTGGTGATCATTGGCCCCAGCGGGTCGGGAAAGTCGACCTTCATTCGCTGCCTCAACAGCCTCGAAGCACCTTCAGCGGGCAGCGTGGTCATCGGCAACGGTGCGTCGATCAAGGCCGGCGATCGCAAGGCGCTGGCGAAGCTGCGGGAGGAGGTGGGCATGGTGTTCCAGGACTACACCTTGTTCCCGCACATGTCGGTGCTGGCGAACATGATGCTCGCACCGGTCAAGCTCAAGCGCGCATCGAAGGCCCAGGCGCAAAGCAATGCGCTGACGTTGCTGGATCGCGTCGGGCTACGGCATAAGGCTGACAGCTATCCGTCCGAGCTGTCCGGTGGTCAGCAACAGCGGGTGGCGATCGTCCGCGCCTTGGCCATGAAGCCCAAGCTGCTGCTGTTCGATGAACCCACATCGGCGCTGGACCCGGAAACGGTCGGCGATGTGCTGAATGTAATGAAGGGCTTGGCCGTCGAAGGCATGACCATGATCGTCGTGACTCACGAGATGGGTTTCGCCCGTGAGGTGGCGGATCGGGTGGTGTTTTTCGACGGCGGGCGGATCGTCGAGATGGGCCCACCCTCACAGATTTTCAGCACGCCAAAAGAACCCCGGACACGGCAATTTCTTCAGGCGGTGCTTCACTAGCGCGACGATCCTGGAGTGGGTGAGCGCTACCTGCTGCGCTGACTCAAGGGAAACTTTGCGGCAGCGGCCGGTGACGCTCGCCGAGCACATGCATCATCAAGCACGCATAAAGCGTCATCAGGATGAACAGCCCCATGCGCACGGCGAAAGCGGTGTAGACGTCTTTGCCCAGGGCACTGTCTTGCACCGACTGACCGAGCAGGATGATCAGCGTGATAAACGTATTCAGCCAGACCCGGGGCTGAGCGCCGTGCGGCTCAGGCCATAGAGCCTGCGACCCAGCAGCCCGGACAGAAGCATCCAGAGGTAGAACAACATCAAGCGGTTCGGGGAACAGTCAATGATTCAGCGAGTGGACGAGCACGGCCAGTATTATCCTGTCTCGCCAAGAGGATCGTAAAAGCGCTGTCGCACAACATCTGTCCCGCCACTGTAGCGCTACGCGCTACACCTGTAGCGCCTCTCGCGGATGAATAGCGCTTGGTGGTTTCTTGAATCCCAACAAATCAAGCGCTCCAGCCCCGTTAGAAGTCAGTGGCATGGTCGTTGCTCTTTCACTGGTGCGCATTGAAATGACCGCGCCACTAATAAGAACAGGACTGATCCCATGAGACAGATTGGCCATGCCTCGCTTTCCGGCGCTCGATCCACCGTCGCCGGTATCCCTCTGAAATCCCTGGTCACGGCTTTGCTGTTGAGCCTGGCGACTGCGTCTGCGTCGGCCTCTGAGGGGCCGGCGAATGTCGACAGCAAACGACTGGTCGCCGCCGATAAGGAACCCGGCAACTGGATGAGCACCGGGCGGACCTACGACGAGCAGCGCTACAGCCCGCTCAAGCAGATCAGCGACCAGAACGTCGGTCAGCTTGGACTGGCCTGGAGTTATAAGCTCGATCTGGACCGTGGTGTCGAGGCCACGCCGATTGTGGTCGATGGCGTGATGTACACCACCGGGCCGTTTTCGGTGGTGTATGCGCTGGATGCCCGTGACGGCAAGTTGATCTGGAAGTACGACCCGAAGTCGGACCGCAACCGCGCGGGCGAGGCCTGCTGCGATGCGGTCAACCGTGGCGTCGCGGTGTGGAAGGGCAAGGTTTATGTCGGCGTGCTGGATGGCCGCCTGGAGGCCATCGATGCCAAGACCGGTCAACGCGCCTGGTCGGTCGATACCCGGGCCGATCACAAGCGCAGCTACACCATCACGGGCGCGCCCAGGGTGGTCAACGGCAAGGTGGTGATCGGCAACGGCGGCGCGGAATTCGGTGTGCGCGGTTATGTCACCGCCTATGACGCCGAGACCGGCAAGCAGGCCTGGCGCTTCTACACAGTGCCCGGCGATCCCAAGCTGCCACCGGAAGACAAGGCGATGGCCATTGCCGCCAAGACCTGGCACGGCGAGGCATTTGTCGAGCAGGGCGGCGGCGGTACAGCCTGGGATTCGTTTGCCTTCGACCCGGACTTGAACCTGCTGTACATCGGTGTCGGCAACGGTTCGCTGTGGGACCCGAAATGGCGCAGCCAGGCCAAGGGCGACAACCTGTTCCTGTCGTCGATTGTCGCGGTCAACGCCGATACCGGTGAATACGCCTGGCACTACCAGACCACGCCGGGCGACGCGTGGGACTACACCGCGACCCAGCACATGATCCTCGCCGAGCTGCCAATTGATGGGAAACCGCGCAAAGTGCTGATGCAGGCGCCCAAGAACGGTTTCTTCTATGTGATCGACCGCGCCACCGGTGAATTGCTTTCGGCCAAGGGCATCGTGCCGCAAAGCTGGACCAAGGGCATGGACATGAAGACCGGCCGGCCGATCGTCGATGACGAAAATGCGGCTTACTGGAAGGACGGCAAGCGCAAGCTGGTGACGCCGGCCTTCTGGGGCGCCCATGATTGGCAGCCGATGTCCTACAACCCGAACACCGGGCTGGTCTACATCCCGGCGCATATCATGTCGGCCTACTACGAGCACATTCCCGAGGCGCCCAAGCGCAACCCCTTCAAGAGCATTTACCAGTTGGGCCTGCGTACCGGGATGATGCCGGAAAATGTCGACGGCCTGTTGGAGATGGCCAAGGGTTGGTCGGGCAAGCTGATCGCCTGGGACCCGGTCAAGCAGCAGCCGGCCTGGGAAGTGCCCTACGTAACCATCTTCAACGGCGGCACCTTGAGCACCGCCGGCAACCTGGTGTTCGAAGGCAGTGCCGATGGGCGAGTGATTGCCTACGCCGCCGATACCGGTAAGAAACTCTGGGAACAACCTGCCGCCAGCGGTGTGATGGCCGCGCCGATCAGCTACAGCGTCGACGGAGAGCAGTATGTGACGTTCATGGCCGGTTGGGGCGGGGCGTTTTCCACCTTCGCTGGAGCGCTGTCGCTGCGAGCCGGGGTACAACCTTTTTCCCAAGTGCTGACCTACAAGATTGGGGGCACGGCCAAGTTGCAGGAGCCGGCGCCACGTCCCGATACCCCGAAACCACCCGCGCTGAGCACCGACACAGCGTCCATCGAGGCCGGCGGCAAGCTCTATGACGGTTACTGCTCACAGTGCCATGGCATCCACGCAGTCAGCGGCGGCGTGCTGCCGGACCTGCGCAAGCTGACGCCGGAGAAGCACCAGATGTTCCTCGGCATCCTGTTCGGTGGTCGCGTGCCCGATGGCATGCCGTCCTTCGCCGATGCCTTTACCCCCGAGCAGGTGGACCAGATCCATCAGTACCTGATCAAGCGATCCCACGACCTTCAGGACGAAGGCCAGGCCTGGAAGAAATTCAGCGCCAAGCAATAAGCCCCCGGCTGACCGGTAGCATCACCGGTCGGCCGCATTCATTCCCGACAGGAGAGACGCGGATATGAGTCACGCCATCTACCAGAACTACATCGCCAATGCCTTTGTCGCCAGCGACGAGCATCTTGAGGTGCATAACCCGGCCAACGGCCAATTACTGGCGCATGTGCCCCAGGGCAGCAGCGCTGAAGTCGAGCGGGCCATTGCCGCGGCGCGTCAGGCACAGAAGGCCTGGGCCGCCCGGCCGGCTATTGAACGTGCGGGCTATCTGCGCAAAATCGCCAGCAAGATACGCGAGCACGGCGAACGCCTGGCTCGGATCATTACCGCTGAGCAGGGCAAAGTCCTGGAACTGGCGCGGGTCGAGGTGAACTTCACGGCCGACTACCTCGACTATATGGCCGAATGGGCACGGCGCCTGGAAGGCGAAGTGCTGAGCAGCGACCGGCCCGGTGAAAGCATCTTTTTGCTGCGTAAACCCCTCGGCGTGGTCGCCGGGATTCTGCCCTGGAATTTTCCGTTCTTCCTGATCGCCCGCAAGATGGCGCCGGCGCTTCTGACCGGCAATACCATCGTGATCAAGCCGAGCGAAGAAACGCCGATCAACTGCTTCGAGTTCGCCCGCCTGGTGGCCGAAACCGATCTACCGGCGGGGGTGTTCAATGTGGTCTGCGGCACCGGCGCGACGGTCGGCAATGCGCTGACCAGTCATCCGGGCATCGACCTGATCAGCTTCACCGGCAGCGTCGGCACCGGCTCGCGAATCATGGCCGCCGCAGCGCCGAATATCACCAAGCTCAATCTGGAATTGGGCGGTAAGGCGCCTGCCATTGTGCTGGCTGACGCAGATCTGGATCTTGCAGTCAGGGCGATTACCGCCTCGCGGGTGATCAATACCGGGCAAGTGTGCAACTGCGCCGAACGCGTGTACGTCGAGCGCAAGGTGGCCGATGCGTTTATCGAGCGTATTGCGGCGGCCATGGCTGGCACTCGTTATGGTGATCCGTTGGCCGAAAATGGCTTGGACATGGGCCCGCTGATCAATCGCGCGGCGCTCGACAAGGTGGCGCAAATGGTCCGGACCGCGAGCGGGCAGGGCGCGCAGGTGATTACTGGCGGTGCGGTGGCCGATCTGGGCCAAGGGTTTCACTATCAGCCAACGGTGTTGGCCGGGTGTTCCGCCGACATGGAGATCATGCGCAAGGAGATTTTTGGCCCGGTGCTGCCAATCCAGATTGTCGATGACCTCGACGAGGCGATTGCGTTGTCCAATGACAGCGAATACGGCCTGACCTCATCGATCTACACCGCGAGTCTCAGCGCGGCCATGCAGGCAACCCGCTCGCTGGATTTCGGTGAGACCTATATCAACCGCGAGAACTTCGAAGCCATGCAGGGCTTCCATGCCGGCACGCGCAAGTCGGGCATTGGCGGTGCCGATGGCAAGCACGGGTTGTACGAATACACCCATACCCACGTGGTGTATATCCAGGCGTGACAGCTCTACCACGATGAAAAACGCCCAGGCCGGATTACGCTCTGGGCGTTTTTTTATCTGGGGTTAAAGACGGTCGTTGGGTTGCACCAACCGCTGCTTTTTCATCTGTCGATAGAGCGTCGAGCGAGCGACCCCCAACTCTGCGGCGGCCGCACTGATATTCCACCGATGTCGGCGCAAGATCGCCAGCAGACTCGACGCTGGGGGCTCGCTGCTCGCCAGCTGGCTAGCCGGCTGAGCATGTGCGTTGCTCAGCAGTAGGTCGGCGGGGAGGCAGTCGAGATCGATGGCGCCGTCTTCGGCCAGTGCCACCGCGTAGCGCAGGGCATTGATCAGTTGGCGGATATTGCCGGGCCAGGGTGCGTCCAGCAGGCATTGGCGGGCCTGGGCGGTGAGCTGCAGACCCCTGGCTTCGAGTTGGCTGTCGAGCAGCTGCTGGATCAGTTGTGCACGGTCACTGCGCTCGCGCAGGGGCGGCAGGCTGAGGTTCATGCCGTTGAGGCGATAGAACAAGTCCTCACGGAAATGCTTGTCGCGCAGCATGCCTTGCAGATCCTGGTGCGTTGCGCAAATCACCTGAATATCCAGCGCCACCGGCGTTGGGGCACCGATGGGGGAGATCTCCCGCTCGGCCAGTACGCGCAGCAGACGGGTTTGCAGATGGGCCGGCATATCGCCGATCTCATCGAGAAACAGCGTGCCGCCATTGGCCAGTTCCAGCTTGCCCTTCATGCCTTTTTTCTCGGCACCGGTAAAACTACCGCCACGGTAGCCGAACAGTTCGCTCTCGATCAGGCTCTCAGGAATGGCCGCGCAGTTGAGCGCGACGAAGGGCCCGTCCTGGCGCGCACTGGCTTGGTGAATGGCCCGTGCAAAGGCCTCTTTGCCAGTGCCAGTCTCACCGGTAATGAGGATGGCGATATCTTTGTCGATCACCTTGCGCAAGCGCCGCACGGCTTGTTGTAGCGTTGGGTCATCCCCGGCCAGTTGTTCCAGATCGGGATGACGGGGCCGCAGCGCCTTGGCCGGTGCGGACGCCAGGCGGTGATGGCTCGAAGGGATGCGCAGGCCAACGTCCAGCAGCGCTTCGTCCTGCCGAGCGCGCAGGCGCAGGCTGCGGGCGCCGCCATTGGTCAGGCTCAGTAACTCGTCGACGCCCATGGGCAGCAATTGGTCGATATGGCCGCCCAGCAGGTTCGGGCTACCGGCTCGGTCATGGACCACAAAGGCTGCGTGATTGGCACCGATCACCCGACCATGGTCGTCCAGCGCCAATAGCTGCTCGTTGGCGAGGTCGGCAATCTCATCAATGGGCTTGAGCGAGAGGGTCAGTCGATCCCGGTAGCTCTGGCGAAAGTGTGCGTTCTCGATCAAGCGGGCATACAGGATCACCAGTTGCAGGGTCAGGTACTGGCTTTGCTTGGGCCCATCGCTGTTCAGGCAAGTCGCGTTCAAGCAACCCTGCAACAGGCCCTGGGGGTTGAAGATCGGCGCAACGGAACAGCTCAAGCGGGCATTGGAGGTGAGGAAGTGCTCCTCGCGATGGATGATCAAGGGCTCGGCCGCTGCCAATGTGGTGCCGATGCCGTTGGTACCGGCGATGGACTCGTCCCAGCGAGCGCCGACCACCAAACCCGAGCGGACATACGGCGCATGCTGGTCTGGCAGACGGGCATCGAGGGTGATGCCCTGTTCGTCGCTGAGCAACACCGCGAAGCCAGCCGGTACCACGCGCCGAGCCAAGCCACTGACGCCCTGGCTGGCAATATCCAGATACTGCTGGTGTCGTTGCTGATGTTGGCGGATATCTTCAGCACAAAGAATGTCCAGGCGGGCGGCCGAGGAGGGGTCGAGTCGATGTTTTATGACGCTGCGATACCAGGATTGGGCAATCATCCGGTCCGGACTGATTCGCCGCTCAGGGAAATGCTCGTTGACGAAGGCAGCGAGTTCGCTCGGGTGGGGCTGCGCGCTATGCCGAGTCATGGAAGGCTCCGTGTAGCGTGCCGCTTGCGAGGGCGGGCACGGCGTTCTTGTTATAGGTGCGACGAGCCACGGCCGTCAGGGCTTAAGATAGCCGCTGTTGGAGGAGGGCGCTATGCCGCGAGCGAAGTGAGCAAGCTCATGGCTACCTGCGAGCTGCAACACACTTCATGAACGTTCTCTACACGCTTGGACTATTGCTCCACAGGCCGGTTGATCTCAGGATTCAAGCTATTCCTCAAGGAGTCGAATCATGTTCGCCGGATTCCAAAAACAAAAACGTCATGTCAACGGTGTGGACATAAGCTATCGCATGGGTGGCACGGGGCCGGGGCTCCTGCTCTTGCACGGACACCCTCAGACCCACGTTATCTGGCACAAGGTTGCCCCTCGGCTGGCGGAGCATTTCACCGTGGTCGCTGCCGACCTTCGTGGCTATGGCGACAGCAGCCGGCCCCCTGCCGATGCCGAGCACCGCAATTACTCCAAGCGAACGATGGCCATGGATAACATCGAACTGATGGGGTCTCTTGGCTTCGACCGCTTCAGCGTGCTGGCCCACGACCGGGGCGCACGCGTCGCCCATCGCTTGGCCTTGGACCATCCGCACGCGGTGCAGCGCATGGCGCTGCTGGACATTGCGCCAACGCTGGCGATGTACGCGCAAACCGATGAGGCCTTCGCGCGTGCGTACTGGCATTGGTTCTTTCTTATTCGACCGGCGCCGCTGCCCGAAAGCCTCATCGAGGCCAATCCCGAGCAGTACCTGCGCAGTGTGATGGGTAGCCGCAGCGCGGGCCTCACACCGTTTACCGAGGAGGCATTCGCCGAGTATCTGCGTTGCTTGCAACTGCCCGGTAGCGCCCGAGGCATTTGTGAAGATTACCGCGCAGCTGCAAGTCTCGATCTGGAGCACGACCGAGCTGATCTCACAGCCGGGCATCGTCTCGACATGCCGCTGCTCGCCCTGTGGGGAGCCGAGGGCACAGTCGGCCGTTGCTTCGATCCCTTGAAGGAATGGCAAAAGGTCGCCACCGATGTTCGCGGCACAGCGCTGCCAGCCGGCCACTACCTCGCAGAGCAAGCGCCTGAACTTCTGCTCGAAGCCGTGCAGGACTTCTTCGCAGACCTGCTCTAACCCTGAATCGACAGGCATCGAATCGCAGGCACATCGTTGCCTGCGAGCGCCTGGTCTCGACCCGAAAAAGCTTGGGGATAATAACAATGACAATCAAAAAGCTGCTGGGAACACTCTATGTACAAGTCGTCATCGCCATCTGCCTGGGCATATTGATCGGTAACTACTGGCCGTCGCTTGGCGTCGACTTGAAGCCGTTGGGTGACGGCTTTATCAAGCTGATCAAGATGATCATCGGGCCAATTATCTTTTGCACCGTGGTCTCGGGAATCACCAGCATGCATGACGTCAAGCAGGTGGGCCGGGTCGGTGGCAAGGCACTGTTGTACTTTGAAGTGGTGTCTTCCATCGCGCTAGTGCTCGGGTTGCTCGCAGCGCATCTGATGCGTCCTGGCGCGGGCTTCAACATCGATGTCAAGACGCTCGACAGCTCGGCAATCGCCGGTTTTGTTGGCCAGGCCGAACATGGCGAAGGCATCGTTGGCTTTCTTCTGCATGTGATCCCCTCGACCTTTTTTGATGCGTTCTCCAAGGGCGAGATATTGCCGGTGTTATTTGTGTCGATCCTGTTCGGTGTTGGCCTGGTGATTGTCGGTGAAAAGGCGCGTCCACTCGCAGGCCTGGTAAACCAAGCCAGTGAGGTTTTCTTCCGGATCGTGGGCATGATCAGCCGTGTAGCTCCTATTGGGGCCTTTGGCGCCATTGCGTTCACTATCGGCAAGTATGGCCTGGGTTCATTGCTGCCTCTGCTCAAGTTAGTAGGGACTTTCTACGTCACCGGCCTGTTTTTTGTCGTCGTGGTTCTAGGCGGTATTGCACGTTACGCCGGCGTTAACATTTTCAAGCTCCTCAGCTATATCAAGGCCGAGCTGATGATCGTGCTGGGAACCAGTTCCTCGGAGTCGGCCTTGCCGCAACTGATCCAGAAGCTGGAAAGCTTGGGGGCCTCGAAGGGGGTCGTGGGTATCGTGGTACCGACCGGCTACACCTTCAACCTGGACGGCACCAATATTTATATGACGTTGGCCGTGCTGTTTTTGGCCCAAGCCACCAATATCGAATTGACACTGGAGCAACAGTTCACCCTGTTGGCCGTGGCGATGCTGACGTCCAAAGGGGCAGGTGCGGTGGTCGGCGCAGGCTTTGTAGCTTTAGCCGCCAGCCTGGCTGTGGTGCCCACGGTGCCCGTGGCGGCGATGGTGTTGATTTTGGGCGTGGACCGTTTCATGGCTGAGTGCCGCTCGTTGACCAACATCATCGGCAATGCCGTGGCAACCCTGGTAGTGGCCGCCTGGGAAGGCCAGCTAGACCGCACCCAGCTGGCGCCAGTTGCAATAAAGAGTGGAAAGCAGTCGATGATCGGTCGGCCGAAGCCAGCGGCAGCAGAGTGACAATCATGAGCGAACGGTGGATAGGGCCCGTTCATGCAGTGTTATCCTGACTGACCACACACCGACCTCTTTCGCTAATGATCAATATCAAAGGTTCGACGCCTCTTCCCGAAGATCTACGAGTGTTCCTCACGGTGATTCGCAAGTCCGGTTTTGCCACCGCCGCCGATGATCTGGGATTGTCGGCAGCCTACGTGAGCAAGCGCATCCAGATTCTCGAAAGCACGCTGGGCACTCGCCTGCTGCACCGCACTAGCCGCCGAGTGACCTTGACCGAAGACGGTGAGCGTGTGAGAGCTTGGGCAATACGCATTCTGGAAGACTTCCAGCACATGGCCGACGAGCTGGTTGATGCC
This sequence comes from Pseudomonas fluorescens Q2-87, assembly GCF_000281895.1. Taxonomy (NCBI): domain Bacteria; kingdom Pseudomonadati; phylum Pseudomonadota; class Gammaproteobacteria; order Pseudomonadales; family Pseudomonadaceae; genus Pseudomonas; species Pseudomonas fluorescens. The sequence continues at coordinate 3,567,453 of NZ_CM001558.1, read as the reverse complement.
CATGAAATTCCCCGCGGTCGATTACACATGTGCAGCAGCTTCGGTTTCGGTCGAAACCATGTGGCCCCGGCGCTTTCAATGCTCGCCGAGCGCTATCCCGAGTTGGAAATACGCTTGGACCTGTTTGATCGTGTGGTGGACATCGTTAGCGAAGGGTTCGACCTGGAAATCCGCGTGGGTGATGATATTCCCAAGCAGCACATCGGGCGCCAGTTGGTCCGTAACCGACGCATATTATGCGCGGCGCCAAGCTACCTTGAGCGCCGGGGGATTCCCCAGCAGCTCAGCGACCTGGAACTGCACGACTGCCTGGTCCTCAAGGAACGCGACAATGCCTTTGGCTTATGGGTGCTGGAACACGAAGGCGCTCAGCGAAGTGTCAAAGTGAAAGGCCCTCTTTCATCTAACAGTGGGGAGATCGTCCTGCAATGGGCGCTGGACGGTCGGGGCATATTGCTACGCTCGATGTGGGATGCGAAGCCCCTGCTGGAACAGGGAAAACTGGTGCAGCTGTTGCCCGACTACCATCAGAATGCCAATGTCTGGGCCGTCTATCCCACACGGCTGGCCCATTCCGCCAAGCTGCGAGCGTGCGTCGAATTTCTACAGAAGTATTTCATGGCGCTGTCGCTCTGAGTTTGGCTTTTGGTCAGGCCGAGGAGGGCGGCTTTGCTGGCGCGGTGCGAGTCCTTCAGCTTTACAAAGATTTCGCATTTTTTAAGCGGACCAGCAGCGCCTGAATAGCCGGAATGATCGCAAACACCATTGCGAGCACGACGATCGGCACGACCACCAGGTGTCGCTGCCAAATTGGCCAGTGGGCGGCCGCCGCCTGCATCAGATAACTCAACGCTGTCACCAGCGGATAGACAGCGATGAACACCAACACCGCGAACGTCAGGCGGCCAGATTGATACGGTCGTGCCATGAAAACTCCAGAGAGCTGATTCGAATCAAGGGTGATTAATACGCTGCGCTAGGACGAGCCCTGAAGCGTGCGTACCAGGCGTCGAGACGGGGATGTTCATTACCCAACGGCAGGTCGAACCGCTCACGGGCGGTCTGGAAAATGGTGAACGTCGTACAGTCCGCGATCGTTGGCTCCGGACCGGCGAGAAAAGACTGGTCGCCGATCTCTTTTTCCAGCACATCGAGCAGTTCCGTCACATAACGATGCATGCGCTCAGCCATCTCCGGGGAGGGCGCGCTCTCCTTTGCGGGGAAGGCGCCAGTCCGATTCCATAGCCACAACTGGCCGCGTGCTACCAACTCACTGCCGAGCCGTTCAAGCGACCGCACCCGGGCCCGTGTCAGCGGGTCGGTGCCGATCATTGGGTGGTCGGGATGAAGCTCCTCCAGATACTCGACGATTGCCCCTGAGTCTGTAATGGCGAGTCCAGAATCGGTGACCAAGGTCGGGGCCCGGCCCGCTGGGTTGATATTGAGGTAACGGGCAGTGCGATGTTCGCCGTTCTCGTAATCAAGCTCGTAGCGTGGGATATCAATACCTTTTTCTGCCAGGTAAATGATGACGCGGCGGGGATTGGTACCCTTGCGAAACTGGTAAAGCAGCATAATTTCCAACCCTCTCTAGACCTGATGGTTACGAATGTATACTGTCAAAATCGCATTCGCTAGACGGCACAATTCTGTGCCCAGGGCACACGGAGGGTACTAATGGCCAGCACCTTGCACGGTCGCAATTACGAGGAAACGGCGCTAGGGCCACGCCTCAAGCCGTGCGCGCCACACGACGTGCTAACCCGGCTTGGCGACAAATGGACGATCCTTACGTTGTTGCTGCTGGCGATCGTTCCTGGCCACCGGCTGCGGTTCTCGGCGATCCGCAACGGTATCGAAGGCATCACCCAGCGAATGTTGACGGTGACGCTCAGAAACCTCGAGCGGGACGGTTTTCTCATCCGTCACTGCTTTGCAGAAGTGCCACCTCGCGTCGAGTACGAGCTGACCGACATGGGCCGGGACCTGTTGCCAGCGCTGGAAGGTTTCACGGGTTGGATCAGGGAGCACTGGCCCCTTATCATCGATGCGCGGCGTGCCTTTGATGAAGCAAAAAAGGCGGGCAAAGCAGACCCTGCCTGAAAAATGGTTTTCAGGAACACATCGATCTGCGGGTATAGCGCCTTTTGGCCAGGGTATGTCAAAACCCAGGCTAGCCGCTTTCAATCCCAGTTCCTCCTGGGAGTTGAAACTCAGTACGCTAGGCGCCTAATACCGCGATAAGGTGGGCTACCAGTGCCCGCACCTTGGCCGAAGGCTTGGGGCCCGACGGAAATACGGCAAATGCCTTCAATGGCTCCAGCTCATAGTCGGGCAGCAGTTGAACGAGGCTGCCGTCGTGTAGTCCTTGTGCTGACATGATAGTGGTCACATTGGCGATACCCAGACCGGCCGTTGCAGCCGCCAGAATGCCTGGCGCTGCATCGATCTTGACCCTTCCCCGCAACGTCACGACTTGCTCCGTGCCAGCCTTGAACAGTTTCAATGCGCTTTTCTCTGGAAAGCTTTGTTCGTGCAGAAGTGCGTCGTGAGACGCCAGTTCTTCAGGCACTTTCGGCACCCCTTTCCTGGCGAGGTATGCAGGCGACGCCACCAACATTCGCGCCACTGACGCAATTTGCCGGGCTCCGAACGTGGAGTCTTCAAGCGTGCCCATCCGGATTGCCATGTCTACTCCAGCCGCCACCAGGTTCTGGCGCTCATCTCGCATGGTGATTTCGACTCGCAGATCAGGGTAACGCTCGAGAAACCCGGGCAAGGCGGGAATGACCGCCAGGGTGCCGTACACAATGGGTACCGCAAGGCGGAGGGTGCCACGCAGGGAATCAATTCCTCGCGCCGCATCTTCAGCGTCCTCCAAGTCCGCAGCCGCTTGGCGAGCCCGTTCCAGAAATTCCGCGCCTGCTTCCGTGAGTGCCACGTTGCGCGTCGTGCGCAGCAAGAGCTTCACGCCCAGACGGTTTTCCAATCCGGTGACGATGCGGGAGGTCGACGGCTGTGAAAGACCAAGTTCCTGGGCCGCACGGGAGAAGCTTCCCGACTCCGCTACCCGGGTGAAAACTTCGACTTCCATCCAACGATCAGTCATTTGTATTCCAAATAAGTGTTCTGCCGAACGACAGTATAATTTTATCTGGCGAAAAGATTTAGCCTGTTCTCGTCACTTACCAGAACCGATATGTGAGGAAACAATGTCCATCAAAATCTACGGCGATCCAGGCTCGGGTAGCCTTCGTCGCGTCACCGCTGCGGCAGCAATCATGGGCGTCGATGTCGAACGTATGCATGTCGACTTGTTCAAGGGTGAAAGCCATACCCCTGAGTTTCTGACGTTGAATCCGCACGGGCTCACACCCGTACTCCAGGACGGTGATACCGTCATATGGGAAGCGTCAGCCATCAACCTGTACCTTGCCGAGAAAACAGACTCCAACCTGCTTGGACGGACTCAGGCAGAGAAGCGGGAGGTCCTGCAATGGATGTTCTGGTCGGGTGAGCAATGGCGGATATTTTCCACGCTTCTCTTCAATGAATGGGCGGGGGCGACGTTCATGGGCAAGCCAAAGAGCGACGCGATCGTCCAGTTGGCGATGACCAGTATTCGCAACGCCGCACAAGTGCTGGAATCACATCTGGCGGCCCGAACATTCATGGTCGGTGACGCGTTGACCCTGGCAGACATTGATATTGCAGCACCGTTTTCGCAGTACCGACGCACTGGCGCGCCGTTCGAAGAATTCCCGAATCTGGTCGCTTGGCAGCAGCGTCTGCTCGAGACCGTGCCCGCCTGGGAGGCGACTCGTGATGAAGTGGAAAAGCGGATGGCTGGAGCCCTTGGCGCCGTAAGCTGACCGGCTGAAGGCCCCCAAACAACAATCATGATGGTCTGCTATGGCGCGTAGCCGTAACGACCATCACACGAGCGCATCTGCAATCGCTCTGGACCGCCAGGCCAAAATCACCGCTGCGCCCAGCGTCGCGCCAATTGCGTTGCGGAGGTTGATGATCGCCTGTTTCGTCGTCATGCGTTACGTCAAGAATCCCAAATCCTGACCGGCTACATCATCATGCTTCGGCAATTCCACCCGAACACAAAGAGCAATCATCAGAGCCGCCAGCAGCATCACTGCGCCTGCGACGATGAAGACGCCCATTACACCGCCAAAGCCGAAGACCAACCCACCGAGTGCAGCCCCCATGGCGATAGACGACTGCACCGCGGCGACGACCATACCGCCCGCGGTTTCGGCTTGATCCGGAACCGCGCGTGCCACCCAATTTGACCAGGCAACCGGCACTCCGCCGAAAGCCAGGCCCCAGAGGGCGACTGCTAGTGCCAGTCCCGGCGTCTGGAGCGGAAGCGAGATCATCGCAAACGCCGCCACGGCTACCAAGGCAGGCATAAGGATCAATGTCAGGCGCAAGCTACGCTCCATCAGCCAACCCGCCACGAGTGTGCCGACGAAATTGGCGACGCCAAAGCCCAATAGCATTAAAGCCAGGCCATCGGTGTCGATGCGCACGACGCTTTCAAGTGCGGGACGGATGTAGGTGAACAGTGCGTATTGACCTGTGTGCGCGAGCACGCATCCGAACATGCCGATGGCAATGCCAGGCCGGCGGAGCAGTTCCAGCACGGAGGCTGTGCGTGCCATTTTCCGAGGCGTCATGCGGGGTAGGGTGAACCATTGGAAGAGCAGCGTCAGCACGCCCACCGCGGCTGCCGCATAAAAGGCACTGCGCCAGCCGAAGAGACCGCCCAAGTAGCTGCCCAGCGGAACGGAGACCACGGTTCCCACGGCGATACCGCTAAAGATAATGGACAGCGCGCGCGGCACAAATTTGGCCGGTACCAGCCGCATGGCCACGGCAGCCGCCATGCTCCAGAACCCACCCAAAGCAATGCCAAGCAGCACCCGCATCAACAACAGGACCGTCAGACTCGATGACAGGGCAACCAGCAGGTTGGATGCAATCATGAGCGCGGAGAAACCTAGCAAGACGGTGCGGCGGTCAAGCTTGCGGGTAAGACCTGGCACCAAGAGTCCGGCAAACAATGCAACCACGGCGGTGACGGTCACGGCCTGGCCGGCCATCGCTTCGGACACACCCAAGTCCGAGGCCATCGGTGTTAGCAAACTCGCCGGAAGGTACTCAGCCGTCAGTAGCCCAAAGACACCCATTGCCAAAGAGAAAACCGCTGTCCAAGCCGGGGATGCCGGCTCTACCCCGGCAACGCTGTCAGGTGCAGCATCAAGCACATTGCTACTCATCTCAAGAATCCTTGGGAAGTGATCGTGACCCGCAGTCTAGAGTTGAGATTCAGGATGATCTATGATGCAAAGTCCTAGTGTTTTGATCGAAACGCCTAATATGACTGAAGCTGGACAATTTGCGCTGTCGTCTGAGCTGATTAGCGAACTGCTGGCGGGTATGCGGCTGCGTGGCGTTCAGTACCGCCGTGTGCAAACGGGTCCGAGCTTTGGCTTGGGTTTTGAACACAAATCAGCGCATGCCTACTTTCATTATCTGGCGGTGGGTACGGCCATCCTGCGTACCGGAGAGGGCGCGATCCATCACCTATCGGCAGGTGACGCGGTATTGGTGCCGCAAGGTCATGGGCACCAATTGCTATCAGCGCTGGATGCCACGGTCCAGCATATCGACCAGCTTGATGCGGCCCCTTTAGGCGAGGCCGTCAGTGGTGTGAACACCTGTCCGAGCACACTTTCCACGCCCAGTGCGATCCTGTTCTATGGCTGCATGGAGTTCGATCTTGGCGGCATGCGGGCGTTGGGCAAGTTGATGCCCGATGTCATGGTGGCAGACACCGGCGGACAAAGTTATCCAGGATTGGGATCGATACTTGATTCAATCAAGCGTGAGATCTGCGCAGGACGCATCGGGTATGCCGGGATCATGGCTCGGCTTGCGGAGGTCGCTGCATCCTTGTTCGTACGGGGTTGGGTCGAGTGTGGCTCCGAAAGCGCGCAAGGTCTCATGGCGGCGCTGCGAGACCCCCGGCTGGCACGCTCTATCCTCGCCCTGCATCGCCAACCCGGGCGCGAGTGGACGGTGGCCGAGCTGGCAGCCGAATCCCACGTATCCCGCTCGGTGTTCGCGCAGCGTTTTCAAGCCACCATTGGCGTGCCTCCATTGCGATACGCCACCGAGTTGCGGATGCGGATCGCCAGCCAGTGGCTGACGCAGGACAACCTGTCGATCGATGCCGTCGCACAACGCTTGGGCTATACGTCACAAGCGGCGTTCAGCCGCGCATTCAAGCGCATCAATGGCCAACCACCAGGGGCCAGTAGACAGACACGCCGAAGCAGTGAACCCGTGCAATGAGGGGCGCTAGAACCTGTCGTCATTCAAATGTGGCTGGAAACGAGTGGCTATTCACCGCAAGGCCCATGAATTCCCCAAAGCCTCATGGCCCGATAGCGACGTTGACCATTGTCATCAGCTCATTGCCTTAACGCGGTATTGCGCAAATAGCGTGCTGGTGAGTTGCCCAAAGTCTTGCGAAACATGGTGATGAACGAGCTGACTGACTCGTAGCCGAGCGCCTCTGCCGTCCTCTGCACCGAGTGCCCCTCGGCCAGGCTTTGCAACGCGACGATGATCTGCCATTGCTTGCGCCATTGACCGAAGGTAAGCCCGGTTTCGCTTTTTATCAGGCGGGCCAGCGAGCGTTCGCTCATGGCCACCTGCCGTGCCCAACTTGCCATGGTGGCGCGGTTGGAGGGCTCTTGCGCCAGCGCCCGGGCGATGGTGCGAAGCTGGTTCGAGGCAGGCAACGGCAGGTAAAGCTGTTCCGTGGGCGCGAGTTCAAGTTCTTCGAGCAGCACGTTGGCCAGCCGTGCAGTGCGCGAATTGGCTGGGTAATCCTGGGCTTGGTCACTCAGGTGAAGGATGAGTGCCAGGATCAGTAGCGATAGGGCCAGGGTACAGCAGCGATCCGGCAGCGACGCGGCGCCGGGCTCCACGAACAAGAAACAGACTTGCCCGTTGGCAGTGACGCGGTTGCTATGGGCGACGCCCCCCGGAATCCAGACGCCGAACCCTGACGGCACCATCCAGACGCCATCTTCCACCGTACAGACAATGCCTCCGCAACAAGCCACGACCAGTTGCCCTTTGCGGTGTTTGTGTTCGGCGGACTCACTGTCGTTGCGCTGGGTTTCCAGCATCAGCGCTACGGCAGGTTGCGGCAGGTTGTCGTACTCGAATTGATCGACGTGGAAACGGTGGATTTCGGCCATGGAATGTCGTCGGCGTTTGTCTGAATTTGATTATATTTTGGCAGTGTACTCAATATCGGCAGCATTGATAGTTGCTTAGCATCATCAACAAGCCCCTTCCCGTAAGCGGCGGATGCCAGAACTCTCCGAATCCCGGTGCTTGCCATGCTTAGCGAAATCTCCATTGCCAACCTCTACTTTCCCCCCTTGTTGATCTACCTGGGCGCATCGGTTGCGGCCTACAGGCTAATCGAGCGCCTGACCCGCCGCTGGCTGGACGGGGTGTGGCACCCGGCGTTGGCGCGTTTTTTTGTCTCGCTTATCGTCGTGTCGACGATGGTCGTCCATTGCTAAGTGAGGCTGGCCATGTCTGTCGTCAAAATCCTCAAACTTACCTTTACCCTGGGACTTGGCTTGCTGGCGTTGGTGTTCTGCCTGCAACTCTGGCGTGCGTATGTCCTGGCGCCCTGGACGCGGGACGGCCGGGTGAGCGCCCAAGTCATCCGTATTGCACCGGAGGTTTCCGGCCAGATCGATCAGTTATTGGCCGGCGACAACCAATGGGTGGCTAAGGGCGACTTGCTGTATCGCATCGATGCGCGAGCTTATCGACTGACGCAGCAGCAGCGTGCGGCGGCGTTTGCAGAGGCGCGCAGTGTGTTCGAGCAGCGCAGTGCCCAATTCAAGCGACGAGCCCAGTTGGCTGGCGCCATCGCCCGGGAAGAGATCGACAACGCAGCGCGAGACTTGGCGGTGGCCCAAGCGCGCCTGGATGCGGCAGGAAGCCAATTAGCCCACGCCCAACTCGACTTGGACCGCACGGCTATTCGTTCGCCGGTGGACGGCTACGTCACTCAACTACGCCTGCAAGTGGGTGACTACGCGCAGGCTGGCAATACCAATCTATTCGTGGTCGATGCTCATAGCTTCTGGATCACGGGCTATTTCGAGGAGACCAAGCTGCCGAGTGTGCGCATCGGCGCGCCAGTGTCGATCAAGCTGATGGGGTTTGCCCCGCTACTGGAGGGACATGTCGCAAGCATGGGCAGGGGGATTGCCGATGCCAATGAATTGCGCGACGACAACGGTTTGCCCCGGGTGAGCCCGACCTTCAGTTGGATTCGGTTGGCACAGCGTGTACCCGTGCGCATCGAGTTGGACAGGGTACCGGACGGGGTGGAGTTGGCGGCGGGCATGACCGCCAGTGTCGAAGTGACGCAGTCGAACGCCGCCCCGCGCTGGCGACTCACCCAATGGCTACAGGCGTTCATGTGATGACTCCTCTGGCGACACGCTTTTTCGCGGCGATCCCCTGGCCCTGGACGCCCGCCACTCTCTCCTACGTACTGCGCAGTATCCTGGCGGCGGGCCTGGCGCTGTGGCTCGGCTTCCAATTGCATCTGGAATCGCCGTTTTCGGGGGCATCCACCGTGCTGCTGCTGGTTCAGCCGATCCAAGGGGCGGTTCTGGGCAAGGGCTTCTACCGCATGCTCGGTACCTTGGTCGGCATGGTTGCGGCCTTCGTGCTGACAGGGTTGTTCGCTCAGCAGATGGTGTTGTTCATAGTGGGCATCGGTATGTGGCTGGGCCTGTGCGTAGGCGCGATGAGCGTCCTGCGCCATTACCAAGCCACGGCGGCAGTGGTGGCGGGCTATACGGTGTGCCTGGCGTTGGGTCCTGCCATCGTCGCGCCCGAACAAGGGTTCGACCACATCATCACCCGAGGCACGGCGGTGGCGCTCGGGGTCCTTAGCTTGAGCCTGGTGGTCACGCTGTTCAGTGCCAAGACCATGGAGCAGAAGGTTCGAAGCTCGCTGGCGGACGTCTGGGGCCGCAGTGCTCGGCTGCTCGCCGCGAGACTGTCTGGCGAGCAGCCCGTGGCGCTGGCGACGCTGCGTCATCAGCTCGCTATGGATATCGGCAAGGTGGACGACCAACTGGGACTCGCCCGGGGGGAGTCGTCACTGATTCGCTCCCGGCAACTGGCGATTCAGGCAGGCCTGGCACATTTGCAGTCCGCTGTGCTCGATGTGCATGGCGACGACCCAGACCCTGGAATAGACCCCACGTTACTCGCTCAAATAAGCACGGCGTTGCGGCAACTGAGTGAACGGATGGTCGACGCCCGCTGCGACTTCCTTGCCGCTGCCGATACGATCGGGCAACTCCATAGCCTGGTGGACGATCTCGCTGACTCGAACCCGTGCTCGCGGTTGCCCAGCGAACGGTTGGACGAACAACTGAAGGACCTGGGCGAGGCCTTGCTGAACTTCTCCAGTCTCGACCACGCTCGCCGGGAGCAGGTGCGCGCCGTGGGGTATCACCGCAATTTCGGCGATGCGGCGCGCAACGGCTTCCGGGCGCTGCTTGCCACTTTGGCGGCTGGTGCGGTCTGGTATCTCAGTGGTTGGGATCAAGGGCCGGCGCTGTTGGCGGTCATGGGCCCGTGCTGCACATTGGTCGCGATGGCTCCCGCGCCTGCCCAAGGCATTGCCAGCTTCATACGGGGAACGCTCTACGCCATTCTGGCGGCAGCGCTGTGCAAATTCCTGCTGATGCCCCAGATCAACGGTTTCCCTCTGTTATTCCTGCTGCTGGCTACGTTCTGGTCATTCGGGATCCATGCAACGAGCCAACCTCGCCACGCCCTGCAAGGTATTGCCTACCTGATCGGGTTCAATACATTGGTGAGCACTGGCGGTACCGCCTTATACGATTTCGTCGATTTCGCGAACCAGGCGCTGGCTTGGATCGTTGCGATGCTTATCTGCCTGTTGGCGTTCCAGATATTGCCGAAAGATCGAGCGAAACATATTCAGGCTCTGAAACTTTCATTGCACAAGAACACACTCCGGCTACTTCGCCACGCAAGCAATATCGATCACCCCAAATGGCAAGCGAAACAACAACACCGGCTAGTTGCGTTGAAGGGTTTGCTTGGCGCCAATCACCCGGATGCTTACCACGCAGGCTACTTGTCGCTGCAGCTGAGTAAGCAATTGAACCGGCTACAGCGTAAAGCCAGCTGTATTGATCCTGAATCTCCGATTGCTCGATGCGCGCAAACCGGAGCCCGGCGGATTGCTCGGTACGCCCATGCCCCAGCGATCAGCGCCGCCCAGGCACGGCGCACCTCTAAGTCGATGAGCAGGTTAGGGGCTCATCATTTATCGATCTCTTATCAAGACTTGGCTCGGCTGTTGGAGCAATACGCGAACATCGCGCGTCCTCCTGGTTGAGTCAGTAACCCCGCAGTGAAGGGAAGGTCCAGACGGATTGCATGCGTGAAGCCTTGTTTTAAACGCTCAGCTCCAGCGCGGCGCTTTGGCAGGGATGAGCCGTTCAGCCAGCAGGATCGCGCCCGCCAACAACATCATCGGAATGTGCCAGGACCCGCTGACAAGCGGCACGAGCATCCAGGCCCAGCACGAAACGATACAAAAGAGGCCGTGCGCCAGGCCACGGATCAGGCAATCCCTGTCGGCAGCCCAGCCGAACAGGCTTAGCTGCCCCATTCGGTGGCCACGGTCGAGGGCTGCGCGGTGCCACGGGCTCGCGCTCCACAGCATTGCAACCAGCAGCGCCACGGCCAGGGTATTTTCTGCGGCAGCCATCTGTAGCAACAGCGCCAGGGCGATCAGGAGCGGTCCGGCGGCCATCCACATGGCAGCGTAACCGAGCAGGAACCCGACTGACGCTTGTATTCGCCTGTTTGGCAGGCTGGAGCGCCAGACGTGCGTGAGTGGCGTCGCCAGGAGGGGCGGCATCATGGCCAGGAGCATCAAGGCCCAACCGGCCAGGATTCGCTGGGGTGGGTTGAGTGCCAGCTCCGCTTGCAGGGCGGCAGGCCAACTCGTAAAAATCGACAGCCCATTCGCAGTGACGCAAAACGCAGGTCCGTTGGTGTTGATGTCGTTGTAGACGGACAAGGCCAAGCCGAGTCCCGCCATTGCCAAAAGCACCGGCCAGGGGTCACAGGTAAATTGGCGTAGAACAGAGCCTGGCCGCATAAGGTCGTTCTCGACACTGATGTCTATCTGGCGTTCACCAGCGACTGAAGCCGGACTTCAACGCCTGAAGTCCGGCACCGTCGGTCCAGGTTGCTACTGAGTCTGCAGCAACAGATGCACATCGATAACGGGGTCGCCCATCAGCTTCTGCGGGAATCGATCGCCGACGAAGTCCTTGTTCACCGGCTCCACCCAGACGCTCAGCTTGCCGCCCAACACGGCCGCCATGGGTAATTCGAAATCGAATTGGGTCATGGCGTTGGCCACGCAATTGGCGCAGCTTTGCGTCTCCACCGGTTGAAACAATGCTCTGGAGGCGATGGTCTTCGCGTCCTTCTGCAAGTGCACCGAAAAGCTGCCGGGGATCTTCAGGCGATTGATACCGCTGACTCGCACATTGACTCGATCGGCTTCAACGGTGAAGCGTTTGGATGCGGCGAGCGTACGCTGGGTCTTCGGCATGAAATCGACGTCCGAGCTTGTCGCTGCGGGTGCATAGTCGATGCCGAGTTGACTGACCGAGTCGATGATCGCAACCGTGTTCAGTTCTGGTGGGGAACTGGTGAAAGGGTTCAGGGTTTGCAGCGCCGCATCATTGAAAATCTGATAACTGACCGGATCGGTGACTTCGTTGATGGTGGTGAGCAGCCCATGCAGATCGGTGGCCAGCATCTTTTTCTGCCATTCCCAGAACAGCCTGTCCCAGTTGCAATGGAAGAACCAGAACACCGGGTCGAACGCCGCCACTTCCTGGTTCTGCATGGTTGGCCCGATGGAGTTGTGGCCGCTGTCGTGGGCGGCAATGATGGTGTTGTGAGCGGCACCGGACCAATAGCCGTGGAAGTCTTCCCAGTCGGTTTTGCTCATGGCTCGGTTCACATCATCGGTCACCCCGTAGGTCAGCAGCTTCTGGCCAATCGTGTCGTAGTCAAAACGTGTGGTGACGTAGCCTTCGGGATAATCGGAACTGGCGGCTTGCTGCAGTGTGTATTGATCGAAGGGCGGGCTTTTAAGCACGTCGGGGAAGGGCGTGGTGATATCCCAGTAGGGCAGGGTCACGTTCGCACAGCCGGGGACCGATCTCAGCGCGTTCTCGAAGCTGACCAGATAGGCGCGGTGCCAAGGGTTATAGCCCGGGACATGGTGCATGCAATAGGTATTGGGCACCGGAAACCAGTGATAACCGGCCTGTGTGAAGTAGCTGTTGGGGTCGGCGGCGTCCATGGCCATAATGCCGGCAAACGCCTGTTTGAGCAGACCGAGCTCGGCGCTGGACAGCGTGGTGATGTCCTTGCGGACCCTGGCGGCGGACGCGTCTGCGCTGGACAGTGACCGCGCCGCGAAGTCCGTTGCGTTGGCGCTGGCAGCGGGGACTCCTTTGGGATAGCCGTTGTTCATCCAGTTCAGAAAGGTACCCACCCAGTCAGCGGGCCAGGGTCGGTTCGGCGGCATATTGCCCCCCGCCACCTGTTGGTAGATATCGCCGGCGTGCTTCATCACCGTGTAGTAGCTGGCCAGGTCAAGGCCTTGCGTGGCCATGTGCGCCCTGTCTACTGAGGTGAACATATCGCGGATCTGCCCGTACCAGGTAGGTTGGGCGACAGGCGCTGTGGTGGAAGTAGTGGTCATGCCCGACTCCTTGTCATCAATAACGAATGAACGTTGCAGTGGATCGGATCCTGGTCGCCAGCCTGCGCATGCTCAACACATGCAGCTTGCTCGACATCCGTGGCGGCCCGGTAGTGTCCCGGCCAATAGCACCTAGGTACTCTTGACGGAGATGAACGAGGCGACCAGTCCGGCGGGCTCGCCATTGTGAGGTTTCATGCGGATCACCGACCCGGTGATGGCCGGAACCTGACTCACGCCGTTGGGCCAGTGTTCCGTCAGCGATCCGTCATAGTCGTAGAAGTAGTCTTGTGTCGAAGTCCCGGGTCGCCCGCTGCCTGCAATGTGCACATGGTCCGGACGACCGTGGCCATGGGTGATGACCCCCTTCAAGTCCATGACGGCGTTCGCCCCGAAACTGAGTTCGCCAATGAACGTCTCATCGGCGGTGTCCTCTACGGTCCACACACCTTCGGCGAACAACAGCGCCTCCAGTTTCGTCGGGTCGCCGTCAGTCAGCACAGGGTTGTTGAGGAAGCTTCTGTATGTCCATTTTCCTGCAAAGGGATTACTCATTGCCGATAGCTCCTGATCAGGGTTGCTTGGAGTCCGAGTGTTGATGGGCGGTGTGCTTCATGCCGGCCATGCCAATGCCACCGCCGACGGCAGTGATGTCCGGAACGATCTGGATATTGGTCATCATGCCGCCGTCTTCGTGGTCGAGGATGTGGCAGTGAATGACGAACTCACCGATGTAGCGGTCGTAGTGCGTGCGCACCAGAACCTGATAGTCGTTCTGCACGAAGACGGTGTCCTTGAACTCATGCCACATCCCGCAGTACTGGTTTTGCAGGCCCAGTTCGTCGGCTGGCACCAGGCACTCGCCGTTGGGGCCGAAGATGCTCTTGGGCTTCTCGCCGGGCTTGGCATAGAGCACGTCCATCACCTGGAACGGGTTGACGTGAATGTGAAAGATATGAGGCTCACCCTGGGAGGTCAGGACCCAATCGTCTGTCGTGTTGACCTGGCGGGTGAAATCGATGCGGTCCGGATCGTAGGACTTGTAGTTGATATAGAAGCCGAACGGGCCGGTCCACGGATCTCCCGGTTTCTGTGGCGCATTGGCGGGCGGCGAGGGCGGGAATGGCGGATTGCCGATAAAAAAGTCGGCCTTCTGAATGTCATCATTGACCACCGCGTTCTTCAGGTCATCCATCCCGCGCCAAGGGTTCAGGTCTCCGGTTCGCAGCCCTTCCAAGGCTGCGGCAGGGAGCGATTTATCCGCCTTGTTGGCGTCGTACAGCGCTTGCTGGATGTAGCTTTGCGGATCGTCAGTCACAACCTTGCCGCCTGACACGATGACCGTGGCCAGCAATTGTGTTTCGTTCGGACCCTGGCCGCCGGGGCCACCGTTGGGGCCTGCATTGGCGCGTTCAGCGGGGGTTGCCGCCTGGTTCAGCACGCAGTAGGTGCCGTCGCGGGGGAACATCAGCAGTACATCGCTGCGGTAGCCCGGTTGCAGGAAATTGCTGCCGATGCCGCCGCTCACGCTCTTCTTGTTGACGCCGATGGGACGGATCGCGGTGCGCGTGAGTCCGTCGGCGGCGATCTCGAACTGCGGTACGAGTTCGACCGGTTTGCTGGTACCCGGCACAGTCGCCGGGCACAGGTCGGCAATCGTGGCGGCCTGTTCCTTCGGTGTGCCGCTGAGTACACCCTTGAGCGCAAGCGTGGCTGTGGGGCTGGTCGGGTTCATGGGCACGATTTGCAGGTTCACGGTGTCGTGGATACCCCCGTGGATAAAACGCCAGCGTTGGATTTCTCCCGCGGCGATGCCCTGGAGGGTCGGCTGTACCACGCCGTTGATGCTGGTGAAGCGACCACTCTCGTCCCAGACGGTGGGTGACGAGAGCTGCGCCTGGAAGTTCTCCACGACGCCGGTCTTGCCGCTGGGACACGTCCAGGTGCCATCTTTTTGCGTGATGATGGCGCCCTTGTCGTCGAAACACGCATAGGGAATCTGCTGGAACAGAAAGACTTGCTCGATGATGGGGTCTCCGGCGACGTTCTTGAGAATGGTGTCGATGTCTCCTGGCTTGCCGCCGGTATAGGGTCGGTTACCGCGCACGATCAGCGCGCCCGCAGCGCCGCTGGCGACCTGCAGGGCAGTGGAACCATGCCGGTGCGCGTGGTACCAGAAAGTGCCTGAAGGGTGATCCGTGGGGATGTTGATCTCGTATTCGAATCGGGTTTGCGGGGCGATATTCAACAGCACGTTATCGCTGTTGCCCGACGGTGAAACATGCATCCCGTGGTAATGCAGATTGATCGTGTTGAAGCAGCCCGGTTGACCATTCGCCGGGTCACCTCCACCTGGACAGCTGGGATCGTTCTTATCCAGCTGATTGTCCAGGTGGACCCGCAAGGTATTGCCTGGCTGCACATCGATGAGCGGCCCCGACAGGCAACCGCCATAGGACCGCAGCTTGACCTTGTCCTTGGCGCCGTCGGGATTGCCTGGGTTGTAGATAGAGTTTTCGCGCTTCTGCACTTGCAGGTTGAGTTCGACCGTTTGCCCGTCGCGAGTGATGTCGCCCTGCGGGTTGCAATCCGTTTGCACGGTGGCCGACTCAGTTGCCTTCAACGTGCCCGGCGCGCCTTTTTCAACAAGCCTGGGCGGTGCCAGGAACGGCTGGGGGGCGAGTTCGGCAAACGCTGCCGAGGAGGTTGTACAGGCCAACAACCCGGCCAGGGCCATACGAAGCGAAGTCATGTTGTTCTCCCTGCGCCATTGCGCGGAAATAGGCGACGGCCTTGGTGGCCGTGTGTCCTTTGATCAACTGCGTTATCTGGGAACCGGCATCGATCCTGCGGTGAGGCTGCAGGTTTTCCAAGAATGAACTTTGCGCTTGAGCTCATGGACGCTGGTCGCGGCCATGCCAGAAAAGTCGCAGGTGCGACCTGGGGCAGACGGCGGGGCCGGCAGTTGAATGGCGCAAGGGAGGGCGGGTGTGTACGGCGGTTCGATTCGAGCCATCCGGTGGAACGGCTTGTCTGGGGCACTGACGTCGAGCAAGTCCACGCGATCATGGGCCGCTATGGCAATCAGGTACTGTCCTGGTGCGGACATGGCTCCCTCCTGGGGAACACCTTGGCGAACGCATTCGCGTCGTCAGATGTGTAGCTTCCTGCTAATCATCGTTGCGATGTCCGGACGGCAAGATCGGGGGTCTTGTGGCTCGGAGCCAGTATCCTGAAAGTCAGCTTTGGGAGCATAGCCGGCGTTGTTTGATCTGCAAGGTACTTTCGTAGGCATTTTCTGAAGGGGCGACGGTAGGAGCACTCTCCCAGCTAACGAAGCCCCCCACAGGGGTTGCGGCTGCTCACACCTTTTCTGCACACCGTGAATCTGTTGTGAGCGAGCTTGCCCGCGAAAGCGTCGGGATATTCAACACCCCAACCCCGGCGCTATTTGTAATGCTGCTCGAACACGGCCACCTGCTCCGGGGTGATCAGCTCAAAGGGCACCCAGACATCCGCCTGGACCGGTTCGCCCTTGATCATTTTGATGGCCGCTTGCAAGGCAACGGTGGCCTGGGCCTTGGGGTCCTGGAAGACCGAAGCGACCAGCATCCCGCGCTTGATCGCCGCCAGTCCGTCGGGCAGGCCGTCGATGCCGACGATCGCAATCTCGCCCTTGGCTTTGCCGGCCTGTTGGAGCGCCATGGCGGCGCCGATGGCCATCTCGTCATTGTTGGCAACGATGGCATCGAAACGGGTGCCTGCCAGTAGCCAGTTGCTGGTCAGGTCCATGCCTTTGTTGCGCTGCCATTCCGCCGTTTGCTGCTCGACGATTTTGATGCCGGGATAATCCTTGAGCACCTGTTTGACGCCCTCGGTGCGGTCATGCGTAGCGTTTTGCGCCAGGTCGCCCATGATGATCGCGAGCGTGCCCTTGCCGCCGAGTTTTTCCGCCAGATAGCGCATCTGCAATTGCCCGGCTTCAATGTCGTTGGAAGCGACCGTCACTACGCCTTTGGGCAGGACGTGTTCGTCCGGGTGACGGTTGACATAGACCAGCGGCGTCTTCGCCTCGACCGCTGAGCGGGTCATGCTGGCGGTGGCGGAGGTATCCACGGGCAAGACGATGACCGCGTCGACTTTCTGATTGAGGAAGCCCTGGACCTGATTGAGCTGACGCACCACGTCGCCCTGGGCGTCTTCGAACTGGATCTGCACGTCTTCTTTCTTGGCAGCGTCCTCCAGGCCGCGGCGGACATAGGTCATGAAGTTGTCGTCGACCCTGGCAATGCTGACGCCGATGCGATAGCTGGCGGTTGCCCATTGGCTGAAGACGAGTAGCAGTGCGGCGAAAAGAAGTGTGCTGCGACGCATGATGGTTTTCCTTTTGTTGTTATGAGTCGAAATTCATCAAGATCAAACCTGGGACCGACCGGCACGCGTTGGCTTGACGCCGCAGCGTGCCGCCGGCGCTCAATCCAGCGTGAAGGCTTGCCGAAAGCGCTCCAGTGCCACTTCGCTGTCGCCACTGGCCCAACCTTCGAGCCCGACGACACCGGTGTATCCCATGCTGAACAAAGCCTTGGCAATGGCTGGATAATGGATTTCACCGGTGCCGGGCTCTTTGCGTCCGGGGACATCGGCCACCTGGATTTCCCCGATGGCGCTGCCGGCTCGCTGAATCAGTTCGATCAGATTCCCTTCGCCGATCTGGGCGTGGTACAGGTCGAGGTTCATCTTCAGGTGCGGGCTGCCCACGGCTTCGATCAGCGCCAGGGTGTCGTCGGCGCGAGCGAACGGAGTACCGGGGTGATCGACCTCGGTATTGAGGTTTTCCAGCAGGAACACCCGGCCGGCGTCTTCACCCAGGCGAGCGATTTTTTCCAGGGTCTTGCAAGCGCTCAACCACATGCGGCCGGTGGCGTGGGCCACGGGTTTGACCGGCAAGCCCTGGTCGCCCAGGCCGGTGCCATGCAAATTGAGGCTCGGGCAATTCAATTGGGCGGCGATGGCCAGGGATTCCCGGGCGCTGTCGAGCAGGCGCTGGATGTCCTCGGGATCGGTGAGGTTGCCGCTGATGTAGCCGGTCATCGAGGTGAAGTCAGCGCCGGTGGCGACCAGGGCCGGAATGTCTTTCGTCGTCCAGTCCCAGATTTCGGCACTGAAGCCCAGCGCGTGAATACGTTTGACGCGCTCGGTGAAGGGCAGGTCGAGGAACACCATCTCGGCGCTGACGGCCAGCTTGAACGGGGTGAAACTCATGGGCGACCTCCCTGCACGCGCACGGCTTTGCCTTGCTGGAACGACTCGATGCACGCACGCGCAATAGCCAGCGCCGCCCGGGCATCTGCGCCACTGGCGAGTGGTTGTTTGCCGGTGCGCAGACAGTCCACAAAGTGGTTGAGCTCGGCCACATAGGCATCGCGCAACAAGTCAGTGTCCAGCCGCTGGGTGTCCGCCTGGATGCCATCGGCCAGATAACGAACCAGGTCTGAGTCGCTGATGCTGCCCATGCTCAGCATGCCGGCGCTGCCGAACACTTCCCCGCGCACGTCGTAGCCATAGACCGCCTGGAAATTCGCTTCGGCGGTGGCGATGGCGCCGTTGTCGAAACGGATCGTGACCACGGCGGTGTCGAGAAAGCCCTTGCTCTTGTAGTCCGGTGCGATCAGCGCGTCGGCCATGACGAAGACTTCCACGGCTTCGGCACCGGGGTTGAGATAGCGCAGGGTGTCGAAGTCATGAATCAGGGTCTCAAGGAAGATCACCCACTGCGGCGAGGCGGCTGGATTGTTCAATGCCGGATCGCGCGTCAGCGAGCGCAGAAGTTGCGGCGTTCCTATACGGCCGGCGACCACGTCCAGGTGAGCGGTCCGGAAGCTTTTGACAAAGCGGCGGTTGAAGCCGACCTGCAGCGTCACTCGTGCGTCCGCAGCCGCGGCGATGGCGCGGTCGGCTTCGTCCAGGGTGATGGCCATGGGTTTTTCACAGAACACGCCCTTGCCTGCGCGAGCGGCACTGATCACCAGTTCGGCGTGGCTGCGGGCCGGGGCGGCGATCAGCACGGCGTCGATGTCCGGATCGTCGAGCAGGTGTTGTGGATCGGTGTAGACCTGCTGCACACCCAACTCTGCCGCCAGACGCGCGGCTTGGCCGGGTGTCGGGTCGGCGATGGCGGCCAGGCAGGCCCCTGGAATATGCCTGGCGGCCGTCAGGCCATGGAAGCTGCCCATGCGGCCGGCGCCAATGAGGCCGAGGCGGATGATTTTGGTTGTATCCATGAATGACTCCCCTTTTGTTGTTATTCAGCGACTCGACGACAGACAGGCCTTCGCCGGTACAAGGCAAGGAGCAAGGGCTGTGCCATAAATTAACTTATTGATATTTAACGAATTTATTAAACGGTTTTTGAATAAGTGCGCATTTAAATGACATGTCTATACTGACATGTTGAAAATATGAACATAGGTGGCAGCGTGATCCCACAACCCACGGCCCTGAGTGTGCAGGACCTCGATTACCTCACCGGGCTCGGTCCAGCTTCGTTGAGCGAGGGTCCCATCGCTGAGCTGGAGCAGGCTTGGCGGCAATGCCTGAGCGGACAGACTGAGCGGCCAGCCAGGGTCAGGCAGGTGATCTGGAACTCCTGGTTGCGCAGTGTCGAAGCAGGCCTGGATCCGAATGACGGCGAATACCAATTCGTCGCCCCGGCTGAACTGGCCGCGACACTGGCGAGCCATCGTGTGTTGATCGCCGCCGCGGCAGAGGTGATGCGCGGCTTGTTGGCCTACAACCCCAGGGGCCATATCAACCTGACCGATGCCCAAGGCACGACACTGTATTTCTGTGGCCTGGACCTCACCCCGGTGGGCAGCCGCCTGCTGGAGTCGGTGCAAGGCACCAATTGCACGGGGCTGGCGCTGGCCGAAGACCGTTTGGTGTACGTGCTGGCCGAGGAGAATTTCGCCACCGGCTTGCGTCGTCGACGCATGCATTGCGCTGCCGCACCGATCAGGGATGCCCAGGGCCGGACACTGGCCATGCTCACCCTGACTGCCGAGCCCGGCTGGTTCCATTTCCACACGCTGGGCACCGTCCAGGCCGCTGCCGAAGCGGTCGCGCGGCAGATGGCGCTACAGGCTTTGTTGGCGGAGCAGCAAACCGTGTTGGAAGTGCTCAATGAGGGGTTGGTGGTGCTGGACGAGCGCGGCTGCATCAAGGCCCTCAACCGCTATGCCCGGCAATTGTTTCGAGTGGGCCGCGACTTGTTGGGCAGTCCGTTCCAGCGTCTGGGGCAGAGTGAATTGACCGACGAGATTCTGCTGGGCAGCGGCGAAGGTCCACGGGACCTGGACTGCATCTTCGAGCTGCATGATCGCAGCCAGTTGGCCTGCCTGGTGTCGGTGTGTTCACTGGAGCAGGGCGGGCGCATTGTTTCGCTGCGGGAGAACCGCCGTATCCGGGAAATCACCCGGCGGATCATCGGCACCCAGGCCAGCTACACCTTCGAAACCATCCAGGGCAGTTCGCGAGCGATCCTGGACGCGTTGCACCTGGGGCGGATCGCCAGTCGCAGTGACTCGACAACCCTGATCCTGGGGGAGAGCGGCACTGGCAAGGAGTTGTTTGCCCAGGCCATCCATAACGCCAGCGACCGCAGCGGCGGACCGTTCGTGGCCGTCAATTGCGGAGCGATACCGCGGGACCTGGTGCAGAGCGAATTGTTCGGTCATGTGGAAGGTGCTTTCACCGGATCGGCGCGCGGTGGATCGGCCGGCAAATTCGAATTGGCCGATGGCGGAACGATTTTCCTCGATGAAATCGGCGACATGTCGTTTGATGCCCAGGTCAGCTTGCTACGGGTCTTGCAGGAAGGCGAGGTGACGCGGGTCGGCGCGAAAAAATCCCAGCAGGTGAATGTGCGCATCATTGCCGCCACACACCGGAATCTGAGCCAGGCGGTGGCCGATGGCGCGTTCCGGGAGGACCTCTACTACCGGCTCAATGTCTTGAACCTGACGGTGCCGCCGCTGCGCATGCGTCGCGAGGACGTGCCGCTGTTGGCGCGGCATTTCCTTGGGCGATGTGCCCGCTCGCTGCGCAAATCGGTGCAGGGCATCTCGCCCGAGGCGCTGGAGATCCTGTCCGCCTATCACTGGCCGGGTAACGTGCGCGAGCTGGAAAACACCATTGAACGGGCGACGAATCTGGCGGTCACCGCACTCATCCAACCGAGTGATCTTCCGCTGGAAATCAAGCAGGCGCTGCGATCATCGGCGCCGGGCGTTGTGCCTGGACCCAGGACAACCCTGGACCTGAGTGCCCACGAAATGAACGCGATCATCGCCGCCCTGAAGGACACCGGCGGCAACATCCGCCTGGCCGCCAGACAGCTCAACGTTTCCCGTGGCGGGCTGTACAACAAGATGAATCGGTTCGGATTGAATGCCGATGCTTTCCGTTCAGGCGCGAGTGTTCTCTGAGGTGATGATTTGGACACGCATCATCACCTGAAAGGCCGGCACATCGCCGTGGTGCGCCGGCCATTTTTCAGAGCGATCGAAACTCGACCGTCAGATGACTGATTTCGTGAACGGGCTTGAGACGTCCCCGAATGCTCTCGGCGTTCGCAGTGGCCTCTCCCAGGACACTGACGATGGCTGCATGGGCTTGCGGACCAATCCGCCAGACGTGCAAGTCGGTGACGGTGGCGTCCCCCGGTTTCTCGACCAGTTCGCGGATTTCCTCGGCCACGTGCGCATCGGTCTGATCCAGCAGTACGCCAGCCGTGACGCCCATCAGGGTCCAGGCCCAGCGCGCAATGACGATGGCGCCGACGATGCCCATGACCGGATCCAGCCACACCCAACCCAGGTACCGGCCGGCGAGCAGCGCGGCAATGGCCAGGACAGACGTCAGTGCGTCTGCGACGACGTGGACATACGCCGATTTCAGGTTGTTGTCATGCCCGTGGTGGGCATGGTCATGATCGTCATGATCGTGCCCATGGCTGTGTCCGTGGCCCAGCAGCAGGGCGCTGATAATGTTGACGATCAAACCGGCAATCGCGATGAGCGTAGCGGTACCGAACTGGACCTGCGTTGGTTGCAGGAGGCGCATGACAGACTCAACGCCAATGCCCAGGGAAACCATGCCGAGAATTAGTGCCGAGGCGAACCCGCCCAGGTCTCCGACCTTCCCGGTGCCGAAACTGTAGTGCTGGCTGCGAGCGTGGCGTTTCGCGTATCCGTAGGCGAACGCCGCGATGCCCAATGCGCCGGCATGGGTTGCCATATGAAAACCGTCGGCCAGCAATGCCATCGAACCGGTGATATAGCCGGCGGTGATTTCGCCCACCATCATCACGACGGTCAGTGCCACGACCCAAAGCGTACGCTTGGCATTTTCGTCATGGGCCGAGCCAAGGAACACATGGTCATGTATGTGGGGGTGACGGGTGCTGTTCATGAGTCGTACCTTGAGGCGTTCACTTGGAATAGCGGCGAATGGCTTCGAGAAGTTCCTCGACGCCCTTGTTGCGCTGCGCTTCGCTGAGAGCAGGATTGGCGACATGTTCGCGCGCATGTTCCTCGATGATTTCTTCCATCAAGCCGTTGATGGCTCCGCGAGTGGCGGCGACAAGGTGCAGTGTTCTGGCGCAATCGAGATCCGACTCCAAAGCCCGTTCAACGGCTTGGATTTGTCCGGCGATACGTTTTACACGTTTGAGAAGATCGTCTTTGTTGGCTGCGATATGGCCCATGGGATACCCCCGTCGATGCGTTGCACATGATAGGGGTACCCCCTATACCTATGCAACTGGTCGGGCGGCGGCGGAGAGAAACAATCAGCGCAACCAGGGATTTTCCTTCAAGTGCAGCGCCTCGAACGCCCGTATCGCCTCAGCCTTGTGCAACGTCCGACCGATCGCATCGAGCCCGTCCAGCAGCGCCTGCTTGCGCAACTGATCGATGGCAAATTCAACGACGGTGCCGTCGCTCAGGCGGATGCACTGCGCCGGTAGGTCGATGTGTATTTCGGCGCTATGCGCTTGCGATATCGCTTCCATGACCCGGTCATGCTGGACGGCGTCGAGTTCAATCAGCAGGACCCCGTTGCGCTGGCAATTATCGTAGAAGATGCCCGCGAAGCGCGTGCCGATCAGCGCGCGTATGCCCATCTGCTTGAGCCCCCACACGGCATGTTCGCGGCTGGACCCGCAGCCGAAGTTCGGCCCGACCACGAGGAAACGTGCGTCCTGCCAACCCGGGCGATTGAGGATGAAAACCGGATCTGGCGCGCCGTCCGGCAGCCAGCGAAGGTCAAAGAACAGTCCGCGATCCAGGCCATTGCGGTCGATGCCTTTGAGAAACTGTTTGGGCATGATCACGTCGGTGTCGACATTCGCGGCGGGGAAGGGAGCGGCGATGCCGGACACAGTGATAAAAGGTTCCATGATCATTACTCCTGATTCAAGCTACGTACGTCGGTGAGATGGCCGGTCAAGGCAGCAGCGGCCACCATGATCGGACTCATGAGGTGCGTGCGTGCTCCGGCGCCCTGGCGGCCTTCGAAGTTCCTGTTGGTGCTGGAGGCGCAGCGATCACCAGGGGCGAGCACGTCGTCGTTCATTGCCAGGCACATGGAGCAGCCCGACTGCCGCCATTCGAATCCTGCCTGGCGAAAAATATCCGCCAGGCCTTCTGCCTCCGCTTGGGCTCGCACCTGCGTTGATCCGGGCACGATCATGGCTCGCACCCCAGCGGCAACCTGCCGCCCCCGGACAATGGCTGCAACGTTGCGCAGGTCCTCGATGCGCGCATTCGTACAAGATCCGATGAAGGCATGGCTGATGGCGATATCTGTCAGGGGCTGGCCTGGGTGCAGGCCCATGTAGCGCAGGGCACGTTGTAGGTCGGCACGGCGGATGAGGTCGGGTTCGGCCATTGGATCAGGCACCGCGTCGCCTATGGGCGCGGCCTGGTCCGGGCTGGTGCCCCAGCTCACCATGGGTTGCAAGCGACTGGCGTCCAGCGTCACTTCGCGGTCGAACAGCGCGCCCTCGTCACTGCGAAGTTCGCGCCATCGGTGCAACGCCTGCTCCCAGCACTGGCCCTTCGGCACGCGTGGTTTGCTGGCGAGGTACGCAAACACCTTGTCGTCCGGTGCCATGAAAGCACCTCGGGCACCGGCTTCGACGGCCATGTTGCACACCGTCATCCGAGCTTCAACGCTGAGTGCGGCGATGGCCGGGCCGGTAAACTCGATGACATAGCCCGTTGCGCCGTCAGCGCCGATCGACTCGATCAAAGCCATCACCATGTCCTTTGATTCGACCCCCGGATCCAGCACACCGTGGACCGTCACGCGCAGCGTCTTGAGACGCTTGTAGACCAGCGTCTGGGTGGCCAGCAGATGTTCTATTTCCGACGTCCCGATCCCGAAGCCAAATGCGCCCAATGCGCCGTAGGTCGTGGTATGGCTGTCTCCTGCAGCGACCACCATGCCGGGCAGGATGAAGCCCTGTTCCGGCGCGACGACGTGTTCGATTCCTTGCCGGGCATCGAGAATGTCGAACAACTCGATACCGAAGTCCGCGCAGTTTTCCGCCAGATAACTGACTTGGCGAGCGCCGCCTGCATCGGCCATCGCCACGGTGCGTGTCGGCGCCGTGGGGTTGACGTGATCGACGACGGCTAACGCGCTCTGGGGGCGCCAGACCGGACGATTGGCTTCCCGTAGCCCGGTGAATGCCTGCGGGCTGGTGTACTCGTTGAGTACTTGTCGGTCTATGTAGAGCAGCAGATGGTCGTCATCGTCGAGGCGGCAGACGGTGTGAGAGTCCAGAAATTTGTCGTAGAGGGTGCGAGGCGTATTCATGAAGGTCCGGACACTTGTAGAGGCGGGGACTCGATACTCCGGCCCAAGCGCAGGCTCGATCAATCGCCAGGCTGTGAAACCACACTTCATGAAGTGTGTTTGATGCGGTGAGCCTCGCCCCACCGCCACAGGCTGACGCGGGTCGGTCAGTTCTTCAATGGGATCAGCACCGCTTCTTTTTCACCCATGACCATGAACACCAGCAGTTTGGCCGGTTGGGTCGCGCTGGCGTTTTTGGAGACGAGGTGCTCGGAGCCTGCCGCTTCGTACCAGTATTGCCCGGCCTTGTAGGTGACCGCAGGCTCGCCCTTGACCTGTGAGGTGATGGCGCCTTCGAGCACGTAGGCCATGGCTGTGCCTTCATGTTTGTGGGCGATGGATGATTGGCCGGGGCCATAGTCGACGGTCAGCATCATGGCTTTTTTACCGGGCAGGTTTTTCAGCATTTTTTCCTGCAATACCGAGACTTTCTCCGAAGGGGCGGCTTCGTGGGCATAGACCTGGGCGACGGGCAGCAGGCTGAGGGCAGTGATCAGATAGAGGGCTTTCATGGCGGGTGACCTTCATGGATGGTTGGGTGGATGCGCGTTGCGCGGCGACAGGTACAACCCTAAGGCCGGCACTGGGGCAAGCAAACGTCCAATTTTTCGGAAGGTGGGGAGACCAATGTGGCTACCAAGCTATAACTGACTGGCCTGTAGCGTTGTGGCGAGGGAGCTTGCTCCCGCTGGGTGGCGAAGCCGCCCTCCAAGGGGCCGAGTCCACATTTCGCAGGACGGCTGGGGCGCCTGCTGCGCAGCCGAGCGGGAGCAAGCTCCCTCGCCACGGGAACAGTGTTGGGGCGTCTCAGACAACCGGAAAACTATTGAAATCCACGCTCCGGGCCAGGCGGTTGTCGATCAGGCTGATGAAGCCTTGGACCTCGGGACAGTTGAAGTGGGCCTGCATCGCCGCTTCCGATTGCCAGCGGGCGCTGACGCTCCAGCGGTCGCTATCCTCCGGGCAGCGGTCGACCATGTAGGCGTCGCAGCCGGGCAGCGCCCGCAGCGTGTCGACGATTTGCTGCAACTGCCGGCCCAGTTCTTCCGAGCGGCCGGCGGCGGCCTGTACCTGTACGGTGTTGATCACTTGGCGAGACATTGTCCAGGCTCCTGAATCAAGTCGAACGGGTTTGCTCAATTATCGATGCCACCGGTGCAGGATAGGCTTGCCGGGGCGACGCTCAAACAGCCAATGGGCGGAAAAACACCCACTCCAATCGGTCAGGTGACCTGCTGCAAAATGTCCCGCAAACGGTCCAGGGCGATATCGATGTCGAGGGTTTCGATCGCTCCGAAACCGAAGAACAGCCCAGGTCGCACCGGGACATCATTGAAGAAACCCGCGAGGCTGTAGAGCCCGACTTCGACTTTTTTCGCCAGCTCGATCACCAGCGCCAGGTCTATCGGTACCTTGCACAGCACCGCCATATGGAAGCCGGCGGTGGTAGGCACGGCCTCGAACCAGGGCGACAGGTCACCGGCCATGCGTGCCAGGATCCGCTCGCGCCGGCCGGCATACAGGGTATGACAGCGGCGGATGTGCTTGAGCAGGCAGCCCTCGGCGATGAACTTGGCCAGCGCCCATTGGGGCAGGGTGGAGGTGTGCTGGTCGGTCAGGCGCTTGGCCAGGATCACCGCTTCGAGAATGGCCGGTGGCAGGATCGCGTAGCCGAGCCGCAGCTCTGGCAGCAAGGTCTTGGAGAACGTGCCGACGTAGGCCACGATGCCACGCTCATCAAGACTTTGCAGGGAGTCGGCAGGCCGGCCTTCGTAGCGGAACTCACTGTCGTAATCGTCTTCGATGATGATCGCGCCCAACTCATAGGCCCGTGCCAACAGGGCCTCACGGCGCGCCTGGCTCATGGGCATGCCCAGGGGGAACTGGTGGGAGGGCGTGACATAAATCAGCCGCGTGCCATCGGGAATCAGGTCCACCCGCATGCCTTGTTCATCCACCGGCACCCCGGCCACCGTGGCGCCCTGGGAGCCGAACAACAACCGTGCCGGCGGATAGCCCGGGTCTTCCATGGCCACGAGGCTGCCGGGGCGGGTCAATACCCGAGCGATCAGGTCCAGGGCTTGCTGCGCGCCATTGCACACCACCACGTCTTCGTCCTGGCAATTGACCCCGCGGGAAAACGCGATGTGTCGCGCGATGGCATTGCGCAGCGCCGGCAAGCCTTCCGGCTGGCTGTAGAAGCCCTTGGCGCTGGCGATCTGGCGCAGTGCATGGGCGGTGCAGCGCCGCCAGTCATCCAGCGGGAACTGGCCCTTGCCGGTGGCGCCACCAATGAAGTCATAGCGCAACGCACCCTCGCTGGTGGGATGGCGCAGCAGGTCCGGCATGTTGCGCCAGGCCTCGACAACATCGGCACCGGCCAGCTCGCGGTGGCTCTGTTTACGCACGATCCTGGCCGGCCGTGCATTGACATAAGTGCCCTTGCCGATGATGCCGGTGAGATAACTTTCGTAAGTCAGTTGGGCGTAGGTGTCGGAAACAGTCTTGCGCGAAACGCCCAGTTGTTCGGCCAGCAGGCGGCTGGGGGGCAGTTGCGTGCCGGCGGCCAGGCGACCGCTTTCGATGGCGCTGCGCAACTGCTGGTACAACTGGCCCGCCAGGTCCTTGCGGCCGTTGATGACAACATGAAGTTCCATAACCGCAAGCTCCCGGGCGATTGTTTGACGGCCAGCGTCAAAGGCGCAAGATTACTCGTATTGTGCAGCGGCGCAGAAGTTGCGTGGAGAAAAACCCGCTCATTGGTCTTTTGCGGCGTGGCTCCGGTTTTTTCGCCAAATTGGAGCTGTCGCGGGTGGCTTGCAGGGCCTACCGTGAACGTCCTGATCGTCACGGAGCCAGCCATGAGCAAGCGTCTGGATTATTACAATGCGTCCCCCGGGGCGATGAAAGCCATGATCGGCCTGGAAGCCCTGGTCAGTCGCCTGAGCATCGAACCGGCGCTGCTGCACCTGATCAAGATTCGCGCCTCGCAACTCAACGGCTGTGCTTTCTGCACCGACATGCATTCGTTGGAGGCGCGCAGCCAGGGCGAAACCGAACGGCGCCTGTACGCGGTGGTGGTGTGGCGTGACAGCGGCTTCTTTTCCCCCCGCGAACGCGCGGCCCTGGCTTGGACCGAAGCGGTGACGCTGTTGGCCGAAAGCCAGGTGCCCGACGACGTCTATGCCCTGGCTCGTGCCAGCTTCAGCGAAGAAGAACTGGTGGACCTGACGCTGGCGATCAGCACCATCAACAGCTGGAACCGGCTGGCGGTGAGCTTTCGCCAGAGTCCCAGCGGCTGATCCCCAGGGTCATACCAGACAAATCCCGTGGCGAGGGAGCTTGCTCCCGCTCGGTTGCGCAGCGACCGCTCTCTTTTGGGGCCGCTGCGCTGCCCAGCGGGAGCAAGCTCCCTCGCCACAAGAGCCCCCTCACTTGGTCAATGGCGAGGTACTCGCAGGCGTCGGTGGCCGTTGAGGCTTGACCGAAGTGCCGAACGTGTTGCCCATGCGCACGCCAGTGGCCGCCGGGGTTGCCAGGCCGATGCTGTTCGGCGCGCGTTCGTTGACCGGCACATTCAGGGCATCTTGCGTGCGTTGTGCGGCAGACGCGGCCTGTGGGTCGTTGCCCATTTGCCGGCTCAGGCAATGGTAGTCCGGGGTCTTGTAGCCACCGACGGTCACCTCGATACACGCCGGCGCCTCTTCGCCTTGGGCCCAGGGCAGGGCCATGAGCAGTCCGAGGCCCGCCGTCATGCGCATCCACTTTTTCATCATCGACCTCCTGGCCCGCCACGTGGGACGGTTCGTTGTCAGGGCATCAGTCTAGTGCGGTCCGGTGGATTTGTAGCGGTTGTCATACGACATTCATAAACAGCCCTCAGGATGACGCTTTTCAACGGATACGTCAGTCGTGCAGCAGGGCAGAGCCGGGGGCGGACGCAGGCGTGGTTGGACTGGGGCGCCGTGGGCCTGGCTGATGGTGTCGCTGTGCCTGCTGGCTGGGTCGGTCCAGGCCGAGGACCTGGTGGACCTGGACATTGAACCTCAAGAATTGGCCACCGCGTTGGAGCAATTCAGTCGCGCAACCGGCATGGCGGTGCTGGTGGACCGCCAGTTATCGGGCCAGCGTCATACGCTGGGGGTCCAGGGGCGATTCACACCTTCGCAAGGGCTGAACGTGCTGCTTGGCGGCACCGGGCTTGTGGCGCAATACGCCCGGGTAGATGCATTTACCTTGCAACCGGTGCGGGTCCGCGAAGTGCCACTGCCTCCCGGTGTCAGCCCCGGCTTGAGCGACAGCAATTACGCGGCAGCGATCCAGGCGGTTATCCAGCGCAACTTGTGTCGATCGGCGTTGACGCGCCCGGGCAGTTTCCGCGCCGTGCTGCAGGTGTGGATCGGCCGTGATGGCGTGATCCAGCACAGCCGCCTGGTCAGTCCCACGGGTGATCAGATGCGCGACAAGGCCTTGGTCAACAGCTTGCAAAACCTCAGGATCGATCGTCCGGCGCCGAGTTCGTTGCGCCAGCCGGTGACCCTGCTTTTGTTACCCGACTCATCAGGAAGACGCATGGAATGCACAACAGGGGAAGGGGTGTCGGGGCGATGAAGGACACCGGTCGCAGCCCATTGGTCAAGTTGTTCCTGAGCTCCTACGAGGATTTCAAATCACGCTTGCGCAAGCGCCTGGGTTCCGAAGAACTGGCCAACGATGTGCTGCACGAAACCTACTTGCGTGTCGATCGCATGGTCGACACGCAGGACATCGCCCAGCCCAACGCCTATTTGTATCGAATGGCCCTGAACATCGCCGCCGACCGTCGGCAAGCCGATGCGCGTCTGCTCACCGGCGACGAGGTCGAGGAGCTTCTGCATGTCTCGGATGAAGCGTTGGATCCGGCGCGTGTGGTGGGCGGGCAAAGGGAACTGCAAGTGCTGCTCAAGGCGTTGTATGAATTGCCGGCGCGCCGTCGCAGGATCTTCATCGCGGCGCGCCTGGAGGAGGCGCCGCATCTGGAAATTTCCCAGCGATTCGGCATTTCCACGCGCATGGTAGAGAAGGAAATCAAGGCTGCGCTGGGCCATTGCGCCCTGCGCCTGGAAAGAAAAGTCATTCAACGGTTCGGTCCCGGTGCGGGAAAACCGTCTTGAGAGTAGAGAACCGATCAATTGGTGAGTGTGCGTGCGCTTGAACATCTTCAGCATCACTTCCCCTGACGCCATGCCTGCGGCCCGATTGGCCGATGAAGCCCGTGACTGGCTGATTCTGCTGACCTCGGGGCGGGCCACCGTGGCCGACGCCCAGGCCTTGCGCCAGTGGTGCGGGCAGAGCCCCGAACATGCGCAGGCCTTTGCACAGGCCAAGGTCCTGTGGCAGGAACTCCGACCGGCCGCCGCTGCGTTGCAGGCACCTCGGCCGTTCGGCCGCCGGGCATTGCTGGCGGGGGCAATCGCGGCGTCGGCCGGTTTCCTGTTGATCCGTATCACGGTGCCCGGTGGCGTGTCCGGGCTGGGCGCTGACTACATCACCGAAGTCGGCGAGCAGCGTCGCGTGGAACTGGCCGAGGGCGTCAGCCTGGAGCTCAACACCCAGACCCGCCTCAGCCGCCGTGCGCTGGACGATGGCGGCCAAGGGGTGGAATTGCTCAGTGGCGAGATCGAGGTCCAAGGGCGCAATGCACAGGTGGTCAGCGTCCAGGCTGGTGCTGGCTGGATCAGCGCCGCCCGGGCACGGTTCAATGTCCGCTACACCGACCAGAGCGTTTGTGCGACATGCCTGGAAGGCGTGGTGCAAGTGGCGGTGCAAGGCCAGCGCTTTCGCCTGGAGCCGGGCATGCAGTTGATCTACGACAGTGGCCGGGTGGGCAGCCCTCGTCATGCCGATGTATCGGCCGCCATTGCCTGGCGCGAGCAGGTGCTGGTGTTCAACGACGCAACGCTGGCCAGCGTCGTCGACGAAATCAACCGCTACCGTCCGGGCATGCTGCTATTGCTCAATCGCGAACTGGGCCTGCGCAAGGTCCAGGCGCGCTTTCGCCTCGATCAACTGGCCGGCGTGGCCCTGCTGATCCGCGATGCCTACGGCGCCAAATGCACCGAGTTGCCGGGTGGGGTGGTGGTGCTGAGTTGAGCCACGCGCGGCCTGGGTGGCCTCATCGCGAGCAAGCTCCCACAGGATCGTTGGGCTTGCCCAGATATCGACCGACTACAAATCCCCTGTGGGAGCGAGCTTGCTCGCGAAGGCGGCATAACAGACGGCATTGATATCGAACCTGCTTGCCTCTTCGCGAGCAAGCTCGCTCCCACTGGGTTTGTGCATGTTCTCGGATATGAGGCCCGCCTCGGGCCTTCCTGCTGGCGCTATGTCGGTTCGACTTATTCCAACGGCCCCAGCACTTGCCGGTATTTTTCGGTGCCCTGGGGTGTCTGGCGGGTCAGGCTGATTTCGAGGCCTGCCGGATTCTCCTGGCGATTGCCACTGAGCTTGCGCCAGCCTTTTTCCTTGTCCCAGAACCGCAGCGCGGCGTCATTGACGTCGTTGAGCACGGCCACCCCTGGACCAGGCGCAGGCAATGGATAACGGTCGCGGGCCTGGCCCTGGGCACGGTACAGAGTGTCGCCCTTCAGCCACCAGCGTACCCGTTGCAACTCGCCTTCCCGTGTCGCCCCCACCCGGATTACGTCCAGGCGAAACCCCCGGCCTTCGGCGCTGCGCACCGTAAGGGCGGGCGGGGCTGTGGAGGGCGCGTCGTCGACGCCGGGTTTTGCCGGTTCGCTCAGCTCGGTACTGGCGCGCAGGGCCACGTCGCGCTCCAGTTGGTTCAACACCCGCAGCAAGGCTTCGGTCTGCTCGGTGCTGGCCTGCAAGTGGCTGTCGGCGCGGGTGACGCTGTCCAACCCGCGCCAGGCAATCAGGCTGACCACCGCCATCAGCAAAATAGCCACCATGACTTCAAGCAAGGTGAAGCCTGTCTGCCGGGCGCTCATTGGACCTGCACCCGTCCGGCGGCGCTGCGTTGCACATTGAGGCTGTTCTGACCGTCCGAAAGTCGGATTTGCAAAGGCTCGCCGATCCATTCGGCACTCAACACGACCCGCTGCCCAGGCTCCACGCGAACCTGCATCGTCGGGCTCTGCCAGCGACGTGAATGCAGCTGCGGGTCGTCCTTGAAACGATCCAGTCCCGTCCCCTGATCGGCACGGCGACTGAAGCCGAACCCTTTGGCATCCCAGCGCCAGGTAATCGCCCGGCCGTCGGTGCGGGCTTCGGTCTGTGCCAGTTGCAACAGCTGCACCAGTCGTTCGGCGTCCTGGCGCAACAGTTTCAGCGGGTCGGGCTTGATGCTCAAGCTCACGGCGGCGCTGGCGATGCCGATGATCACCAGTACCACCATCAATTCGATCAGGGTGAAACCGTGTTGCCGGGCCCGGGCCATAGCGCGCTCCTTTGCGTCCAGGCCATCCTGCACGGCGAAGATGATAAGCGTGTGAAATAAAACGGAGAGAATTGACGGGTACCCTGGGGGCCGGAACCAGAAAAGGAGAGTCGGGCCATGGTGTTCATCGAGCGGGTATCCCCGGCGCAGATCGTCCAGGTCGTGGGCCTGGTGGCGGCGTTGGCCGGGGTGGCGACCTGGTCTTCACTGCTAATGACATCGGCTGAGTCCCGTACACCGGATGTCGCTTCGCAGCGCCTGGCCGAGCGCTCCGATAACCCGGCGTTGCAGTGGTTTTCCAACCAGCCGGCACCGGTAGACATCAAGGTCAGCGGCGTAATGGCCGGCACCCGCGCCGCCGTGGCGATCCTCAGCCTCAACGACGGGCCGCCGCGCAGTTTCCTGGCAGGAGAACGGATCGCCCAAGGGGTGCGGCTGGTATCGATCGAGGCGCAGGCCGTGGTGATCGAGCGTGGCAACGAACGAACCCGCCTGGTCCTCGCCCGGCTGCCGGATTCGGTGAGCTTGCCTTCGCTGACACGGCCCTGAGAGCCTCAAGGATGGTGGTTACTTTTATTTTTCTTGACTGACCAACGTCTCCAACCGGGCCAGCGGCGGCGCTTCGCGGCTGCGATCCGAGACGGTCAATTCAACCTCTAGCAGCCGGCCATTTTCCGTCGTGCGCAGATGCTGTTCGCACCGCAACAGCAAGCGTCCCTGGTCGCATTCGAAAACTTTCGAGCCCTGGGTAAACCGTCTTTCCAGGCGCAACTGCGCCAGTTGGCTGCGGGCTGCCAGCAACGCGATGGCTTTGTCCCGGAGCAGGCCGTTGCTCTGGGTCATCACCGCGGCCACGCGCACGGCGGCCGACATGGCCACGGCGATGATCGCCAGGGCCACCAGCACTTCGATCAAGGTGAATCCGGCTTGGGCAGCAGGGCGAGGCATGGGCGCGGGCTCGTGGGGCGAAAGCAGCCCCCAAGGCTAGCCGGCGTTCGTGACCGATTGACGACGCAAGCTCCTGAGCAATTTCAATATCACTGACATATTTTCTTGCAACACTGCGCCTCGAATCGAATCCAGCGAAGGACCGTCGAGATGCAGATCGCCCGTTACAACGCCCGTCCCCAAGGCCCACGCGGGCAGGGGGGCTTCACCCTGATAGAAATCATGGTCGTGGTGGTCATCCTGGGCATCCTGGCGGCGATGGTGGTGCCCAAGGTGTTGGACCGTCCAGATCAGGCGCGAGCGACGGCGGCGAAACAGGACATCGGCGGCCTCATGCAAGCCTTGAAGTTGTATCGGCTGGACCACGGCAGTTACCCGAGCATGAACCAGGGGCTCAAGGTGCTGGTGGAAAAACCCGCCGATGCGAAAAGCGGCACCTGGCGTTCATACCTGGAGCGCCTGCCGAACGACCCTTGGGGACGCGCCTATCACTACCTCAACCCCGGCGCCAACGGTGAAGTCGATATCTTTTCCCTGGGGGCCGACGGCCAACCTGACGGCGACGGCGTAAACGCCGACATTGGCTCCTGGCAGTTGTAAGGGCCGTGATGCGAACGGATTCGCCCCTCGCGGCGAAGCAGCGCGGCATGGCGGTGATCAGTGCCTTGCTCATCGCCGCCGTGGTGGCGGTGATCGCCGGCGGCATGCTGACCCGCCAGACCCTGTTCACCCGCAGCCTGGAAGCCGAGCAGTTGCGTGTCCAGGGGACAGGACGGTTGCAAGGCGGTTTGCAGCTCAGCCGCCAGTTGCTCTGGGAGGCCCGCCAGCGTGATCCGCTGACGCGCCTTGGCCAGCCCTGGGCCAGGCCTATCGTCATGCCCGGTTCGGGCCAGATCGACACGCCATTCGAAGGCCAGTTGGAAGACGAACAGGGCAAGTTCAACCTGCGCAACCTCGTCGCCGAGGAGCGCGTGGATGAAGAACAGCGGCGGGCGTTCGAACGGTTGTGCCAGCAGCTTGGCGTTGCCGCGACGGTTCGCGAGCGCATTGTCGAACGGGTGGTCGAGGCTTATCCGCGATTATCGGACCCGCAGCAGGCGCCCAAGGCTGCGGTGAGCCGCACGTTTGTCAGCGGTCGGGACACTTCGCCCGACGCCGCCAACACGCCCCAGGCGCCGACGCGGCCCATGCTCCGCACGCTGCAAGACTTGCGCAGCGTGAAGGGCGTCACATCGCAGGTGCTGGAGACATTGGCGCCTTACGTGACGATCCTGCCGGCCAATACCTGGCTCAATGGCAACACGGCCAGTGCGCCGGTGCTTGCGGCTTACGTGCCCGGGCTGTCGCTGCAACGGGCCGAGGCGCTGGTCAGGGAGCGCGAGGGTGGTCACTGGTTCATCAACCGAGGGGATTTCGTCAATCGCCTGCGCATGCCGGAGCTGGAGATCAGCGCCGTCAGGGTCGGCATCACCAGCGACTGGTTCCGCCTGCGGGGCCAGGCGCGCAGCGGACAACGACGGGTCGAACTGGACGCGTTGCTGCAACGCAGTCCGGACCATTTGCCCCAGGTGATCTGGTCAAGGGTGGGCGTATGACGCGCTTGCGGATTGGGCTGGCGCCTCTTGCCGGCCTGAGTCTCGACACTCCGGTGGCGTTTGCCTGGCTCGATCGCCAGGGCCAGGTGCGCGAACAAGGGGTCAGTCAAATCGGGGCCCTGGGCAGGGGCGCCAAGAGCCTTGCGGTGGAATGTTTTCTACATCCCCGAGACAGCCTGTTGGCCCGCGTGGAGCTGCCGCCGTTGCCACCAGCGAAGATCACCGCCGCAGTAGCGTGCGCCGCCCAGGCCCTGATGCTCGGTGCCAGCGAACGCATGCAGGTGGCCCACAGTCCACGCGGGATTGACGGGCAGGTACAGGTCGCCTGGCTGGACCGTGAATCGCTCGCCAGGTTGGCCGGGCTGCTGCATCAGGCCGGGTTGAAACTGCGTGGCCTTTATCCGGCGGCCTACGCCTTGCCCGTGCTGTCGGGGCCGGTGGCCTGCGTCGAGGATGACCACCTGCTGGTGCGTCATGACTTGCAGCACGCCGTGGTCCAGCCGCTGCAGGAAGAGGCGTTGGCCGAATGGCTGATGGAAGCGCAGGCGGGGCTGCACTGGCTGGGAGATTCGCCGCCCCACGCGTCGGTCGACACCTTGGCCGCCCCCCAGCGTTGGACCGGTTCTGCGCCGGGCTGGGGCTTGCATGCCGGCCTGTCACGTAACGCAGCCGAGCGTGGTGGCTGGGGCCGCGCTGTGGCGATCTGCGCTGTGGCGCTGGCGGTGTGGGTGGTCGGGCTGAACCTCTACGCCGCCCGGGAAGCGGCGCAGGGTCAGCGGCTGAAGATGCAGATGGTCCAGCGGGTGAAGCAGGTGTTTCCCGAGTTGCCGGTGATTCTCAACCCGCTGCAACAGGCGCGCCAGCAAATCGCGGTTCGCCAGGGCGCTACGGCGACCGACCCGGGCCAACGCTTCGCCAACCTGGTGCAACAGGCAGGCAGCGCCATGCCGTTCATGAGCGGCAACGTGCAGGCGCTGGTATTCGAGAACGGCGAGTTGCACCTGAGCGTAATCGCGCAAGCGCCGAAAACGACCGCCACCGATGACTGGAAAACCGCCCTGGCCCAGGCTGGCATCGACGTCGCCGCCATCGACCAGGGCTGGACCCTGCGTGTGGCCCCGGCCGGCCAAGGCACTGAGGACAACCCCGACTCCACTGCGGACGCCGATGATGAATAAGCAATCCCTGGCACTGGCGCGGCTGCGTTGGCGGGCCTGGCGTACTCGCTGCCGGACATTCTGGCAGGGGCTGGCCGTGCGCGAACAACGTGCCGTGTCCGTGGCGGCACTGGTGCTGGGCGGTGGCCTGGTCTGGCTGGCGTTGATCCAGCCTGCGCTGAAGACCATCGCCTATTGGCAAGCCGAAACCCCGAAGCTGCGCTCGCAAACCGAAGCCCTCGAAGTGCTGTTGCGCGATGTCGGCGGCGCTGCCCAGGGCCAGCCTCTTGAAGCGGCTCTGCGCCAATCCCTGGACGCCAGCGGGTTGAGTGAGCACTACCAGTTGCAGACCCTTGGCGCCGATGCCTCCCACGCTTGGCAATTGTCCTTTCAAGATGCCCCGGCGGAGGCAGTGATCGGCTGGCTGCTGGGCAACCCTCGGCAGTTTTCCCTGGAAGTGATCGAGGCCCGCTTGCTACGCACAGCCCCGACCGCTCCTGACAACACCCCCGGCACACTGTCCGGAACCGTTCGCATGGATCAGGCGCAAAGCGCTAAGGAAGCTTCATGAAGGGGTCCAGATTCCCGGGTCATTGGCGCAAGGCTGCGCCGCTGTTGCTGTTGGCCTTGAGTGCGTGCAACAACACGCCGCCCGCGTCGCAGCCGCCGTTGCTGGTGGACAGTGAACTGGGCATACCGTTGGGCGGCACCCAGCGCAGCGGCGATGCGTTGCTGGACCGCCAGCGTGCCCAGGCCCTGCGCGAGCAGAAACCGCCCGCCAGGCATCAGGTCGATCTCACGTCCCGTGCCCGCGAGCCCCGCAACCCTGCGCCGGCGCGTACGCCGTTGGGCGATCAACCGGTAACGCTCAATTTTGTCGAGGCGGATATCCAGGCGGTGGTGCGAGCGCTGTCCCGTTCAACCGGGCAGCAATTTCTGGTGGACCCCCGCGTCAAGGGCAACCTGACGCTGGTCTCCGAAGGCCAGGTTCCGGCTCACCAGGCCTACGACATGCTGCTGGCCGCGCTGCGCATGCAGGGCTTCAGCGTGGTGGATGTCGGCGGCGTCGCCCAGGTGGTGCCGGAGGCCGACGCCAAGCTGCTCGGCGGGCCGATCTACAGCGCCGACAAACCGGCCGGCAACGGCATGCTGACCCGCACGTTCCGCTTGCAATACGAGAACGCGGTGAACCTGATCCCGGTGCTGCGCCCAATCGTTTCGCCGAACAACCCGATCAACGCCTACCCGGGCAACAACACCATTGTGGTCACGGACTACGCCGAGAACCTGTCGCGGGTGGCGCAGCTCATCGAAGGCATCGACACCCCCAGCGCCATCGACACCGACGTGGTACCGATTCACAACGGCATCGCTGTCGACATCGCGCAGATGGTTTCCGACCTGCTGGAAACCCAGGGTGGCGACCAGACCCAGAAGATCAATGTGATCGGCGACCCGCGCTCCAACTCCATCATCATCCGCGCTGGCAGCCCCGAGCGCACGGAGCTGGCGCGCAACCTGATCTACAAGCTCGACAATGCCCAGAACAACCCGAGCAACCTGCACG
Organism: Pseudomonas fluorescens Q2-87; assembly: GCF_000281895.1. Classification (NCBI taxonomy): domain Bacteria; kingdom Pseudomonadati; phylum Pseudomonadota; class Gammaproteobacteria; order Pseudomonadales; family Pseudomonadaceae; genus Pseudomonas; species Pseudomonas fluorescens. The sequence continues at coordinate 3,529,922 of NZ_CM001558.1, read as the reverse complement.
TGGTGTACCTGCGCAATGCCCAGGCCGGCAAACTGGCCCAGGCCCTGCGCGGTTTGCTCACCGGGGAAAGCGAAGGCGAGGGCAACGACAACTCGCGCTCGGTGCTCAGTGGCATGGGCGGCAACACCAATGGCCAGAGCGGGCAAAGCAGCAGTGGCGACGGCACCGGCGGTACCAGCGCCAGTGGCAGTGCGTCGACCACCAGCACCGGCTACGCCCAGGGCAGCAACGGGACACCCTCCGCTTCGACGAAAAACGAACAGGGCACTGCCTTCAGCGCTGGCGGCGTGACCATCCAGGCCGACGCCACCACCAACACCTTGCTGATTTCGGCGCCTGATCCGCTGTACCGCAACCTGCGGGAAGTCATCGACCTGCTGGACCAACGTCGCGCCCAGGTGGTGATCGAGAGCTTGATCGTAGAGGTCGGCGAGGATGACGCCAGCGAATTTGGCGTGCAGTGGCAGACGGGCAATCTCGGTGGCAACGGGGTGATCGGTGGGGTCAATCTCGGCGGCACGGGACTCAATCTCAACGGCAAGACCAGCATCGATGTGTTGCCCCAAGGGCTGAACCTGGGCCTGGTCAACGGCACCGTGGACATCCCCGGTATCGGCAAGATCCTCGACCTCAAGGTCCTGGCCCGGGCCTTGAAGAGCAAGGGCGGCACCAACGTGTTGTCGACGCCGAACCTGCTGACCCTGGACAATGAAGCGGCGAGCATTTTTGTCGGCCAGACCATTCCCTTTGTCAGTGGCAGCTACGTCACCGGTGGCGGCGGCACCAGCAACAACCCGTTCCAGACGGTGACTCGCGAAGAGGTCGGCTTGAAGCTCAATGTCCGACCGCAGATTTCCGAGGGCGGTACGGTCAAGCTCGATATCTACCAAGAGGTCAGCAGCGTCGACAATCGCGCCTCGAGCACCACCGGGATCGTCACCAACAAGCGCGCCATCGACACCAGCATCCTGCTCGACGACGGGCAGATCATGGTCCTTGGCGGGTTGCTTCAGGATGGCTACAGCCAGAGCAATGACGCGGTGCCGTGGCTGTCGACCCTCCCCGGTATCGGTGCGCTGTTTCGCAACGAGCGCCGGCAGATCACCAAGACCAACCTGATGGTGTTCCTGCGGCCGTACATCATCCGCGACACCGCGGCGGGACGCGGCATCACCCTCAACCGCTACGACTTCATGCGTCGCGCCCAGGGCCTGCTGCAACCGGAGCGCAGTTGGGCCATGCCGGACATGCAAGCCCCGCAACTACCCGCCTCGGCCCGGGCGATCCCGGGCGCCGCACCGGTCAGCTTGCAAACACCCAGGGCGGCGATCAAGGCGGTGCCTGTAACGGAGCCGGTTGGACAATGAATACCGTGTCGGTCGGTAGAAGGGGAGTTGAGCCCATGAATACCCTCCCATATGCCTGGGCCAAGGCCCAACGCCTGGTGTTGCGGCAGGCCGAGGACGGTGCGGTGCTGATGGTGTGTCCCTCCACGCCTGGCTGGTCCATCAGTGAGGTGCGCCGTCAGTTCGGCGAGGTGCGACTGGAGCGGGTGCGCGACGAGGAGCTCGACGGCTTGCTCAACACCGCCTATGCCGACACCGGCAGCGCTGCCGCAGTCGTGGGTGCGGCGGAAAACGAAGTCGATCTCGACCGGCTCATGCAAGACATCCCCGAGATCACTGACCTGCTGGACACCCAGGACGGCGCGCCGGTGATCCGCATGATCAACGCCTTGCTGACCCAGGCCGCGCGGGACGAGGCCAGCGACATCCACATCGAGCCCTACGAGAGCCATTCGGTGGTGCGCTACCGCGTCGACGGCACCCTGCGCGATGTGGTCTCGCCACGCAAGGCCCTGCATGGGGCGCTGGTGTCGCGGATCAAGATCATGGCCCAGCTCGACATCGCCGAAAAACGCCTGCCCCAGGACGGCCGCATCGCCCTGCGCGTGGCCGGGCGACCGATCGATATCCGCGTCTCCACGGTGCCCACCGGCCACGGCGAACGGGTGGTGATGCGGCTGTTGGACAAGCAGGCCGGACGCCTGCAACTGGAAACGTTGGGCATGGACCCGGACGTGCTGGGCAAGCTCGATCACCTGATCCGCCAGCCCCACGGCATCGTCCTGGTCACCGGTCCTACGGGCAGCGGCAAGACCACCAGCCTGTATGCCGCCCTGGCCCGGCTGGACGCCAGCGTCCACAACATCCTCACGGTGGAAGACCCGGTGGAATACGATCTGCCGGGCATCAGCCAGATCCAGGTCAACGCCAAGATCGACATGACCTTCGCCCTGGCGTTGCGGGCGATCCTGCGCCAGGATCCGGACATCATCATGATCGGTGAAATCCGCGATCTGGAGACGGCGCAAATTGCCGTGCAGGCGTCCCTTACCGGGCACTTGGTGCTGGCCACGCTGCACACCAACGATGCGGTGTCGGCGGTCAACCGCTTGATCGACATGGGCGTCGAGCCGTTCCTGCTGGCCTCGTCGATGCTTGGTGTGCTGGCTCAGCGGCTGGTGCGCAGGTTGTGCTCGCAGTGCAAGCAGCCGGATCCGGCCACGCCCGGCACCTGGCGACCTGTTGGCTGCCCGACCTGTAACCAGACCGGCTACAGCGGCCGCACTGGCATCCATGAATTGTTTTGCATCGACGACGACATCCGCGCGCTGATCCACCAAGGGGCAGGGGAGCAGGCACTGCGCGCCGCCGCCCGCCAGGCCGGCATGTTCAGCATGCGTGAGGATGGCGAGCGCTGGGTCCGCAGTGGCACCACGGCCCCTGAAGAAATCCTTCGCGTGACACGGGACGCCTGATGAATCGTTACCGTTTCGAGGCCGCCGACGCCCAGGGCAAGATCGAATCCGGACACTTGGAAGCCGACAGCCAGGGCGCTGCTTTCAACCTGTTGCGTAGCCGTGGCTTGACCGCGTTGCAGGTGCAGGCCGAGCGCAACACGACACCGGCCAATGGCGGTGGTTTGTTCAGCGCCAAACTCTCGGACAACGACCTGGCCTGGGCCACCCGGCAACTGGCGAGCCTGCTGGGCGCGAGTCTGCCGTTGGAAGCCGCGTTGAGCGCCACGGTGGAACAGGCCGAGCGCAAGCACATCGCCCAGACCCTGAGCGCGGTGCGCGCCGACGTGCGCAGCGGCATGCGCCTGGCCGAAGCCCTGGCGGCGCGGCCCCGGGACTTCCCGGACATTTATCGAGCGCTGATTGCCGCCGGTGAAGAGTCCGGCGACCTGGCTCAGGTCATGGAGCGACTGGCGGATTACATCGAGGAACGCAACAACCTGCGGGGCAAGATTCTCACGGCGTTCATTTACCCCGGGGTGGTGGGGCTGGTGTCGGTTGCCATCGTAATTTTCCTCCTCAGCTATGTGGTGCCGCAGGTGGTCAGCGCGTTCTCCCAGGCCCGGCAAGACCTGCCCGCGCTGACCGTGGCGATGCTCACCGCCAGTGATTTCATTCGTGCCTGGGGCTGGTTGTGTTTTGGCGTGCTGGCCGGTGGGTTCTGGAGTTGGCGCATGTACTTGCGCAAACCGGCGGCGCGGTTGAGCTGGCACGCGCGGGTGTTGCGCCTGCCGCTGATCGGGCGTTTCGTACTGGGCCTCAACACCGCGCGATTTGCCTCGACCCTGGCGATTCTCGGCGGAGCAGGGGTGCCGCTGCTGCGCGCCCTGGAGGCGGCGCGCCAGACGTTGTCCAATGACCGCCTGAGCCAGAGCGTCAGCGAGGCCACCGCCAAGGTCCGCGAAGGGGTCAACCTGGCGGCGGCGCTGCGGGTGGAAAAAGTCTTCCCGCCGGTGTTGATCCACCTGATCGCCAGCGGCGAAAAAACCGGCTGCCTGCCGCCGATGCTCGAACGCGCCGCACAAACCCTCTCCCGCGACATCGAACGCCGGGCCATGGGCATGACCGCACTGCTGGAGCCGCTGATGATCGTGGTCATGGGCGGTGTGGTGCTGGTGATCGTCATGGCGGTGCTGCTGCCGATCATCGAGATCAATCAGTTGGTGCAATAGCCACCGCGCAAAAAAAACGTGGCGAGGGAGCTTGCTCCCGCTGGGCTGCGCAGCAGCCCCAAAGCCAAGCTCCTCGGTGTGCCAGGCAGATGGCATGCAATCTTTTTGGGGCCGCTTCGCAGCCCAGCGGGAGCAAGCTCCCTCGCCACAAAAGCAGCCGATGATTTTGCAGTGACGCAACACCTCCCGACCCTCGCCAGCGCCAAACTCGGGTTCCTCGTTCTGTCATCTTTCGCCGCCCGGCAACCGTCCGCCGCCACCTCCACGGCCAGCCCTTATCGTCCCCCTGAAAAAATCGCCTGAACCCACGGCACAGAGCCCTCGAACACCCGAGGAAAAAAGCCGAAAAACAGCCCTCAGCTCCCGAGGTTTTTTCCTTTATCTGTCACCGGAAACTGCGAATTTCTAAGCCATGGCCTCACCCCATCGCCATCGGCACAGGACCGAGCGCCATGACGGCAAGCACGCGTCACTCAACCTACGTACGAACACGATGAAAGGAGATTCTTCATGTTTAAGCGCAACGTTCTCGCGGTATCCCTGACCCTCGCCGGCCTCTGCGTCGCTCAGGCCGCCATGGCTGATGTCAACGGCGGTGGTGCTACCTTGCCTCAGCCTCTGTACCAGACGTCCGGTGTACTCACCACCGGCTTCGCCCCTTACATCGGCGTGGGCAGCGGTGCCGGCAAGGCCGCTTTCCTGACCAACGACTACACCAAGTTCGTGCCTGGCGACACCAGCGGCAAGAAAGTGCACTGGGCTGGTAGCGACTCCAAGCTCAGCGCCACTGAACTGAGCACCTACGTCAGTGCCCACGGTGCCGCCTGGGGTCCATTGATCCAGGTGCCTTCGGTCGCCACCTCGGTTGCCATTCCGTTCAACAAGACTGGCACCGCCAACGTCGACCTGAGCGTCAACCAATTGTGCGGCGTATTCTCCGGCCGCCTCACCGACTGGAGTCAGATCACTGGTTCTGGCCGTACCGGCGCGATCACCGTGGTCTACCGTGGCGAGAGCAGCGGCACCACCGAACTGTTCACTCGCTTCCTGAACGCCAAATGCGCTGAAACCGGCACCTTTGCCATCACCACCACCTTCGCCTCCAGCTACAGCGGTGGCTTGCCATCCGGTGCCGTTTCCGCCTCCGGCAGTGCGAATGTGATGACTGCACTGAACGCTGCCCAGGGCCGCATCACCTACATGAGCCCGGACTACGCCGCTACCACCCTGGCCGGTCTGGATGACGCCACCAAGGTCGCTCGCGTCGCCGGTGTTTCCCCAGCTCCTGCCAACGTTTCGACCGCCATCGCTGCTGTTGCGGTACCGGCAGTTGCCAACCGTTCCAACCCGAACGCCTGGGTACCGGTGTTCGCTGCTACGACCAACCCAAGCGACCCTAGCGTCGTGGCCTACCCAACCACCGGCTACCCAATCCTGGGTTTCACCAACGTGATCTTCAGCCAGTGCTACGCCGATGCGACCCAGACCACTCAGGTTCGCAACTTCTTCAGCCGTCACTACGGTTCGTTGACCAACAACGACTCGGCCATCACCGCCAACCGTTTCGTGCCACTGCCTTCGGCTTGGAAAACCGCTATTCGTGACTCCTTCGTCACGGCTTCCAGCGGTCTGAGCGTCGGCAACACCAGCGTCTGCAACGCCATCGGTCGTCCGTTGTAAGCCCACGCTTGAACGACCCGCAACACCCGATCAGCAACGGTGCGAGCCGTTGCTGATTTTTGCGTCATGTCCGAACCAACACAGCCACATGAAATTTTCATGACATCCGTTCGGTCCCGAGCGGCTGTAACCGCCTATCCCCTATAACCAACGCTGGCAGCTTGATAGCACTGCGTTGCGCCCCCTTAAGAAGCGAACCCGAAAGGATGAGTAGGATGCTGCGCTGCAAACCCCAGACGAACCTGAATGCCCCACGTCGCGATGGCGAGTTGTCGATGTTGCGGCTCAAGCCGCTGGCCCAGGCCATTGCGCTGCTGATGGTGGCCGGCAATGCCCAGGCGGCGACCGCGTTCAGTTCGGCCTGGTTTGCCGCCAAGGGTGCGTCCCCGGCCGGTGGCGCGGCACGGCCCACAACGGCGTTGCCAGGCATGCCGCCGCCCTTGGCCCAACAGCAACGGGCCAATGCGCAGCTGCAACGTTCGCTGACCAACCTCAACAACACCGTCGCCGCCATCGCCGCCCAGCAGGCGGCTCAGGCCGCCGGGCGGCAAGCGGCGTTGGGGCAGGTGCAGGTCGTGCCCGATGGTTTGGGCGAGGGCGGGCTCAAGGTCGACAACAGCCTGACCCAGGGCTGGCTCAACGCCAAGGGTCCGCAGCAGACCGAGGCCGGCGGCAAGACCACGGTGAAGATCGAGCAGACCGCCGACAAGGCGATCCTCAACTGGGAAACCTTCAACGTCGGGCGCAATACCACGGTGGATTTCCAGCAGCAGTCGGACTGGGCCGTGCTCAACCGGGTCAACGACCCCCAGGCGCGACCGAGCCAGGTCCAGGGCCAGATCAAGGGCAACGGCACGGTAATGCTGGTCAACCGCAACGGCATCATTTTCAGCGGCAGCAGCCAGGTCAACGTACGTAACCTGGCGGCGGTGGCGGCCAACATCAGCGATGAGCAATTCAGCAAGCGCGGCTTGTATATCGATGCCACCGGCAGCCAACCGACTTTCACCGACGCGGCGGGCAAGGTCGAAGTGCAGCAAGGCGCACTGATCGAAACCCATCGCGCCGCCACTTCCACGGCTGGGGGCGGCTATGCCTTGCTGCTGGGTAGCGAAGTGGAGAACGCCGGCTCCATCACCACCGCCAAGGGCCAAACCACCCTGGCGGCGGGCGACAGTTTTTATATCCGTCGGGGCCAGGGCACCAGCGGCAACCTGCGTTCCACTACCCGTGGTAACGAGGTCGCGACGTCCCTCAAGCTCGGCAGCGGCGCCGGCACGGTGATCAACAGGGGCCTGATCCAGGCCAGCATCGGCGACATCACCCTCACCGGGCACGATGTGCAGCAGAACGGTGTGGCGGTGGCGAGCAGTTCGGTGGACACCCGCGGCACCTTGCACTTGCTCAACGCCTTCAGCGACAGCAGCGGCAGCGTGACCCTGGGGCAGGGCAGCACCACGGCGGTGCTGCTCGATGCCGCAGGCGGCAGCGCCCTGGACAGCCAGCGCAATGCCGGACCGGCCGGCCTGGATGGCACGCCGAACAACCTGATCACCGGCCAGTTCAACAACCTCAGCAGCGTGGTCGACCGCACCGATCAGTCGCGGGTCGAGATCGTCAGTGGCGGCAGCGTTGACTTCCAGAACGGCTCCATCACCCTGGCCACCGGCGGCCAGGTCGCGGTCAGCGCTGCCGGTCGCAGCCTGGTAGGCAATGGCGCGGTGATCGATGTGTCCGGTGCCATCGGCGTCAAGGTGGCGATGGAGTCCAATTCCATCAAGGTCAACGTGCAGGGCAATGAGCAGCGTGATGCGCCGGTCAACCGCGACGGCGGCAAGCTGACCAACAACGATGTCTGGGTGGATGTGCGTGACTTGATCTACGTGCCGGCAGGCACCAATGGCTACGCCACCGACCGTTGGTACACGGCGGGTGGGCTGTTGGAAGTCGGCGGTTACTTGGGGACCCGAGGCCACAGCGCCGGTGAATGGGCTGCTCAAGGCGGGACCTTGACGTTCACTGGCAACGACGTGGTGACTCAGCAGGCAGCGCAACTGAACCTGTCTGGCGGCACCCTGGATGTGCAGAGCGGCTACCTGCGTCAGACCTGGCTCAAAGGCCCCAATGGGCGTTTGTATGAATTGTCCAAGGCGCCGGGGGACATTCTCTATACCGGCATCTACAAAGGCTACGAAGATCACAGCCAACGCTGGGGCCAGACCGATTACTACTACAACCCGTTGATCGCCCCTCGCGAGCGTTTTGAGGCGGGCTACACCGTCGGCCGCGATGCCGGCAAGCTGGTGGTGTCGACCCGCAACGCGGTGCTGGAAGGCCAGATTGTCGGTGAGGTCTACCAGGGCGAACGCCAGACCCAGGCACCCAATCTCAACCTCGACGGCTACCAGCAATCGCAAAACGCCGTGGCCCGACGGGCGCAGTTGTGGGTGGGCAGCTACACGCCGATCCATGACAAGACCAGCGGCATGATCAACAGTGGCCTGAACCCCACCTTCGATCAGGTCACCGTCGGCAAGGTGGCCGACAAGATTGCCGCGGGCCTGGATCTGACCTCGGTGGTCGACACCGATCGGCAAGGCAAGCTGGTGCTGGATAACGCGCTGCTCAATGGCTTCCAGCTCGGCGCGGTCAAGGTGGCGGCGGCTGAAGGCATCCAGGTCGACGGTGCACTCAAGGTCGCCGACGGCGGCGACATCACGCTTTATGCCCCGCAGGTCGAGGTGAACGCCGACCTGACTGCCCGCAGCGGTCGTATTGCCTTGGGCAACGTGCTCAAACAGGTCAGGACCGATAACTTCCAGATTGGAGACGTCACGCTTTCACCCGCCACGGGACAGCGGGCAGTGGTCACATTGGGAGAAGGCGTCAAGCTGAACGCCGCCGGACGGTGGAGCAATCTGCTGCTCGACGGCAACGACCGCCAAGGCCTGCCGTTCATCAACGGCGGCACCGTGTCCGTGCGCAGCATTGGCGACATTGACGTGCGTCAGGGCAGCCGGATTGACGTCAGTTCCGGTGCTGCGGTCATGGCCGATGGCAAGATCCGCGGCGGCAAGGGCGGTGACCTGACCCTGACCTCCAGTACCGGCGCATCGTCCGATAACGGCGCCTTGAACCTTGACGGTGAACTGCGCGGCACCGGCGTGAATGGCGGCGGGACCTTGACGCTGGCGGCCAATAAAGTGCTGATCGGCAACAGTGGCTCGCCGCTTGAACCGGGCACCCTGCAACTGGGTGGAGACTTTTTTGACAAAGGCTTCTCGGCCTATGACATCACAGGTAACGAAGGCCTGAGCGTGGCCGACGGGACCCAGGTCGATGTGACGATGCCGGTGTACCGTTTTAGCGAGCAGGCGTTGAGCACCGGCGGTGGCGCAGAACCGGCGGATGCTTTGCAGCGCTGGACGCCGGAGTTGTACCAGGAAGACGCGATCAAAGGCGTCATGACCCAGCGTCGCGGCGCGAGCCTGAGTCTTACTGCCGGTACCGCGAACTCCAGCGCCGCCGACATGGCCAGCACGGTGTTGAACCTGGGCAAGGGCAGCGTGGTCAGCGTCGATCCGGGCCAGGGCATCGATGTGCGCAGCATCGGTCAACTGACCGCCAACGGTACCCTTAATGCGTGGGGTGGGCGGGTCAGCCTCACCGGGTTGAGCGTCATCGGTGCGCAGGGTGAAGCCGTCAATGCTCAGGGCCACGGTCGCTCCATCTGGCTGGGCGAGCAGGCTCTGATCGATGTCTCCAGCCGGGCCGTGACCGCCCGGGACATGCGCGGTCAGACCTATGGCCTGGTACGTGATGGCGGGCAGATTGTCATCGGCGGCCAGATCGATACCGCGAAAGGATCGGCTTCCGCATCCGAACTGTTTGTGGCGGTGCGCGAGGGGGCGCGTCTGCAAGCGGATGGCAGCCAGGCCGTGTTGGACATTCCCGGCCCGGGCAGCACGTCGGTAGCGAGCAATGGCGGCAGTATCTCCCTGGCGTCGGCCAATGGCTTGTACTTGGACGGCACATTCAGCGCCCGCTCAGGCGGGGCTGGGGCGGCGGGAGGCAAGCTGTCGGTGGCTCTGGAAACGCCTTATTACGTGAAGGGCGCAGTCAGCGATCGAGTGCTGAAGGTACGGGAATTGGTGCTGGGGCAAACCGCTCAAGCAAGTTTGCTGGAGGAGAATGCCGGGACGGCGGCGGACTCGTTGGTCTATGGTCATGGGCGGTTGGGCGTGGATCAAGTTCAGTCGGGGGGCTTCGACAGCCTGACGCTGTTGAGCAATGGGTTGTTGAGCGTCGATGGCAACGTTTCGCTGTCCCTTGGCCAAAGCCTGAGCTTGTATGCCCGCAGCTTTGGGATGGATGACGCCGGGCCAGCCAACAGCCAAATCCAGCTCAACGCCTCCCAGGTGTTGCTATCGGGGCTGGCGGCACGTCAACCGAATATGGACAACTACACCCGACCGGTGATTGAGGGCGGTGTATCGCTTCTGGCGAACAAAGCGGCGTTTTCGATCAATGCGGACCTGCTGGATGTGCAGGGCAACGTGATGTTCAGCAGCAAAGGCACTGTGTTGCAGGCCGATGGCAGCAGCGTCGAGACGCAGCGTGCCGGTTTTGACCGGGTTCATTTAAGCAGTCGGGGGGATATGAGATTCCTCGCCGGGTTCTCCGGCGACGGTTTGCCTCAAGGCTTCACCACTCAACTGGTGACCCCTTCGGACATGGTCTTGCAGGCTGCGCAACTGTACCCAGCGACCGGAGTAGGAGCGCGAGTGTTGGCGGGGTATGGCTGGGGCACTGAGTCGGGTAGCGGCATCAAGCTCTATGACCCGGCGCGTAGCCTAGTCATTGGGCGTGCTACCCAGGTTGCACCTCAAGTGCCTTATTCCGTATTCGGTCGTTTGCAGTTGGGCAGCGCGAAGATTGAACAAGGTGGCATCGTCCGCGCACCTTTAGGGTTGCTTGAAATCGGTACAAACAGTCCAGAGGGTATATCCGCTCGGGTGGATCTGTTGCCGGGCAGCCTGACATCGGTCAGTGGCTTGGGCCTGGTCCTGCCGTATGGCGGCTCCATTGACGGTCAGACTTATACGTACGCTGGCAAGAAGGTAGTGTTGCTGGGGCAAGGCGCGGTGCCTTCCGACAATGGCGACCTCGATATCGGCGTGATTCTGGGCGGCAAGTCGGTAACGGGGCAGGAAGGCTCGGTACTCGACCTCTCGGGTGGAGGTGACTTGCTCGGTGCTGGTTTCATCGCCGGCCGCGGCGGTTCCACCGATGCGCGCTTCAACCCGCTGGTACAAATTGGTGCCAATGGCGGTTTCATCTTGCCTGGGCTGTCGAGCAACCCGGTCTACGCCATCGTGCCGGGGAACCAGAGCCAATACGCGCCGGTCGTCCCTGAAGGCGGCGCGGTGGATCCGAGAGTGGGGCAGCAAGTCTCCATAGGTGCCGGTGTGCCCGGGTTGGCGGCTGGTACCTATACCTTGATGCCGTCCACTTATGCCTTGCTGCCGGGAGCGTTCCGGGTCGAGGTCAATGGCTTGGCGGGACCGGGCGCGACAACGGCCGCGCTACAGATGCGTAATGGTTCGTGGACCACAGCCGGGGTACTGTCGGTGGCCAATACCGGGCAGCGCAACAGTTTATCCAGCCAGATCATCCTGACATCGGGAGATGTGCTGCGTCGTTATTCCCAATACAACGAAACCAGCTACGCCCAATTTGCCCTGGCCGATGCCGCGCGCCTGGGCGTACCACGGGCATTGTTGCCGGTAGACGCGAAGACTCTGAAGCTGAACATGGCAAAGGGGGCCGGGGACCAGGCGTTTTCTTTTAACGGCGTTGGCAAATTCGCGGCTCAGCCAGGTGGTTTTGGCGGTACTGTTTCGGTGGTGGGCAGCAACGGCGCGGCATTGGAAGTGGTTGCCGAGGGGCGCGGAGCCACTGCGGGCTTCGACGGCGTGACCCTCAACGCCGAAAGCCTCAATGCGTTGAATGCTTCGCGCCAGGTGATCGGTGGCCAGTTTTCGGTGCTCTATGGCCAGGGCGGTAATTACATCACGCCGCAACGGGTGTCCCGCAGTGTCGCGCTGCGTGAAGGTGCGACTTTATCTGCGCCTGAGGTATTCCTTCTGGCTGATGGCGGCGAACTATTAGTGGAACAAGGCGCCGCCATCAATACCATCGGGCGGGGCAAGGCGGCCTACGATGCGCTTGACGGTTTTATCTATAACCTGAATGTAAGGAACCAGAACTACAGTTTGCTGGGTGCTTCCAATGGCTTGCTCAATGTGCTCGCCCCTGTGTCAGGCACCACGGGTACGGTCAATATCGGTGGGTGTAGCCTGACCCCGTGCAGCGGCGTGACCCGCATTCACTCCGAAGGCAGCATCGTTGCTGCCTCCGGCAGCAGCCTGGAACTGGACGATCAGGTGCGTTACGGCACTCGTCACCTGACCCTGGCCCTGAGCAACATCAACGTCGGCACCGCCCAGGCCCTGAGCAATGCGGCGACGCGGCAGGTCTTGCCCGCCGGCCTGACCCTGAGCCAGACCGTGCTCGATCGCCTGTTGCGCGGCGACACCGAATACGGTGCTCCGGCCCTGGAAACCCTCGAACTGTCGGCCAGCCAGGCGCTGAACTTCTACGGCACTGTCAGTCTCGACACCTATGACCCGACAACAGGCAAGTCGCGCCTGAATAATCTGATGCTCAGCACCCCTGCCATCTATGGTGCCGGTAGCGCCAATGATGTGGCGACCATTCGCACCACCAACCTGATCTGGAACGGCGCTGTCGGCGCGCCGGGTTCGGTGATTGCCGGTGGGGCCGGTACCGGTGCCGGTCGCCTGGACATCCAGGCCCAGCGCATCGAATTCGGCTACGGTGACTTCGCCCAGCCCAGCTCGGTCACCACCCTGGACCGCCTAGCCCTGGGATTCGCCAACGTCAACCTCAGCGCCAGCGAACGCCTGACCGCCAATCACAAGGGCAGCCTGGCGGTGTATCAAAGCCAGGGCGCCTATGACGCAAAAACAGGCTACGTCTACAGCGGCGGCAACCTGAATATCCTCACGCCGTTGCTCACGGGTGAAGCCGGATCGGTCAACCGCATTACTGCAGGCGGCGTGGTCAATGTAACGGGCACAACCGCTAAGCCTGGCGCTGTCTCCGGGCTAGGGGGCGAGCTGTCCCTCAAGGGCGCGAGCCTCAATCTCGCCAGCGCAGTGGTGCTGCCCAGCGGCAAGCTCACCCTCAGCGCGACGGATGACCTGACCCTGACGGAGGCGGCGCAGATCGACCTGGCTGGGCGCGCAATCACCTTCAACGATGTGACGCGTTACAGCGCCGGTGGTGAGGTGATCCTGCAAAGCCGCAACGGCAACATCCGCCAGGCGGATGGTTCAAGCATCGACCTCTCGGCCCATAACAACCAGGCTGGCCGGCTCAGTGCGGTGGCCCTGGACGAGGCCGCCGGGATCGTTGACTTGCGGGGTCGGATTCTCGGCAGCAGCACGGGCGAATATGACGCCGGCGGCACCGCCATGCCGTACCTGGCCGGCGGTGTGGAGATCCAGGCCCAGCGCCTGGGCGACAGCGGCAGCCTCAGCGAGCAGTTCGCGGCCTTGAACCAACGCTTGAACGACGGGCAGGTGTTCGGCTCCCGTGGCTTCCAGCTCAAGCAGGGCGACCTGGTGATCGGCAACGAACTCAAGGCCTCGACCATCAGCGTGTCGGTCGACAATGGAAACCTGTTGGTCAATGGCAAGGTAGACGCCAGCGGCGAACGGGTCGGCAGCATCCGACTCGCCGCCGGGCGCTCCCTGACCCTGGGCGGCAGCGCGGTGCTCGATGCCCACGGCAATCGCCTGCGTGTAGACAGCTACGGCAAGATCATCGACTCACCGAACCGCGCCATGGTCGACCTCACCTCCCGGGGCGGCGTGCTGACATTGGCCGACGGCGCGCGCATCGATTTGCGCCATGGCACCGCGGCGCCTGCGGGGCAGCATGATGGTCGCGCTCGCGGCACCCTGGAGCTCAATGCCCGGCGCGCCGGCCCGGATGCCACCCAAGGTGACATCGCCATCGATGCCAGCGGCAACCTGGATATCCAGGGCGCGCGGTCCATCGCCGTCAATGGTATGTGGCAGTACAACGATGCAGCCTTTGGCAGCGATCCGGCGGCCAGTGGCCGTCCTTATCAGGTCATCGACCAGGCCTACCTGGATGGCAAGCACCAGGATAGCCTCGCCTTCATCAACGCGGCGCTGGCCAACAGCGATTTGATGCAACGTAGACTCGCCGGCCTGGACAACGCCCGTTACGCCGATGCGTTCCACCTGCGGCCCGGCGTTGAGATTGTCAGCGCCACGGCCGACGGCGACCTGGTGGTGCAGGGTGACCTGGACCTGTCCGGCTATCGCTACGCCAGTGTCAACCCGCGCACCCGGCAAACTGCTGTGTACGGCTCCGGCGAGGCCGGTGCGCTGACCCTGCGCGCCGGTGGCGACCTGAGCATCTACGGCAGCATCAACGACGGATTCGCTCCGCCGCCCGCCACCCAAGATGACAAAGGCTGGATGCTGCTGCCCGGCATCGATTTCACCGGTGGCGACATCGTCGTCCCCGGTGCCGGCGTGACGCTGGCCGACGGTACGGCGTTCCCGGCGGGAACCACGCTGAACTACGACTTGCCGATCAAAGGCGTGACCCTGGCGGCGGGTACTCGACTGCCGGTGGCCGCAGTCCTTGAGCAACCCTTGGAGCTGCCGGCCGGCACGGTATTGGCGGCAGCGGTGCACGATGCGTCCGGCAACCTGCTGTTTGCCGCGGGCACTTTGCTGAGCCGGGCCCAGACCCTCGAAGCCGGCTCGCAGTTGGGCGCCGGCAGCGTGCTGAGCGGTGCCGCCGCACTGCTCGGTTTCACCTGGCCCAAGGGCGTGGCGCTGCCCAATGTGGCGAATGCGAGCAATGCCCAGAGCAATATCCTCAAGCTGGATGGCAGCCTGGCGTTGAACCGCGGTTCGCTGATCCCGTCCGGCACCGATGTGAAGTTGCCCAATGGCGTCGAGTCGATCCAGCTACGTCCGGAAATCGCCGGCAGCGATGGCCGCATGTGGGCTATCGCCCCGATGCTCGCCGAGGGTTCGCAATCCTGGTCGCTGCGGCTGGTGGCCGGGGCCGATACGACGGCGGCGGACAGCCGGATCGTCCAGCCCGATCCGGTACAAGGCGACTTGCGTCTTGCCGATAGCCACTACGGCATGTTTGGCAAATCCGTGCCGGCCAAGGGCACCTATCAGTGGACTCAACTAGGGGTCGATGAGCTGGCGGGCGCGGGGTTCACGGTAGCGCTCGGACAAACCGTCGACCTGACAATCGTGAGCAATTTTGGCTACGACTCGGTTGACGCGTTCTGTGCGGATTTCGCTGGTATTTGCGCGCTTCAAGCTTCTTACAGATGGACCAAGGCCGCGGAGGAGGAATTGGCAGGTTCCGGCTTTGAGGTCAAGGCCGGCGAGCTGATCAGCCAGGCCGCTGCGCAGTTTTTCCAGTTTGATTCGGTTCAGTCACTCTGCGACGCGGCGCCGAGTGTCTGTGCCCCCGCAGACGTGGAGTATGAAGCGGTTGCCGGCAGTGTCCGTCCGAGCGTCATCCGCACCGGCACCGGCGACCTGGAACTGCTCAGCGGTGGCAGCCTGCGCATGGATTCGTTGTTCGGCATCTACACCGCCGGAACCTCGTCGGCACCGACGTTCCCAGGCGATCCCTACAACCAGCCCAAGGCCCTGGGCGCCAACGGCAAGGTGCTCACCGACGAGGATGGCAGTAACGAAAAGCTAGTCGATGGCGGCACTGAAAGTCTCTATCGCGCCTGGTATCCGGACGCGGGCGGTAACCTGTTGCTCAAGGTCGGCGGTGACCTCAGTGGCAACCTGACCGCGCCTGTCAACTCTAGCGGGCGACCGAACCCTACCGACATGGGCCAGGATTCGGCCAATGTAGGCAATTGGCTCTGGCGCCAGGGCAATGGTGATTCAGCGAGCAGCCAGCCGACCGCCTGGTGGATCAACTTCGGTAGTCATACCGCGTCGACGGTGTCGGGTGGCGCTGATCAAATGGCCGCTTTCACCGGGTTCGGGACTTTGGGTGGCGGTGATCTGGATGTACAGGTGAAGGGTGACGCGGGGGTGTTGAACCGGCTCGCCGGTAACGACTTCAACTCAAACATCAACCCTCGTAGCCAGGGGCTGCTGTTGGCGGTGGGCAGCACCGGACGTGTGGGCTCTGATGGCAGCCTGCAATTGACCGGCGGTGGCGATCTCAACCTGCGTGTGGGTGGTGTTTTGAATCCCGAGAGCTCGTTCACCATGGGGCATCTCAACGGCGCGGTCATCAATTTGCGAGGACACGCCCAAATCGATGGTGGTGCCATTGGTCGTATCGACCTGCTCTACGGCAACAGTGCCCCTGTGCAATCCCCTGGAGAAACACGGGCCTACGACTCCTTCAAGTCCACACGAGGATCTGCAACCGGTGGACTGACCCTCATGCCTGGTGATGCTACCTTCGATCTGCGTACGTTGGGCGACTTGGTCGTGATGGACGTTGCCGACCCGGGCCGGGTGCCGATGATGAGCGTGTCGCCCTTCAAAAATGGTGCGACTAACGGCTCGGGCGTGAGCTGGTTTTCGTTGTGGACGGCTAATACTGCGATTGATCTCTGGTCATCGGGGGGCAATCTGACGCCGCTGATGTCTGGGGGCGAGACGGACTTGGCGGTAGTCTACCCATCGATTCTGCAGGCCGTTGCGGCCAGTGGCAGTCTTTACTACGGTCAGGCCAAGGTCGCAGGCTCCGGTAACTCCAGTAACGGCTATCGCTCAGCCTTGCTGCTTGCCCCCGGCATCAACAGCGAGTTGCAGTTCCTCGCTGGTGACTCCATCTATGGCGGTGACCTGACGGTCAGTCGCTCTGGTGCCTCGTCCACGGCCGTGGCCACACCATTTCGGCCGGCCTTCATGGGGCTTGTCGATAACGCTGTGGTGGTCAGTAATCTCTCCGCCGATGCCAATCGTGTCTCTATAGGCGCAAATACATTGCCGTTGTTTGCTTTTGATAGCAGCAGCGCGTCCGACGAATGGGCGAGCAACACCGATCCTGCCCGTTTCTATGCGCTCAAGGGCGACTTGCTGGCCGTCAATAGCGGGCGGACGATGACGTTTACCACCCTGAATGACAGCCGATTCGGCCAGACTTATTACGAAGGAACCGGGTCGGTGTGGATGATGGCCGGGCGGGACATCGTCAGCAGCGGAACACCGCTGAGTGGCGGCCAGGGTGGTGAGTCTGTCACGGGGCAGTACACCAGCGCCGGCAACCTCTTCATCCACAACAACCCCACCGACATTTCCATCGTGTCAGCCGGGCGCGACATCCTCTACAGCAACTTCAATGTCGCCGGTCCCGGCCTGCTGGAAATCACCGCCGGGCGCAATATCCTGATGGACGACAAGGTCAGCATCACCAGCCTCGGCGCCGTGGTGCCGGGAGATTCGCGCCCTGGCGCGAGCCTGGTGCTGCAAGCTGGCGCGGGCCTCAACGGCGCGGATTACGAGCGCTTCGTCAAGGCCTACCTGGACCCGGCGAACCAGGCCCTGGCCGGTGTGCCGCTGGCGAACCAGGACGGCAAGGTCGCCAAGACCTATGAAACCGAATTGGTGGATTGGCTGGAGAAACGCTTCGGCTTCAGCGGCGACAGCGAGCAGGCCCGCAGCTACTTCGCGGCACTGCCGGCCGAGCAGCAGCGGGTGTTTGCCCGCGACGTGTACTTCGCCGAGCTCAAGGCCGGTGGTCGTGAGTACAACGAAGTGGGTGGCGTGCGCCAGGGCAGTTACCTGCGGGGCCGTGAGGCTATCGAGTTGTTGTTCCCGACCAAGGACGTGGCGGGCAATCCGATCACCTACAAGGGCGACATCACGATGTTCGGCGGGGCGGGGGTGCACACCGATTTCGGCGGCAGTATCCAGATGCTGACCCCGGGCGGCGGGCAAACATTCGGCATCGAGGGCAACGCGCCGCCGTCCACCGCAGGCGTCATCACCCAGGGTGAGGGCGATATCCAGTTGTATGCGCAGAATAGCATCCTGCTGGGGCAGAGCCGGATCATGACCACTTTTGGCGGCTCGATCCTCGGCTGGTCGGCCCAGGGCGATATCAACGCCGGCCGGGGTTCGAAGACCACCGTGGTGTATACGCCGCCCAAGCGCTTGTACGACACCTGGGGCAACGTGACGCTGTCGCCGTTGGTGCCGAGCACCGGGGCGGGTATCGCCACCCTCAATCCCATTGCCGAAGTGGCGCCGGGGGATATCGACCTGATCGCGCCGTTGGGCACCATCGATGCGGGCGAGGCGGGGATCCGGGTGTCGGGCAACGTCAACATCGCGGCATTGACGGTGGTGAACGCGGCCAACATCCAGACCCAGGGCAAGTCCTCCGGCGTGCCGCTGGCAGCTTCGGTGAACACCGGTGCGATCACCTCCGCCAGCTCGGCAGCGACCTCGGCCACCCAGGCGGCCGAAGATGTGGCGCGCCAGCAGCAGAACGCGGCGCGGCAGAACCAGGCGTCGGTATTTACCGTGCAAGTGGTGAGCTTCGGCTCCGAGCAACTGGCCCCGTCCCGCGACGGTGCCAGCCGCGAAGCCCCCCGGACCTACGACCCGGCCAGCCCGGTCCAGGTCCTCGGTGCCGGCCCCTTGGATGAACAGACACGGCAGCGATTGACCGAGGAAGAGCGGGGGCGGTTGAGTTTGTAGCGTTTGCAGTGAAAGGGCTTGCTTGCACGGTTGACTCGGTTGACTCGGTTGGCAATGGTGCTGGCTGTGCCGACGCCTTCGCGAGCAAGCCACAAGGTGTCGAGTCTATAGCCAGCGCGGTGTCGTGAAGAACGACGCCATTTCCGAGCGGGGCAGTGCGGAGCCGAAGTAGGGGCCTTGTACATGGTCGCACGCGACGCTGCGCAGTTGGCTGAATTGGCGGGCATTCTCGATGCCTTCGGCGGTGACCATCAGCCCTACGCTGCGGCTCAGGCGGATCATCGCCAGGACGCCTTCGTGGTCATGCTCCAGGCCCAGTTGCGAGAGGATGTTGCGATCGAAGCGAATGCCATCGAACGGCTGGTTCAATACTTCCCGCAGGGACGCGATGCTGGTGCCGAACTTGTCGATGTTGATTCGCACGCCAAGGTCCTTGAGCGCATGGAGCGTCGTGGCGACGGTCTGGTGGTCGGACAGCAGGACGCCTTCGGCGACTTCCAATGTCAGGCGATGAGGCGCCAGGTCGCTCGCCTGGAGGGCCGTTTGCACCTGGTTGAGCAGAAAGCTGCTGTTGAACCATTTGGGCGACACGGCGACGGAGACGCTGACGGCTGGCGGCCAAGTCGCCGCTTCTTCGCAGACGTTGATCAGCATCCAGGCCCCCAGCTCTTCCAACTGGCCCGACGCTTCGGCGACCGGGATAAAGTCAGAGCCGCCCAGTTCCCCTTTCTCCGGATGATGCCAGAAGGTCTGGGCTTCAAAGCCGTGCAATTGCTCGGCATTCATGTCGAAGCGCGGCAAGTAGCGCAGCTCGAGTTGGTCGCCTTGCATGGCATCGCGCAGTTGCTGCTCATATCGCCGACGGTCGCGGGCCAGGTCTCCCATGGCCTCCACGTACACGCGCCAGGTATTACGGCCTGCCGCCTTGGCCGCGTACAAGGCGATGTCGGCGTGGCGCAACAGCTCGTCTGCCCGTGTCTCGCCCGGCTGCGACCAGGCAACGCCGATGCTCATCCCCAGGTACAAAGTATTACCGTCCAGGTGCATGGGCCGTTGCATACAGTCGATCAGGCGTGCACAGAGTTGATCAAGGTCCTGCGCACTGCCGGGGTTGGGCATGACAATGACAAACTCATCACCGCCCAGGCGGGCCACCAGGTCGGTGCCGCGCACGTTTTGTTGAAGAATATGGGCCACTTCCTTCAGCACCTTATCGCCCACGGCGTGCCCCAGGGAGTCATTGACTGGCTTGAACCGGTCCATGTCCAGGTTCAACAGCGCCAAGGGCGCACCATTGGCCGGGTCCAGGTGTTCGCTGAGGCAATCGAACAAACGATTGCGGTTAGCCAGCCCGGTCAGCGGGTCGTGGAGGGAAAGGTGCTTGATCTGGGCCAGTGCCCGCAGCTCGTCGGTGATGTCGGTGGCGGTGCCACGAAAGCCCAGGGTGCCGGCATCAATGGCCCGCACGGAAAGTTTGCAGGTGCGCACACGTTGGTTGCGCGCGGTGTACTCGCACAACAGCGGTACCGAGGCGCCGCTGTTGGCACCGCCGAGCAGCCATTGGGCGATCGAAATCGATCCGCCGTGGGGGTGCAACAGCCGGTGCAGGGGCTTGCCCAGCCACTCCCGGGGGGCGAACCCGGTCACCTGTTCAAAACGTTCCGACAGATAAGTCAGTGCGCCGTTCGAGTCGACTTCCCACAACCAGTCAGAAGACACCTCGGCGATGTCCCGGAAACGTTCCTCACTGCGCTCCAGCGCCTTTCGGTGGGCGAGGACGCTGGCATACTGGCGTTCCTGCTCGCGCAGCATGGCCAGGGCATGGCGCAACACCAACAGCGCCAGGATTCCCAGGATCAGCAGTGCCACGACCAGCAACGGCAGCAGAACCTTGCGCAGGTCCTGGCCAGGGGTCAAGGGGCGCCATGCCAGGGCTTCCTGGCTTAACGGATCAAGGACCCATTGGGCGGTCTCATCCGGGCCTGGCGTTCTGGCGATATGGGCCTCGGGCAGGACAAAGTCCCTTGCCAGGTTTTGCAGGGATCCAGGGTCGAGGACTTTGACGAAAAGCATCAGGCTGGGGGGGCCGGGTATTTCGCGCACGCTGTTGTCCGTGCCGGTGGAGATGGCGGAGGCGGCAACGAATGCTGGCGCATCGCCGTGATGCAGCAGCTCGACAATCACCTCATCGCGCTTGTCCGGGGTGCTGGCCTTTTTCCTCAACGCCTTCAGGTCGCCGGCCAACCATGTGCCGGCATCGGTATCACTCATCTGGCCGTCAATGACGGAATAGACGGTCTTGCCTGCCGGGGAAATGACGAACACGGCCTGATAGCCATAAAGCGAATAAACGCTACTGCCGACGTTTTCCTCATCATAGGCCCACGTCTTGTCCACCTTTACGTGCAGGTGCCGGTAGGCGTCGCTCCATTTGGAGTAGTCGTTCAAATCCCGGCCGATACCGGTCCGGATGCCGTCAATGGCCCGCTGGGCAAAAAACAGGCTCTGTTCACGGGCGCGCTGATCCTGCGCCTGGGTAATGTTGAGCAGTACGGCGATTGCCAGTGCGGACATGGCGAACAGCAGGAACATGATGGCCGGCAGGGTACGACGGGTGAAGCTTCGGGTAGACGAACCCGGGGTAAGAACGGTTGAGTCATTGCCAGTATCTTCAATCATAAAAATAAATCGTCAGCCAAAAAGCGATTTCACCCGCACCTGTCTTGTATCGGCTGATGGGCAGATTTACTTAGTCATGATCAAAAATGATGCACGGTTGCGTTATCGTCGTTATGTAGGCGCCTTGAAGCGCAGTGCCCATTCACGGGCGAAGTCCCGTTGGCGCAAGTAGCTGACTGCGGCGGCAGTCAGCAAGGCCATGAACGCGGCAAGCGCCGCCAAGGCCATATCCTTTTGTGAGTCCCAAGGGTCTTGTTGCGCGCCGACAAAGGCCTTGGCGGTATCGCCGCCTATATAGGCGCCGCCCAACCATTCGACGATTTCGTAAACGGCCGACGAAGCCAGGATCAGGCACCAGGCCATGAAATAACTGCTGAACCCCGTTACGGGCGCGACCCGCAGCAAGGCCTCGCGCACTGGATAGGCCAACAGCAGGCCATAGCTGAGGTGTACCAGCCGATCGAACTGGTTGCGCTGGAACCCCATCAGTTGGTCCAGGGATTGGCCCCCCGTCAAGGCCTGCCACCACGCGTTGTAAGGCACCTTGGCGTAGGTGTAGTGGGCGCCCACTTCGTGGATGCAAAGGAACACGAACACCAGCGTGGCCGATAGCCGGGAAAAGCTGAATCGGCGGTGGACGCTCACCAGGACGACCAACAAGGCAATGACCAGCAGGTTTTCCGCCAGCCAGTCGCTACGCTTGACCGGCGCGATCGCCAGCCAACCCCATAATATGCAGAAGGCCAGTAGCAGGGCCCGTTCATACCGACGAGGCAGCTCACCCGTGTGCATTCAGTCACGCCTCACTCTTTGTCCTTGCGATGGCCCGGCAACAAGGCGCCGAGCACCTGTTTGGCGGTTTCCACGACGATACCGCCCTCGTTCGGGTCTCCTTGGAGCAGGGCTGTGGCAAATTTCTTCGCCTGTTCCAATTTGATATGCGGCGGCAACGGTGCGACGTCCGGGTCGGTACGGAATTCGATCAAGACCGGGCGATCCGCCGCCAGGGCTTCATCCCAGGCGGCGGCCACGTCGTCTCCGTCGAGCACGAGGATGCCCTTCAAACCGATGGACTGGGCGAACAGGTGGTAGGGCACGTCGGGAATGTCCTGGGAGGCCTCGAATTTCGGGTCGCCCTCCATTACGCGCTGTTCCCAGGTCACCTGGTTCAGATCCCGATTGTTGAATACCGCGCAGACCCAAGTGCCGTTGGTCCAGGTGCGCCAGTATTTGGCGACCGTGATCAACTCGGCCATGTTGTTCATTTGCATGGCGCCGTCGCCCACCAGGGCCACCACCGGCCGGTCCGGATGACAGAACTTCGCGGCGATTGCATAGGGCACGGCAGCGCCCATCGAGGCCAGGCCACCAGACAGCGAGCACATCATGCCGCGACGGATCTTGACGTCCCTGGCGTACCAATTGGCGCAGGAGCCGGAATCGCAGGTGATGATGGCGCGCTCCGGCAGCCGGGGCGAAAGCTCGAACGCGACCCGTTGCGGATTGATCGGCTTGGCTGAGAGCAGGGCGCGTTTTTCCAAGGTCTTGTCCCAGCTTTCCCGCCAATGTTCGATTTTCTTGCGCCAGGTGTGATCGGTCTTCGTTTCGATCAACGGCAACAGGGCGCGCAGGGTGTCGGCGCTGTCGCCGTGCAGGCTGACTTCCATGGGGTAGCGCAGGCTGAGCATGTCTGGCTGGATGTCGATCTGCACACCCCGGGCCTGACCCTCGGGCGGCAGGAATTCGGCATAGGGAAAGCCCGAGCCGATCATCAACAGGGTGTCGCAGCCGGCCATCAGGTTGTCGCTGGGTTCGGTACCCAGCAGGCCGATGGAGCCGGTGACCCACGGCAGATCATCCGGCACGGCGGCCTTGCCGAGCAGGGCCTTGGCCACGCCGGCACCGAGTTTGTCGGCGATGGCGATGACTTCATCCGTGGCGTGCAGCGCACCGGCGCCGACCAGGATAGCGACCTTCTTGCCGGCATTGAGGACCTCGGCGGCTTTGCGCAGATCCTCCTCGTATGGCACCACGCTGGGCTTGCGATAGCCGACGCCGGAATGAACGGTGCCGTGTTTGTGAGGCGGTGCGGTGTATTCCATGTCTTGCAGATCGTTAGGCAGGATCAGCGCCGTAACCCGGCGCTCGCCCACCGCCGTGCGCACGGCGCGGTCGAGCAAGTGGCGCACTTGGGAAGGCGCGCTGGCTTGCTGGACAAACGCCCCGGCCACGTCCTTGAACAGGCTGACCAGGTCCAGTTCCTGCTGGTAATGCCCGCCCAAAGCGGCGCGGGCCTGCTGACCGCTGATGGCGAGCACCGGCATGTGATCCATCCGGGCGTCGTAGAGACCGGTCACCAAGTGGGACGCGCCGGGTCCCGAGGTGGCGATGCAGACCCCCAGTTCGCCGGTGAACTTGGCGTGGGCACAGGCCATGAACGCGGCCATTTCCTCGTGGCGGGCCTGGATGAAGCGGATTTTCCCATTGGCCCGGTTCAAGGCGCCAAAGACCCCGTTGATGCCGTCGCCCGGATAGCCATAGATGCGGCGAACCCCCCATTCATAAAGGCGCTCCACCAGAAAATCACCGACGGTCATGCTCATGTCTGTCCCCTCGTCTCCTGAGCTGCGGCGGCGCGGGGCGGCCTGCAGCGGTTGGCGTGTATACGAGACTGGACCCCTGCATGCCGCCCAAGGTTTCGATTTTTTCAGGCGACTCGGTGGCGACGTTGCAATATTTTGTCCAGCAGCGCATCGATACTCAATTTCCCGGCGCCCTGCAGCACCAGCGGTAACAGCGCCACCAGGTAAATCAGCGGCAACTTGAAATTGCCATGGCCTTTATTGGTGATCGCGTAACCCTGGGCCAGCTCGGCCAAGCTTGACCAGTCCGCCGGCCAATGCACGGCAGCGGTCGCAACCACGGTGACGATGATCAGCACCAGCGCCGAGAATCGGGTGCCCAGGCCAATCAACAGGGCGACGGCGCAAAGCAGCTCCGCCCACATCGACAGCTCCCAGTTCCAGTTGGCCGGCACGTGGTTGAAGGGGAAGGGGAAAGCGGACTGGATGTCGGCGAACCAGTTCGTGCCGTTCCATTTTTCCAGGCCGGACTCGAAAAACTCCCAGGCCAGGAACAGGCGCAGGCTCAGCGGCGCAAGCCATGCTCCGGCTCGATCCAAAGGGGTGTGCAGGGCTTGCAAGGTTCTTGAATACATGACGGATCTCCGGAATCAAACGGTGCGTGGCAAGGGTTGGCGGCGTTTGCTGGCCTGGGCCAGCTTGCCGACCAGGCGAATGGCGGTGGCGGCGCAGATCAGCCCGAACGGCAGCACGTACCAGGCGCTCATCGGGATGCGCTTGAAGTTGGAATAGGCAAAAATCGCCGCCAATACCCACATGCCGGTGACGTGCAGGCGCTTCCAGGCCTTGAAGCCGATCAGGCGCGTGGTGCTTTTAAAGGAAGTCAGGGCCAGCAGCAGGATGAAGACGTAGCCCACGGTGCCCGGGATGTTGCCTACCGTGGTTCGGCCGGGCCAGAACTCGGTGTTGAGCTGACCGTAGCTGTAGATCAGCACGGCGTGGACCAAATGGGAGAAGGCAAAGGCCAGCCCGATGAAGCGCCGTTCACGCACCAGTGCCCGGCTCAAGGGCGAGGGCACCAACACGGCGAAGGCCGAGGCAGTGAAAGCCAGCAGGAACAAGGCAAAGGATGAGCGAGCCGTGGCGCGGATGGCACTGCGTACGCCTTCGGTGAGGTCCGGGTTGAGTGCCAGGGTCAGCGCGGTCATCAGCAGCACGAGGGCGGCGAGCAGGACGAACAGCGACCAGCCTTGGAAGCGAACGGCAGAGGTTGGGGGGGCGGTAGACATGATGAAGCTCCTGGGTGTCGGGGCCCGGCCATGGCAGCGACCGGGGACACAGGGAGTCTTTCAAGCGGGTGTAAGCGGGGTGTGTCGGCAATGGCCCAATGTGCAAGTTTGTGTATGCCTGGCCGTGGCAGACACACTGGAATACAAAACCTGACATTCACCTGTGGGAGCGGGCTTGCTCGCGAGGGCGTCAGGTCAGTTGACCGAATGCCGGCTGGCACACCGCTTTCGCGAGCAAGCCCGCTCCCACAGGGTTTTGTTTAACTGGCGAGCGAGGCGTCGGGGCTCAGACGTAACTCCGCACACAGGCCGCCGCCGTCGCGGTTGCTCAAGGTCAGTGAACCGCCCATGGCGATCGCCAACTGTTGGGCGATGGCCAATCCCAGCCCCGTGCCACCGGTTTCTCGGTTACGCGAGCTTTCCACCCGGTAGAACGGCTTGAGCACCTCGGCCAGTTCCTGTTCGTTGATGCCAGGGCCACGATCCAGTACCCGGATCGCCAGTTGCCCATGATCAACGACGTGTACTTCTATCTGCGCCGCGCCGCCGAACTTCAACGCGTTGTCCACCAGGTTGACCAGCACCCGCCGCAAGGCGTGGGGACGGGTATCGATCACGGCGGCATTTTTCCCTGACAGCTCCACGTCCTTGCCCGTGTCCTGGTAATCGAACACCAGGCTGTCGAGAAACGCATCCAGGCTGATGCGGCAACTGGCTTCGGTGGCGCCATGGATACTGCGGGCATAGGCCACGCCTTCACGCACCAAGTGCTCCATTTCGCTCAGGTCGCTCCACAGCTTGTCCTTTTCAATGCCATCGTCCATGAACTCGGCGCGCAGCTTCATCCGCGTGATGGGCGTCTGCAGGTCATGGGAAATCGCCGCCAGCAACTGCATGCGCTCCTTGAGGTAGGCCGCGATGCGCGCTTGCAGCGTGTTGAATGCTTTCGCGGCATGCACGACTTCGGTCGGACCCTTTTCGTCCAGGCACACGCCATGGGCGTTCGGATCGAGGGTTTCCACCGCCTCGGCCAGTCGGGTCAGGGGCCGGACGGCGATGCGCACGGCCAGCCAGGTGCAACCGATCAACAGCGCCAACTGCCCGAGCAACGCCATCGGCAACCACGGCGAGAGGGGCACCATCGCCGGCCGCACGTCGATGGTCAGCGGGCTGCCGTCAGCCAGGCGCAGGTGGGCCTGGTAGTGCATCTGCGGGCCGGGAATATGGGTGAAGTTCAGGTCGTAGGCCTGGCCGATGGCTTCCTGGATAGAACTTACCGAAATGGGCGCGCCGGCAAGATCCATCGGTTGGCCGGGTTGGCCTTCGTCAAGCAGATAACCGTAATTGCGTCGGGCCAGTCTTGGCAGCCAGGCCGGACGTTCAGCGGCGGGCAGGCGGTCGAGGATGGCGACCGAGGTGGAGACATCGGTTTCCAGATTGCCGAGCATGGTCGTTTTGGCGCTCTCGTAGCGCTCGTAATACTGGGCGCCGAAAGAGAGCGCCTGGGCCAGGATCAGGCCGATCAAGAAGATCAGCGACAGCCTCGACGCCAGGGTCCGCGGCCAACGTAGCGCCAAGTTCATACCGACGCCTCGAGGATCTCCACTGGCAATGAAAAGACGTAGCCTTCGCTGCGCACGGTCTTGATGTACGCCGGTTCCCGCGCATCGTCGAGCAAGCGCTGGCGCAGGCGGCTGACCAGCAGGTCGATGGAGCGATCGAACAGGTCGGCGTCCCGGCCCTGGGTCAGGTTGAGCAGTTGGTCGCGGTTGAGCACCCGTTGCGGATGGTCGAGGAACACCCGCAGCAGACGGTATTCGGCGCCGCTCAAGGCAACCATGGTGCCGTCGGTGTCCAGCAAGTGGCGCGCCGTGGTGTCCAGGCGCCAGCGCCCGAACGCCAACAGACGACCGCTCTCGGTGACCACCAGATTGGGTGGCAGCATGCGTGTGCGGCGCAGTACGGCGTTGATGCGAGCCAGCAGTTCGCGGGCGGCGAACGGCTTGACCAGGTAGTCGTCGGCGCCCATTTCCAGGCCGATGATGCGGTCGGTTTCGTCGTTGCGGGCCGTGAGCATCAGTACCGGCGTGGCCTTGTGCTTGCCGGCGCGCAGCTCGCGGCACAGCACCAGGCCATCATCGCCGGGCATCATGATGTCCAGAACGATCAGGTCCACCGGGGTGGTTTCCAGGAACGCGCGCATCTGTCGGCCATCGGCCACGACGGTGGTGCGCAGGCCGTTCTTTTTCAGGTAGTTGCCTACCAGCTCCCTGATCTCGCGATCGTCATCCACTATCAACACGTGATCGACATGTTCCATGGTGTCCAGACCCCTTTGGCGTTTTGTTGTGATCAGTCTACAGACGCCGGCCAACCCGGCTCGCGACGGTTTGTATTGCAGTGTATCTGGCGCGCGGCGGATACACAGCGATGCAAAAAGCCACCCGGCTCGATACAGGCGCGATACCTCAGCGGCATTCAATGGCTTCCATCGAGGCAACACAACAGGCCTCGGCAGAAAACTCCCATTGAACGAATCGAGGTCCATGCCATGAACACCAAAGCCATCTACGCCGCCTGCCTTTTCGCCGCGCTGAACATCTGCACCCTGTCGGCCCGTGCCGAGAGCAACGTCCAGCCCCAGACTTACCACTACGGCACCCACCTGGACATCCAGAGAGTGCTCTCCACGTCCGAAGACGCCAACCCGGCCTGCGGCGTGGTCAACGCCCACATGACCTACCTGGACTCGGCGGGGCATAAGCAGGCGCTGGACTATCGCAAGTTTGCCGACAACTGCAATAACGACAACTGAGGTGCGGTCACCGTCCTGTGGCGAGGGAGCAGGCTCTCTCGCCACAGGTGCAGGCCTGATTTTCTTGATTCACTACTCACTGTTGAGGTGATGCCATGCTTCTGATCG
The DNA here is from genome assembly GCF_000281895.1 of Pseudomonas fluorescens Q2-87. Classification (NCBI taxonomy): domain Bacteria; kingdom Pseudomonadati; phylum Pseudomonadota; class Gammaproteobacteria; order Pseudomonadales; family Pseudomonadaceae; genus Pseudomonas; species Pseudomonas fluorescens. Next base: position 3,501,901 of record NZ_CM001558.1, on the reverse strand, counting down.
CTTTTCTCGGCGGGATCCTGACGATCCTCAGCCCCTGTATTCTCCCCGTGGTGCCGTTTTTGTTCGCCCGGGCCGATCGTTCTCGCCGTTCGGTGCTGCTGACCCTCGGCGGCATGGTGCTGACGTTTGCCCTGGTGTCGAGCCTGGCGGTGGTCAGCAGCGAGTGGGTGTTGCGTGCCAGCAGCGTCGGCCGGCAAGTCGCCCTGGGGGTGATGGTGCTGTTCGCCCTGTCGCTGATCTTCAGCCGGGTCGGCATCTGGCTGGCGCGGCCGCTGGTCAGCCTGGGCAATCGCATTGACGCGGGGGCAGGGCGGATGGCTGGGCCTGTGGCGTCGGTGTTGATCGGGGTCGCCACCGGATTGCTCTGGGCGCCGTGTGCCGGGCCGATACTGGGGGTGATCCTGACCGGGGCCATGCTGCAGGGGGCCAGCGCTGAAACCAGCGTGTTGTTGCTTGCTTATGGGCTGGGCAGCGCCTTGTCGCTGGGAACGCTGATCCTCGCCGGGCGCGGGTTGGTCGGGCGCCTCAGACTCTCCTTGCCGGTGACCACCTGGTTGCGCCGTGGCACCGGTGCCGTGGTGCTGCTGGCTGCCGTGGCGATTGGCACGGGGGCCGATGATCGCCTGCTGGCCAGTACGTCTTCCCAGGGCTCGGCGAGCCTGGAGCAGAGCCTGCTGGAAAAAGTGCCCATGGCGATCGATTACGTGGTGAGCAAGGCGGGCGCCGCGTCGATGCCAACGCTTGAGGCCCAAGGCGCCATGCCCTCGCTGGACGGCGCGGTGCAATGGCTCAACTCGCCAGCACTGAGTAGCGAGTCATTGCGGGGCAAGGTGGTGCTGGTGGATTTCTGGACCTACGACTGCATCAACTGCCAGCACACATTGCCCTACGTGAACGATTGGGCGAAAAAGTATGAAAAGGACGGGCTGGTGGTCATCGGCGTCCATACCCCGGAGTACGGCTACGAAAAGATCATCGACAACGTCCGCGAGCAGGTGCGCAAGCTGGATATCCGATACCCGGTAGCGATCGACAACCAATACGCGATCTGGCGATCCTTCAACAACCAGTACTGGCCGGCCCATTACTTCATCGACGCCAAGGGGCAGGTGCGCTACAGCCACTTCGGCGAAGGGCGCTACGGTGAGCAGGAACAGGTCATCCAGCAGTTGTTGCAAGAAGCCAAGGCAGGGCAATGACCCGTGGTAACAGAACCACCACCCGGACCATGTGGCGAGGGAGCTTGCTCCCGCTGGGTTGCGAAGCAACCCCAGAACCAGACACCTCGGTATAACAGACTGGCCGTGTTCAGCCTTTTTGGGGGCTGCTACGCAGCCCAGCGGGAGCAAGCTCCCTCGCCACGGGTTTGTGGTTGGCTGGAGGGTTAGGTGTATCAGGCCAACAAAGTATTTATGACCAAACACCACCCTGTGGTGAGGGGATTTATCCCCGCTGGGTTGCGAAGCAACCCCAGAACCAGACACCTCTGGGTAACAGGCTGACCGTGTCCATCCTTTTTGGGGCTGCTGCGCAGCCCAGCGGGGATAAATCCCCTCGCCACAAGAGAGGCTGCAACCCGGTTTATGTGGCGAGGGAGCTTGCTCCCGCTGGGTTGCGAAGCAACCCCAGAACCAGACACCTCGGTGTAACAGGCTGACCGTGTTCAGCCTTTTTGGGGCTGTTGCGCAGCCCAGCGGGAGCAAGCTCCCTCGCCACGGGCTTGTGGTTGGCTGGAGGGTTGGGTGTTTCAGGCCAACAAAGCATTTACGACCAAACACCATTCTGTGGTGAGGGGATTTATCCCCGCTGGGTTGCGAAGCAACCCCAGGACCAGCCACCTCGGTATAACAGGCTGACCGTGTCCAGCCTTTTTGGGGCTGCTGCGCAGCCCAGCGGGGATAAATCCCCTCTCCACAAGAGAGGCTGCAACCCGGTCCATGTGGCGAGGGAGCTTGCTCCCGCTGGGTTGCGAAGCAACCCCAGAACCAGACACCTCGGTATAACAGGCTGACCGTGTCCAGCCTTTTTGGGACTGCTGCGCAGCCCAGCGGGGATAAATCCCCTCGCCACAAGAGAGGCTGCAACCCGGTCCATGTGGCGAGGGAGCAAGCTCCCTCGCCACGGGGAACCGTAACGTCGGCGTGGTTTTTTTCGGCCAAGTGCTGGCCCCTTGCTCATTTGAACATCGTCAAACTTCTTTTATTTCAGAAAGTTGGGCGACAAACCTATGCGTATTTCCATGTGGGTCGTGGCGACATTTCTGCTCGCGGCCGTCTCGCTTGAGGCCCAGGCCCGGGCATTGACGCAAAACCAGCAGTCGGTCTGCCGCTGGGGTTCGGACATTGCGGCCGGGGCGCAGGCCTCCAAGCTCTCTGGCACCAGCCTGTACGGTGCGCGCAAGCGCTTGCAAGTGCGCAAGTTTCCCCGGCCCTGGATGCGCATGACTGCCCTGGGCATTACCGAACAGACCTACAACAGCGCTTCGCGCCTCAAGCCGGCCGCCGTCAAGCAGACCTACTACGAACAGTGCGTGCGTCATGAATTGGCGCAGAAATAGCCCCTCGTCTTCACGCCGGGCTTCGGCCAGGCATGTCGATGCCATGCTGATGCACCCGTCGGTACAGGGTTGCCCGGGAAATGCCCAAGGCGCGAGCAGCGGCGGTGGGCTTCCAGCGGTGACGCACCAAGGCATCGAGCAGGGCCTGGCGTTCCGGGCTGGCGATGGGCTCCGGCGCATGGGCATCGGCATCTGCGGGGTGCAACGACTCGGGCAACTGGCTGAGTTGGATGACACTGCCTTCGCACACCGCGCAGGCGTAACGCAGCACATGGCGCAACTGGCGGATATTGCCCGGCCAGTGATAACCGAGCAGGCATTCCAAGGCCGCGCCGCTCAACTGCAGAGCCTCGCCACATAACGCCGACTCCTCGGCGAGAATGCGGTTGATCAGCATCAACCGGTCACTGCGCTCGCGCAACGGCGGTAACTGGAAGCGCGCACCGCCGAGGCGGAAGTACAAATCCTCACGAAACTCGCCAGCGGCCACCAGCGTCTCCAGGTCGCGGTGGGTGGCGCAGATCACTTGGATGTCCACTGCTTTGCGACGGGATGCGCCCAGCGGTGCCACTTCACCCTCGGCCAGTACCCGCAGCAGACGGGTCTGCAAGGCCAGCGGCATGTCACCGATTTCATCGAGGAACAGCGTTCCGCCATCGGCCTGCTGCAACAACCCCTGCATGCCCTTGGTCGAGGCGCCGGTGAAGGCCCCGGCGACGTAGCCGAACAACTCGCTCTCGATCAGGCTTTCGGGAATCGCCGCGCAGTTCAACGCCACGAAAGGGCGATCCCGGCGCTGACTGGCCTGATGCAATTGACGGGCGAATACCTCTTTGCCCGAACCGGTTTCGCCTTGGATCAGCACTGGCAGGTTGCGGTCCTTGACCCGCACCGCCAGGCGCAGGCTGTCGGCCAGGCGCGGATCCAGTTCGGCCGGGGCCAGCGCCGTCCGGGGCCGCGGGCTGGCCCGATGACGTGGCGCGCTCAAGCGGCCATGTAGAGCGGGGTCGAGCGGGTAGAGGCTCTCATCACGGGCGCGGTGCAACTGTTGCGGATCGAAGACTTGGCTGATGTGTTGCGGTAACTGACCGTACTGCTGCAACAAATACTGGCGGGCGGCTGGGTTCAAGGCCTGGAGGCAACCGTCGTCATCCCAGGCGAACAGGAAGTCGGGCTGGCTGTCGACGTATCCGGCGTTGCGGTGGGCCCGCAGCACCCAGTACTTTTGAGCGCTGCTCATGAAAAATGCCTGCTCGATTTCCCGGGCGCTCTGCACCACCATTTGCCGGATCAGATGCTGCGAGCGCCGATCATCCGGCGAGCGCACCGCCGAGACGTCCAGCACCCCAAGCAACCCGCCCTGAGGGTCGAAGACCGGCGCGGCGGAGCAGGTCAGGCCGATGAACGCTGCGCGGAAATGATCGCGCTTGTGCACCGTCACCGGCGCCTTCGCCGTGAGCACCGCCGCCACGCCACACGTGCCTTCCTCACCTTCCGACCAACAGGTGCCCAGGTACAGCCCGGCCTTGCGGCAGTCGTTGCGGATCGAGGTTTCCACCCGATAATCGATGGTCTGGCCCTGGGCGTCGGTGAGCAGGACGCAGTAGTCGGCATCGCGCACCCGGCCGTGCAGACGCGCCACTTCTTCGCTGGCGATGTTGAGGAACAGCTCGGAGCGCTCGCGGCATTGCTTGAGCACATTCTCCGACAGGATGCGTGGGCCTTGCAGCGAGCCCGGGTCCAAGTGGTGCTGCTCCATGGAGCGGCGCCAGGAGTCGAGGATCAGGTCCGGGACGGGCAGTTGTGGCAATTGATCCGCGTTTCTTACCACGCGGCTGACGCAATCCACGTGCGCCCGGGAGTGAGCGGAAAGCATAGGGGCCTCCGGTTCAGCTTCTTATCGTTGTGGACGCATTAAGCGCCCTTCGCCCTGCGCAGACAAGCCTGATGACGCCGATGGCCGGCGTGAGACGCCACGTCTCACCGTCTCGCCGAGCCCTCGTGCAGGCTGACATGTGGCGTCTCACCGGGGCTCGCTTCGCTGTACCCATAACCACCAAAGAACCGCTCTAGACCGGTCGTTTCGCAGGTTATGCCAGCAACTGGCACCGCCCTTGCTCTACCTCTGAAGCCCGCCCGACGGGCCATCCAATAATAACAACGAGGTGCGTATGTCTCCCTGCCCAGGTCATTTGCCTGTCTCACCCACGGTGGCGCCATGAGTCGTCGACCGCTGACGGTGGGCATCATCGCCAACCCCGCATCGGGCCGAGACGTGCGACGCCTGACCGCCAATGCCGGGTTGTTTTCCAGCACTGACAAGGTTTCGGTGATCCAGCGCCTGCTGGCCGCTTTCGGGGCCACCGGCATCGAGCAGGTGCTGATGCCCACCGACATGACCGGCATCGCTGCCGCCGTGTTGAAGAACAGCCACAGCCGCCAGGCCCGCAGCAGTCACTGGCCGGCCCTCGAATTTCTCGACCTGACCTTGCGCCAGACCGTCGAGGACACCCGCCGCGCGGCACGCCTGATGGCCGAACGCGAGGTGGCGCTGATCGCCGTGCTCGGTGGCGACGGCACGCACAAGGCGGTGGCTGCCGAGGTAGGCGACATCCCGTTGCTGACCTTGTCCACCGGCACCAACAACGCCTTTCCCGAATTGCGCGAAGCCACCAGCGCCGGGCTGGCCGGCGGGTTGTACGCCAGCGGCCGGGTACCGGCACAGCTCGGCTTGCGCCGCAACAAGCGCCTGCTGGTCTGCGATGCCGCACGCGGCCTGCGGGAAGTCGCCCTGGTGGATGTCGCCGTGTCGCCGCTGCGTTTTGTCGGCGCCCGGGCCATCAGTCGGGCGCAGGATCTGGCTGAAGTCTTCGTGACCTTTGCCGAACCGCAATCCATTGGCCTGTCGGCGCTGTGCGGCCTGTGGTTTCCGGTGTCACGCCAGGCACCGGGCGGGGCCTGGATGCGCCTCGATCCGCAATCCCCCGAAGCGCTGCTGGTGCCGCTCGCGCCGGGCTTGCTGCAAGGCTGTGGCGTGCTCGCCGCCGGCCCCCTGGAACCCGGCGTCGCCCATGGCCTGTCGCTCGCCAGCGGCACCCTGGCCTTGGACGGCGAGCGGGAAATCGAATTCAACGTCCATGACCGGCCCACGGTCACCCTCGACGCCGGCGGTCCGCTGAGCATCGACGTCAACGCGGTGCTGGCCTACGCCGCGCAACAGCGTTTGCTGGCCATTGGCCGCGAACACCCGCAACACCCTCTGAATCTTCAAGAAGACACCCCAGGAGAATAAAAATGTCGACACCGCTGACCCACGATCAACTGCTGCACGCCTACCAGGTGATGCGCACCATTCGCGCCTTCGAAGAGCGCCTGCACGTGGAGTTCGCCACCGGCGAGATCCCCGGTTTCGTCCACCTGTATGCCGGCGAAGAAGCCTCGGCCGCCGGCGTCATGGCTCACCTGGGCGATGACGACTGCATCGCCTCCAACCACCGTGGCCACGGCCACTGCATCGCCAAGGGCGTGGATGTCTACGGGATGATGGCCGAGATCTACGGCAAGAAAACCGGCGTCTGCCAGGGCAAGGGCGGCTCGATGCACATCGCCGATTTCGAAAAAGGCATGCTCGGTGCCAACGGTATCGTCGGCGCCGGCGCGCCCCTGGTGGTGGGCGCCGCGCTGGCGGCCCGGCTCAAGGGCACCGACAGCGTCGCCGTGGTGTTCTTCGGCGATGGCGGCTCCAACGAGGGCGCGGTGTTCGAAGCCATGAACATGGCCTCGGTATGGAACCTGCCGTGCCTGTTCATCGCCGAAAACAACGGTTACGCCGAAGCCACCGCTTCCAACTGGTCGGTGGCCTGTGACCACATCGCCGACCGCGCCGCCGGGTTCGGCATGCCTGGCGTGACGGTGGACGGTTTTGATTTCTTCGCCGTCCATGAAGCGGCCGGGGCGGCGGTGGAGCGCGCCCGGGCCGGGGAAGGGCCGTCGCTGATCGAGGTCAAGCTGACGCGTTACTACGGCCATTTCGAAGGCGATGCCCAGACGTATCGGGCCCCCGACGAGGTCAAGCATTTCCGCGAAAACCAGGACTGCCTGATGCAGTTTCGCGAGCGCACCACCCGGGCCGGATTGCTCACCGTGGAGCAGTTGGACCAGATCGACAAGGAGGTGGAACTGCTGATCGAAAGCGCGGTGTACAAGGCCAAGTCCGATCCCAAGCCCTCTGCGGCGGACCTGCTGACCGACGTCTACGTCAGCTACCCCTGAACGCCCTCCCGAATAACAACAATAGAGAATCCCATCATGGCGAGAAAAATCAGCTATCAGCAGGCAATCAACGAAGCCCTGGCCCAGGAAATGCGCCGCGACACCAGTGTCTTCATCATGGGCGAGGATGTTGCCGGTGGTGCCGGCGCACCCGGTGAGAACGACGCCTGGGGCGGTGTGCTCGGCGTCACCAAGGGCCTTTACGACCAATTCCCCGGCCGCGTGCTGGACACGCCGCTGTCTGAGATCGGTTACGTCGGCGCCGCCGTGGGGGCCGCCACCTGTGGCGTGCGCCCGGTGTGCGAACTGATGTTCGTCGACTTCGCCGGTTGCTGCCTGGACCAGATCCTCAACCAGGCGGCGAAGTTTCGCTACATGTTCGGGGGCAAGGCTTCCACGCCCCTGGTGATCCGCACCATGGTCGGCGCCGGCCTGCGCGCCGCCGCCCAGCATTCGCAAATGCTCACCTCGCTGTGGACCCACATCCCTGGGCTCAAGGTCGTTTGCCCGTCATCGCCCTACGACGCCAAGGGCTTGCTGATCCAGGCGATCCGCGACAACGACCCGGTGATTTTCTGCGAGCACAAGTTGCTCTACAGCATGCAAGGCGACGTGCCCGAAGAGCTCTACACCATTCCCTTTGGCGAGGCCAACTTCCTGCGCGACGGCAAGGACGTGACCCTGGTGTCGTACGGGCGCATGGTCAACACCGCGATGGACGCCGCGCGCAGCCTGGCCGGGCGCGGGATCGACTGCGAAGTCATCGACCTGCGCACCACCAGTCCGATGGACGAGGACAGCATTCTTGAAAGCGTCGAGAAGACCGGGCGCCTGGTGGTGATCGACGAAGCCAACCCGCGCTGCTCCATGGCCACCGATATTTCCGCGCTGGTGGCGCAAAAAGCCTTTGGCGCGCTGAAGGCCCCCATTGAAATGGTCACCGCGCCGCACACGCCGGTGCCGTTTTCCGATGCCCTGGAAGACCTGTACATCCCCGACGCGGCGAAGATCGAGCAAGCCGTGCTCAACGTGATCGAGTGGAGCAAGCGCTGATGAGCCAGATTTTTACCCTGACCATGCCCAAGTGGGGCCTGTCGATGACCGAAGGCCGGGTCGATGCCTGGCTCAAGGAGGAGGGCCAGGCCATCACCAAGGGCGATGAAGTGATGGACGTGGAGACCGACAAGATCTCCAGCAGCGTCGAGGCGCCGTTTTCCGGGATATTGCGTCGGCAGATCGCCCGCCAGGACGAAACCCTGGCGGTCGGCGCACTGCTGGGCATTGTCGTGGACGGCGAGGCCAGCGACGCCGAGATCGATGCGGTGATCGAGCAGTTCCAGGCCAGCTTCGTGCCGGGTGATGCGGCTGACGAAGACAGCGGTCCGAAACCGCAGAAAGTTGAATTGGACGGCCGGGTGATCCGCTATTTCGAGCGCGGCGAGGGCGGCACGCCGCTGTTGCTGGTGCACGGTTTCGGCGGTGACCTGAACAATTGGCTGTTCAACCACGAGGCGCTGGCAGCCGGGCGCCGGGTGATTGCCCTGGACCTGCCGGGGCATGGCGAATCTTCGAAAACCCTGCAAAGCGGTGACCTGGACGAACTGAGCAACGTGGTGCTGGCCATGCTCGATCACCTGGATATCAACGCGGTGCATCTGGTGGGGCATTCCATGGGTGGGGCGGTGTCGCTGAACGCCGCGCGCCTGATGCCCCAGCGGATACGCTCGCTGACCCTGATCGGCAGCGCTGGGCTGGGCGGGGAGATCAACGGCGGCTACCTGAAAGGTTTCGTCGAAGCGGCCAACCGCAACGCCCTCAAGCCGCAGTTGGTGCAGCTGTTTTCCAATGCCGAGCTGGTCAACCGGCAGATGCTCGACGACATGCTCAAGTACAAGCGCCTGGAGGGCGTCGACGCCGCGCTGCAGCAACTTTCAGCGACGTTGTTCGCCGATGGTCGCCAGCAGGTGGATCTGCGCGAAGTGGTGCAAGCCGGTCATGTGCCGACCCTGGTGATCTGGGGCAGTGACGACGCGATCATTCCAGCGGCCCATAGCGAAGGGCTGAGTGCGCAGGTCGAGTTGCTCTCCGGCCAGGGCCACATGGTGCAGATGGAAGCGGCCGAACAGGTCAACCGACTGATCCTTGAGTTCATTCAGCAGCACTGATCAAGCAGGCGGCGACCCCTGTCGTCGCCCACAGAATCCTGGAGGCAATGTCATGAACGTTTCAATCAAGCCTACCCGCAGCATGCGCGCCGCCGTCTGGCATGGCCGCAACGACATCCGCGTCGAAGACGTGCCGCTGCCGATTTCACCGCCCGCCGGTTGGGTGCAGATCCGTGTGCAATGGTGCGGCATCTGTGGCTCCGACCTGCATGAATTCGTGGCCGGGCCGGTGTTCATCCCGGTGGACGCGCCGCACCCGCTGACGGGCATCAAGGGCCAATGCATCCTCGGGCATGAGTTCTGCGGTGAGATCGTCGAACTGGGCGCCGGTGTGGAGGGCTTCAGTGTCGGTGAGCCGGTGGCGGCCGATGCCTGCCAGCATTGCGGTACCTGCTATTACTGCACCCATGGCCTGTACAACATCTGCGAAAACCTGGCGTTCACCGGGCTGATGAATAACGGTGCGTTTGCTGAATTGGTCAACGTGCCGGCCAACCTGCTCTACAAGTTGCCCGCCGGCTTTCCGGCCGAGGCCGGCGCGCTGATCGAGCCACTGGCGGTGGGCATGCACGCGGTGAAAAAGGCCGGCAGCCTGTTGGGCCAAAATGTCGTGGTGGTGGGGGCCGGGACGATTGGCCTGTGCACCATCATGTGCGCCAAGGCCGCCGGCGCCGCCCAGGTGATTGCCTTGGAAATGTCCGGCGCGCGCAAGGCCAAGGCCCTGGAGGTGGGCGCCAGCCACGTAATCGATCCGAATGAATGTGACGCCCTGGCCGAAGTCCGGCGCCTGACCGGTGGCTTGGGCGCCGATGTCAGCTTCGAGTGCATCGGCAACAAGCACACCGCCAAGTTGGCCATCGACCTGATCCGCAAGGCCGGCAAGTGCGTGCTGGTGGGAATCTTCGAAGAGCCGAGTTCATTCAACTTCTTTGAACTGGTCTCCACCGAGAAACAAGTACTTGGCGCGCTGGCCTACAACGGCGAATTCGCCGACGTGATCGCCTTCATCGCCGACGGGCGCCTGGACATCTCGCCGTTGGTGACCGGCCGTATCCAGCTGGAGCAGATTGTCGGCCAGGGTTTCGAGGAACTGGTCAATAACAAGGAGCACAACGTCAAGATTATCGTGTCTCCCGCACCGATCTGAGGGCGCCTGAAGTGGGCGATTTTGGCGGTGGCCGGTAGCGGCCATCGCATTTTTTTGAGTGCGTCGGCGTTTTTAGCCAGGTCGATAGTCTCGCCAGACGATCTCCTCGGCGAGTTGCTCATCTTTTTGCCGATATTTGTGGTCGCATTCGAGAAAAAATTCGTCGAGCTGCGGAGGCTCGACGCCGGTGCCGCTGAGCATCGAATGTACTTGGCCGCGATGATGGATCTGATGCTCGAACAAGTGCAGCAGCAGCCGGTCGATTCGTTCGCGCACCACTCCGTCGACCCGCACCAGCTCCACGGAGCGGGCCAGGTCTTTTTCCCGCAGGGCTTCGCAGAACGCCACCAGCCGCTGGTCGGTTTGGGTTTGGCTTTGCAGGAGCTGGGCGTACGGCAGGATCTCGGAGAAATCCTTCATCTGCCCATCCCGGTCGCCTTCGAGGGCGGTGAGGTAGTAGCGATCCACTTCCAGGATGTGGCAGAGCGTGCTCTGTATGGAGGGGAAGAAGTTGGTGCGGTACGCCCCATACTCGGCCTCGTTCAGCCGCGCGCAGGCATTGAGCAGCCTGCGGTTGGCCCATTGGTTGTTCAGGGCCTGGGCGAGGAAATAATTCATGGGGCGGTCTCCCTTTATGGCCACCACAAATCCTGTGGGAGCGGGCTTGCTCGCGAAGACGGCGGCACATGCAGCATAGTCATATCTGACAAACCGCCTTCGCGAGCAAGCCCGCTCCCACATGGTTTTTATTTACCTGGAGCGCTGGGCTATGTCCTAAAGCCCCACATCCGGCAACGCTGGCCGGTTCGCCATGGCCTTGGCCATGATCTGCTCCACATACAGCCGATCTTCGTCCGGCAGGGCCAGGCGCGGTGGGCGGGTGAGGGCGCTGCCGCGGCCGGCGATGGCTTCGCAGAGCTTGATGCATTGCACCAGGTCGGCGCGGGCGTCGAGGTGCAGGATCGGCATCAGCCATTCATAGATCGGCATCGCCTCGGCAAAACGTCCGGCGCGGGCCAGGCGGAAAATCGTCTCGCCTTCTTTCGGAAACACATTGGACATGCCCGAAACCCAACCTTCGGCGCCCACCGCGAGGCTCTCCAGCACCACGTCATCCAGGCCGGCGAACAACACGAAGCGATCGCCGACTTCATTGCGCACGTCGATGAAACGCCGAGTGTCGCCTGAGGAATCCTTGAAGCACACCACGTTGTCGCAGTCGGCCAGGGAAATCAGGATGTCCGGGGTCACGTCGTTCTTGTAGATGGGCGGGTTGTTGTAGACCATCAACGGCACGTCGGCATGCCGGGCCACGTAGCGGAAGTGCTCGGCGGTCTCGAACGGCTTGGAGCCATAGACCAGCGCCGGCATCAGCATCACCCCGTCGACGCCGACCTTGCGCACCGCGTGGGCGACTTTCGCGGCTTGCAAACTGGTGAACTCGGCCACGCCGCAAATCACCGGCACCCGGCCACGGGAGGCGTCCACCGCGACTTCGGTCACGGCGATTTTTTCCTCGGCGCTCAGGGAGGTGTTTTCCCCCACGGAACCGCAGACCACCAGGCCCGACACACCGTCACGGATGACGTTGGAAATCACCTGATGGGTTTTTTCCAGGTTGATGGAAAAGTCATCGTTGAATTGCGTGGTGACGGCGGGGAAAACGCCGCTCCAGTTGATGCGTTTGCTCATGGATTGTCTCCGGTGGTTAATGGTTTGTGGCGAGGGGATTTATCCCCGTTGGGCCGCGAAGCGGTCCTGATTCAGGCAGCTCGGTTTATCCGGGGGTAGGGGGGCTGCTTCGCAGCCCAGCGGGGATAAATCCCCTCACCACAGGGGTGTGTGAATCGGAAATTCATGCGCCAGGCCAGGTATCTGAAAGCCGATAGCCCTGCGGCCACGGATCGGCCGGGTCCAGCAGCAACTGATGCGTGCCGGTGATCCACGCCCGTCCGGCAATGCACGGATAAATCGCCGGGCGTCCGGCGACGTCAGTCTGCGAATCGATGCGGCAGTGGAATTCAGAACCGATGATCGAGCGTCCGATGAAGCGTTCGCCAACCTGCATCAGACCCTTGGCATGCAGCACCGCCATGCGCGCCGAGCAGCCGGTGCCGGTGGGGGAACGGTCGATCTTGCCGGGCTGGATCACCACAGCGTTGGCGCCGGTGGCGATGCCGTTCTCCTGGACGATGGGCGCGGCGATCTGGCAGAACGAGATGTGCGACCAGTCGGGGTTCAGCGGATGGACGAAGCCCAGTTGTTCATTGGCCGCCCGGGTGATCTTCAAGCCTACCGCCACCAACTCGGCGGCTTCGTCGGGGCGGATGGCGAAGCCGAGGCGCTGGGCATCGACGATGACAAAACTGTCGCCGCCATAAGCGGTGTCGACCTGCAGCGAGCCCAGGCCTTCGACTTCGATCCAGGCGTCGAGGCGGTCGGCGAAGGAGGGCACGTTTTTGATTTCGACTCGCTGCACCTTGCCGTCGCGGCAGTCGGCCACGGCTTCGATCAATCCGCCCGGCGCTTCCAGCACCAGCCGGGTCTGGGGTTCGGTCATCGGCAGGATGCCGCTGTCCAGCAGCACCGTGGCGACGCACAGCGAGTTGGAACCGGACATCGGCGGGGTGTCGGCCGGTTCCATGATGATCCAGGCCATTTGCGCCCGTGGGTCCTTGGCCGGCACCAACAGGTTGACGTGGCGGAATACGCCGCCCCGGGGCTCATTGAGCACGAAGTTGCGCAGGGTCTGGTCCTGGGCGATCCAGCGCGACTGTTCCCACACCGTGGCGCCGGGTGGCGGGGCGACGCCGCCGACAATCACATCCCCGACTTCGCCTTCGGCGTGGCAGCTGACTACATGGATGATTCTGGATGAGCGCATGGATCGATCCTTGTGTTGTCTTGTAGGGCCCTTTCGCGAGCAAGCCCGCTCCCACAGGGTTCAATGGTGTGCACTAGCCAGTGTGGGAGCGAGCTTGCTCGCGAAGAGGCCATCCGCTATTTCACCGACTTGAGAAACGCCGCCGTCTCCGGCTGCACCGGGTTGACGATCACCTGGTCCGGCGGCCCGATTTCATGGACTCGCCCGTTGCAAAAGAACGCCACTCGATCGGACACATCCCGGGCGAAGCGGATCTCGTGAGTCACCAGCACCATGGTCATGCCGTCTTCGGCGAGCATGCGCATGGTGTCCAGCACTTCGCCCACCAGTTGCGGGTCCAGGGCCGAGGTGGCTTCGTCGAACAGCATGTAGTCCGGTGACATCGCCAAGGCCCGGGCGATGGCCATGCGTTGCTGCTGGCCGCCGGACAACTTGCCGGGGAAGGCCTTGAGCTTGTCCCCCAAACCCACGTGCTGGAGCTGTTGCACCGCCAGGGCCTCGGCGTCCTGCTTGCTCTTGCCCAGCACCTTGCGCGGCGCGAGCATCACGTTTTCCAGCACGGTCAGGTGGGGGAAGGCGTTCCATTGCTGGAACACGATGCCGATCTTCTGCCGCAAGCGATTGAGATCGGTGGCGCGATCATGAACCTCGATACCGTCCACGCGGATGCTGCCTTTCTGGATCGGCTCCAGGCCGTTGATGCACATCAGCAGCGTCGACTTGCCAGAGCCGGAACCGCCGATGATCGACACCACTTCTCCCTTGTCCACCGTCAGGCTCACGCCCTTGACCACTTCCAGGTCACCGAAGGATTTGTGTACGTTTTCGATCTCAATCATTTTCCTGCCACCTTCTTTCCAGGCGTGCGCCGAGGCGGGCGACCACCAGGCTCATGACGTAGTAAAAGAGGCCCGCGATGCACAGCACCAGCAGGGGTTCCTGAATGCGCGTGACGATGGTTTGCGAAGCGCGCAGCAATTCGACGATGCCGATCCACATCACCAGCGCGGTGTCCTTCATCACGCCGAGCACCAGGTTCAGCCAGCCGGGAAAGGCCACCCGCGTGGCAATCGGCAGGACGATGAAACGCAGGTCCTGCAGGTAGCTCAGGCCCAGGGAACGGCTGGCCCGGCGGGTGCTCAATGGCACGGCGAGCACGCCACCGCGGACGATTTCGGTGAAGTACGCGGCGGCGTATACCCCCAGCACGATGCAGCCGACCGCGAAGGCACTCAGGTCCAGCCCCGCGATGCTCTTGAGGGAATTGAACAGCACGAACTGGATCAGCAGGGGCACGCTGCGAAACACGTCCAGGACCCAGGCCAGCGGCAGGCTGGCGCGCGGCATCAGCGCCCGCAACAGTCCGAACAGCAACCCGGCCAGGGTGCCCAGCAGAATCGACCAAGCGGTCAATTGCAGCGTGACCCAGGCCCCGTCGAGCAAGAACAACAAGTCGTTAATAGTGAGGCTGGTTTCAAACATGACGAGCCCTCAATAACGGAACAAGCGCCAAGACAACAGCCGGGCCAGCCCGACGATCAACTTGGCGATCAGGTAATACAGCACGGCCGCAAGGGCGAAGTATTCAAAGGTGCGGAACGTCTTGACGTTGTATTCCTGGGTGACGCCGGTGAGGTCGTTATTGAGGCCGACCACCACGCCCAGGGACGTCATCAGCACCGCCCAGACCATCTGGTTGGTCAACGGGTAGAAGACGATGCGCAGCAGCTGCGGGACGATGATCATCCGGTACGCCTGGAAGGCGCTCATGCCCAAGGAGCGGGCCGCGCGCATTTGTGTGCTGGGCACGGCCTTGAGCCCACCGCGAAAATTTTCCGCCAGGTAGCCGGCATTGTTGAAGGTGATCCCCGCCAGCAGTGCCAGCCAGGAACTGACGTGCAGCCCGAGGGAACCGAGGCCGAAGTAGAGGATGTAGATCTGGAACAGCGACGGCGTGTTGCGGGCGATGGACACCCAACCATTGCCAACGCCGCGCAGCAACGGATGGCGGGCCTGGCGCATCACGGTCAAGACCAGGGCGATCAATACGCCGAAGATCATCGACAAAGCAGCGGTCTCGAACGTGACCCAGGCCCCGGCGAGCATGTCGGGCAGGGCACGCAATGCCGGGCGCCATTGGAAACTGTAGTCAAACATGTGCAGGGTTCCCCAGGCGGGCGGTGGGTTGCAGCCATGCCGGCGGCTGGCCGTGGGTCGTGGCGGCGCATGCGGCGTCGATGCATTGCGCGAGGCTGGAAAAATGCACCCCGCGCCCCACCAGGCCCGGTGCGTAATGGGCGTATTTGCCCGAGTTGGTCATCAGGGTGGTGGCCTGCGGCGGGATCACCGGTTCGCCCAACATGCACCAGCAGGTATCGGTCACCAGCACCGCGCCGAACGCCTCGATGGCGTCCAGGTGGCCGGCCTGCCGGGCCTGCTCCAGCACCCTGCGGCCGCAAGTGATCGCCAGCACCACTTGGGGATGTTTGACGCGGCCTGCGCAGAGGGGCGCCAGGGTCGCGAATTCGCTGAGGGAAAAATGCGGGTTGCCCAGGGAAACCACGTCCACATGGTTGTCGCGGGCGCTGTTGAGCTCGCGCCAACTGGCGAGCAGGCCTGCGGCATCGACGGTTTCTTTTGGCAAGCGGATACCAGACTCCACGACGTGGTCCGGGTCCAGGGCCTCCGGCGTCACCCCGGCGATATGGAACAACGGCGCGGCGCTGGTGGTGGCGAATGCGGCGCCGA
Source organism: Pseudomonas fluorescens Q2-87 (assembly GCF_000281895.1). Classification (NCBI taxonomy): domain Bacteria; kingdom Pseudomonadati; phylum Pseudomonadota; class Gammaproteobacteria; order Pseudomonadales; family Pseudomonadaceae; genus Pseudomonas; species Pseudomonas fluorescens. The sequence goes on along the minus strand of NZ_CM001558.1, from coordinate 3,486,128 downwards.
ATGCCTTGAGGTCGTCCAGTGTCGGGTTGGCCTGTTCCAGACCGCCGATCAACGGGACGCGCCGCCCCGTCAGGCTGCCGATGTGATAGCCGAGCAGCGGGTAGAAACTGTCGTCCACGTTATCTGGCTGCTGCACGTCGATGATCAGCCTGGCCTTGCGCTGGTCATCGAGATGGCAACCGGTCAGGGGCGCCCGTCCACACAATGCGATGCAGATATCCAGGAAGTCCGGGTACTTCTGCGTGCGCGCCCCCAACACGCTGTTGGCGTAGACCACCGCGTTGGATTCGGCCCAGACGATCTGCTCGCCGGCCTTGGGTGCGGTGTCCAGCAGGTAGGGCGCGCAGGTGTAACTCAGCTGCGCGCCCATGGCCATGTAGGCGTCGCCCAAGGCACTGGCCGGTTCGCCCAGGGCGGGATCGACGCCCAGTTCCCGCCAGCGGCGCTGGTCCACGGAAATCGAATTGAGGGTGGTGGGCACGTGTACCTTGGCGCCCCACTGCACCAATTGTTCGGCAAACCGCAGGCTGGCCGGACCGGTGTAGATGCAGCCGTCGATGTGGGCCTGGGTCACGTCCAGCAACTGCGTGGCGCCTTGGATGTCGGCCATGCGCAGGACGATTTGCATCGCCACTTGGGCAGCCTTGCCATGACGGCCGTCGAGCAGCGCCCGGTCCCGTTCGGTGAGGCTGACGGTGGAGGGCATGGACGGCTGCGCGGGCACATCCGCTGCAATCCACTGATCATTCGGACGTCGGCCCGACAAGGTCAGCCCGTCACCTTCGAGCCGCACAAATCCTTGCCCGCGCAGCCCGGCAAACGCCTCGTGCCCGACGCACAAGACCGGCAGGGAGCGTTGGAAAATCACCTCTGCCACCAGCACGCCCAAGGTAAGGATTTCATCGGCTTCGGCCAGCACCAGGGCGGCGGGCGCATGGCCGTTGCTGATCAGCTCCATCAATACGCTGCTGCCGGTGCAGGAGCCGCGTCCGCTGGGAATCGCCAGCACACGCCCGGCCAGGCGTTCGCCGCTCAGGGGATGATGACGGTCAATGACTTCGCCGCTGGCCGGATCGACGCCGCCCCAGAAACTCAGGCCCACGTCGGCGAACAGCAGGGCGCCCTGGGCGGCACCCTCCACCAGGCTGCGGCCTTTCACACGGACAGGCGTGCTTGGCATGCGCCGATCCTCAGTAATAAACCTGGGGAACGGTCAGGTTGGCCGGCGGAATGTCAGTGCCGACCCATTTGACGAACAGTTCTTTGTAGCGGCCGGTGCGCACTTGCTGGTTGACGAACAGGTTGAGGTAATTGAGCAGGCCGTACTCGCTGCGCTTGGCGCCGAGGGACACGTAGTCGATGACGTAGGGTGCGTCGCCGGCAATCTTCAGGCCCTTGTACTTGCCCGACTTGATCGTCGCAGCGGCTACGGTGTTGGTGACCACGGTCGCATCGATGTGCCCTTGGGCGACGGCCAGCAGCGTGTCGTTCTGCGACTGGTAGGCGCGGAAACTGCCGCTGCCCCAGCTCTTCTGGTCTTTCTCCAGGGCGATGGCTTCGTAGGTGCTGCTGGTGTTGCCCAAGGCCTTGCCCTTGAGGTCGGCGTAGCTGTTGATGCCGGTGTTGTCGCGGGTCAGCACGACCATCTGGAAGGCGAAGTAAGGCACGGTCAGGCCAACGGTCTTGGCCCGCTCCAAAGTGTCGGAAGTGGAGGCGACGATGACATCGGCGCGGCCGGACAACAGCGCGGGGATTCGGTCGGAGAAAGGCGTTTCCACGACTTCGGCGTCTACACCGAGGACCTTCGCCAGGTCGTGGCAGTAATCCACGTCGAAGCCTGCCGGCTTATTGCTTTCGTCGCGAAAGCCCATGGGTGGGAAGTCCAGGGTCACGGCGCAACGCAGTTTGCCGGAACCGATGATGTCGTCGAGTTTGTCGGCTTGGGCGGGGGCGATGAAAAGGGGTGTGAGGACAACGCTGAGGGCTACGGCCAATGCAGGGTTTTTCATAAATGCCTCGCTGTCGAATAAATGCGGTGAGATATCGTATTGAGGATTTCGTATACGATATTAGATAAGCAATCAGCGTGCCTATCTGCGCTGCGGCCGCCAGAACGTCACCAAACAGCGGAAATAGAGGCTTCTGCACTGAATGAGCGGCAGCGGGATGGGGTGGCGTGCGCGTTTGAGGTGTTACAGATAGGAGCAGCGCAGGTGCCCGGCGCCCCGTTAGGGAACAACGCCCAATGCAGATTCGCGGTATTGACTGGGCGACAGGCTGGTCAGCGCCCGGAACTGGCGACTGAACGCGCTGTGGTCGGTGTAACCGCAGCGCAAGGCGATCTCTGTGATCGGCAGGTCCTTGTCCAGTAACAATCGCGAGGCCTCTTCCAGGCGGGCCTTGTGAATCATCTGCCGGGGCGTGAGTTGGAAGATACGCTTGCAGTGCCGCTCCAGCTGCGCCACCGATAAACCGGCGATGGCGGTCAGCTCGGCCAGGCTGATGGGGCGGGCGAAGTGGTGTTTGATATGGGCATCCACCGCCGCCAATTTTTGAAACGCCGGGTGGCTCGATTGGGGCAGCTGCAAGTCACGGGAAATGCCCGCCAGGCCGACGGTCTCGCCATTGAGGTCTTGCAAGGCCAGTTTGTGGGTCAGGCACCACACTGGCTGGTTGCCGTAATAGAGGTGCAACTCCAGCTGGTCGGCCAGCTCCCGCCCGCTGGCCAGCACTCGCCGATCCTGTTCGGTATACAGCGGGCCAAAGCGCTCGGGAAACACCTGCTCGGCAGTCAGGCCCAACAAATCGCCGCTGTGCTTGAAGCCACAACGCCGGGCCAGGGTCTGGTTGACGAAGGCGTAGCGGGCCTGCTTGTCCTTGATGAAAAACACCACGTCCGCGAGGGTGTCGAGCAGCGGCGCGATGGGTTGCAGGCTGCGCAGCAGGGTGTCCAGGTCGCAGGGGGCGAAGGAGGTGAGCGTGGGGTACATGGGCACCTGCAATCCGAGAGATCCACAGATCATAGAGCCAAAGCCATTGAGGCAGGAAAATTCTGGAGCCGACTCGGTCTACTGCGGGAGCGGGCTTGCTCGCGAAAGCGGTGGCTCGGCTTGCATTGATATTGACTGTGCTGACGTCTTCGCGAGCGAGCCCGCTCCCACAAAAGGTCCAGGTGCGCTCAGGTGGGCGGTGTTTCTTCAAGTCCCAGCAGGGTCTCGATCCGCGCCGGGCTGAAGGGCGGGCGGGGTGTGGGCGGGGTCCAGCCGAACAGATGCTCCAGCGCGGCGCCGCACACGCGGCCCTGGCAGGCGCCCATGCCGCAGCGGCTGGCCAGTTTCGCTTCGCGCCAGTTGCCATGCCCGACGAGCTCGCCGTACGGCACGTCTTCGCAGCGGCAGACCAGTGTGTCGGCGCGGGCCAGGGTCTTGAGTCGTGCGTCGAGGGCGAAGGCTTTGTTCAGTGCCTGGGCGAAACCTTGCCAACGTGCGCGGCGCGGCCACAGGTGCTGGGCGGCTGCGCTATTGCCCACAGCAGCGTGGCCGGCGATGGCGCCTTCCACCAGCGCCAGTTCGCTACCGCCAAAACCGGTGCATTCGCCCGCAGCATAATGGTCGCGGCGGCTGGTCGCTTGCCAGGCGTCGACCACCAGCCCTTGGTCTTCCACCACGCAGCCCAGAGCCTGGCCGAGCTGGGTGTTGGGAATCAGCCCGAAGCCACAGGCCAGGCGGTCGCAGGCCAATTCAACGATCTTGCCGTGTTGCAGCAAGCGCACGCCTTCCAGCCGTTCGCGCCCCAGGGCCTCCAGCACATGAGTGCCGGTGCGGTAATGACCGTCGAACAGACTGAACGATTGCACAAGCTTGCCCGGCCAGCGCGGCAATTGCGCGGCGAAGCCGCCCACACGGGCGCGACTGGCCTGCTCGGCGATCCGCAGCACGCGAGCGCCATGGTGCTTGGCCGTGGCGGCACTGGCCAGTAACAACGGTCCGCTGCCGGCGATCACCAGCCGCTCGCCGCGCACCGGCAGGCCGCCCTTGATCAGCGCCTGCAAGCCACCGGCGCCGGTAACACCGGGCAGCGTCCAGCCGGGGAAGGGCAGCAACAGTTCACGGGCACCGGTGCAAAGGATCAAGCGCTCATAGCTGATCTGCCAGCCGCGCTCGGCATCTTCCACCAGCAGGGTTTTTTTGGCGGCGCAGGCGATCACCCGAGTGCCGGCATGGCAGCGGATGTTGGCGCAGGCGTGCAGTTGCTCGCGCAGGCGTCGAGCCGTGTCGGGCAGGCTGGCCTGGGGACCGTCGCGCCAGATCTGTCCGCCGGGCAGCGGGTTGTCGTCGAGCACTACGATGGGCTGGCCGCTGTTTGCCGCAGCCAGCGCAGCGGCCATGCCAGCGGGGCCGGCGCCGATGATCAACAGGTCGGTGGTTTCGTTCATGGTCGGGTTTGCACCTGCATGCCGTCGCGACACACCGTCTGACAGGCCAGGCGGCGATGGCCGTCGATCATCACCCGGCACTCCTGGCAGATACCCATGCCGCATAAGGGCGCACGGCGCTGGCCGCTGACGGACGTGCGGCTGCAGCCGTCCGCGCCCAAAGCCAATGCCGCCGCGACGCTGGTGCCGTTGGCCACTGACAGGGGGCGGCCGTCCAGGAATAGATCAGGCATGGAACCAATACCCCTTGGTTAGATGAAGGCCAGGGAGAATCACTGATCCCGTGGCGAGGGAGCTTGCTCCCGCTGGGCTGCGAAGCGGCCCCTTGGTCTGTCCTGACACACCGAGTCGCCAAGTCGACGTTGGGGCCGCTGCGCGCCCCAGCGGGAGCAAGCTCCCTCGCCACAAGGGGTTGTGTCGGGCGTCAGGCATGGGCCGGTTCTCCGAGGAAGCGCTGTGGCAGGTAAGCCTGAGGGGCCAGTGGCGAGTTTTCGTTGAACAGCTGCGCAACCAGCAGATCAGCGGTTGCGGGCGCCGTCGTCACCCCCAATCCTTCGTGACCCACCGCCAGCCACAGGCCCTTGCGTTGCGGATGTTGCCCCACCAGCGGCAGGCCGTCGGGGCTGGCGGCGCGAAAACCGGTCCAGGCGCGAATGCCGTTGAGTTGCGCCAGCCCCGGCATGTAGTCGACGGCGCGCTTGAGCATCTTCGCCAGCATCCAACCCTCCACCTGCGGGTCGACGGTGCCGAACTGCCGCGACGCACCAATGAACAACTGCCCGGTTGGACGTGGCTGGATATTGCACGCCACCGACGGCCCGCTGGCGTTGTGGGCGCTGGTGACATAGCCCAGTTCCACCAGGGTATGGGCCACCGTGGCGGGGTAGCGGTCGGTGATCAAGAGGTGGCCTTTTTTCGGTTCGATGGGCAACTCCGGGCATAACTCGGTGGCCTGGATTCCGTTGGCGAGGACGACGGCGTCGGCGCTCAACCAGCGACCGTCGGCCAGGCGCACACGTGGGCCATCCACCTCCATGACCTGGGCGCGTTGTTGGCGAATATTCGCCTCTTCCAGCATCCAGCGAGCGGCAGCCGGGGCATACAGGATGCCGTCACCCTTGATCAGCAGCCCGCCTTCCAGGCCTTTGCGCAGTTCGGGTTCGCGCTGGCGCAGGGCCGCGCTACCAATCAGTTCGCAAGCTTCGCCATGGGCCAGCAGGTTCAGGTACTTGCTGTGGGCCACCGCCATTTCCTCGGCATTGGCCGCCAGCCACAAGGTGCCGTTGTTACGCCAGGCGCAGCCATCGGGAAGACTGGGGGACAACTCGCGCCAGCGCTGTAATGAGTATTGACTGAGGGCCAGTTCCGCCGGGTTGTCATCGAGCACCAGCAAATGGCCCATGCCGGCCGCCGTGGCGCCATGCCAGCCGGCGTCCAGCACCAGCACCTTCAGGCCCCGTTGCGCCAGCGCGCGGGCGCAGGCCGCGCCGATGATGCCCGCGCCGATGACGATCACGTCGGCGCCTGGGCCTTGGTTCATGGACGAATGCCCCAGGCGAACGGGTCATTCGCATCGATGATCAGCGTGGTTTCGGCGCTGATGTAGGCACGGCCACGGATGGTCGGCACGATGCGCTCGCCCGCGCGTTCGTAGGAGCCTTCGAACTCGCTACCAATGACACTGGCCTGCCGCCAGATCTGTCCGGGTTGCAGTTTTCCATCAGCGGCCAGGCACGCCAGCTTGGCGCTGGTGCCGGTGCCGCAAGGGGAGCGGTCATAGGCCTTGCCCGGGCAGAGCACGAAGTTGCGACTGTCGGCGTGAGGGTCATCGGCAAACAGTTCGATGTGGTCGATCAAGCCGCCGTCTTCGCCGCGAAAGCCTTGCTGCTCCAGAGCCTGTTGCACGGCATACGTGTAGGAGGTCAATGCATCGAGGTTGTCGCCCGCCACGCGTTGGCCATGCTCGGCAATCAGGAAGAACCAGTTGCCGCCCCAGGCGACATCGCCCACCACCGGGCCGATGCCGGGCACTTCCAGGCGCAGCGCCTGGCGATAACGGTAAGCCGGCACGTTGCGCACGCTGACCGAGTGATCGTCATGCAGGGTTGCCTGCACCGTGCCCACCGGGGTTTCGATGCTGTGCACGCCGGGGCCGATCCTGCCCAGATGCGCCAGTGACGCCACCAGGCCGATGGTGCCGTGGCCGCACATGCCCAGGTAGCCGCTGTTGTTGAAAAAGATCACCCCGGCACAGGCGCTCGGATCCACCGGTTCACAGAGCAACGCACCCACCAGCACATCGCTGCCGCGCGGTTCCAGCACGCAGGCCGTACGCCAGGCATCGTGTTCCGCGGCCAGGCGCTGCTTGCGCTCGGCCATGCTGCCTTGGCCCAGGTCAGGAAAACCGTCGGTGACCAGCCGAGTGGGTTCGCCGCCGGTGTGGGAATCGATCACGGTGATGCGTTTCATGGGAGGGCCACGTCCGTTCAGATGAGTGACGGCAAGCGTGGCCCGCGCCGAGGGGCGAAGGCTTGATGGATTTATCCGCCGCTGATGACGAAATCGGCACAGCGCTGGTTCATTGGCTGGAAGGCAGGAACTCGAACAGCGTCTTGCAGACCCCGGCGATGTGCTCGTCCAGCAGTCCAACCGCCCGTTCGACGTCCCCGGCGCGACAGGCCTTGATGATGTCCCGGTGCTCATGATCGGCGCGGTCCTTGCCGGCCGAAAGGCTCATCTGCATGCGCAAGTAACGCTCCAGCTTGTCGTGGACTGAACGGATCAGGCCCACCAGAAAGGGCCGTTGCGCCGGTTCGTAGAGGCAGGCGTGCAGTTGCCAGTTCAGTTCGGCCCAGCGGCCCACGTCGTCTTCGCCGATGAATTCCTGGCAGATGCTCTCGGCGCGGGCGAACGTTTCTTCGGTCATGTTCGGAATCGCCAGGCGCAGGACTTTGTCTTCCAGCAGCATTCGCACTTCGAACATCTGCGCCAGCTCCGCCTCGGAAATGCGCGTGACCATGGCCCCGCGATTGCGCTGGAACATCACCAGGCCCTCGGCTTCCAGGCGCTTGAGTGCCTCACGCACGGGAATCTTGCTGACGTTGAACTGACGGGCAATGTCGTCCTGGCGAATCGGCTCGTCTTCGGCAAAATGCCCGGCGACGATGGCATCGCGCAGGTGACGGGTGATGATCTCCGAAGTGGAGGGGGTATTGCCCAGGTCGGGCAGGTTGAACTTGGATAAAGTCACGGCGGCGGATCGTTCGGCTGAGATGCGGATATGGTATACGACTTTGCCGGGATGGTCGTTGGGGCTATGAGTGGTCGGGTCGATCCCTCGCCACAGAAATCCTGGTTAAGCCGTGGGACAGATGCGTCACGTAGGCCTGTGTCCGAACGATGATAAGTCCCGTACCACACGCCCCGGCAGCCAAGGCCAGGCCAAACAGGACCAATGCCGCGTCTGCGCCGAAATAATCCGCCAGCCATCCGGTCACCACCACCGGAATGCTGAAACCGATATAGGCAAACAGGAAAAATCCAGCGGTGACTCGTGCCTTTTCGACACCGGCCATCGCCGTGACCGCTGAGAGCCCGCCCAGGTACAGAAAGCCATAACACGCACTGCTGGCGCCCAGCGCGCCGAGCAGCACGGCGGTCAACGAACCGACACTCGCCCCCCAAGCCAGCAAGGCGTAGCTCAACGGTAAGATCACCAGCCCCAATGCCGTGGCCTTGGCCGCAGAGATGCGTCGAACCCAGGGCTGGAAGAGCAGCCCGCAACTGATCACCGTGAAGGTCGACAGGCCCGACCAACCCTGCAAGTCATGGGTCGCCAGCACCGACGGCAAGATGGCGATGACCAACCCCGAGGTTGCCCAGGCCAGCAACATGGAAAAGCTGTAGGGCAGGCTGCCGCGCGGAAATAACGGCAGTCGCAGCAAGGGGGCGTTTTGATTCTTTATCGCCGGGTCGGGAAGCCGCCACACGACGACGATAGCGCTGGCGGCCAGCATCAACTGCATCCAGAAACTGCCGGGCGTGACGCTGTGATGAGCGTACAAAAACAGGCTGGTCAGCGCCGCACCCAGGCCAAACCCCAGGGACGTGCTGGCCGTGACCCGGTTGGCCGGCGCGCGGGTGTCGGCGGTTGCCATGAGTTCGGCCATATAGGCGGTCGACGTGGCCGAGGCCAGCCCCGTCCCGACCCCCATCATCAATCGCGCCACGCCCAGCGCCACCAGGCTCGGCCAGAGCAACGTCACCACGGTTGCCAGCATCGACAGCACGAGGGCGACCAGGATCAACGGTTTGCGTCCCACCCGGTCGGCCAGACCGCCGAAGGCCAGCAGCACCGGCAGCACTCCCAGCACGTAACCGGAAAACGCCACTGCCGTGGCGCCGGCACCGTAACCGGATAACTGCGCGTAAGTGGTGTACAGCGGCGCTTGCAGGTTGACCGCCAGGGTGATCAGGCAAAGGCCGAAAGCCAGTCCCCAGGAATGTCGATGCTGTGGGTTCAAGGGTTTTCCTTAAGTGTGCGCATGAAGTCCCGGGGACTATCACTTCCGGGCACAACGTAAACAAGGAACAGACCCAGGCCATTTATGCTTAACTGTTCGCTCGAAATTAGAAAACACTTAGTCAAGGGTGCCAGCCGTGGATCTGAAGATTGATCGCAACGTTACCGAACCCTTGATCCGGCAGCTCGTGGCTCACATCGAGGGTTGGATAGCCGCCCATGGCATTCGCCCCGGGGCGCGAATGCCGTCCATTCGCCAGTTGGCCCGGGAAAATGACCTGAGCCTGTCGAGCGTGATCAAGGCCTACGATCAATTGGTGGCCTGCGGCGTGCTGGAGTCCCGGCATGGCGCGGGTTTTTTTGTCGCGCAGCAGTTGCCCCGGCCGATGGAGCCGGCACCTGAAGCCGATAATGAGGCGTGGCGGTTGTTCGATAATGCATCGACGCAGCTCAAGCTCGGTTGTGGCTGGCTTCCCGACGCCTGGCGCGACGACACCGACCTGGGCCAGGCGATCCGCCAAGTGGTGCGCAGCGACAACCACGCCCTGTTCAACTACAGCACCCCGTTGGGCTCGCCTCAGCTGCGCCTGCACATCCAAAAACGCTTGGGCCTGATCGACATTCACGTCGACCCGGCGCAAATCATCACCACCCAAGGCGCCAGCCAGGGCCTTGACCTGCTGGTGCGAACCCTGCTCAAGCCAGGTGACCTGGTGCTGGTGGAAAGCCCCGGCTATTACAACCTTTTCAACCTGCTGAAATTGCATGGGGTCAAGACCCTGGCAGTGCCGCGAACAGCCCAAGGCCCCGACATCGCCCAGATGGAGCAGTTGCTCGGTGAGCACAAGCCGTCGTATTTCTTCATCAACAGCATGTACCAAAACCCCACCGGCACCAGCCTGGCCCCCAGCGTGGCTTATCGGCTGCTGCAACTGGCAACGGCACATGACTTTCGTCTTATCGAGGACGACATCTACGCCGACTTCCAGAATGGCCCGACGTCGCGACTGGCGTCCCTGGATGCCCTGGACCGGGTGATTTACCTGGCGAGTTTTTCCAAGACGCTGTCCAGTTCGCTGCGCATCGGTTATGTGGTTGCCCAACCCGAAATCATCCAGCGCCTGGCCGAGGTCAAGATGGTGACTGGCATCGGCTGCTCGCTGCTGGCTGAAAATGTGGTGGCGACGTTGTTGGCCAATGGCGCTTATCGCAAGCTGATCCAGCGCTTGCGCCAGCGCCTGAACAAGCGGATGGCGAGCACGCTTCGGCAATTGGACCCCGCCCATTGGGAGGTGTTTGCCGAGCCGATGGGGGGCCTGTTCGTCTGGGCCAGGCCGCGGTGGCTGGCGGCACAACGGGCGCAGCAGATCGCCCGGGAGCTGCAAATCCAACTGTCCCAGGGCTCGACGTTCCTGCCCCAGGGCGAGGCGTGCGATTGGTTGCGGTTGAACGTGGCTTATACCCAGGATCATCGTGCGCAGGTGTTCTTCCAGCGGGTGGAGCAGGAGTCGATTGCGGCGGTTTAGTCTGCTTTTGGCTGACTAAGCAGTCACAAAAACACCCAGCGTTAATGGGAATAAATATCAAACAGGAATGAGTTGTTGTATCTTTCGCGACACATTCTTGTCAGCCTCCAAATGTGGTGGCTTTTTTCCATTAGGATTGTGCATCGATGCGTCGGATTCTCGTTTCACTGTGTGTGCTCCAGGCTTACTCCGTTTCCACCTGGGCAGAAGAGTCAATGCCTGCCACCCCGGCGACCCTTGAGCTGCAAGCCACGGATATCGTCGGCGTTTCAGACTATGAATCAGCACAGGGACCGGTGAAGGGCTACCACGCCACCCGTTCAGCCAGCGCCACCCGTACCGACACGGCGATCCATGAAACCCCACAATCCATTTCCGTAGTGTCCCGTGACGTGGTCGAAGACCTCGGCGCCACGCGCCTACAGGACGCCCTCGATTACGCCGGAGGCGTAGGCCGGGCCAATAATTTTGGCGGTCAGGGTCTGACCACTTTCACGGTACGCGGCTTCACCACCGGGGAGTTCTACCGCAACGGTTTCCCGATCAACCGTGGCTACCCGAACATGCCGGACGCCAACACCATCGAGCGGCTGGAAGTGCTGCGTGGTCCGGCGACCATGCTCTATGGGCGTGGTGATCCGGGCGGTACTTTCAATGTGGTGTCCAAACAGCCGTTGGCCGAGCGCACGGTGACCCTCGGTAGCCAAGTCAGCGATCAGGGGATGCGTCGCGGTACGCTGGATGCCTCCGGGCCGTTGGATCAGGAAGGCAACCTGGCCTATCGCTTGAATGTGGTGGGCGAGGGTGGCGACACGTTTCGCGACCACGTCGAGACTGAGCGTTACGGCATTGCGCCGGTGGTGACCTGGCAGGTCAACGACACCACGCGCCTGACTTTCGAAGGCGACTTCATGCGCAACAATGCGCCGCTGGACCGGGGTTTGACCCATTATGCCGGCCAGCGCGGCAGCGCTTCGCGCGATACCTTCTTCGGTGAAAAAGACGCCGGTAAATTGCACAACGACAACAACATGCTGCAGGTGCGTTTCGAGCACATGCTCAACGACGACTGGACCCTGGCCGGCGGTACCCAATGGCTGGAGGGCTCGTTGCAGGGCAATGCCATTGAAGGCAATGGCATCGCGGCGGATGGGCGCACTCTGGGACGCAACTTCAACTATCGCAAGTTGGAATGGACCGACCGGGACACCCAGCTCAACCTCACCGGACATTTCTCCACCGGTGGGTTCGAACACACGTTGCTGACCGGCATCGAGTATGAAGACTACGACTACCAATCCATCATCCAGCGTTCGGCTGCCGGGACCGGTGCCTACCCGATCGACATCTTCGATCCGGTGTATGGGCAGCCCCGCCCCGCGCTGACGCGCACACCCACCGACGACCAGGAAAACCTCAAGACATTCGGGATGTTCGTCCAGGACCAGGTGGCGCTCACCGAACGTTTGAAATTGTTGGCCGGTGCGCGTTTCGAGCGGTTCGAACATGAATACGAGAGCTTCGTGCCGCAGAATCCACCCGGCAGCAGAAATTGGGACACCAGCCACAATGCCGTCACTCCGCGATTGGGGCTGATCTACGACCTGAGCGACACCGTCGCGGTCTATGCCAACACGGCCCGTTCCTTCAAGCCCAACAACGGTGCCAGCCGGGCGGGTGGCGGGTTCAAGCCGGAGGAGGGCAAGTCCTATGAGATGGGGGTCAAGTGGGAAGCCCTGGACGGTCAGTTGAGCGTCGATGCGGCGGTGTATCAGATCGAAAAACGTAACGTGCTCACCACTGACCCGGTGGATTCGACCTTCAGCGTGGCCGCTGGCGAAGTGCGCAGCCGAGGTTTTGACCTGAACGTGGCAGGCAACCTGACGCCGCAATGGCGCGTGATAGGTGGCTACGCCTATGTCGATGCGCAAGTCACCAAGGACATCAACATCCCCACCGGCACCCGACTGCTCAACGTGCCCAGGAATTCTTTCAGCCTGCTCAACGTCTACGAATTCCAAGACGGCGGCCTCAAGGGCCTGGGCCTGGGTGTCGGTGCCAAGTACGTGGACGAGCGGGCCGGCCAGACGGCGGCCAGTGCATTCTCCATGGACAGCTACACCGTCGTGGACCTGCTCGGTTACTACAAGGTCAACGAACGTATCCGCCTCAACCTGGACCTGAAAAACCTGTTCGACGCCGACTACGAAGAAGGCGCATTCGGTAACGTCTACGCCTACCCCGGCGCACCACGAACCGTACAGGCCGGTATTTCCTACTCGCTTTGAGGCTCAATAAAACAGGAGCGGTGCGAGCAAGCCAGGTGTATCGATAGGCAGATTTGTGGCCGTTGCAAAGTCCCTCTGGGAGCGGGCTTGCTCGCGAAAGCGGTGGATCAGCTTGCATCAGCGCTGGCAGTGCCACCGTCTTCGCGAGCAAGCCCGTTCCCACAGGGAAGACGCGACCCCAACTAAGCCCACGCCACTACTGCTTGGGCTGACTTCGAGCCTCAGTAGCCGTCATCCCCGCATACCCCCAATTATCCGTATCAACCTCCTCGATCACGATATGGGTCAGATGCGGATCCTTACCCAGCACCCGCTGCAACGTCTCAGTAATTTCAGAAATAACCTGGGCTTTCTGCTCACGGGTAACCCCGTCGCGAGTGATACGAACATTGACGAAAGGCATGCTGCACTCCAGCTGATAAAAAATGCGCGGGAGGATTCCCGGGCAAGCAAAGACTGTATTTATACGCCACAGGCTGATAAACAGGCATCTGCATACTCCAGTCGATACGCGGCGTAACGAATCATGAAGCGACATTTCGAAGATCTGCAGTTAGGCAGCATAGAGCTGTTTTGCATGGCGGCGGAGGCGGGCAGTTTCACGGCGGCGGCGAATTTGGCAGGTGTGACGCCAGCAGCGGTGAGCCGCTCGATCTTCCGTCTGGAGGAGCGCCTGGGCTCGCGGCTTTTCGTGCGCACCACCCGCAGCATCCGACTCACCGAAGCAGGCCGGACCTATTTCGAGCAATGTCGCCAGGCCCTGACGCAACTGGTCGAGGCGCAACAGGAAGTGATGGGCGCTCAATCGGTGCCGTCCGGTCAGCTGCGCATCAGCCTGCCGACCACCTACGGTCATCACCGGATCCTGCCATTGCTGCCGGCGTTCCGGGCGCTGTACCCGCAAGTCAGCGTAGACATTCACCTGGGCAATCGAAACATCGATTTCGTCGACGAAGGATATGACTTGGCGATCCGCGTGCGGGCCCAGCCGGACTCTTCGATGATCGCCCGTCTGCTGGAAGACGCGAAGCTGGTGGTGGTCGCGACCCCGGAATATCTGCGCCAGGCCGGCACGCCGCAGACCCTGGAAGACCTGAACGATCACCAATGCATTCAATTCGAATTGCCCAGCAGCGGCCGGCGAATTTCCTGGTTGTTCACTGTCGATGGCAAGGAACAGGAGGTCTTCGGCCAGGGCAGCTATAGCTGCTCGGATGATGTGCTGGGCGGGGTGACGTTGGCCAAGCATGGCGCGGGGTTGTTCCAGACGTATCGGTTCATCGTCGAACAGGAACTGGCGGATGGACGCCTGGTGGAAGTGCTGCGGCCGTTCAGTGGCCGGTCTCGGCCCTTCACCTTGCTGTACCCCCACGGCCGCTATGTGCCGCAACGGGTTCGTGCTTTCGTCGACTTCTTGCTGGAGCACCGGCAGCAGTGGGCCGGGAACTGACGGGAACATCCTTCAGCCAAGCGTTTCCTGCGGCGTGAAAGCTAGCTTCCAACCAAGGGGCGATGCGCGCCCCCAGGCTTGCCACAGAAAACGCCTTATTCAGTCGGCGATCAGAAGCGGAACGCTTGGCGACCGATCAGCAGCCATTTGCCGTCTTTCTGCTTTTGCCAGATCTGGAAGTTCTCGATTTCCGTCGGCACCACCTCAGTGCCCTTGAGCGCTTGCGCCGAGAAGTGGTTGCGCACCAGCGCTACATCGCCCGACAAGGTGATTTTCTGGTTTTGCATTTCCAGGGTCTTGAACGCGCTCTTGCCGGTTTCGATGTCGGCGATGAACGCTTTTTTATCTTGGATATTGCCGCTGGAATGCCCGTAGGTCAGTTTCTCGGAAGCCAGTGCCTGGAGTTGTGGGATGTCCTTGTGCAGCATGGCCTGGGTCAGCTGATCGACGGCCTTGGCCACGTCCTGTTCTGGCGATGACGTGGCTGCCGCAGCGTAGCCGCTGAACAGGCACAGAAAGCTAACGATCAATGTCGCTTTTTTCATGGGGGTGTTTTCCTTGTTTTTGTAGGTATTTGGAACGGACGAGCGCCATGCTCGTCGGTCATCGTACAACTTGCCGAGGGCAACGGGAATAGTTCAACGGTCTGTTCGCGCGCTAAATTGCCGGCGGTCAAGTATTGGCAGCCCGAGCGGGGTCATGGGGTGAGGGCCTTTTTCTAGCCGTGGTGTCGTGTTTACAACCCGTCCCGAACCGCCCCTCGAATCCCCTCCAGCAACATGGTGAATGCCGGGTTGTCGTTGTCCTCGCGCCACACCAGATGCAATTCGCTCTGCACCCCTTCGCCCAGGTCGATCTCACGAAATACCACCTGCTTGAACACCACGCTGGTGGCGCAACGCGGTACCAGCGCCAGGCCCATGCCGGCATTGACCAGGGCCAGGATCGTCAGCGACGAGCCCAGCCACTGCACGAATTGCGGCGCGACCCGGGCTGAGCGGAGCATGCCGGTGAGCAGTTCGTTGAAGGGCGGGTAGGCGGAGTGGGAGTACATGAGGAACGGTTGCGCATCCAGGTCCTGGACGCTCACGGTTTCGGCGCTGGCCAGCGGATGTCCGGCCGGTACCGCCAGCACGAAGGGCTCGCGCACCAGGCATTCAGTGGCGTAGCCGGTTTCCAGCAGCGGCGAGCGGACGATGCCCAAGTCGATGCGCCGGGCGCGCAGGGCTTCGTGTTGCAGGTAGGTGTTCATTTCCGCCAGGACGATCTTGACCTGGGGTTGTTTCAGCCGGGCTTCGGCGATGACCTTGGGCAGGAACTCGTACACCGCGCTGCCGACGAAGCTGATGGTGACCGTGCCGATGTCGCCCTGGGCGAAGCGCTTGGCGGCCTCGGCGGCTTGCTGGGCCTGCTGCAGCAGGTTCTGCGCTTCGACGAAAAAGGCCCGACCCGCCGCGGTGAGTGCAACGCTGCGGGTGCTGCGGGTGAACAATTCGACGCCCAGGTGATGCTCCAGCAACTGGATCTGCCGGCTCAGCGGTGGCTGGGTCATGTTCAGCCGTTCGGCGGCTCGACGAAAGTTCAGTTCAGTCGCCACGGTGGTGAAGCAGCGCAGTTGGGCCAGTTCAAACATTGATTCAATCCAGGTATCAATCAAGTGCCAAGTTAGATTAGACGGGAACAATCCGCCGCGTCCATCATCGTCCCGTTCCCCACAAAAACAAAATGATCGGGAGGCACCCTTGAATAACGTACCGGACTCCACCCATGACAGCACCCTGGCGCTCGCCGCCGCCAAGGTCAAACGTCATGTACTGCCCCTGGTAGTGGTGATGTTCATCGTCAACTACATCGACCGGGTCAACATCGGCTTCGTGCGCAGCCATATGGAAACCGACCTGGGCATTGGCGCCGCCGCCTATGGGCTCGGTGCCGGGCTGTTCTTCGTCGGTTACGCGCTGTTCGAAGTCCCGTCCAACATGCTCCTGCAACGCTACGGCGCTCGGGCCTGGCTGACGCGCATCATGTTCACCTGGGGCGCAGCGGCCATGGCCATGGCCTTTGTGCGCGGTGAAACCAGCTTCTATGTGCTGCGCTTCATCCTCGGCGCGGCGGAGGCGGGCTTCTTTCCCGGCATCATCTACTACTTCACCCAATGGCTGCCGGCCAACGAGCGCGGCAAGGCAATGGCGATTTTCCTCAGCGGCTCGGCCATCGCCTCGGTGATCTCCGGCCCGGTGTCCGGGGCGTTGCTGCACATCAGCGGATTGGGCCTGCATGGCTGGCAATGGATGTTCCTGATCGAAGGCTTCGCTTCCATCGTGTTGTGCGGGTTTGTCTGGTTCTGGCTGCAATCGCACCCGAGCCAGGCGAAATGGCTGACGGCGCAAGAGAAAACCGTGCTGATTGCCGCCATTGCCGAAGAACAACGGGCTCGGGAAGCGGCCCAAGTGGTCAAGCCGTCAATGTTCAAGCTGTTGGCCGACCGGCAGATCGCACTGTTCTGCTTCATCTATTTTTCCATCGCCCTGACCATCTACGGCGCCACGTTCTGGCTGCCCAGCATGATCAAGAAAATGGGCAACCTGGGAGACTTTCAGGTCGGCTTGCTCAATTCCATCCCGTGGATCATTTCCATCATCGCGATGTACGGCTTCGCCGCCCTGGCCGGCAAATGGAAGTTCCAGCAGGCCTGGGTCGCGGTGACGCTGGTGATTGCCGCGTTCGGCATGTTCATGTCCACCACGGGTGGGCCAATCTTCGCCTTCGTGGCGATCTGTTTTGCAGCCATCGGCTTCAAGGCCGCGTCGGCGCTGTTCTGGCCGATTCCCCAGGGTTACCTGGATGCGCGCATCGCGGCGGCGGTGATCGCCCTGATCAACTCCATTGGCAACCTCGGCGGCTTCGTCGCGCCCACGGCGTTCGGTTTCCTGGAGCAGACTACCGGCTCCATCGAAGGCGGCCTGTACGGGTTAGCGATTACTTCGCTGATTGCCGCCGTGGTGATCTTTTTTGCCCGGACCAAACCCGGGCGCGATACGCCGAACTCACTTTCCGGCCGACCTGAAACCGTTGCGGTCACTGTTGCCGACCAACCAGAAAAACCCCAAGCCTTGAACCCTGGCCCATCGGGAGCCGCTGTATGAAGATCAAACGCGTCACTGTCACACCGATTGCTTTTCGCGACCCGCCCTTGCTCAACGCCAGCGGCATCCACGAGCCGTTCGCGTTGCGCTCGATCATCGAGATCGAGAGCGACAACGGATACATCGGCCTTGGGGAGAGCTACGGCGATGCGCCGGCCCTGGCGATCCAGTTGCAACTGCAGGACCAGCTGATTGGCCTGGACCCGTTCAACCTCAATCAGTTGCGCAGCATCGTCCAGGCCACCGTGGCCGCCCAGCGGCCGGCCAGTGTCGCCGGTGCCGAACTGGCGCCGGGTTCCCATGCGAGCAAGGCGGTCAGCAATGCTTATTCGGCGTTCGAAGTGGCCTGCCTGGATTTGCAGGCCCACTACCTCAACGTGCCGCTGGTAGACCTGTTGGGTGGGGCGATTCGTGACGAGATTCCGTTCAGCGCGTACCTGTTTTTCAAGTATGCCGAGCACATCGATTCACCGTACCCGCCGGACAGTTGGGGCGAGGCGCTCAACGAAGAGCAGATCGTTGCCCAGGCCCGGCGGATGATCCAGGACTATGGCTTCAAGAGCATCAAGCTCAAGGCCGGTGCCCTCGAGCCCGAGCACGAAGTGGCGTGCATCAAGGCCTTGAAACGGGCGTTTCCCGGCTATCCGTTGCGCATCGACCCCAACGCCAACTGGTCCCTGGACACCTCGATTCGCATGGCCCAATTGCTGGGTGACGACCTGCAGTACTACGAAGACCCGACGCCGGGACTGGAGGGAATGGCCGAGCTGCACAAACGCACGGGGCTGCCGTTGGCGACCAATATGGTGGTCACCGATTTCGACGAGTTCCGCCGCAGCGTGGCGCTGAACAGCGTGCAGATCGTGTTGGCCGACCATCATTATTGGGGCGGCCTGCGGGACACCCAGGCGCTGGCGAAAATGTGCAGCACCTTCGGCCTGGGCGTGTCGATGCATTCCAACTCACATTTGGGCATCAGCCTGATGGCGATGGCCCATGTGGCGGCCGCTGTGCCAAACCTGGACTATGCCTGCGACACCCATTACCCGTGGCAGGAGCCGGATGAAGAGGTGATCAAGGGCGGCAAGCTGCCGATTGTCGACGGCTGCGTGAAGATCACCCGGGCGCCTGGCCTCGGGCTGGAGCTGGACCGGGATCAGTTGGGCATGCTGCATGAGCAGTTCCTGCGTTGCGGCATCCGCCAGCGTGACGACGTGCAGCAGATGCAGCGCTACCGGCCGGACTGGAAAACCGTCAAGCCCAGGTTTTGAGGCGAAGGCAAGGGGCCTGCTGCGCAGGCCAGCGGGAGCAAGCTCCTGTGGCGAGGGGATTTATCCCCGTTGGGCTGCGAAGCAGCCCCCATAAGCTTCCCACTCAATCAGACTGATACACGGAGTTATCTGGTTTCAGGGCTGCTTCGCAGCCCAGCGGGGATAAATCCCCTCGCCACAAATCAGTGATACCTAGCCTATATTCCCCAGGCCCCCTGCGGCCCACACCCAAAGTACCGCACCCGTCGGCCTCGCCGTCGTACACCCAAACTGCCGCGCCGGCCCGGCGCTTCCAAAGCATCCGCCAATTGCCCCCAAGGCAGCGTATGACGTGCCCGGGCACCTTTCGATAATCGCCTCCGACATCCCGTCCCCTGTTGCGGAGCGCGCCATGCACAACAATAAAAATACCCGCCAGCTTCTTTTGCCTGCGGTCATCGCCAGTCTTTCAACCCTGGGCGTGACGCCTTGGGCCCACGCCGAAATCATGCTGTACGACAAGGACCAGACCACCTTTTCCACCGACGGCTATATCAACGCCTTCTACGTCAACAGCGATGTGGACCGGGCCGGGGAGCAGTACGACCGCCGGCAGGCACGGGTGAAGATGGGGTTCTTGCCCAACTACCTGGGCTTCAACATGGGCAAGCAGGTCGATGACCTCAAGCTCGGCGCCCGGGCCTCGTTCTGGGTGACCATCAACGACAGCGAAACCAATGGCACCGACACGGCCATCGACGTGCGGCAGTTCTACGGCACCGTTGCCAACCCGGAGTGGGGCGAGGTGCTGATCGGTAAGGACTTCGGCCTGTTCGCTCGCTCCAACATCCTGCTTGACGAATTGCTGGCCGGTTACGGTCAGGTCAGCGACACCCTGGGGTTGGTGGACGGCGGAGGTGTCTCGTTCGGCAACATTGGCAGCGGTTATCCGTATCCGTTCCCCACCTCGCAAATCACCTATCGCACGCCCGTGATGGACGGCTTGCGCGTGGCGGTGGGGATCATGGACCCGGTGGACACCAACGACAACAGCGCCACCGGCAAGGCCTACCAGGAAAATCCGCGCACGGAGAGCGAGATCACCTACCAGTTCGACCTGGGCGGGGCGAAGATCTACAGCTGGCTGAACGGCAGCTACCAGACCTCGGACAACACCGACTCCACGGTTGAATCGGTAACGTCCAAAGGCCTCGGTTATGGCGTGCAGGCGAAGATGGGCGGGCTGTCGCTCACCGGCTCCGGGTTCCAGGCCAAGGGCATCAACCCGTTCTTTACCAACAACGCCGGGGAAGCGACGTTGCGCAATGTCGACAGCAAGGGCTACCTGCTGCAGGGTTCGTACAAGCTGGGCAAGAACCGCCTGGCGCTGTCCTACGGCAAGACCGATGACGACGGCAACGGCGTGGTGGGCAGTGGTGCCGATTATGAAACCCGTGGCATCGCGCTGTTCCATGACGTCAACGACAACCTCAAGCTCGTGGCCGAGTACAACCAGTTCGAAATCAACGGCCACGATACCAGCGCCCAGAATGAAGACACCGATACCTTCGCGGTGGGGGCGGTGCTCACCTGGTAACGGTGACCCCCTTCAACTGAGGCGTGTCAGGTCGGTTTTTGGAGCTGCTGCGCAACCCAGCGGGAGCAAGCTCCCTCGCCACGAGGGCAGTGTTCGACTTCATTTTTGAGTACGGATGCAATCCTGTGGCGAGGGAGCTTGCTCCCGCTGGGGCGCGAAGCGGCCCCGAGACTGATTTGATATTGGGGGCTGCGCATCAGCCCCTTTTTTCAGTGTGACGTCCCCTCGGCGAACTCGATCTTGTTCCCGACGTTGTACTTGCCCGAAGGCTTGTTCATGGGCAGGCGCTTGATCTCCTCAAGGGTATTGCTGTCGTAGACGATCAATGCGCCGTCAGTGTCCCAGATGCTCAGCAACAGGTAGCGGCCATCCCGAGTGAACTCGACGTGGGCGGCGGTCTTACCGGGCATGGGGCGCAGGGTGTGGGCGATTTCCAGGGTCTGTTTGTCGATCAGGTGGATGGCATCATTGTCCGGGCCAAAAAACACGTCGGTCCAGGCGTAGCGGGAGTTGACGTGGCTGCGCAGGAAGAACCCCGGGCCGAGCGTGGGGATCTGCTTGATGACTTTCCACGTATTGAAGTCGATCACCGAGATCAGCCCCTTGCTGATATTCGGCGTTGCGAACACCCAGTGTCCGTCGCGCTTCCAGTAAGTACCGGAGCCCAGGTGGGGCATACCCGGCAGCGCGATGTCGGTGACGATTCGCCCGCTGTCGAGGTCGATCACTTGCCCGCCCTGGGCCTTGCGCGAGGTCGCGAGCAGCTGTCGATAATCCGGCGAGAAGGAAAAATCATCGAGGTAGTCCTCGGCCTCGATTCGCCTCGGCACGAAGTCCGGGTTCGGCACGGTGGACAGTTCCCAGACCTCCTTGACGTCCTTCAGCGCGACGATAAAGCTGTTGCGCGGCGGCGCGGTATACACCGCACTGACCCGCGAAGCCTGGCCGTCCTGGCCCACCGTCGCGATGGTCTTGACCAGCGACAGATCACGGGCATCCAGCACCGCCAGGTTGCCGGGCAGGTAATTGCCCACCAACACCCAGCGGCCGTCCTTGCTCACCGCCAGGTTGCGGGTGTTGAGGCCGGCCCGCACTTCGGCGATGAGCTTGAGGTTGTGCAAGTCGTACAGGCTGATCCAGCCATCCCGGGAGGCCAGGTAGACGAAGCGCCCGTCCGGTGAAAACTTCGGCCCACCATGCACCGCGAAATGCGAGGCGAACCGCGCGATCACCTCGAAGCGGTCGCCGTCGACGACATCGATGTGATGATCGCCAGCCTCCACCACCACGAACAGGTTCAGCGGATCGGCGGTGTGCTGGGGGGTGTCGGGCAGGGTGGCGACATCCGCCAACACACGATGACTGTGGCGAATGTCGTCTTCATCCCAGGTCGGCTCGACGGCAAGGGGACGCTGCAAGTACAACGCCAGCGCATCGATCTGCGCGGGCTCAAGCACCGCGCCGAACGCCGCCATCTGACTGGCTGGCCGACCGTTTTCGATCACCTGGCGGACTTCGGCAGGCTTGATCCTGCTCAGGCTCTGGGGCAACAGCGCCGGGCCGGTGCCGCCGATACGGTTGACGCCATGGCATTGCTGGCAGTGTTGCTGGTAGTCGCGCTCGGCAAGGTCCGGGTCGGGCGTTGTCGCCACGGCACCCTGCACAGTGCAGATCCACAAAAACGGAGTGAACCACCAGCGCCTCATGACGCCACCTTCGAGATTCCAGGTTGGGCCTGGACGGTGGCATGCAGCCGCGCGGGATGTTGCAGCGCCTGATCGGCGAACAAACCGACCACCTTGCCAATCACGGTCAAGGTCGGCAGGCCCTCGGGGCATGCCCGTGCCATGTCCGTCAGGTGTTCGAGGGTGCCACGCAGCACCTGCTGGTCGGGACGTGTGCCGTTGCTGATCAACGCCGCCGGGGTATCCGCGGCCAGGCCCGCTTCCATCAGCCGCGCAGCAATGGTGCCCAGGTTCGACAGCCCCATGTAGAACACCAGGGTTTGGCTGTCATCCGCCAGGCTTTGCCACGGCAAGCTCAAGTCGCCTTCGCGTTGCAGATGACCGGTGATGAACCGACAGGAATTGACCAGGTCACGATGGGTCAGGGGAATGCCCGCATAAGTGCTGCAACCGGCTGCGGCGGTGATGCCGGGCACCACTTGGCAATCGATGCCGCGAGCCAGTAGATACTCCAGTTCTTCAGCGCCACGGCCGAAAATGAACGGATCGCCGCCCTTGAGCCGCACCACCCGTTGCCCCAGGTCGGCCAGGTCGGCCAAGAGTTCATTGATTTGTGGCTGGGGCAGGCTGTGGCAACCAGCGGCCTTGCCGACGTAATGCCGGGCGCACGTCAGCGGAATCAGGCTAAGCAATTGCGGGCTGATCAAGCGGTCGTAGACCACCGCATCGGCCTGCACCAACAGGCTCCAGGCGCGCAATGTCAGCAGGCCCGGATCACCGGGGCCGGCACCGACCAAGGCGACTTCACCCGGTCTTAAAGATGATTGCAGGGCAGCGGGCAAAACGAGAGGGGCAGGCATGGGGCTTCCTTGGTTCGGGATCAGATTCACCGTCGGTTAGCGGGCACAGGGCACTGCAACGCTGGTGATCGCGTGCAAGCCAATCTCTTCATCGCTGAGGTGACAGCCGGGATCCTGGCCCCAGAGATCGCCGTCGGCCCAGGCTCGGGTGCGGGTGTTGCCGTTACAGATCGCCAACCAGCGGCATTGACCACAGCGGCCGTTCACGGCCCGTGGGTGTTCACGCAGTTTTTGCAGCAGGGCGTCGGGGCGCTCCAGCCAGAGGGTCTTGAACGGGGTCCGGCGGACATTGCCCACCGAGTGCTGCCACCAATAGGTGTCGGGGTGGACCTCGCCGGTGTTGTCGATGTTGGCGATGCCGCTGCCCGAAGCATTGCCGCCCCAGGCGCGCAGCATCTGCTCCAATGCGGCGTAGTGTTGGGGCAATCGGCGGGCGACCCATTGCAGCAGCAAGATCGCATCGGCGTCGTTGTTGCCGCTGACGAAATCACTGTCGCGGCCCTGTTCGATGTCGTGCCAGGCCCGCTCGAAAATCAGGTTCATGGCCTCGCGGCTCATCTGCTGGTGAGCATCGAGCTTGCGACTGCGCTTGCCACGGCCGCTGTAGTTGAGGTGCGACAGATAGAATTTCTGCACATCGTATTCAGTCATCAAGTCCAGCAACTGTGGCAACTGGGCATGGTTCTGCTGGGTGAGGGTGGTGCGCAAGCCGACGCGAATCCCTCGCTCGCGGCAGAGCCGGATGGCCGCCATGGAGCTGGCGAAACTGCCCTTGAGCTGCCGGAACGCGTCGTGGGTCGCCTCCAGGCCATCGATGCTGATGCCCACGTAGTCAAAGCGGGCTGCGTCGATCTGCGCGATGTTGCTCGTGTCGATCAGCGTGCCGTTGGTGGACAAGGCGAGGAAAAAGCCTTTGTCACGGGCATGGGCGCTGAGCTGGAACAGGTCCTCGCGCAGCAACGGTTCGCCGCCGGACAGGATCAGCACGCGCACCCCGGCGTCATACAAATCGTCGATGACTTGAAGCGCCGCCGGTGTGTCCAGTTCGTCGCGAAACACGCTGTCGGCCGAGGTGGCGTAGCAGTGCTTGCAGGTCAGGTTGCAACGCCTGAGCAGGTTCCAGATCACCACGGGTGGCCGTGTGCTGCCCGGTGGCGCGACGCGCGGGGCGGGGCAATGGCCGGCCAGGGCTCGCAGGTAGTGGCTGATCCTCAACATAAAGCGCTCCTTCGGTCGGCGTGCGGTTCAGCGCAAGGATGGCGACAGGCGCAGGCCGGTTTTTTTCAGGATGCGGCTGCTCACCAGCATGTCTTCGGCGGCGCAGGCGTCCCCCAGCAGGTAACGCAGGTGTTCGCGATAGCAGTCGATCTCTTCGCGGCTGCGGCCATGGACCATGGCGAACAGGTTGTAGCGCCAGCCAGGCCGGCGCGGACGCCGATAGCAATGGCTGACGAAGGGCTGCGCGCCGAGCAGGGCGCCGAGGCGCGGCATGTCGGCGTCGGTCACGTCCCAGACCGTCATGCCGTTGTGGCGATAGCCGAGGCGATAATGGTTGGGGATGGCGGCGATACGACGGATCGCGCCTTCGGCCTGCAAGCGCTTGAGCAGGTCGAGGGTCGACTCCACGCTCAGGTCCAGTTGTTCGCCGAGCCAGGCCCAGGGATCCTCGAGCAAGGGCAGGCCGGCCTGGGTCAGTTCGATCAGCCGCAGTGCCAGGGACGTTTCCTCCGGCGCCGGCGCTTGCGGCAAAGGCTCAGACAGGGAAATACAGGCCGACATGGTAGGTCTCCTCTTTGGGCAGGTTCAGCGGCACCAGGCCAGTCAGCCGTTCGATGCGCAGCAAGGTGTCGCTGATCGCCTGTTCGCTGGGGCAGGCGAGTACGAACCACATGTTCCAAGCGTGCTCGCGGCGGTAGTTGTGGGCCACCTCGGGCATGTCCGCGAGCTGCTCGGCGACGGCCTCGAAACACGGTTCGGGCACGGCCAGCGCCGCCAGGGTGAACGCGCCGCCGAGGCGGTCGATGTCGAACATCGGGCCGAAGCGGGTGAGCACGCCGTCGTTGAGCAGCTCATGCAGGCGGTCGAGCAGGTCGCTACTGTTGCTGTCCAGTTCTTCGGCCAACGCCTGCCAAGGCTGACGTACCAATGGCAGGCCCAGTTGCAGGCGATTGATCAGGCGTCGGTCGAGATCATCCATGAACGCGGGCTCCGGTCGGTGGGGCGAAGCGTCCGCCGCATTGCTTGAACAAATGCGTGCTGAACAGCAATTGGTGGGGCAGGTCATCGAGCAAATGCTGTTCGAGCAGTTCCTGGACCTGGGCTTCGACGCGGTCACGCTGGCGGCCGTGGATCATGCAGAACAGGTTGAATTGCCACTGAGGCAAACGTCGCGGGCGTTGGTAGCAAAGGCTGATGCCCGGGGCCTGGCCGAGACGGCGGCCGACTTCATCGACCAGGGCATCCGGCACGTCCAGCACCAGCATGGCGTTGGCGGCAAACCCCAGCGCGCGATGATTGACCACCAGGCCGACGCGGCGGAACAGTCCCTGTTCCTGCCAGAGCCGAACCTGCTCCAGCACCTGCGGTTCGCTGGCATCGATCTGCTCGGCCAGGACCTGGAAGGGGCGAGGCGCCAGGGGCAGGCCTGCCTCCAGCAGCCGGCGCAGTGCCAGGGATTGTTGTTCACTCAGGGCGATGTTCATGGGGTGGGCTCCAGGGCAAAGCCCAGGTCGATGCGATAGGCCGTCAGCATGGGCAGGTCCAGCGGTGTGAGGCCGGTGTCGTGTTCCAGCTCCTGGAGAATGGCGTCCAGGTGGGCGCGGTTGGGGCCGGTCAACACGAACCAGAGGTTGTAGCGATGTTCGCGGGCATAGTTGTGATTGACTTCCGGGTACTGGCTGACGCGCGCCGCCACTTGATGCAAGCGCTCCTCGGGCACCGCCAGGGCAGCCAGGGTGCTGGAACCGGCCCGGGTGTGCTCGAACACCGGGCCGACTCGCGACAGGGTCCCGGCCACCTGCAGATGTTGCAGACAGTCGAGCACCTGGGCTTCGCTGCAACCCAACGCATCGGCCATGACCCGGTAGGGTTCGACGCACAGCGGCATGCCGTGCTGGAATTGATCGATCAGGCGGCGGGCCAGCGAGCTTGCGGTCATGGTCAGTACCCCGGTTTGTGCGCACGGCTGCTGAAGAAAATGCCGCTGGGGCTCATGGCCGGGAGTCTGCCCAGGCACTTGAGGGTGTAGGGATCCCAGACCTGGACTTCGCCGCCGTCCCGGGCCGACAGCCATAGCTGGTCGCCTCGTGCGGTGAACTCCATGTGCAACACCGCCGGCCCGGGTCGCAGGTCCGCGACGATGGCGTGGGTTTGCGTGTCGATGACCTGGACGCGGTCGTTATCCGGGTAGGCGAAGTTGACCCACAGCTGCCGGCCATCCGGGCGCGCGGTGACGAATACCGGCTGGCCGGCCACGGCGATGGCGTCAGTCAGTTGCCAGGTGCGAGCGTTCATCACCAATACCTGGTGGTGGCCGACCGCAGGGACGAAGGCTTGCTCATCGGCCAGGGCCCAGCCTTCCAGATGGGGCATCTTGTACACCGGAAGCCTGGCCTGGCCGCGTCCGTAATGCCCGAGCACGCGTTTCACGCCACGCTCCGGGTGCCAGAGGTCGAGTTGCGCCATGCCGTCTTCGCCAAACAGCCCAGCCATGTAATAGCGTCCGTCCGGGGTGATCAGCGCGTCATAGGGTTGCTGGCCGATGCCGGTGAAACGGTCGATGCGCGGTGTGTGGCCTTGGCTGAAGTCGGCGGTCCAGATCTCACCGGTATCGAACAGGCTGAACACGAAGCGTTGTCCCGGCGCATCCACCAGACCCACCACCCGTGAACGTTTCTGGCCGTCGGGCAATGGTGTGGCGGGGATGTCGGCGACCTGATCCAGGCTCTGGGCATCGAACACCTTGACGCCGCCGGGCTCGTAGTTGGACACGGCGATCAGCTTGCCGTCCTGGCTGATCGCACCGCCGATGCTGTTGCCGCCCTGGAGGATGCGCCGTTCGATGCGCGCCGTCAGCAAGTCGACCTTGCTCAAGCCACCGTCGCGGCCAAACACATAGGCGTAGCGCTGGTCGCGGGAGAACACCACCGAAGCGTGGGACAGGTCGCCCAACCCTTCGACACGGGCCAGGGCGGTGCGGTTGTCGCTTTCGATGATTTGCAGGCTGCCGGTGGCGCGTTCCACCACGACACCCAGGTCACCGGTGCCACGTAGCGGTGTTTGCGCACACGCCGACAGCAACAGGGCGATGGCGGTACAGGACAGGATAGAGCGGATCATGAGGCGGGTTTTCCTTGAAGGAGCCGGTCCACCAGCCAGCGGATATCGTCGGGATCGAGCAGCGGCGCCCAACCGGGCATGGCGCTGCCGGGCCGCCCGAGGGTGACGGTGGCGATGAGGCTGTCGCGGGATTTTCCGGCGAGGGCGTCAAAGGTCAGGGGTGGGCCGAGGCCGCCGGTCATGTGCAGGCCGTGGCAGGCGCCACAGTCCTGTTCGAGCAGGTGTTGCAGTTGGGCCTGGCGCTGGTGGCCGGGAGCGGCCAGCACGCAGGACGAAAAGACGAGGAGGAGGGCCGTCATCAAGGTTGTTGAGCTGTGTCGTTCCATGACGCCTCCTGAATCAAAGTGCTGCGCGGTCCTGTGGCGAGGGAGCTTGCTCCCGCTGGGCTGCGAAGCAGTCCCAATAGCAACCTGACGACTCAGTGTGTCAGGCAAAACCAGGGGGCTGCTGCGCAGCCCAGCGGGAGCAAGCTCCCTCGCCACGGGGTTTGTGTCAGGCAGGTCCTGCCTGGGTTTATTTAAGGGTCAAGACCCACGCCGCGAGGATCTTGGCTTCTTCTTCCGTCACGGGGTTGGCCGGCATCGGCATCGGACCCCAGTTGCCTTGCGTACCTTCCTTGATGTGCTTGGCGAGTAAATCCTGTGCACCAGGGACACTGGCGTTTTTCGCCGCGACGTCCTTGAGCGCCGGGCCAACGACCTTGGTATCGATGGAGTGACAGGCCGCGCAGGGCTTGCTCTTGAACAGCGTCGGGCCGTCTTGTGCCAGCGCCGGTAGGCTGTAGGCAGCCGTCAGGGCCAAGGCGATCAGAATAGGCTTCATGGTTTTTCCTCTTATTGATGGGGCTCAATAGATGTCGTGTTGGGTGTTGTAAACGTTGAATTTTCCGGTCGGGGTGATCAGGCGTTTGTCCTTGATCACGTTCTTCACCTTGAGGGTCTTGTCGTCGATCACCACCAGCGCCGACTCGTCTTCCTGGCCACTCCAGACCGAGAACCAGACCTCATCGCCGGCCTTGTTGTATTCCGGCTGCACCACGCGCATCGCGCCTTTCTTGATTCCCGCGTATTCGGCAATCGGCAGCACGGTGTAGCCGGCGTCGAGCTTGTCGATGTCGAACACCGCCACTGATTGGCTGAGCTTGGCATCGGGGCTGAGGGTGGTGTCGACATACAAGTGTCGGGATTGAGGGTGAGTCTTGATGAACAGTGAGCCGCCGCCCTGGCCCTGGAGCGTGCCAACCTGCTTCCAGGCGTATTGCGGATGATTGACCGGGTCGGTGCCGATCAGCGAAACCCCGGCGTCACCCAAGTGGCTGGTGGCCCAGACGGGCCCGTAGAGCGGATGGTTGAAGTTGGCACCGCGCCCCGGGTGCGGGGTCTTGCCAACGTCCACCAGGGCGGTGAGCTTGCGTTCCTTGGAGTCGATCACCGCGACTTTGTTGGAGTTGTTGGCCGCCGTCATGAAGTAGCGATGGCTGCTGTCCCAACCGCCGTCATGCAGGAATGGCGCGGCGTCGATATTGGTGATGGTGAGGTTCTTGATGTCCTGGTAATTGACCAGCATCACCTTGCCGGTTTCCTTGACGTTGACGATGAATTCCGGCCATTCGTGGGAGGCGATGATTGCCGCGACGCGAGGCTCGGGATGGTACTGCTGGGTGTCGACGGTCATGCCGCGGGTCGAGACGATCTGCTTGGGCTCCAGGGTTTCGCCGTCCATGATGGTGAACTGCGGCGGCCAGTACGAACCGGCGATGGTGTACTTGTCTTCGTAGCCCTTGAATTTTGACGTCTCCACCGAACGGGCTTCGATGCCTACCTTGATTTCGGCGACCTTGGTCGGCTCTTTGGGCCACAGGTCGATCATGTCGATCTTGGCGTCCCGACCGATCACCAGAAGGTAGCGTCCCGACGCGGAGATGCGCGAGATGTGCACGGCGTAACCGGTGTCGATCAGCTTGACGATCTTCTTGCTGTCGCCATCGATCAGGGCAATCTTGCCGTCGTCGCGCAGGGTCACCGAGAACAGGTTTTGCAGGTTGAGGGTGTTGAGCTGCTTGGTCGGCCGGTCCTCGGGCTTGACCAAGACTTTCCAGGTCTTGAGGGTTTCGGCCATGCCCCATTCCGGCGGCGTCGGCGGGGTGTGCTGGATGAACTTGGCCATCACCGTGATCTGGTCTTTGGTCAGGGCGTTGGAGGTGCCCCAGTTCGGCATTCCGGCGGCGGAACCGTAGGTGATCAGTGCTTCGAGATAGGCCTGGCCGCGACTCTGGGTGATGTCGGGGGTCAGCGGTTTACCGGTGGCGCCCTTGCGCAATACACCATGGCAACCCGCGCAGCGCTGGAAGTAGATTTCCTTTGCCGCGTCGAAGTCGGCCTGGCTCAGGTCCGGCGCGCCTTCGGTTTTGACCATGCGCGAGTGTTCTGGCTCATGGGTTTTGTCGGCGAAAGCGTAGGGTGCGGCCAGCGCTGTACACAGCGCCGCGACCCTCAAGGTCCACGATTTTTTGTGGCTGATCAGCATTCCATTTCTCCTCAGGCGTGATCCGCGCTGCGCTTTAATTGGTGTTCGGCGCGCAGGTTCTTGGTGCGGTGCAAGGCTATGCCCAGGCCTGTGGTTAGCCGCTTGACGGCGATCAAGTTTGCCGGCCGCCGCCCTTGCCAGGTTGTCGCAGGGCGCCGTAGCTTGACCGCCAATCGTGTTGTCTGATCGGGCCTTGCCATGAACGCTATCCACTCCTTGCAGCATCCGGACGAACCCTTTTATCAACCCCAGGACAATGAACAGGCGATGTTCGAACAGGCCTGGCATCACGGCATGCCGGTGCTGATCAAAGGCCCGACCGGCTGCGGCAAGACCCGTTTTGTCCAGCACATGGCCCACCGCTTGAAATTGCCGCTGTACACCGTGGCCTGCCACGATGATTTGAGCGCCGCCGACCTGGTGGGTCGGCACCTGATCGGTGCCCAGGGTACTTGGTGGCAGGACGGGCCCTTGACCCGGGCGGTGCGCGAGGGCGGGATCTGTTATCTGGACGAAGTGGTCGAAGCGCGCCAGGACACCGCCGTGGTGCTGCATCCACTGGCCGATGATCGCCGGCAGTTGTATTTGGAACGCACCGGCGAAGTCCTGCAGGCGCCGCCGTCGTTCATGCTGGTGGTGTCGTACAACCCCGGTTACCAGAACCTGCTCAAGGGTATGAAACCGAGCACTCGCCAGCGCTTTGTGGCGCTGCGCTTTGGTTATCCTGCGGTGACCGATGAAGAGCGCATCGTCGCCCGCGAGGCTGGCGTCGACATGGCCTTGGCCGCCCAGATCGTGCGGCTTGGGCAGGCGCTGCGCCGGCTCGATCAGCACGACCTGGAGGAAGTGGCCTCCACGCGCCTGCTGATTTTCGCCGCGCGCATGATCGGCTCCGGCATGGACCCGCGCCAAGCCTGCCTGGCGTGCCTGGCCGAGCCGTTGAGTGACGATCCGCAGACTGTGGCTGCGCTGATGGACGTAGTCGATGTCCATTTCGGCTGACACCGCGACCACGCTCCGGCGCTTGCCGGGGGATCTGGCGATGTGGTTCTTCATCCTCGCCGAGCTGTCGGTGTTCGCGTTGCTGATCCTCGCGTTCACCGTCGCCCAGGCGCTGCATCCGCAGGTGTTCAGCGAAGGCCGACAGTTGCTGGATCGTTCCACGGGCCTGGCGATGACCCTCAGTCTGCTCACTGCCGGCCTGTTCGCAGCGTTGGCCCAGGAGCAAATCCGGCAAGACCGACCGCGTCGAGCCGCGCTGTTGCTGTGCGTGGCGTTGGTGCTTGCGTCGGGCTACGTGGGGATCAAGCTCACCGAGTACGCCCATCTGTTGGCGAGCGGCCTGGGGATGGAGCACAACACCTTCTTCACCTTGTACTGGATCCTTACGGGGTTTCATTTCCTGCACGTGCTGCTGGGCATGGTGATCCTCGGCTGGCTGGCCGAGGGTTGCCGGCGTCGTCGTCATGATTCGCAGCGATGCAGCGGGTTGGAATCCGGCGTGCTGTATTGGCACATGGTGGATCTGATCTGGGTGTTGTTGTTTCCGTTGGTCTACATCCTCGATTGAGCTGAGGTGCGCATGTCGGTTTCCCATCTCCTGATCGTCTGCTGGGCGGCGTTGACACTGCTCAGTACGGGCACCGTGGCGCTGGGGCGGGTCGCGGGCACGGAGTTGATTTCCATAGCCATATTGACGGTCGCGGTGACCAAGGCCTGGCTGATCGCCGACGGCTTCATGGAACTGCGTCACGCGCCGCGCTTGTGGCGCGGGCTGGTTTTGAGCTGGGCGGTGCTGCTGGCGGTACTGATTGCCTCGGCACTCCTGTCAGGCACATAACCGGTGGCGAGGGAGCTTGCTCCCGCTGGGCTGCGCAGCAGCCCCAACCGCAACAACCTCCTTTTACCTGAAATACCGTGCCGGCAGGTTTTGAGGGTGCTTCGCGCCCCAGCGGGAGCAAGCTCCCTCGCCACGGGGGATCGGTGCTGCAGGAACAACCCAGCAAAACCATCGGAGATTCTTGATCGCCATCAAGCGGTTCCGGACCCCTCGCTTCCTAGAATGGACACGCCAAGCAATGAGGAAGTGACCATGTCAGATACCTTCACCAAAGGCATGGCCAGGAATATTTATTTCGGGGGAAGCATCTTCTTTTTCCTGATATTCCTGGCCCTGACCTACCACACGGAACAGACCTTTCCGGAACGCAGCAACCAGGCGCAATTGACCGAGTCGGTGATTCGCGGCAAGGGCGTCTGGGAGCGTAACAACTGCATCGGCTGCCACACGCTGCTGGGCGAGGGCGCTTACTTTGCGCCGGAGCTGGGCAACGTGGTCAACCGCCGTGGCGGCGAGGAAGCCTTCAAACCGTTCCTGCACGCCTGGATGAAAATGCAGCCGTTGAACGTTCCGGGCCGTCGGGCCATGCCGCAGTTCAACCTGAGCGAGCAGGAAGTCGACGACATCGCCGAGTTCCTCAAGTGGAGCTCGAAAATCAACACCAATGGCTGGCCGCCAAACAAGGAGGGCTGAGAGATGAGCATGGCTAATCCGCATCTGAAATTCGCCTCGCAGGCCGTTGCCAAACCGTACTTCGTGTTTGCCCTGATGCTGTTCCTGGGCCAGGTATTGTTCGGTTTGATCATGGGCCTGCAATACGTGATCGGCGACTTTCTGTTCCCGCTGATCCCCTTCAACGTGGCCCGCATGGTCCACACCAACCTGCTGATCGTCTGGCTGCTGTTCGGTTTCATGGGCGCGGCCTATTACCTGATCCCGGAGGAGGCCGACCGCGAACTGCACAGCCCGAAACTGGCGCTCGTGTTGTTCTGGGTATTCGCCGCCGCTGGTGTGGCGACCATCCTGGGCTACCTCTCGGTGCCGTATGCGACGCTGGCGAAGTTCACCGGCAACGACCTGCTGCCGACCATGGGCCGCGAGTTTCTCGAACAACCGACCATCACCAAAATGGGCATCGTGGTGGTGTGCCTGGGGTTTCTCTACAACATCGGCATGACGATGCTCAAGGGCCGCAAGACCACCGTCAGCATGGTGATGATGACCGGGCTGATCGGCTTGGCGGTGTTCTTCCTGTTCTCTTTCTACAACCCCTCGAACCTCGCCCGCGACAAGTTCTACTGGTGGTGGGTGGTGCATCTTTGGGTCGAAGGCGTCTGGGAACTGATCATGGGTTCGATGCTCGCCTTCGTCCTGATCAAGATCACCGGTGTGGACCGCGAAGTGGTGGAAAAATGGCTCTACGTGATCATCGCAATGGCGTTGATCACCGGGATCATCGGCACCGGTCACCACTTCTTCTGGATCGGCGCGCCCGAGGTCTGGTTGTGGGTCGGCTCGATTTTCTCGGCGATGGAGCCGCTGCCGTTCCTGGCGATGGTGATCTTCGCCTTCAGCATGGTGAAAAACCGTCGTCGACAGCACCCGAACCGCGCCGCCACGTTGTGGGCCAAGGGCACCACGGTCACCGCGTTCTTCGGCGCGGGCGTCTGGGGTTTCCTGCACACCCTGGCACCGGTCAACTACTACACCCACGGTTCGCAACTGACCGCGGCCCACGGTCACCTGGCCTTCTACGGGGCCTACGCAATGATCGTGATGACGCTGATCAGCTACGCCATGCCGCGCTTGCGTGGTTTGGGCGAAGCCGCCGATGAACGCTCGCAGCGCCTGGAGATCTGGGGTTTCTGGTTGATGACCCTGTCGATGGTGATGATCACCTTGTTCCTCACCGCAGCCGGTGTGGTCCAGGTGTGGCTGCAACGCTGGATGACGGATGGCAGTGCCTTGCCGTTCATGGCGACGGTGGATCACTTGAAGCCGCTGTTCTGGGCTCGACTGGTCAGCGGCGTCGGTTTCCTGGCCGGGCTGCTCTGCTACCTGTTCAGCTTCCGTCAGCGTGGCCGCGCGGCCCTGCGTGCACCGGCGGCGGTGGTGCCGTCGTGAGTCACCACAGCGACTGAGCCGAACTCATTTGTGGTGAGGGGATTTATCCCCGTTGGGGCGCGAAGCGGGCCCCCTACATCCTGTCTGATACACCGCAGTAGCGGACATATTGGGGCTGTTTCGCAGCCCAGCGGGGATAAATCCCCTCGCCACAATGGGTTCGGCTTAAGAGGAGAATAACCATGGCATTCACCCTGGAGCTGGAAGAATGGGTCGGCAGTGTCTGGCACCGTTTCATCACCCGCCGGGCCAGTGCTGATTTTCCTGAGGCCCGGGTCGAGCTGGTGCCCCGGCAACGCTCATTGCAGGTGCTGTTTCGCGCCACTGGCGGTGCGCCTCACCTGGGGGTGGAAGCGGTCAGCGACCGCGACCTGTTGTTGCGCCGCAACCTGCTGCAGCAGATCGCCGGCACCTGCAAGCAAGTGCCCTTGGCCTGGTGCGATGCCGATAACCTGCGCCTGCCGGCGAGCCTGGCGGCGTTTCCCGATGTCGATCTCAACGCAGAGTTGTATCGCTGGCTGGCGTTGCTGGCCGCACAGTCTGGCCCGATGACGCACTGGGGGCGGGACAATCAACGGTGGACCCAAACCGTGCTGCACCGCTACCCGGCCATGCGCCCTCGTTATCGGCGGCTGGTGGACGCGCACCTGTCCCTGCGCCCTGACCCAGCCACCCTCAACCCGGCCGAAGCGGCTCTGGAGCGCGCGCTGTGCCAAGCGCTACGCGAGCCGGGCAGTGTCGAGCATTTCTCGCGCAGCGAGCGGGCGGCCTGGCCGTTGCCGTTGTGGCTATACCCACCCCAACATCTCGCCAACCCCCAGGCCGCGGACCTGGAGGAATCCGAACAGTACCTGGCGACACCGCCGGGTGAGCAGCAGGGCGGTCGCAAGCGCGCTGAACGCATCGACGAAACCACCCGCGACGGTGGATTGTTGATCGTGCGCCTGGAGAACCTGTTCAGCTGGACCGAACACGTGGACCTGGATCGCTGGGCGGACGACAGCGAAGACCCGGACGCCGCCCGCGTCGCCGAAGACCTGGACCAGTTGACCTTGTCGCGCACCCGCCTGCGCAAGGGCGGCGGCTTGAAGCTGCACCTGGACCTGCCGCCGGCCGATGTCGATGACATCCCCTTGGGCGAGGGCATCCACTTGCCGGAATGGGACTACCGCAAGCAACGACTGCAGGACGATTTCGTCAGCGTGCAGACGTTTGTCCCCCGCGATTGTCAGCCTCAGCCATTGCCCGCACGCCTGCGCAGCTCGGCCCAGCGCCTGCGCCGCCAGTTCGAACACCTGCGCAATGATCGCCAATGGCTGCGCCAGCAAACCCAGGGTTCGGAACTGGACCTGCAAGCCTGGCTGGATTTTCACGTCGAACGCCAGCACGGCCAGTGCAGCGAACGCGGCCTGTTCATGGAGCAACGCCAGACTCGCCGCGACTTGGCCTGCTTGCTGTTGGCCGATCTGTCGATGTCCACCGACGCCCACCTCAATGATGAGCATCGCGTCATCGACGTGATTCGCGACAGCCTGCTGCTGTTCGGTGAAACCCTGGCGGTGCTGGGGGATGATTTCGCCTTGTACGGGTTCTCTTCACTGCGGCGCCAGCAGGTGCGGATGCATGAACTCAAGGCCTTCGGCCAGCGCTATGACGATCACACCCGAGGCCGGATCCAAGGGCTCAAGCCCGGTTATTACACCCGCATGGGCGCGGCGATCCGCCAGGCCACGCAGCGGCTGCAAGGCTGCAAGCGGCGGCGCAAATTGTTGTTGCTGCTCAGCGATGGCAAGCCCAATGACCTGGACCTTTACGAAGGGCGCTATGGCGTGGAGGACACTCGCCAAGCGGTGCTGGAGGCACGGCGCCAGGGGCTGACGCCGTTTTGCATCACCATTGACCGTGAAGCGGGGGATTATTTGCCGTACATGTTTGGGGCCAACGGCTACACCTTGATCCGCCAGCCCGAACAGCTGCCGTTGCGGCTGCCACAGTTGTACCGCCAGTTGACACAAGACTGAGGGCTCAAACGATGCTGCGGGGCAACCAGAAAAACATGCCGATGCAGAAAATCGTCAGCCCCACACAGAACCAGGTGAAGCGCCGCAACCGACGTTCACCGGCCAGCGCCGCTTCGGCGGGCAACGGCATGCCGCATTGGCTGCATTCGGTTTCATCGGCGGGGCTGGCGCGTTGGCAGTACAGGCAAAGGGATTGCGCGCTCATTCGAATTGCTCCAGGCGCAGGCGATCAAGAATGGCAATTTGGCGGCCGTCCTGGGTGATGATCTTTTCATCGATCAGGCGGCGGATGATCCGCGAGAAGGTTTCCGGTTGGATCGACAGGTGTCCGGCAATCAATTGCTTGGCCATCGGCAGTTCGAACTGGCTGTCCACGGTTTGCAGGCGCACCAGTTGCGTCAGTAAGTAGCGCACCACGCGGTGGGTGGCGTTTTTCAGCGACAGGGTTTCAATCTCATTGACCCGCTGGTGCAGGCGCACGCACAGCTTGCCGAGCAGGGCAAACGTCAACCGGCTGTTGCTTTGCAGCAGGCGCATGTAGGTGGCATTGGACAGGCGATACACCTGGCTGGGCCCGACGGCTTCGGCGGATGCCACGTAGTTGGGCGTGTCCATCAACATCATCGCTTCGGCGAACGTCTGGCGCTCGCCGATCACCTCGAAGACTTTTTCCTGGCCGTCCGGGGTCAGCCGGTAGATTTTCACGGCCCCGGAAATCACGAAATAAAACGCCTGGGCCGGCTCGCCCTGACGGAAAAGCGGGTCGCCCTTGTCGATGTTCAGCAGTTGGCTGTTGCTCATCAGTTCGTCGAGCTGTTCTTCGTTCAACGGCTCGAACAGGTGATGGCTGCGCAGAATCTGGTGATGGACACGGTGGAGCACCATGGGACGGTCCTTGTGTTGGCAGGAATAGGAAAAGGGTCAGACCAGGCTCAGGGACAGGCTGCTGGCGAGCGCGACAACGCAGGAGAGCAGGACGAACCAGGTGAAGGGCAGCGCGACGTGTTTCATGGGGAACCCCGGCGGAGAAAGTCTGTGCCCTGCCTGAGCAAGAGCCGGGCCAGGGCGGCGGACCTTGTATTTCGAGGGTTGCCGGGCCTCAGGGTATAAATGACCCTGATCTGCTAGGGTAATAAAAACCATGAAAGGGTAAAAAGACCCTGAATCTTGTGGGAGCGGGCTTGCTCGCGAAGGCGGTGTGTCAGCTTGCATCGCTATTGGGTGTGCCACCGCATTCGCGAGCAAGCCCGCTCCCACAAGGAAAAAGGGGAGGGTTGAAAAACGGTACCCAGCTCCAAGCCGTTCCGGCAGGCCCTTTGCAAGTGTCTGTCCGAGGCCGGCTGGCTTGATCTGAGACAAGGTTCGCCAGCGCCGATAGCCGATCATTCGAACCCTGATTTGTCGTACCTCGCTGGCGAGCCAGATGAGGGCAAAGGAGTGGTGTATGCAAGTGCTTGACCGTCGCAAGGCCATGGCCATCCTGCCGCTGTGGCGCCTGGCGTTTCGGCCGTTCTTCCTGGCAGGCTGTGTCTTGGCGCTGTTGACCATCCCCCTTTGGCTGCTGGCATTCACGGGGCGCTCGGCCTGGCAGCCGGCAGGCGGCTGGTTGGCCTGGCACCGTCACGAACTGTTGTTCGGTTTTGGCCTGGCGATCATCGCCGGGTTCCTGCTGACGGCGGTGCAGACCTGGACGGGCACCCCGGGGCTCAGCGGCAAGCGCCTCGCGGCACTGGCGCTGTTGTGGCTGGGCGCGCGGCTGGCCTGGTTGGTCGACGCGCCCTGGCCGCTGCTGGCCACGCTGGAGTTGGGCTTCGCCCTGGCGGTGGCTGCGTTGATGGGCGTGACCTTGTGGCGTGTGCGGCAAAAACGCAATTACCCGATTGTGCTGGTATTGCTGTTGCTCGCCGCTGCCGACGGGTTGTCGGTGTACGGCCTGCTGCAGCACAACGAGGGTTTGCAGCGCCAAAGCGTGCTCACTGGCCTGTGGCTGGTGGCGGCGATGATGGGGCTGATCGGCGGGCGGGTGATTCCGTTCTTCACTCAGCGCGGTCTTGGTCGGGTCGAGGGCGTTGCGCCGTGGCCGTGGCTCGATCGGTTATTGCTGGCAGGATCGGCACTGGTGGCGTTGTTGTATGCCTTCGGTACGGCGCTGTCGGCCAACGCCTGGGTCGGCCTGCTGTTCGCCGCGCTGACGGTGGGGCACGGGATTCGGCTGGTGCGCTGGCATGACCGGGGCGTGTGGCGAGTGCCGCTGCTGTGGTCGTTGCACCTGGCCTACGCCTGGCTTGCCTTGGCCTGCCTGGGCATGGCGCTGTGGCACTTGGGTGTGCCGCTGAATCCAAGCCTGGCGGTGCACAGCCTGACCATCGGGGCCATGTCCGGGCTGATCCTGGCGATGATTGCCCGGGTGACGCTGGGCCATACCGGCCGGTCCCTGGAGCCGCCACGGGGGATGACCCAGGCGTTTATCCTGCTGAACCTCGCGTGCCTGAGCCGCGTGTGGCTGGTTCTGGTATTTCCATTGGCCGCGCTGTGGCTGGCGGGGCTGTGCTGGATCCTGGCCTTCGGGCTCTACGCCTGGCGCTACGCGCCGATGTTGGTACGGGCCCGGGTGGACGGGCATCCGGGATGATTCACCGGGACGGAGGTAAGCGTTGATGTACGGGATCCTGCTGGTCACCCATCTGCTGGCGGCCATCGCTTTCATTGGTACGCTGTTTTTCGAGGTGTTCATCTGGCATGCCGCCCGCCGGCCCCTGGCCCAGGGCGTCAGGGAGCCCGCCGAGCAAGCGATCGCCCAGCGTTCGCGGCGTGTGCTGCACGCCGTGGTGCTGCTGCTGTACGGCGCCGGCATCGCCCTGGCCTGGCAGCATCGCGGGGCGTTGAGCCAACCGTTGAGCAACAGCTTCGGCTTGTTGCTCAGCCTGAAGATCCTGCTGGCCCTGAGCATCATTGGCCATTACCTGTGGCTGGCGTACTGGCTCAAGAGCGGGCGCCTGACACCCGGCCGGGCCTGCTGGCTGCGGCGCAGTATTCTCGGGCATATGGTGCTGATCGTGGTTTTGGCCAAGGCGATGTTCTATTGGCAGTTTTGAGTAAGAGCAGACCCCACCAATCCTGTGGGAGCGGGCTTGCTCGCGAAAGCGGTGGTTCAGCCGGCATTGATGTCGCCTGACACGACGCTTT
This sequence comes from Pseudomonas fluorescens Q2-87, assembly GCF_000281895.1. NCBI lineage: Bacteria > Pseudomonadati > Pseudomonadota > Gammaproteobacteria > Pseudomonadales > Pseudomonadaceae > Pseudomonas > Pseudomonas fluorescens. The sequence continues at coordinate 3,447,334 of NZ_CM001558.1, read as the reverse complement.
CGCGAGCAAGCCCGCTCCCACACTGAACCGAGGTGATGCAAAAAAATGGGAACACTGCCCACCCCTATGGGAGCGGGCAGTGCTTGAGGGTTAGCGGGCAGGCTTCATCGCATTGACGAACAGCACATTGTTTTCCAGGTGGATGTGCTGCATCAGGTCATCACGGAACTCCACCAGCCCGCGATACAGGGCACGCCAGGTGTTGCAGGCGTCGGAGGGCGGGGTGATCTGGTCGGTGAGGGTGAGCATGGTTTCCAGCGCTTCACCGTGCTGGTCGTGCTCGAAACGCAGCACCTGGATCGGCGCCGAGGCCCGTTCGCCGAGACCCTGTTGCAGCATCGGGAACAGCACCTGTTCTTCCTTGAGCATGTGGCCTTCGAGTTCCTGATACATGTCCTGCAGGTGATCGGCCAGGCCGTTCGGGCAACTGGCCCGCGCACCATGGACCTGCTCGACGCGACGGGCCAGGCGGATGAGTTCCGGCAGTTGTTCGCGATGGCGGGCGTGGTAGCGTTCCAGGATGTGGCTGATCAGCAATGCCTGGGGCTCGTCGCGCCAGTCATGGCCCAACTCTCCAGCGGCTTGCAGGGTGCGCAGGGCATCGGCGATCAGCAGCGGGTTCAGGCCTTTAACCAGGGCGGCTTCGCGCAGGGATTTTTGTCCGCCGCAACAGAAGTCGAGGTTGTAATGATGGAAGGTACGGGTGGCACCGGGAATGTCGCAGGCCAGTTGGCCGAGGCTTTGTTCCAGCAGATCGAGGCTCATCATGTTTCCTTGGGTTGAATCCCGGCAGGGACAGATGAGTAGGTTTTGCAGCCGACGTGCCAAATGTAACTGACTGAAAATCAAGCATAAAAATTTCGCCAGGGTGATTGTCACCCTGGTTGCCAAGGGTCATACGAACCCTGGAGGGTCATCACTACCATGCTGCGAGAAAGCCTGGCCGCCGACCTGATCGTCGAGCTGCCCAATGCCGTGCGGTTGCAGCGCCTGGTGCAGACCCTGCGCGAATATTTCAACAGTGGCGCCGTAGGGCTGTTGCGCCTGGACGAAGACAGCCTGCGACCGGTGGCGACCGTCGGCCTGGTCCACGAGGCGCTGGGGCGTCGGTTCGTGATTGCCCAGCATCCACGCCTGGCGGCGATCATGGCCTCGCGCGAACCCACCTGGTTCGAGCCCGACAGCCGCTTGCCGGATCCTTATGACGGCTTGCTCGACGACCACATCGGCGAGCCGCTGCCGGTGCACGACTGCATGGGTGTTAGCCTGTATGTGGAAGGCCGGCTGTGGGGCGCGATCACCCTCGATGCGTTACACGCCGGGACGTTCGACAGTCACGCCCGGGAGGAACTCAAGCGCTGCACGCTGCAGATCGAGGCGGCCGTGCGTGTCACTCGACTCGAGCAGGAAAACCGCAGCCTGCGGGCATCGCGCAGCGACACGGCGGACCTGCGCCTGCCAGCCGAAGAGGGCGAGATCCTCGGGCGCAGCGAGGGGCTGCAACAATTGCTCAACGAGCTGGACGTACTGGCCGACTCCGAACTGCCGGTGTTGTTGCTGGGGGAGACCGGCGTCGGCAAGGAATTGTTTGCCCGACGCCTGCATCGCCTGTCCCGGCGCGCCCACAAACCCTTGGTACAGGTCAATTGCGCGGCGCTGCCAGAGTCCTTGGCCGAAAGCGAATTGTTCGGCCACGTCAAAGGCGCGTTTTCCGGAGCAACCACCGACCGCGCCGGGCGTTTCGACGCGGCCAATGGCGGCACGCTGTTTCTCGACGAGGTGGGCGAATTGCCGCTGAGCGTGCAGGCCAAATTGCTGCGCACCCTGCAGAACGGCGAGATCCAGCGCCTGGGAGCGGACAAGCCGCTACACGTCGATGTGCGGATCATCGCCGCCACCAACCGGCACCTGCCCGACAGCATTCGCGAGGGCCTGTTTCGCGCGGACCTCTATCACCGGCTCTCGGTCTACCCCGTGCCGATCCCACCCCTGCGCGAACGCGGCCACGATGTGCTGATGCTGGCCGGGCACTTTCTCGAACTGAACCGTACACGGCTGGGCTTGCGCGGCTTGCGCCTGTCACCGGCCGCCGAACAGGCGCTGTTGGCGTATAGCTGGCCGGGTAATGTGCGGGAGCTGGAGCACGTCATCAGTCGTGCGGCGTTGAAGCAACTGAGCCGGGGCGCCAGTCGCAGCTTGATCATGACGCTGGAGCCGCAGGTGCTCGACTTGGATGTCAATGCCAATGCGACCTCAATGCAGGCACTGCCCGAACAAGCAGTGCCACTATTGGAGACGCCGGTGCTGCCCTTGGGCGAGGCCGTTGATGATTGCCAGCGGCGGGCGATCCTCGGGGCCCTGGAACGATGCGGGCAGAACTGGGCGGGGGCGGCGCGGTTGTTGGAGGTGGATCCGAGTAATTTGCATAAGTTGGCGCGGCGGTTGGGGCTTAAATAGGAGGGGGCTTCGCTTCATAGTTGGTGTGTATATCCGTTTTTTTGGTGACGGCAGCTTAAGGTTCCGCCCTGACGGCGGCTCACTTTTGAGAAGCGCAAAAGTAAGCAAAACGCTTTTGCCCCACCACTTGGTGCCTCGCCTAGGCTCGGCATGCCCTCTCTCCGGCATTGCTCCGTGGGCCGCCGCGAAGGGCCATCCATGACCCAGCGCGACTACCTCGGCATCCATGCCGAGGTGCCCACTGCGCAATGCCTGCGTTCGGCCAGCGTGGTTAACGGGGCGCCTCGAGATCAACGTCCGCGACGAGGCGGCCTAACGGCCGACCTGTTTCTCTGCGAATGTGTTCCCCTGTGGGAGCGAGCAAGCTCGCGATGGCTGTCTTGAGGCTGATGCTACGAGCCGCACAGAATTGGCTGGAGCTGAGCTGACTAGGCAGGTAATCCGCAATGAATATCACATCAAATCCATAGGTTTCAGCTCTCGCCACGGCATGGTCAGGCCCTCCGAATCAACAATTGCCAGCAAAACTGTCACCTATGTGCGTGAACTGATTTGTAACCTATGTGGGTGTTCATACGGCCGCCTTCGCGAGCAGGCTCGCTCCCACAATTCGATCAACGTACAGCCGGGAGAAATGAGTCGGCAACAAGGTCGCCTTCGCAAGCAAGCCCGCTCCCACAGTTGGATTGGGGTACGGCCCAAGAAACAGGTCGGCTATAAGGCCGCCTCGCCAAGGCTTTTGATCTGGGGCCCCGTTAACCACGCTGGCCGAACGCAGGCATTGCGCAGTGGGCATCCCGGCATGGATGCCGGGATAGCCGCGCTGGGTCATGGATGACCCTTCGCGGCGGGCCCACGGAGCAATGCCGGAGTGAGGGCATGCCGAGCACTAGCGAGGCACCAAGTGGTGGGGCATAAAGCGCTTTGCTTACTTTCGCGCTCTTCGAAAGTGAGCCGCCGTCAGGGCGGAACCCTAAGTCGCCATTACCGCAGCAACGGATATACACACAAACCACAAGCCCAAAAAAGCGGCGCGTTCACGTCAGGAAGAAGCACCGTTCTCTTTACTGAACAGCATTAGACCAAAGAGGCCCGCACATCCAGCGAAGGCATCAGCATTGACAACGATCAAGGCCAGCCAACCCCGCAAAACCCACACTGGGCCAAACCCTAGTGAAGATCACCGCCATGCCCCTCTCCCTGGCCAAAATGCGCCGCCAATACACCCTCGATGGCCTGGACGAAACCCAAGCGCCAGACAACCCGCTGGCGCTGTTCAGCCTCTGGATGCAACAAGCCCGCGACACCGAAAGCCCCCCGGTGGAAGCCAACAGCATGGCCCTGGCCACCGTGGACGAACAGGGGCGGCCCCATTGCCGAGTGCTGTTGCTCAAGGGCTTCAGCGAAGAAGGTTTTTCATTCTTCGGCAACTACGACAGCGGCAAGGGACAGGATCTGGCGGCCAATCCCTGGGCGGCCATGACGTTTTTCTGGCCGGGGCTGGAGCGGCAAGTGCGCATCGAAGGGCAGGTCAGCAAGCTCGATCCCGGCTTGTCCGACGCGTACTTCGAGTCTCGTTCGGTTGCCAGTCGGCTGGGCGCCTGGGCATCGCCACAAAGCCGTTCGCTGGAAAACCGCGCGGCCCTCGAAACCTTGCTCGCACAAACTGAAGAACGCTTCGCCGATCAAGCCGTGCCACGTCCCGCGCATTGGGGCGGTTATTGCCTGCGCCCCGAACGGCTGGAATTCTGGCAAGGCCGTGCCGACCGTTTGCATGATCGCCTCGACTACCGCCTGCAAGGGGGCGCTTGGCAGCGCAGGCGTCTGGCGCCCTGAGGCCGAGGGAGGTACCTCCATGGAGGAATAGGCCCGGCATCGAATGCGGTTCAGGCTGGGCCATCTTTTCTGACAGGACGGCTGATCATGGCCCATCTGAAGCAACGCCTCTTCCAACCGCTGAACATCGCGGTCCTCACCATCAGCGATACCCGCAGTTTCGACACCGACACCTCGGGCCAGACCCTCGCGGACCTGCTGCAAACCGCCGGTCATGTGCTGATCGACCGTGGTCTGGTGAAAGACGATATCTACCAGATCCGCGCCCAAGTATCACAGTGGATCGCCGACCCCAAGGTGCAGGTGGTGTTGATGACCGGCGGCACCGGTTTCACCCCGCGCGATAACACCCCTCAAGCGGTACTGCCATTGCTGGACAAACAGGTGGACGGTTTCGGCGAATTGTTCCGTCAGGTCTCCCTGGCCGAAATCGGTATGTCCAGCCTGCAATCGCGCGCGGTGGCGGGCATGAGCAACGGCGTGCTGATCTGCTGCCTGCCGGGCTCGCCAGGCGCCTGTCGGACCGGTTGGGAACAGATCCTCGCCGGGCAATTGGACAGCCGCACCGGCCCATGCAATTTCACTCCGCACCTCAAGCCCCAGGCCGGCATTGCCCCGACAGCCTGCGAGACTCGCTCGTGAGCGGCAAGGTCTGCGACAGCGGCGTGCTGACGCCGGTGGATGAGGCGATTCGTCATCTGCTGGACCAGGCGCCGCCGCCACCGCCCGTGCAACGGGTCGGCCTGGACCAGGCCCTGGCCCGGGTGTTGGCTGTCGACATCCTGTGCCCGATGAATCTGCCGGCGTGGGACAACAGTGCGATGGACGGCTATGCCCTGCGCGCGGCCGACTTGCCGGTTGACGGTGGCCATCTGGCGTTGGCCGGGCGCATCGCCGCAGGTGATGAACCGGGTGAGCCGCTGCAGCCCGGGCGAGTCGTGCGGATTTTCACCGGCGCGCCGCTGCCGCCGGGTGCCGACACGGTGGTGCCACAGGAAAGCTGCCGGGTCGATGGCGAGCGGGTCTGGTTGCCGTCGGTCAATGACGGTGACCACGTTCGCAAGGAAGGTGAGGAGTTGCGTCGAGGTGATCGGCTGCTTGCGGCCGGTACGCGCCTGCGGGCCCAGGAGCTGGGTCTGCTGGCCGGCGCCGGCGTCGCTCAGGTTGATGTTCATCGCCCCTTGCAGGTGGGCTTGCTCAGCAGTGGCGATGAGCTGCGCGAACCAGGCGAGCCTCTGGCGCCGGGGCAAATCTACAACAGCAATCGCCATAGCCTCGCCGCGTTGTTGCGGGGCTGGGGCGTGGAAGTGCATGACTTTGGCGTCATGCCCGATCAACTGCACGCCAGCCGGCAGGCACTGCGCCTGGCGGCCGCCGAATGCGACGTGCTGCTGACTTCCGGAGGTGTGTCGGTCGGTGAAGAGGACCATCTCAAGCATGCCATCGAAAGCCTGGGCAGCATCGATCTCTGGCGCCTGGCGATCCAGCCGGGCAAGCCCTTGGCCTTTGGCGATGTGGAAGGCAAACCATGGATCGGTCTGCCGGGCAATCCTTCGGCGGCGTTGGTTACCGCATTGATTGTCGTGCGTCCATTCCTGTTCCGGGCCCAAGGCATCAGCAACGTGCTGCCGGTGCCGTTGCAACTGCCGGCCGGGTTCGACTGGCTCAAGCGCAACCGGCGCCGGCAATACCTGCGCGCCAAACTGATCCCCGACACCGAAGGCCACCTGTGCGTGGAACTGCACCCCCAGCAAAGCTCGGCGATGTTGGCAGCCGCATGCTGGGCCGACGGCTTGGCGGTGGTCGAGCGTGTGACGCTGGTGCACAAGCACGACCGGGTGCTGTACCTGCCATTCGCCGAGCTGATGCATTGACGGCAATTGATTGCCGTCAAGGTCGCCGGCCGAGGGCTGGCTAGACTGGCGGCGCCCTTAGTTTTCTCACGAGGATGCCCCATGCAACTGGTTTGCCCGGCAGGGAATCTGCCTGCCCTCAAAGCGGCGGTGCGCCAAGGCGCCGATGCCGTCTATGTCGGCTTTCGCGATGACACCAATGCCCGGCATTTCGCCGGGCTGAACATGGACGACAAGCAGTTCGATGCCGCTGTCGCGCACATCCGCCAGAATCAACGCAAGCTGTACGTGGCGGTCAATACCTACCCGCAACCCAAGGGTTGGGAACGCTGGCAACGGGCGGTGGACCGGGCTGCCGATTTCGGCGTGGACGCGCTGATTGCCGCCGACCCCGGTGTGCTCAGCTACGCCAGTCAGCGCCATCCGCAACTGGCCCTGCACCTGTCGGTACAGGGTTCGGCGACCCACGCGGCGGCCCTGGCTTTTTACGCCGAGCGCTACGGCATCCGCCGCGCCGTGTTGCCACGGGTGCTGTCCCTGGCCCAAGTGCGGCAAGTGGCGGCGGCCAGTTCGGTGCCGATCGAAGTCTTTGGCTTCGGTAGCCTGTGCATCATGGCCGAGGGCCGTTGCCACTTGTCTTCGTACATCACCGGCGAATCGCCGAACCTGTGTGGGGTTTGCTCGCCCGCCAAGGCGGTGCGCTGGAGCGAGGACGCCCAAGGTCTGAGCGCACGCCTCAGCGAGGTGCTGATCGATCGCTACACCCCTGAAGAACCGGCCGGTTACCCGACCTTGTGCAAGGGCCGCTTCCTGGTGGGCGGCAAGCGCTTCCATGCCCTGGAAGAACCCACCAGCCTCGACACCCTGGACCTGTTGCCAGAGCTGACGGCCATCGGTGTCGAGGCCGTGAAAATTGAAGGCCGCCAGCGCAGCCCGGCCTACGTTGAACAAGTCACCCGGGTCTGGCGCGCCGCGCTGGATGCACACCAGGCCGCACCGCAACGGTTCCGGGTGCGGGAAGAATGGCGCCAGGTGCTGGCCGGATTGTCCGAGGGCAGCCAGACCACCCTGGGTGCCTACCATCGATCATGGCAATGAGGGAGGCCAGATGAAACTCAGCCTGGGACCGGTCCTGTTCTACTGGGACAAAACACAATTGGGAAATTTCTACGCCGAGATGTCGGCTCTGCCGTTGGACGTGATTTACCTGGGGGAAACCGTGTGTTCGAAGCGCCGGGCATTTTCTCTGGACCAATGGCTGGGCCTGGCGCGTGAGCTGCAAACGTGCAGCCAGGCGCAGATCGTGTTGTCGAGCCTGACGTTGATCGAGGCGGCTTCGGAGCTGTCGTCGCTGCGCCGCCTCTGCGACAACGGCCAATTGTTGGTGGAAGCCAATGACATGGGCGCGGTGCAGTTGCTGGCCGAGCGCAAGTTACCCTTTGTCGGCGGTCCGGCGTTGAACTTGTACAACGGTCACGCCCTGGGCCAATTGCTCGACAGCGGCATGACCCGGTGGGTGCCACCGGTAGAGTGTTCAGCGGCGCTGATCGGCGATGTGCTGGAGCAAGTGCGGGACATGGACCGTGAAGTGCCTGAGGTTGAAATTTTTGCCTACGGCCATTTGCCCCTGGCGTACTCGGCGCGTTGCTTCACCGCCCGCGCCGAGAACCGACCCAAGGACGACTGCCAGTTCTGTTGCATCAACTATCCCGACGGCCTGGCCTTGAGCAGCCAGGAAGGCCAGCAGTTGTTCACCCTCAATGGCATCCAGACGATGTCCGGGGAGGTGACGAACCTGCTCGCCGATTACAGCGCGCTGAAGGCCAGCGGCGCTGACCTGTTGCGCCTGAGCCCGCGCGCCCAGGGCATGGCCGACGTGGTCACGGCCTTCGACAAGGTGCGCCAGGGCGAGGCGCCGCCGTTGTTCGTGGACGGCTGCAACGGTTACTGGCACGGCCATGCCGGCATGTTGAAGGTAGAGGAGGCGGGCCTGTGCTGAGTCCAAAAAAATGGTTGCTCAAAAGCGCTGACCGGGTGCTGCCGCTTGTGGCCAAGGTGCCGTTTGTGGTGCAACGCCTGGCGTTGCAACAGGCACTCAACCGTTGCCTGGCCGAGCCGCTGCGCGATGGCGGTTTCGACGTGCTGCAGGGGCGCTGGCTGTGCCTGCGGGTGCCCGACCTGAAGTTGTGCTGGTACCTGACCCTGGCGCGGGATGGACTGCGCATCGCCGAACGGGCCGAAGCCCAGGTCACCATCAGCGGCAACTGGCGCGAATTCCTCTTGCTGGCGAGCCGTCAGGAAGACCCCGACACGTTGTTCTTCCGGCGGCGGCTGGTGATCGAGGGGGATACGGAATTGGGACTGGCGCTGAAGAACCTGATCGACAGTCTCGACCCGGAGGTATTGCCGCCGTGGTTATGGCGCAATCTGGAACGGGCGGGCAAGGGCTTGGCGACCGTGTGATGACAGCACCGAGGCTGCTGCCCCTCGTGTATTACCTGTGGCGAGGGGATTTATCCCCGCTGGGGCGCGCAGCGCCCCCCTTCAACCGCCTGATACACCGCGGGCTAAGGCTTTGGGGCTGCTTCGCAGCCCAGCGGGGATAAATCCCCTCGCCACAGGGGCTGGGGTGACCGTCATATAGGGGCTGCAATTATTGCTGGTACGCCTCCAACTCTTCCTCAGCCAGGATGTGGATGTTGCGCCGCTCCATGGCGATCAGGCCGCCATCCACCAGGCGATGCAGAATGCGCGAAAAGGTCTCTGGCTGGATCCCCAGCTTGGACGCCACCAGCCGTTTGGACACCTGCAACACCACCAAGCCGTCCCGCGGGTCGCGTTCCTGCAACAGGAAATTGATCACCCGCCGGCTGGCGCTGGCCAAGGTCAGGTTGTCGATGTCCTTGAGGCGCTGGTGCAGGTGGATACTCATGCTTGCCAGGATCGCCAGGCACACCTTGGGCTGGTCTTCCAGAGCCTTGCGATAGTGGGTGCCCTCGATGCTCACCAGCACGCTGTCCTTGATCGCCGATGCACTGACCGGGTAGCAGCGGGCCTCGCTGAACAGCAGGGCCTCGGCAAAGGTCTGGCCGGGCTGGATGATCTCCACCAGGTTTTCCTGGCCTTCGCCGGTCACCCGGAACAGCTTGATCTGGCCACTGACCAGCAGGAAAAACCGTTTGGCCGGGTCGCCCTGGTGCATAAGTGTGCTGTTGCAAGCCAGGCGCTTGAGCACGGCCAGGCTGCACACTTCTTCGAACACCCGCTCGGGCAATTGGCTGAACAGGTGATGACGTCGCAACAGTAGAACAATGGAAGGGTGGGTCAGCATGGCGTACCTCCGCGTGCCGTCATGGTAGAGCCCAAGGCGCCGTCGGCCTATGCCTCGGCAGGCCTACCTCGGAAGAGGGATGGGAATTGTCATTGCAGTCAGTCGAATCGGTATCTGCCGAACACCGATCCTGTGGCGAGGGAGCTTGCTCCCGCTGGGGCGCGCAGCGGCCCTGTTTTTGGGGCTGCTACGCAGCCCAGCGGGAGCAAGCTCCCTCGCCACGGGATTTATGTTCGCTCAGGAAATCTACGCGCCTGCTTTAGCCCGCCCCGCGCAAATGCTCCATTGCCCACACCGCCGCTTCCACCCGCGAGCGCAAGCCAAGCTTGTGCAGCAGGTTCTTCACATGAACCTTGACCGTGCCTTCGGTGATGCCCAGTTTGTGCCCGATGACCTTGTTGCTGTAGCCGCCGGCGATGGTCTTGAGCACCTGGCGTTCGCGCTCGGTCAGTTCGACATCAGCCTGGCGCGGTGCGGCGCGCAGGGCCTGGGCCATCACGCGGGTCAGGCCGGGGCTGATCACCAGGGCGCCGTTGAGGGCGTCGCGGATGTACTGGATCAGCAACTCAGGCTCCATGTCCTTGAGCAAATAGCCGTTGGCGTCCAGGCGCAGGGCATCGCGGATGTCGTCCTCGGCGTCAGAGACAGTGAACAGCAAAACCTTGCCGGTGTAGTGCATGGCGCGCAGCCGACGCAGGGTCTCGATGCCGTTCATTTGCGGCATGTTGTTGTCCAGCAGCACCAGGTCGGGCTTGAGCGGCTCGATCAGCGTCAAGGCTTCTTCGCCGTGGCTGGCTTCGCCGACAATGTGCAAGTCGTCTTCGAGCTCAAGCATCTGGCGGATCCCGCGACGCATCATCGGATGATCGTCGACCAACAGCAGGGTGTGGCGCAAAGGGGCGTTCATGTTGCGATGCCTTCGGTGGGTTGACCCAGGAATTCCGGTTGGAAAAGCACCTGGATACGGGTGCCCTGGGGTATTCGGGAAAGAATGCTCAGTTGGCCGCGCAGGCTGCGGGCCCGTTCGTTCATGATGTTCAGGCCGTGGTGCTCGCGCGTGTCCACCTCACCGCTGAAGCCGCAACCATCATCTTCGATCGTCAGCTGCACGGTCTCGCCGTCCTGGCGCAGTTCGAGCCAAGCGTTCTCTGCATGGGCATGGCGCAGGCAATTGGACAAGGCCTCGCGGGTGATCTGCAGGATGTGGATCTGCTCGCTGGCCGACAGCTCGAAGGCCAGGGTGTCGATGAACAGGTGCACCTGGAAATCGCCGCGGTTGGAAAACTCTTCAGCGGTGTCCTTGAGCTCCTGAACGAGGCCGTCGTCACGAATCTGCAAGCGGAAGGTGGTCAGCAACTCGCGCAATTGGCGATAGGCGTTGTTCAGGCCTTCGCGCAGCTCTGCGGTGACGTTTTCCAGGGTTTGTACCGGTTCGCCCCGGCGCATCAGGGTCTGCATGCGGCTGACTTGCAGCTTCATGTATGACAAGGCCTGGGCCAGGGAATCGTGCAGTTCCCGGGCAATGATCGTGCGCTCATCGAGCAGCAGCAGGCGGTGGTCCTGTTCGCGCTGGCGCTTGAGTGACAGGGTGGTGCCGATCAGGTTGGCCAGGGCCTGGATCAATGCGGTTTCCCAGGGGTGCGCCGCGTGACCGTCGACAAAATGCGCCTTGAGTTCACCCAGCTCGTTGCCCTGGTTGCTGATGCTGAAGGCCTGCGGGCGTGCGGCGTTATGTTTATGGCAACTGGCGCAATCGCTGCTGGCGCAAACCTGGCGGCTGGCGGCGCCATGCAATGCCAGCAAGTGCTTGGCCGGTGCCTGCAATTGTCCTTGCAGGCACAGCGTCAGACGCAGGCCGGGCAAGCGTTGCTGGAACCTTCGGATGAGCTCATCCAAGCCTTCGGCATTGGCCTGTCGCGTCGCCAGGTTGCGGCTGCTCTGGTACAGCAGCTCCAAGGCGGCATTGGCCTGTTGCAGGTTCAGAGTCTTTTGCTGGACTTGGCTTTCCAGGGTGCGATGGGACTGCTCGATGGCCTCGGCCATGGCGTTGAAACTGGTTGCCAACTGACCCAGCTCATCTTCGGATTGATGATTGACTCGCACCTGGAACTCGCCACGACGAAAACGTTGGGTGGCGTCCACCAGTTCCTGCAAGGGCGCGACCACGCCGTACTGCAATTCATACAGGCCGATCAGCAGAATGATCATGGTGGTAAACAGTGCAATGCCCTGGATCACTTGCTGCCAGCCTTGCTTGTGCTCGCTCTGGCGTTGCAACAGGGTGACGAATTGGTCCAGCTGATCGACGAAGGAGTTGGCGCTGGCCTGGAAAAACGCCGAATCGCCACGCTCGACGGCTGGGCGCAAGGTCTGGTTCCAGCGCTGTAGCAGGTTGCGATAGCTCTGGTGCAGGGAGGTCGCCGGCCCGTCTTCCAGCACGGCGCGCAGGGCGGGGCTGTCGAGGCGCTGCTGCAGGCTGTCGATGATGACGTGCACATCATCGGTGGCGCCGGCAGCGAGTTTCCAGCTCAGGTGGTAGGTTTCCATGCGCACCGAGCCGGCGGTATTGATGGCTGCGGCATCGCCCTGGCTGAACCAGGCGATCAGGCCGGCGCTCAAGGAGCTGGCCAGGGCCAGGATCGCGATAAGAATCACCGCCAACCCGGCGCGAGCGGGCAGGGAGCTGCGCAGCCAGCGCATCATTGCGGCTGACCCTGCAAGAAAATCTGGAACCCGAACATGGGGCGGCGCCTGGATCTGTGATGTAGCAGCCGATCCTGGGCGCACTACCTCTAAAGAGTTGTCCGCCGCTCCGTTTCCATAAAAGCGTCGGCAGACTTAGCCAAAATATTGATAAACAAAGGGTTTTATCAATATCTGGATCTACCTCCTTGGAGGTAGACGGGCCAAGCATAGGCCATTGCCCCTTCCGGGCACGTTGACCCAGGTCAAGTTTTCACGGGGTTCGCATCACTAGGCTGCGCTCAATCGAACTGACGGAGTGCATCGTGATGCGAGCGCAAGTGCAACAAGGGCTGGTACTGGGGATGAGTACCCTGGCCTTCACCGTGTGCTTCATGGTCTGGATGATGTTCGCCGTGCTCGGCGTTCCGATCAAGGAACTGCTGGCCCTCAACGAAACCCAATTCGGCCTGCTGGCCGCCACGCCAGTGCTGACCGGTTCGCTGGTGCGTTTGCCCCTGGGGCTTTTGACTGACCGTTTCGGCGGGCGGATCGTGTTTTTCCTGCTGATGCTGTCCTGCGTCTTACCGCTGTATCTGATCACCCTGGCGACTGCTTTCTGGCAGTTCCTGGTGCTGGGCCTGTTCGTCGGCCTCGCCGGCGGGTCGTTTTCGGTGGGCATCGCCTACGTCGCCAAATGGTTCGACAAGCAGAACCAGGGTTTTGCCATGGGCGTGTTCGGTGCCGGCAACGCCGGTGCTGCGGTCACCAAGTTCCTGGCCCCGGCCCTGATCGCGTTGGGCACCTGGCACCTGGTGCCGAAAGTGTTCAGCGCCATCCTGTTCACTACCGCGTTGCTGTTCTGGTTTCTCACTGCCGAGAAAAAAGAACACCGCAACGTCGGCGGCGCCACCTTGCGCGAGCAACTCCAGGCGCTGAAAGAGCCCGCCGTGTGGCGCTACTGCCAGTACTACTCGATCGTGTTCGGCGGCTACGTGGCCCTGGCGCTGTGGATGACCAAATACTACGTGCAGGAATACGGCTTCAGCCTGCAAAGCGCGGCGTTGCTGGCGGCCTGTTTCTCCCTGCCCGGCGGCGTGCTGCGGGCCGTCGGTGGCTGGATGTCCGACCGCTGGGGCGCCCAGAGCGTGACCTGGTGGGTGTTGTGGGTGAGCTGGATCTGCCTGTTCCTGCTGTCCTACCCCCAGACCCAACTGCAAGTGCAGACCGTCAACGGCATCGTCGATTTCCACATCGGCCTCAACGCCACGCTGTTCACCGTGCTGCTGTTCGTGATGGGCATCGCCTTCGCGTTCGGCAAGGCCTCGGTCTTCAAATACATCGCCAACGACTACCCCAAGAACATGGGCGCGGTGTCCGGCATCGTCGGCCTGGCCGGCGGCCTGGGCGGTTTCGTGCTGCCGATCATGTTCGGCGCCCTGGTGGACCTCACCGGCGTGCGCTCGTCCTGCTTCATGTTGATGTACGGCGTGGTCTGGGTATCCCTGGCCTGGATGTACTTCAGCGAAATGCGCAGGCGCCCGCTGCTGGGTAAACAGCCGCCGGCCACTCAATCCCCGTTTTCCAGCATTGCCCAAGGAGAAGAACATGTCCGTTCTGCAAACGCCTGAAAAGGGCCCGGTCATTCATGACTGGCGTCCGGAAGACCCCGCGTTCTGGGGCAGCAGCGGCAAGCTGACCGCCCGGCGCAACCTGTGGATCTCGATTCCTGCGCTGCTGTTGGCCTTCGCGGTCTGGATGGTCTGGAGCACGGTGATCGTGCGCCTTAACGCCATCGGCTTCAGCTTCACCACCGACCAGCTGTTCTGGCTGGCGGCCCTGCCGGGGTTGTCCGGTGCCACTCTGCGCATCTTTTACTCGTTCATGGTGCCGATCTTCGGTGGTCGGCGCTGGACCGCCCTGAGCACCGCCTCGTTGCTGATACCTGCGCTGTGGATGGGTTTCGCGGTGCAGGATTCGGCCACGCCCTACAGCGTGTTCGTGCTGATCGCGCTGCTCTGCGGTTTTGGCGGCGGCAACTTTGCCTCGAGCATGTCCAACATCAGCTTCTTCTATCCAAAGTCTCAGCAAGGCACGGCCCTGGGCCTGAACGCCGGGCTCGGCAACCTGGGTGTGTCGGTGATGCAGTTCAGCGTGCCGCTGGTGATTTCCTTTGGCGTGTTCGGCTTCATGGGCGGCCAGCCACAGGTGTTGGCTGACGGCAGCTCGCTGTGGCTGCAGAACGCCGGTTTCATCTGGGTGCCGTTCATCCTGGCCGTGACCTTGATTGCCTGGTTCGGCATGAACGACTTGTCCAGCGCCCGGGCCTCGTTCAGCGAACAGGCGGTGATTTTCAAGCGCAAGCACAACTGGCTGATGTGCTGGTTATACCTGGCTACCTTCGGTTCGTTCATCGGCTTCTCCGCAGCGTTCCCATTGCTGATCAAGACCTCGTTTCCGGAAGTCATCGCCCTGAAATTCGCCTTCCTCGGCCCGTTGGTGGGCGCGCTGGTACGGCCGCTGGGCGGCTGGCTGGCGGACAAGCTCGGTGGCGCGAAAGTCACCTTGTGGAACTTCGTGCTGATGATCGTGATGGTGTTCGGTGTTCTTCACTTTCTGCCGCAAAACGGCCAGGGCGGCAGCTTCTACGGCTTCCTGGGCCTGTTCATGTTGCTGTTCATCACCACCGGCGTGGGCAACGGTTCGACCTTCCGCATGATCCCGGTGATCTTTCGCACCCTGCATGAAAAAGCCGCCCTGGGCAAAAAGCCCGAGGTGCGCGAGCAAGCGATCAAGAACGCTGGCAAGGAGTCCGCCGCGGTGCTGGGTTTCAGCTCGGCCATGGGCGCCTTCGGTGCGTTCTTCATCCCCAAGTCCTTCGGCACTTCGATGGCCCTGACCGGCAGCCCGGAGATGGCCTTCTACATGTTCGTCGGCTTCTACCTGAGCTGCATCGTGGTGACCTGGTGGTGGTACGCCCGCAAAGGCGCGGCGACACCCTGCTAAGACGAATTCAACTATTGCGTGGGCGGGGCGCAGACCCCGCGGAGCAAGCCTGAGAGGAACACACTGTGAGTCATTTACTGGATCAACTGCGGTTTTTCAACCGCAAGCAAGGCGAGTTTTCCGAGGGGCACGGCGAGACCCGCAAAGAGTCTCGCGACTGGGAAAACGTCTACCGCTCCCGCTGGCAGTACGACAAGATCGTGCGTTCCACCCACGGGGTGAACTGCACCGGCTCGTGCTCGTGGAAGATCTACGTCAAGAACGGCCTGATCACCTGGGAAACCCAGCAGACCGACTACCCGCGCACCCGTAACGATTTGCCCAACCACGAGCCACGCGGCTGCCCGCGCGGCGCGAGCTATAGCTGGTACATCTACAGCGCCAACCGGCTCAAGTATCCGAAGATCCGCAAGCCATTGCTCAAACTCTGGCGCGAAGCCCGGCAGACCCTGCCGCCGGTGGAGGCCTGGGCCAGCATCGTCGAGGACAAGGTCAAGGCCGACTCCTATAAAAGCAAGCGCGGCATGGGCGGCTTCATCCGTTCCAACTGGGAAGAAGTCAACGAGATCATCGCCGCCGCCAACGTCTACACCGTCAAAGAACACGGCCCGGACCGGGTGGTTGGCTTCTCGCCGATCCCAGCCATGTCGATGGTCAGCTACGCTGCCGGCTCGCGCTACCTGTCGCTGATCGGTGGCGTGTGCCTGAGCTTCTATGACTGGTATTGCGACTTGCCGCCTGCTTCGCCAATGGTTTGGGGCGAGCAGACCGACGTGCCGGAATCGGCCGACTGGTACAACTCCAACTACATCATTGCCTGGGGCTCCAACGTCCCGCAGACCCGTACCCCCGATGCACACTTCTTCACCGAGGTGCGCTACAAGGGCACCAAGACCGTGGCGATCACCCCGGACTACTCGGAAGTCGCCAAGCTCACCGACTTGTGGCTCAACCCCAAGCAAGGCACCGACGCCGCGTTGGCCCAGGCTTTCAATCATGTGATCTTCAAAGAATTCCATCTGGACAAGCCCAGCGCTTATTTCACCGAATACGCCAAGCGCTACACCGACCTGCCGGTGCTGGTGATGCTCAAACCGATGCTTGGCGCGGCGCCGGGCGCGGGTTACCAGCCCGACCGTTTCCTGCGGGCCAGCGACCTGACCGACAACCTCGGCCAGGACAACAATCCGGAATGGAAAACCATCGCCCTGGATGCCGCCGGCGAACTGGTTTCGCCCCAAGGCTCCATCGGCTATCGCTGGGGCGAGAAGGGCAAGTGGAACATCCTGCCCCGTGAAGGTGGCGAAGGACGTGAGATCGACCTCAAGCTGAGCCTGATCGGCGGTGACGTCGCTGAGGTGGCCTTCCCGTATTTCGCCGGCGAAGCCCAGGAGTACTTCCAGCACGTGGCCGGTGATGCGGTGCAGTTCCGCCGCGTGCCGGTGCACAGCGTGGTGCTGGCCGACGGCAGCGTGGCGAAAGTCGCCACCGTATTCGACCTGTCGGCCGCCAACCTGGCCATCGACCGTGGCCTGGGCGGCGCCAATGTCGCCAAGGACTACGACGACGCGTCAGTGCCTGGCACCCCGGCCTGGCAGGAGCAAATCACTGGTGTGAGCCGCGAAAAGGCGATCCAGATCGCCCGGGAGTTCGCCGACAACGCCGACAAGACCCGTGGACGCTCGATGATCATCGTCGGTGCGGCGATGAACCACTGGTACCACATGGACATGAACTACCGCGGGCTGATCAACATGCTCATGCTCTGCGGTTGCGTCGGCCAGACCGGCGGTGGCTGGGCCCACTATGTCGGCCAGGAAAAACTCCGTCCGCAGTGTGGTTGGCTGCCCCTGGCCTTTGGCCTGGACTGGAACCGTCCGCCACGGCAAATGAACGGCACCAGCTTCTTCTACGGCCACAGTTCGCAATGGCGCCACGAGAAGATGAGCATGCACGACGTGCTCTCGCCCCTGGCCGACAAATCACAATTCCCCGAGCACGCCCTGGACTACAACATCCGCGCCGAACGGGCCGGCTGGTTGCCGAGCGCGCCGCAACTCAACACCAACCCGCTGCACATCTGCCGCGATGCCGCCGCCGCGGGCCTGGAACCCAAGGACTACGTGGTCAAGTCGCTGCAGGACGGTTCCCTGCGCTTTGCCTGCGAGCAGCCCGACAGCCCGGTGAACTTCCCGCGCAACATGTTCATCTGGCGCTCCAACCTGCTGGGCTCCTCGGGCAAGGGCCACGAGTACATGCTCAAGTACCTGTTGGGCACCAAGAATGGCGTGATGAACGAAGACATCGGCCATGGCAGCGAATGCAAGCCCACCGAAGCCGAATGGGTCGACGAGGGCGCCATTGGCAAGCTCGACCTAGTGACCACCCTGGACTTCCGCATGTCCTCGACCTGCGTGTATTCCGACATCGTCTTGCCGACCGCGACCTGGTACGAAAAAGACGACATGAACACCTCGGACATGCACCCGTTCATCCACCCATTGTCGGCCGCCATCGATCCGGCCTGGGAATCGCGTTCGGACTGGGAAATCTACAAGGGCATCGCCAAAGCGTTTTCGGCCATGTCGGTCGGGCACCTGGGGGTCGAGAAAGACCTGGTCACCGTGCCGTTGATGCATGACAGCGTCGGTGAGCTGGCCCAACCGTTTGGCGGCACCGACTGGAAAAGCGCCGGTGTGGCACCGATCCCGGGCAAGAACGCACCGAACCTGCACGTGGTGGAGCGCGACTACCCGAACATCTACAAGCAGTTCACCTCCTTGGGCCCGATGCTCGAGAAGCTCGGCAACGGCGGCAAGGGCATCAACTGGAACACCGAGACGGAAGTCAAATTCCTCGGCGAACTGAACCACAAGGAAGTCGAGGCTGGCATCAGCCAAGGGCGGCCAAAGATTGACAGCGCGATCGACGCTGCCGAGGTGATCCTGTCCCTGGCCCCGGAAACCAACGGCCATGTCGCGGTGAAAGCCTGGGCGGCGCTGTCGGAGTTCACCGGCATCGACCACAGCCACCTGGCCATCTCCAAGGAGCACGAGGCCATTCGTTTCCGCGACATCCAGGCCCAGCCACGCAAGATCATTTCCAGCCCGACCTGGTCCGGCCTGGAAGACGATCACGTGAGCTACAACGCCGGCTACACCAACGTTCACGAGGCGATTCCATGGCGCACCATCACCGGCCGCCAGCAGTTCTACCAGGATCACCCGTGGATGCAGGCCTTCGGCGAACAGTTGATGAGCTACCGGCCACCGGTCAACACCCGCACCATCGCCGGCGTGAAGGGCAAGCGCAGCAATGGCGAGACCGAGATCGTCCTGAACTGGATCACTCCGCACCAGAAATGGGGCATCCACAGCACCTACAGCGACAACCTGCTGATGCTCACCTTGAGCCGTGGCGGGCCGATTGTCTGGCTCTCGGAAATCGACGCCAAGCGCGCCGGTATCGAGGACAACGACTGGATCGAGTGCTTCAACGTCAACGGCGCGCTGACCGCCCGGGCGGTGGTCAGCCAGCGGGTCAAGGAAGGCATGGTGATGATGTACCACGCCCAGGAACGGATCGTGAACGTGCCGGGGTCGGAAACCACCAAGACCCGCGGTGGCCACCACAACTCGGTGACCCGCGTGGTGCTCAAGCCTACCCACATGATCGGCGGCTACGCCCAACAGGCCTACGGCTTCAACTATTACGGCACGGTCGGTTGCAACCGCGATGAATTCGTCGTGGTGCGCAAGATGGCCAAGGTCGACTGGCTCGACGGTTCCAGTGGCGATGATCTGCCGCGTCCACTGCCGACTGACATCGAGGAGAACTGAGATGAAGATTCGCTCACAAATCGGCATGGTCCTGAACCTGGACAAATGCATCGGCTGCCACACTTGCTCGATCACCTGCAAAAACGTCTGGACCAGCCGCGAAGGTATGGAGTACGCCTGGTTCAACAACGTTGAATCCAAGCCCGGCATTGGCTATCCGAAAGAATGGGAAAACCAGGACAAGTGGAAGGGCGGCTGGGTTCGCAATGCCGACGGGTCGATCAACCCGCGCATCGGCGGCAAGTTCCGCGTGTTGGCGAACATCTTCGCCAACCCGGACCTGCCAGGCCTGGACGATTACTACGAACCGTTCGACTTCGATTACCAGCACCTGCACACCGCGCCACTGGGTGAGCACCAGCCCACCGCGCGGCCGCGTTCGGTGGTGTCCGGCAAGCGCATGGAGAAGATCGAGTGGGGCCCGAACTGGGAAGAAATCCTGGGCACTGAATTCGCCAAGCGCCGCAAGGACAAGAACTTCGACCAGATCCAGGCGGACATCTACGGCGAGTACGAAAACACGTTCATGATGTACCTGCCGCGCCTGTGCGAGCACTGCCTGAACCCGACGTGCGCGGCATCGTGCCCGAGCGGCGCGATCTACAAGCGCGAGGAGGACGGCATTGTCCTGATCGACCAGGAAAAGTGCCGGGGCTGGCGCATGTGCATCAGCGGCTGCCCGTACAAGAAGATCTACTTCAACTGGAAGAGCGGCAAGTCGGAAAAATGCATTTTCTGCTACCCGCGCATCGAAGCGGGCATGCCGACCGTTTGCGCGGAAACCTGCGTGGGTCGCATTCGCTACCTCGGCGTGTTGCTGTATGACGCCGACCGTATCAGCGAAGTGGCGAGTACCCCCAACGAGCAGGACCTGTACGAGAAGCAGCTGGAAATTTTCCTCGACCCGAACGATCCGGCGGTGATTCGCCAGGCCCTGGCCGATGGCGTGCCGCAGTCGGTGATCGATTCGGCGCAACGCTCGCCGGTCTACAAAATGGCCGTGGACTGGAAACTCGCGCTGCCGCTGCACCCGGAATACCGCACCTTGCCAATGGTTTGGTACGTGCCGCCACTGTCGCCAATCCAGAACGCCGCCGAAGCCGGCACCGTGGGCATGAACGGGGTGATCCCGGATGTCGACAGCCTGCGCATCCCGCTGCGTTACCTGGCGAACATGCTCACCGCCGGCGATGAAAAACCGGTCAAGCATGCCCTCAAGCGTCTGCTGGCGATGCGCGCCTACAAGCGTTCCGAACAGGTCGACGGTGTGCAGGATCTGCAAGTGCTGGCCGACGTCGGCTTGAGCGTGAACCAGGTGGAAGAGATGTACCGCTACCTGGCCATCGCCAACTACGAAGACCGTTTTGTCGTGCCAAGCGCTCACCGCGAAGACGCCATGAGCGATGCGTTTGCCGAACGTTCCGGTTGTGGTTTCAGCTTCGGCAGCGGTTGCAGCGGCAGCTCCGACACCAACATGTTCGGTGGCAAGAAGGCCAACCGCCGCGACGTGATCAAGACCGTGCAGTTGTGGGAGGAATGAACATGCGCATTCTCAAGGTGATTTCATTGCTGCTCGATTACCCGACTGAGACCTTGGTGGCCGGTCGTGACGAGCTGGAACAGGCGATTCTCCAGGCACGGGAAATCAGTCCCCAGCAGCGCGCCGGCTTGTTCGAATTGCTGGAACTGATCTGCGGCAAGGACTTGATGGACGGCCAGGAACACTACGGCGCGCTGTTCGGCCGGGGCCGTTCGCTGTCGCTGTTGCTGTTCGAACACGTCCACGGTGAGTCCCGCGACCGTGGCCAGGCCATGGTGGACATGATGGCCCAGTACGAAGAGGCTGGTTTCGCGATCGGCGTCAAGGAACTGCCCGATTACATCCCGCTGTACCTGGAGTTTCTCTCCACCCGCGAAGACATCGAGGCCCGCGAGGGCCTGGCCGATGTCGCGCACTTGCTGGCCTTGCTTGCGGCGCGCCTGGAAGAGCGTGAAAGCGCCTACGCCAGTTGCTTTCGGGCCTTGTTGCAAATCGCCGGGGCCGAACCCCAGGGCGCGGTCGCCGAATTGCGCGAGCAGGTCAAGGCCGAGCCACGGGACGACTCCCTCGAAGCCCTGGACAAGATCTGGGAAGAAGAGCAGGTGGATTTCATGAAGGCCGAACAACAGGACCGTTGCAGTTCACTGCCCAGCGCGCCAGGCAAGGCGCGGGACGAAAGTGCGGTGCCGTTGCACTGGGTGGATTTTCAGCATGAAGGGCTGGCCGCAGCGCCAGCCGCGGAGGTGGGCAATGTCTAAATGGGATCTGTTGTTGTTCGGGGTCTACCCCTACGTCGCCCTGGCGATCTGCCTGCTCGGCAGTTGGGCACGGTTTGACTTGGCCCAGTACACCTGGAAGGCCGGTTCCAGCCAGATGCTCAACAAGCGCGGCATGCGCGTGGCGAGCAACCTGTTCCACGTCGGCGTGCTGTTCGTGCTGGCCGGCCACTTCGTCGGCCTGCTGACGCCGTCGGCGATCTACCACCATGTGCTGAGCACCGAGAACAAGCAGCTGCTGGCGATGGTCTCCGGTGGTTTCTTCGGCGTGCTCGGCCTGATCGGCCTGGTGATGCTGCTCAACCGCCGCCTGACCGACCCACGGGTCCGCGCCACGTCCAATCCCTCGGACATCCTGGTGCTGGTGGTGTTGCTGGTGCAACTGGTGCTGGGGCTGATGACCATCGTCGCATCCACCGCCCATATGGACGGCTCGGTGATGGTGATGCTGGCCGACTGGGCCCAGAACACCGTGCTGCTGCGTCCAGTGGAAGCGGCCACGTCGATGGCACCGGTGGGCCTGGTCTACAAGCTCCATGTGCTGCTGGGCCTGACCCTGTTCGTATTGTTCCCGTTCACCCGTCTCGTGCACATCATCAGTGCGCCGGTCTGGTACTTGGGGCGTCGTTATCAAATCGTTCGGCAGAAGTTTTGAGGAGAAGATCATGGCGAGTGGATGCGGATGTGGCGGTGGTGGTGGCGGTGGCGGCGGTTGTGGATCTTCGGCCAAGGCGGCGCCGGTAATGGCGCCGGTGGCCGGGGTCGAACCGGCCGGGGCGGTGCAGTTCGAACCGGCCCAGGCCGGGCCGGTGGCAGGCGACGAAGCAGCGCCTCAATTGATCGCCAGCAGCGAGCAGGAGTGGCCGATCATCAGCGTCAACGACGTGTCGATCAGCCCGCAGGCGATGGCGTTGGAGCTGCAATATCACCCGGCCGAAAGCCGCGAGGATGCGGTCTATCAGGCGGCGCGGGCGTTGGTGATCCGTGAGTTGCTCCAGCAACGCATCGCCGAGTTGGGCCTGGCGTTGCAGGTCGGCGCCGGCGAGAACGAAGAGGAAGCGGCCACGCGGCTGCTGCTCGAACGTGAGGTGCAAGTGCCGCAATGTGACGAGGCGACCTGCCTGCGTTACTACGAAAGCAATCGGGCGCGTTTTCACAGCGCACCGTTGCTGGCGGTGCGGCACATTTTGCTCGAATGCGCGCCGGACGATGCCGAGGCCCGCAGCCTGGCTCACGTACAGGCCGAGTTGCTGCTGGAACGGCTGGATCAGTTCCCCGGCAGCTTCGCCGAGCTGGCGCTGAAGTATTCGGCGTGCCCGTCCAAGGAGCAGGGCGGGTCGCTGGGGCAAATCAGCAAGGGCCAGACCGTGCCTGAACTGGAGCGCCAACTGTTCACCCTGCCGGCGGGCCTGGCGGGCAAGCCGCTGGAAAGTCGCTATGGCTGGCACGTGATCAGCATCGACCAGCGCATCGAGGGCCAGCCGTTGCCTTACGAGGCGGTGGCGACGGCGATCCGCACCCAGTTGCAGCAGGGCGTATGGCAAAAAGCGCTGGTGCAGTACCTGCAAACCCTGATCGGTGCGGCGGACATCCGCGGCATCGCTCTTCAGGGCGCCGACTCGCCGCTGGTGCAGTGAGCGCCGGCTTAATCGGGAGATTTCCATGAGCGCGGTGTTGCAGGATGGGTTTGGGCGCCAGATCGATTATTTGCGGATGTCGGTGACCGATCGTTGTGATTTTCGCTGTGTGTATTGCATGGCGAAAAACATGACCTTCCTGCCGCGTCAGCAGGTGTTGACCCTGGAAGAGCTGCAGCGCCTGGCGGGGCTGTTCGTCGGCCTGGGGGTGAAGAAAATTCGCCTCACCGGTGGCGAGCCGTTGATCCGTCCGGGCATCGTCGGGTTGTGTCGCGAGATCGCGGCAATGCCCGGCCTGCGGGAACTGGTGATGACCAGCAACGGCTCGCAGTTGGAGCGACTGGCCCAGCCGCTGGTGGAGGCCGGCGTCAAGCGCATGAACATCAGCCTCGACAGCCTGGACGGGGAGCGGTTTCGGGCAATTACCCGCAACGGCAATCTCGATCAGGTGCTGGCGGGTATCGAAGCGGCGAAAGTGGCCGGGTTCGAGCGGATCAAGCTCAACTGCGTGGTCATGAAAGGACGCAACTTCGATGAAGTCCCGGCGTTGGTGCAGTACGCCATCGATCAACGCATCGACATCAGTTTCATCGAGGAGATGCCGTTGGGGGAGGTGGGGCGTTCCCGGGGTGAGTCGTTCTGTTCCAGCGACGAAGTCCGGGCTGTGATCGCCGGTCATCATCGGTTGCTCGACAGTGCCGAGAGTAGCGGTGGGCCGGCGCGCTATGTGCGTCTGGTGCAGCATCCGGATACCCGGATCGGTTTCATTTCCCCCAACACCCACAACTTCTGCGCCAGTTGCAATCGGGTACGCATGACGGTTGAGGGGCGCTTGCTGTTGTGCCTGGGGCAGGAGGACTCTCTCGACCTGCGAAGCTTGTTGCGGCGTTATCCATTGGATGATCAGCCCGTGATTCAGGCGGTACAGCAGGCACTGCGCGGCAAGCCACTGCGCCATGACTTCAATCCTGGTGGGGAGGTGCAGATTGTGCGGTTCATGAACATGAGTGGAGGTTAAAGGCTTGCACCGACCCCGTGGCGAGGGAGCTTGCTCCCGCTGGGCTGCGCAGCAGCCCTGTTCTGTTCTGAGCGCTGGGATTTGTTGAGCGGGGGGGCATATCCGTTGCTGCGGTAACGGCTACTTAGGGTTCCGCCCTCACGGCGTCTCACTTTTGAGAAGCGCAAAAGTAAGCAAAACGCTTTTGCCCCACCACTCGGTGCCTCGCCTAGGCTCGGCATGCCCTCTCTCCGGCATTGCTCCGTGGGCCCGCTGCGAAGGGCCATCCATGGCCCAGCGCAGCTATCCCGGCATCCATGCCGGGATGCCCACTACGCAACGCCTGCGTTCGGCCAGCGTGGTTAACGGGGCGCCGAAATCAACGTCCACCGCGAGGCGGCCTTATAGCCGACCTGGCTCCCACGGTCGTACTCCGATCCAACTGTGGGAGCGAGCCTGCTCGCGAAGGCGGCCTGACAGCCGACCTGGCTCTCCCGGTCGAGCCCCGATCCCCTGTGGGAGCGAGCTTGCTCGCGAAGGCGGCGCGCCAGTCAACATTTGTCTCTACTGATCCACCGCTATCGCGAGCAAGCTCACTCCCACAGGGGATATCCGGTGTCTCGAAAAATCATCTCCGACGCTGCTTGCCGGTCGCCCCCGATTCTTGATATCGATCAATTGCAACCCTGCCTTTTGTCCGTACCCTCCACTGCATATTGTGTTCGTTTAAATTTAAAAGCCTATATGTAGTGTCTGGAGCCAAAATGCAGAGCACGTTGATCACGGTAGGGTGTAACCGCTTGCACAAGCGCGATGGCAGTGTGGTTGCCTTTGATGCGGACAAGATTCGCCAGGCGCTGATCGTCGCTGGCAAGGCCACCGGCGAGTACGCCGAAGCCGAGGCCGAGGGGTTGCTGGAGGCGGTGCTGGTCCGGTTGGAAGGGCAGAACCGGTTGAACGTCGAGCAGATCCAGGACCGTGTCGAGCGGGTGTTGATGGATGCCGGATTCTTCCTTTCCATGCGCGCTTATATCGTCTACCGCGAGCAGCACGGGCGCCTGCGTCGCGACCGTCGCACGCTGGTAGAGGTCGCCACGTCGATGAACGAATACCTGGACCGCGAAGACTGGCGCGTGCAGGCCAACGCCAACCAGGGTTATTCCCTCGGCGGGCTGATCTTGAACGTGTCGGGCAAGGTCACCGCCAATTACTGGCTCGACGAGGTCTACAGCCAGGCCATCGGCCAGGCGCACCGCGAGGCTGACTTGCATATCCATGACTTGGACATGCTCGCCGGCTACTGTGCCGGCTGGTCCTTGCGCACGTTGTTGCACGAAGGTCTCAACGGCGTGCCGGGGCGGGTCGAAGCCGGGCCGCCCAAGCATTTGAGCAGCGCCCTGGGGCAGATGGTCAACTTCCTCGGCACCCTGCAAAACGAATGGGCCGGGGCCCAGGCGTTCAGCTCGTTCGACACCTACCTGGCGCCTTACCTGCGCAAGGACAAACTCAGTTACGCCGAGGTTCGCCAGTCGTTGCAGGAGTTCATCTATAACCTCAACGTCCCGTCGCGCTGGGGCACGCAAACGCCCTTCACTAACCTCACGTTCGATTGGGTCTGCCCGGAGGATTTGCGCGAACAGATCCCGGTAATCGGCGGCGAAGAAATGCCGTTCGCCTACGGTGACCTGCAAGCGGAGATGGAATTGATCAACCGCGCCTACATCGAGGTGATGCAGGCCGGCGATGCGAAAGGGCGGGTGTTCACCTTTCCGATCCCGACCTACAACATCACCCATGACTTCCCATGGGACAGCGAAAACGCCGACCGGCTGTTCGAGATGACCGCCCGTTACGGCCTGCCGTATTTCCAGAACTTCCTTAACTCGGACATGCAGCCCAACCAGGTGCGCTCGATGTGCTGTCGCCTGCAACTGGATGTGCGCGAGTTGCTCAAGCGCGGTGGCGGCCTGTTCGGTTCGGCGGAGCAGACCGGCTCCCTTGGCGTAGTGACGATCAACTGCGCGCGCCTGGGTCATTTGTACAAGGGCGACACCAGCGCTTTGCTGAAACGCATCGATACGCTGATGGAACTGGCGATGGAGAGCCTGGAGGTCAAGCGCAAGGTCATCCAGCATCATATGGACGCCGGTTTGTACCCCTACACCAAACGCTACCTGGGCACACTGCGCAATCACTTCTCCACCATTGGCTTGAATGGCCTGCACGAAATGCTGCGCAATTTCACCGATGACCAGCAGGGCATGCATACCGAGCAGGGTCGGGCGTTCGCCCTCAAATTGCTGGATCACGTGCGGGCCACGTTGCTGCGGTTCCAGGAGGAAACCGGCCACCTCTACAACCTGGAAGCCACGCCTGCCGAAGGCACGACATACCGCTTCGCCAAGGAAGACCTCAAGCGCTATCCCGACATCTTGCAGGCCGGCAGCCCGGTCGCACCGTACTACACCAATTCGTCGCAACTGCCGGTGGGCTTCACCGACGATCCATTCGAAGCCCTGGAGTTGCAGGACGAGCTGCAATGCAAATACACCGGCGGCACCGTGTTGCACCTGTACATGGCCGAGCAGATATCTTCGACCCAGGCCTGCAAGCAATTGGTGCGCAAGGCCCTGGGCCGTTTCCGCCTGCCGTACCTGACCATCACGCCGACCTTTTCCATCTGCCCGGTGCACGGCTACCTGGCCGGCGAACACGAGTTTTGCCCCAAATGCGACGAGGCCTTGCTGCTGCAACAGCAGTTGGCTGGCAGCGTCCACTGATCCGATCCATCGACCGCAAGGAGCTTCACCCATGAATGCATCGCAAAGCCTTCCACAAGCACAGCGTCAACGTTGCGAAGTCTGGACCCGCGTGATGGGCTATCACCGCCCGGTGGCGGCCTTTAACCCGGGCAAGCAGTCCGAGCACCGCGAGCGGGTGCACTTCACCGAAAGCGCGGCCGGGCGTCCATGAGTCGAGTGCTGCGGGTCGGGGGCATGGTGCCCCTGACCACCCTCGATTACCCGGGCCAACTGGCGTGCGTATTGTTTTGCCAGGGATGCGCCTGGCGTTGTCGTTATTGCCATAACCCGCAACTGATCCCACCTCGTGGTAGCGAAGAGGTGGATTGGTGTCGGGTCTTGGCGTTCCTGCAACGCCGCCAGGACTTGCTCGATGCGGTGGTGTTCAGCGGCGGCGAGCCGACCTTGCAGGACGGCTTGGCTTCGGCGATGGAGCAGGTACGGCAGATGGGCTTTCGCATCGGCCTGCACAGCGCCGGCATCAAGCCGGCGGCGTTCGCCAAGGTGGTTGGCCTGGCCGACTGGGTGGGTTTCGACATCAAGGCCTTGCCCGAAGATGCCCTGGAGGTGACCCGGGTCGAAGGCAGCGGCGCCGCCAACTGGCGCAGCCTCGACCATCTGCTGGCCAGCGGCGTGGATTATGAGTGCCGCACCACGGTGCATTGGCATCTGTTCAACCCCGAACGCCTGTTGAGCCTGGCCGAACGCTTGAGCGAGCGGGGCGTCAGCCGGTTTGCCGTGCAACTGGTGCGCACCGCGCGGATGCTCGACCCGCATCTTTCCAGCGTATCGGCACACGCCTTGCAACCGGAGCTTTGGGCTGCGATGCGTGAGTTGTTTTCTTCGTTTGTATTGCGCAGTTGAGGGCACGCTGGATTGAGTGATTGCCCGCCAAACCCCTGTGGGAGCGGGCTTGCTCGCGAAAGCGGTGGGTCAGTTTGCGATGATGTTGGATGTACCAACGCCTTCGCGAGCAAGCCCGCTCCCACAAGGGTTTCGTGTTGAACCAAGATGTTGTGAGCACCCGCTCCCACAGGGTTTAGTGTGTCACCACCCCCAAAACTGCAACCACCAACCATAACCCACCAAACCGCTGGCCACTGTCAGGCAGGCGAGGGCGGGTAGTCGCTGGAGGGGTGATGCTGCGCTGTGTTCCAGCCGTTTCCAACCCAGCCACAGGCTCCAGGCCATCGCCGCCACCAACAGCCCGGCCCGAGCCGGCTGCACCCACTCGAGCAACAACCCTTCATAGCGCAGCAGTTTGACGGTAGTGGCCGACAGGCCGAGGAACAGCCCCGCACCACCCATGGGCGTCAGGGTGATGGCCAGGGGCAAATATTCTGCGCGATTGCCCGCCAGTCGTGCCGCCAGGCGCATCAATAGCATCAGCGAAGTGCCGAGCAGCAAGGCACTCAAGCCGAGATAGGCGAGGATGCAAAAGCCATCGAGCCAGCTGAAGCTGTCGTTGAGTTGCGGATAGTGCGTCAATAGCCACCAAGGTGCGTTGTCTTGCAACGGCCAGAGCAGCTCATGCGCCACCAGCCATTGGGCCAATGCCTGCTTCAAGGCGATGAACCAGGGACTGACGGTCCATTGAAAGGCGCCCATGGCCAGGCCGATGACACCGAACAACAGCAGACGTGCATCCCAAGGCGAGAGCGTGCCGGCCGTGGCCTGGAGGATTTCCTCGCTGCTGGAGCGGGCGATCAGGCGCACCGCATCGCGCTGGCCGCTGCAACGGCCACAGGCGTGGCAATCGGCGGCGCCGCGCATTCGGCGGATATCCAACAAGGGCGCGCAATTGGGGGGAGGGCGACGCGGGGCGCGGTTTTCCTGCCAGCGTTGTTCGTCCACCTGAAAGTGCAGCGGTGCCAGGCGCGCAAGTAGGGCGAAGACGCCACTGACCGGGCACAGGTAGCGGCACCACACCCGTTTGCCACGGGCGAACAGCAGGCCGACGATGACTGCCGCGACGGTCGAGCCGCCGAGGATCAGCAGCGCGGCCTGGGCATAGTCGTAGACGCTGATGAGTTGGCCGTAAATCGTCGTCAGGCAGAACGCCAGGGTTGACCAGCCGGCCCAGCGCAGGCCTCGCGGCATCCCCAGCCCCTTACCGTAGCGACTGGCCCATTCGCTCAGCGCGCCTTCGGGACACAGCACACCGCACCAGAGCCGACCGAACAGCACGATGGAGAGCAGCACGAACGGCCACCACAAGCCCCAGAACAGAAACTGTGCCAGCAACGTCAGGTTATCCAGCAGCCGCGCCTGACTGCTGGGCAACGGCAGCAGCGCGGGCACCACCAGCAGCACCACGTAGAACAGCACCACCATCCATTGCACGGCACGAATGGTCGCGCCGTGGCGCCGCATGCCGTCGCCCAGGCGCTGGAGCCAGGGGTTCAGGTAAGGCATGGCAGGTTTTCCGTCTTGCGTGGACGCAGCCAGCCGGCGACGACCAGCCAATAGCCGAGCCACACCAGCAACGTCAGCGCACTGGGACTGGCGCGATACCCGGCGAAATCGGCGAGGAAACCGCCCAAGCCATGGCCGTCGTCGAGCAGTGTGCTGCTGTCCCACAGCCCTTCGCCAATGCCGCGATACACCGCCTCGGGCCAGTCCATCGCGAGCAGTTGACCGCCAACGCGCTCGATGCCGCTGACCAGCAACGCCGCTCCCAACAGCAGGAGAATCGCTTCGCTGATGGCAAAGAACCGTGGCCATGAAATGAACCGGCGGCTGCCATGCAGCACGTAGACGGTCAGCAGCGACAGCACCAGGCCGGCCGCCGCGCCGATGGCGAACAGACCCAGTGACGGTCCTTGTAGACGGGCACCGGCGCCGTACAGGAACACCACGGTTTCGCTGCCTTCGCGGCTGACCGCCAACAATGCCAGCACCAACAGTCCCAAGCCGCCCTGGCGGCTCAGGCGCTGGTCGGCGTCGCGTGTCAGGTCGTGCTTGAGCGTCCTTGCGTTGCGGTGCATCCAGCTGACCATCTGCACGATCAGCACGCTGGCGATCAACGCCAGTGACGCCTGGAACCATTCGTTGGCCGCGCCGCTCATGGTTTCGCCGGCCAATACGATCAGGCCGGCCAGCACGCCCGAGAGCAGCAAGCCCAGCGCCGTGCCGGCCCAGACATAGCGCAGCAGTCGACTGGCCTGTTGTTGGCGGCTGGCCCAGGCCTGGAGAATGCCGATGACCAGCAAGGCCTCGACGCTTTCGCGCCAGACAATAAACATCGATTGAGTCATGCAAACGCCTCCTGCGGGACGATTACCGGGCGAGGATGCTGCCTTCGGGCAGTTGCGGATTGAATTCATCGAAAAACGGGTAATGACCAGGCCGAAGCGGATGAATCACCACGAAGGTGGTGACGCCGGGCGACAAGACCTTTTCCACGCGCAGCGGCGTGCTCTCGAACTCCGCCGGACCCTGGCCGTCGTTCTTCAGCACGATCTTGAAGCGTTGCCCGGCCGCCACCTCCAGTTGCGCCGGGGTGAAGCGTCCATCGCGCATGCTCAACTCATAAGTCGGTAGCTCGGCCTGGGCGATGGAAGGCAAGGCCAGGCCGGCCAGCAGGCACCCGGCCAGGCATCGATGGCGCGTGGGATGCGATCGACGGGTCGGTTGGCCCATGGTCAGTACCCACCTTTTTACCGATCCCGGCGTAGACGAATTCGTAGTGCAGTTCGCAACGCTCGAACCAGGGCGCCACGCCGGTTTCCTTGTCGGTATGACGACCGAGGGAAGCATGGCCGCCAGGCGGCAGGATGGTGAAGGTCAGTTGGTATTTGCCGGGGCCGAGCAGCTTGACGTTGTCGCCGTAGTGCGGCCCGTCATTGGCGACCATGGCGTGGAAGTCGCCCTTGAGCTCGGTGTCGACGCCTTGCTTTTTCAGTTGGAAGGATACGTTGAGGTAAGGCACGAAGCTGCCTTCCTGGAAGCCTTGCTTGCTGTCCGCCGTGGCACGAATATCGGCTTCCAGGTGCACGTCCGAATCGGCCGTGGCGCGCATCATTCCGGCCGGCGCCATTTCAATGGGCTGCAAATACACCGCGCCGACTTCCAGCCCCGGGCACAGTTGAGGTTCGCCGATGGGGTATTCCTTGGCCTGGGCCAGCGGTGCGAGAAACAGCAGGGCGAGGGATAGGGGGGCGAGGGTACGCATGAGGACTTCCTAAACGGATAAAAGATGGCCGAGTCTAGGAGGCTTCGCTGCGAATAATAATGATTCTTGTCAATTTTCAGCGTGAATGTGCGAACGCCAACACTTATTGATCAGGCAGGGCTGTTCTTGATCAGAATCAAGGGCTGCCGAGCCTCGACGCGGTACGGTGCGGGTACACCCACTCGTTATGCGGGGTCGTCATGGCAAAGCCGTTTCCCATCAGTCCCAAACATCCCGAGCGCATTTGCTGGGGGTGTGATCGTTATTGTCCGACCCATGCCTTGGCCTGTGGCAACGGTGCCGACCGAACGATGCACCCGGCCGAGATGATCGGCGAGGACTGGTACCTGCACGGTGATTGGGGGCTGGAGTTGCTCGACATTACCGCCAAGGTCATCGATCCCAGCGCCACTTATCTGAAGGAATGAAGTGCCCCCGTGGCGAGGGAGCTTGCTCCCGCTGGGTTGCGCAGCGACCCCAAGATTTTGCGGGCGCTGCGCACCCGAGCGGGAGCAAGCTCCCTCGCCACAGGAATCAAGCTAGCCACAGGGACAGGCAGGCCTCGGGGACTTGCAGTCTCAAGTGACCAGCAAGCTTCAAGTGCAAAGCATGGCTTGGACAATCACAACTTCGGCAACTGCCCGATCCGCCCCATCATCTCGGTCACGATCTGCAGGTCCAGCAGGAATTGCTCCACGGTCTTGAACTCGTTGTCGTTATGACCGGTGTACTTCACGTCAGGCATGGCCAGGCCGAACTGCACGCCATTGGGCAGATCGTGGACCGACGTGGCGCCGGCCGAGGTGCCGTACTTGTGCTCCATGCCGAGGTTTTCGGTGGCGACCGCCAGCAGCGCCTTGACCCACTCGCCCTCGGGGTTGCGGTACATCGGCTCGTCGATGGAGTAGTCGAACGCCACCGCGACGTGGGACTTCTTGCTCCAGGCGTCCAGCTTGTCGGCAATATCTTTCTTCAGCGCCTCAGTGGTCTTGCCCACCGGCACCCGCAGGTTCACCGCAAGCTTGAAGGTCTTTTCATCCATCCCGACGTAAGTCAGGGAGGCGGTCAGCGGGCCCATGAACGCGTCGGAATAACCGATCCCCAATTGCTTGCCCAGGTAATCCAGGCCCCAGTTATCGGCGGCGTAGCGGGCGGCGTCGGTGATGTGGTTATGCTTGAGCGCGACCTTGCTGCCCAGGCCATTGATGAAGTCCAGCATCCTTGCCACAGGGTTGACGCCCGACTCCGGCTCGGAGGAGTGCGCAGAGACCCCGATGAAAGTCAGCTGGACATCTTTGCCGACGACCTTGGAGGTGACCTCGAAGTTGCCGCCATTGCGCTTGGCGTAGTCGTTGCCGGCCTTCAGCAGACTGGCGGCCAATTCGGCGGGCTTGTCGCCGATGAAAGTGGCCACCGACGTCGACGGGATCTGATTGGTCGCCAGGCCGCCGGTCAGTGCGGTGATTTCGGCGCCCTTGCCTTGGGCATTGCGTCGGGCAAAGTTGGCCATGACGGTGCCGTAGCCTTTCTCGGCGATCACTACCGGGTAGCCGCCATCCAACGCCAGGTTGTAGTTGGGCGTCGGGTTGTGTTCGAAGTAATAGGGGATTGCGTCGCCAGTGGTTTCCTCGGTGGTATCGACCAGCAACTTGAAGTTGCGCGCCAGCGGTAGCTTCTCTTCCTTGATGATTTTCATGGCATATAGCGCCACCACGATGCCGTTCTTATCGTCCTCGGTACCGCGGCCATACATGCGGTCGCCCACCAGGGTCACCTTGAACGGGTCGAGGCGGGTGCCGTCCTTCAGCACCCAGTTTTCCGGCGTCACCGGCACCACATCGGCGTGGGCGTGGATGCCAACGACTTCGTCGCCGCTGCCTTCCAGGGAAATCTCATAGACGCGGTTGTCGATGTTGCGGAAATTCAGGTTGAAAGACTCGGCGAGGCCCTTGATCTTGTCGGCGATCTTGAGGAACTCCGGGTTCTCGTGCTGCGCTACGCCGTCCTTGCGAAAGGTCGGGATCGCCACCAGCTCTTTCAGCGTCTCGGTCGCCGCGTTGCCGTACTTCACTCGGGCATAAAGGCCCAGCAGGCGATGGATTTCGTTCTGCTGTTCGGCCGACAGGGATGTGTTGTCGAGGAAGGCGCTGATGGCCGGGCCGAGGTTAGCGGCGTTGGCGATATCGTTCTTGGCGACCTGTCCGAGGAATTGCCTGAAATCCGTCACCGGTGCATCGGCGAAGGTTTTTACAATGACGGCGTTCTGTTGCGCGGTGATGTTGGCGAAGGCTGGCGTGGTCATCGATGCGAGGCTGGACAGCATCAGCGTGGTCAGGGCCAGTTTTTTGAGCGAGAAGTCCATTGCTGGGGGCATTCCTTTGCAGGCAGGTTAGAAGAGAAGTGTCTGATTAGATGACACAAACGCTTACAACCTAACATTGCTGGGAAGCGGTGGGGGAGCCCTGGGGTGGAATCTGTCGCACGGAAAAGCAAAAAAGACGCAGAAATGAAAGTCGACTCGTCCGCATAGGCGTTGACGGCCGGCATCGTTGCAAGCTGGTCTACCGTTATCGCGAGCAAGCTCGCTCCACATGGGGTATTGGCTATTCCCCAATCCCCTGTGGGAGCGAGCCTGCTCGCGATAGCGGTGGGACAGCCGACATCAACTTAGCTGACCCACCGCTTTCGCGGGCAAGCCCGCTCCCACAGTATCTGCGGTTGTGGACTCAATGCGGTGCGCGGGGGATCGTCTTGAGCAGGTCCTCGGGGCTGATGTGGCCGACGACCGCCTGCGCCGTGCTGCCGGGCAGTGGCAGGTCAAGGATGTGGCCCTTGATCTTGCCGACCACATGCATTTCGCAGGGCTTGCAGTCGAACTTCAGCGTCAGCACTTCATCGCCGTGTATCAGCTGCATCGGCGCGACCTTGGTGCGCACGCCGGTGACGCCCTTGGCCTGCTTGGGGCAGAGGTTGAACGAGAAGCGCAGGCAGTGCTTGGTGATCATCACCGGCACTTCACCGGTTTCTTCGTGGGCCTCGAAGGCAGCATCGATCAGCTTGACCCCGTGGCGGTGATAGAAATCCCGGGCCTTCTGGTTGTAGACGTTGGCCAGGAACGACAGGTGCGACTCCGGGTACACCGGCGGCGGACTGGTCTCGGCCTTGCGTCCACCCCGTGGATGAGCCGCCACACGGGCGGTGGTCAGGGCCTCGATGGCTTCGCGGCGCAAGGTCTTGAGCTGCGAATTGGGGATGAAGAATGCCTGGGGCGCATCCAGTTCGATCGCGGTAGCGTGATATTCGGTGGTGCCGAGTTGGCCGAGCAGGTCATGCAATTGCTCAAGGGCCTGTTCCGGTTTGTTGGCCAGGCCGAACGGCCCGTCCAGGGCGACGCTGGCGCTGATGCCTTCCTCGCTGGTGGCGGTCAGTTCCAGGCGTTCTTCACGCAGGCGCGCGACCCAGGCCAGGCCGACGCGGCGCTCGGACGAGGTCTTGAGCAGCGCTTGCTGCCAGTTATGGTCCAGGTTGCGGCTCAGTGGATGGTTGGGGCGCAACTGGTACATGCCCGCCGGCATCTCGTTGGGTTCGACGCGGTAGCGATAACGCTTCTGGCCGTCTTCTTCGAACTCGCCCTTGGGCTCGGCGATGTTGGCCCGGAAACCCACCACCTCACGCTTGACCAGCACGTTGAGGCCGTCGCCGTTGGACAGCGGGTCGAAAGTCACGACTTGCATGTCGCGCTTGCCGACTTTTTCTACCACGCCCACCGGCACGCCGGTAAAGGTTGGCGAATCGAAGGCGCCGATGTCGATCTTGCGCTCGCTGACAAAGTAGTCGGTGCTGCCACGGTGGAAGGTCTTGTCCGGGTCAGGCACGAAGAAGTGCGCGGTGCGGCCGCTGGAGGCACGGGCCAGGTCCGGGCGGTCTTCGAGCACGTCGTCCAGGCGCTGGCGGTAATAGGCCGTGATGTTCTTCACGTAACCCATGTCCTTGTAGCGGCCTTCGATCTTGAACGAACGCACGCCGGCTTCGACCAGGTCGCGGATGTTGGCGCTCTGGTTGTTGTCCTTCATCGACAGCAGATGCTTTTCGTAGGCCACTACCCGGCCCTGGTCGTCCTTGAGGGTGTAGGGCAGGCGACAGGCCTGGGAACAATCGCCACGGTTGGCACTTCGGCCGTTCTGGGCGTGGGAAATGTTGCACTGGCCGGAGAAAGCCACGCACAACGCACCGTGAATGAAGAACTCGATGGCCGCTTCGGTCTCATCGGCGATGGCGCGGATTTCCTGCAGGTTCAACTCGCGGGCCAGCACCAGTTGCGAGAAACCGGCCTGGTCGAGGAATTTTGCCCGCGCCAGGGTGCGAATGTCAGTCTGGGTGCTGGCGTGCAGCTCGATGGGCGGGATGTCCAGCTCCATCACCCCCAGGTCCTGGACGATCAGCGCGTCGACGCCGGCATCGTACAGTTGGTGGATCAACTGGCGGGCCGGCTCCAGTTCGTTGTCGTGCAGGATGGTGTTGATCGTGGTGAACACCCGGGCGTGGTAGCGATGGGCGAACTCCACCAGCCGGGCAATATCGCCCACTTCGTTGCAGGCGTTGTGACGTGCGCCGAAACTCGGGCCACCGATGTACACGGCGTCGGCGCCATGCAGGATGGCCTCGCGGGCGATGGTCACGTCGCGGGCGGGGCTGAGCAATTCCAGATGATGTTTGGGCAAGGACATGTTTTTTTAATCAGGCTGGTCACGGTCGAAGCGAGCATTGTAGCCGCCGGATGCCTTCCAGGCACCTTTGCACTGGGATTGCATGCTACGGACCGATGCGCGGCCATGCCGCGAGGTTCAGTCTTGAGAGGCGTTGGCACTGCACCAGCGGTTTCGCCCGGTGTTCTTGGCCAGGTACAAAAAGGCGTCAGCGGCTTTTATGAGCATGGCCGGGGTCGCGTCCTCGACACTCGGTTGGCCGGTGGTAATGCCCGCGCTGGCCGTGACCAAGCCCAGGGGATGGTCGCCGTGTTCGATGTTCAGGGCCCGGATGGCTTCAAGGATCTGTTGTGCGACTCTGCCGGCACCGGCGCTGTCGGTGTTGGGGAGCAGCACGGTGAATTCTTCGCCGCCATACCGCACGGCCAGGTCGCCCGGGCGCTTGATGGTCTGCTGGATCGCGCCTGCAATCGCGCGCAGGCATTCGTCGCCGGCGGCATGGCCGTATTTGTCGTTGAAGCGCTTGAAATAGTCGACGTCGAGCATGATCAGCGCGAGTGACGAACCCTGGCGCTTGGCCAGGCGAACCTCATCGGCCAAGGCAATGTCCAGCCGCCTGCGGTTGCCCAGCCCGGTCAGGCTGTCGGTCAGCGCCATGTCGCGCATCGTCTGGTGGGCGTTACGAATCTGCGCCTCCATGGTCATTCGGTAGCGCAGCTGGTTCAGCACGATAAGCCCGAAGCCTACGAGTATCACGATCAGGAAAATCAGCACCAGGCTGGTCTTGAGCAGGTCGCGCCGCCAGGGCGCGATGATGGATTCCCGGGACAGGCCGGCTTCCACCACCAGCGGATAGGTGCTCAAGGCCCGGTAGGCGTACAGGCGCTCGGTATCGTCGATGACAGCCTTGGCCTCGGCCGTGCCCTGGTTGGACGTGGGCAGGTAATTCTTGAAGATCACGCTGTTGACCAGGCTCTTGCCAATCACCGATTCGACGAAGGGCCGGCGCACCAGGATGGTTCCGCTTCGCGTGGCCAGGACCAGGGCGCCCTTGTCGTCGATCTTGAAATCGCCGTAGTAGTCCACGAAATAGCTGACCTTGACCGTCCCCAGCAGCACGCCGGCAAAGGAGCCGTCCGGGTTGTTCAAGCGGCGGGAGATGGGAATGATCAGGTCGTTGGTGGATCGACTCTTGATGACGTCGCCGATCCGCACGTCTCGGTCCTCATGGGTGCGGTGATATTGGAAGTAGTCGCGGTCGGCGTTGTTTGCCGGCTCCGGAATGACCTCCTTGTCCGTCACCACCCATTTGCCATCGGGACCATAGATAAACAGTCCATGCAACTGCGGCATGATGGCGGCCTGTTGCACCAGCAGCTTGTGAATGCGCGGGACGTCCATGTTCTCCAAACCGTCGCCCTCCACACGCTCGCTGAGGGCGGCGGTCAGTACATCCACTTGCCGGATGGTGTCTTCGGCGTGCTGGGCTGTGGCCCGCGCCAGGTTCGTCACCGAATCGCGGGCAGACGCGAAAGCCGAGCGATAGTCGCGCCACGTGCGCCAGCCCTCGACGGCCAGGAACGCCACGACCACTACCAACATAAAGCTCACAGTAAGACGCAACGCCGCGCCGGCCCTTGCAGCTTGGGGGGGAAGGGCTGCATCTGGGTTTTCGATCTTTGGCTCTGGTCGCTTGCGTCCCAGCATCAACTATTTCCTTTTACGGCGGGTCTGCGCACGATGGATGCGAAGCCTACCTTATTCGAATTCAGCACGTTAGCGACGGCAACGAGGCCGGCACGGATGGCACCGCCCATTGAGATGTCAATAAGTAAAGTAAGGACACAGCCACCGCCTATTTAGTGCCTCATGCGTGTCCAACGGATGATTGTGATGGATACGGAACCTGTAGAGAGAACACTTTCATGAAGATTGGCGTCATTTCCGATACCCATGGCTTGCTTCGTCCGCAAGCCCTTGCGGCACTTCAAGGTTGCGAACGGATCGTCCATGCCGGCGACATCGGCAGCCCCGATATCCTGCAACAACTGGCAGCTCTCGCGCCGCTGCACGTAGTGCGTGGCAACAACGACGTGGGCGCGGAGTGGGCAGGGCAACTGGCCGATTGCCTGCAATTCGATCTGGGCGAGTGCCAGGCTTTGCTCGTCCATGACATCGCCGATGTGCCCGTTTCACTTGAACCCGGGGTCAAGTTGGTGATTACCGGCCATTCCCACAAGCCCAGCATCGAATGGCGCGGCGAACGGCTGTACTTGAACCCTGGCAGCGCTGGCCGGCGGCGTTTCAAGCTGCCGGTGACCCTAGCGCTGGTTGAAATGGAGGCCGGCGCGATCGAGGCGCGGATCATTCAGTTGCTGGAATGAAGATTGGAAAAAAGCTGTACAAAAATCTATCTCTGTACAAATATTGAGGCGTCCTTGAGCAACCGGTGACGCACTCATGATCAGGTCATTCGTAGCCTGGAGAAACCTGGTCGGATTGATGATTGGCCTGCTGGCTTTTTACGCTTTCCCGGCCTTTGCGGATTGGCGCAGTGCGTTGCCCGGCGCACGCCTGATCGGGCAAGGCGATTTCACCCGGTTTGGCTTCGATGTCTATCAGGCGCGGCTATGGAGCGCTGCTCCGTCGCCAAGCCTCGACACTGCGTTTGCCCTGGAACTCGATTACCGACGATCCATTGGCAAGGAAACCCTGGTCCAGACCAGCCTTGAAGAAATCCAGCGCATCAACGGTGCGCCCCTGGATGCTCAACGGCTGGACGCGTGGCGAACCCATATGCGCCTTGCGTTTGTTGACGTGAAGCCTGGCAGCCGCATCACCGGCGTGTACCTGCCGGGGCACGGGTGTCGCTTCTATGTCGATGAGCACCTGTCCCACGCGATCGACGACCCATCGTTCGCCCGGGCATTCTTTGCCATCTGGCTTGATCCGGAAACCCAAGATAAACAACTTAGAAAACAACTGCTTGGGCTTTAGTCCTCACGTACTACAGGAGATAAGCCATGACGCGTTTTTTGATGGCATTGTTGTTGATGCTGGGCTTGACCAGCTGCGGCAATGTCAATGTCGACCGCTACGCCGACCAGCAACCCCAATTGGACCTGGCGCAGTTTTTCAGCAAGCCCGTCAAGGCCTGGGGCATCTATCAGAAACGTTCGGGTGAGGTGATCAAGCGTTTTGAGGTGAACATTTCCAGTCGCCATGAGGGTGAACGGCTGATCCTGGATGAACGTTTCCTCTACAGCGACGGCACTCGCCAGCAGCGGGTCTGGACCTTGACACCGGATGGCCCCGGGCGCTGGCGCGGTCGTGCCGATGACGTAGTCGGCGAAGCGCAGGGCGAAGTGGCCGGCAATGCGCTGCGCTGGCGTTATAAGTTGAACCTGCCGGTGGACGGTTCGACTTACGTAGTGAGCTTTGATGACTGGATGTATCTGATGGACGAAGACACGCTGATCAATCGTTCGAGCATGAATAAGCTCGGCGTCGAGCTGGGGCAGGTGACCTTGTTTTTCCGTCGTCAGACCGGGGCTGCCCAATGAAGCTTCGAGAGTTGACCGACCTGGCTGTTGAAGGCCGAATCCACGAGTTGGAGTTGTTATCCCTGGAAGGCGGGCTGTACGTGCTCCGTGCCCGGCTGCACAGCGGGCTGCGGACGCTGCTCGATGAGTCGGGCAAGACGATGCAGGTGCGCTCCACCACGCACCTGCGCGAGCTGCTGCGACCCGTGCCGCGTTTGCCGTGCACGCTGGTGCAGCAAGTGGTCCACGACGAAATGTGCGGTCAGCCGGAGGGCCTGATCGAGCCGCTGCGCATACCGCTTTTTCTCGATGAGCCCTGGTGACGGGTTGCCTGCGCCGCTGGATCAGCGCGAGTCGGCCAGGCGCAACGCCAACGGCATTAAAAGCGCCCAAAGCGGCGCCAGGACCAGCGCGGTGCCGAGCACGCCAAGGGGCAGCGTAACCCCCGTCAATGGCGCTCCCACGCAGTAGGCCAGCGGGCCGCCGATGAAGCCCGCACACGCACCGCGCCAGACCGGCGTCGCAGCCCAGGCCAGGCTATGGCGCAACCCCGTGGCAAAAACCAGCCAGAGCAAGGCCAGCCAGAGTGGCAGCGGGAGTTGGCTGAATTCGAACAAACCGAGTACACCCAGCCCCCAGTCCAGCAGCATGCCGCCCAGGCCGACGCGCATCACCGCGTGCAGCTCCGCCCGGGGCCCGGGACACAGCATCAGGTGCGCCAGCAGTCCGACGAGCACCGCCAGCAACCACCGCGGATCCTTCGCACCCCATACGCAACCCCACCAGCCCAGTTGCAACCAGAGAGCGTTGATCACCAGGCCGGTGCGGCTCATGCCTGTTCCTGTTGCCCCAGCCACGGCGATTGGCGAGCGCCGGGGCCAGCGAAGAGTAATTGGGCGACGCCAATGGCACGCTCCTGGAAGCCGCCTTCGCAGTAACACAGATAGAATTCCCAGAAACGCTGGAAGGTTTCGTCGTAGCCCAGCGCCAGCAAAGCCTGGCGGGACTGCCTGAAGTTTTCGTGCCAATGCCGCAGGGTACGGGCGTAATGGGCCCCGAAGTCCTCCAGGTGCAGCAGATTGAGCGGTGTCTGGGTGCTGGCGGTGGTCAACAGTCGGGACAGTGACGGCAGCGCGCCGCCTGGAAAAACATGACGCTGGATGAAATCCACCGAACGTCGAGCCTGGTCGTAGCGTTGGTCGCGGATGGTGATCGATTGCAGCAGCATCAGGCCGTCATCCTTGAGCAGCGCGGCGCAACGACGGAAGTACTGCGGCAGGTAGCGATGACCGACGGCTTCGATCATTTCGATGGACACCAGCTTGTCGTAGCGGCCTTGCAAGTCACGGTAATCCTGGCGCAGCACGCTGATGCGCTGTTGCAGGCCCAGGGCCTCGACACGCCGACAGGTGTGCGCGTATTGCTCGTCCGACAGGGTAGTAGTGGTGACCTTGCATCCATAGTGACTGGCTGCGTAAATCGCCAGGCTGCCCCAGCCGGTGCCGATCTCCAGCAGGTGATCGCCGGGGCGCAGGTCAAGCTTGCGGCAGATGCGTTCGAGCTTGTTGAGCTGGGCGTCTTCCAGGCTTTGCTCGGGACTCTCGAACAGTGCGGCCGAGTACATCATGGTCGGGTCGAGCAAGCGCTCGAACAGCGCGTTGCCAAGGTCGTAATGGGCCATGATGTTGCGCCGCGAGCCGCGTCGATTGTTGCGGTTGAGCCAGTGCAGCCCGCGCAGCAACGGGCGGCTGATGCGGGCCAGGCCGCTGTCCATGGCGTCGAGCACTTCCAGGTTGGCCACGAACAGGCGCGTGACGGCTGTCAAGTCGTGACTGCGCCAATGGCCCTGGATATAAGCCTCGCCAGCGCCGATGGAACCGTTCCCCGCGACCATGCCCCAGACGGCATCGTCGACGATCTCGACGTCGGCCACCAGCGCACTGTCCGGGTCACCGAAGCTCGTCGTGGCTCCGTCCACGGTCAGGCGCAGGTGGCCCTGGCGCAGGCGACGCAACTGGCTGAGCACGGCCTGCTTGAAAAAGCCGCCGCTGAACGGACGCGAGCTCGCAGCCTTGGTTACGCTCAGGATGGGGTCAGACATGGTCGCAGTCCTTATGGGCAGTTTCGCCGACGCTCAGGTTGCCTTGGCTGGCCTGGTGGTCGTGCAGAGGGGTGCGTTTGAAGATCAGGCGCAGGGCCTGCCAGTAAATGGCGCTGACGGTGCGCAGGCTCATCCAGGGAAAGGCCAGGATGTGCCAGCGCAACGACCGCGCATCGAGGGGGTGGCGATCCAGGACCAGCCCGGCCTCGAACACCTTGCGGCCGTCGCGCCAGTTCTCCATGAGTACGCGAACGCTGGAATCCAGGATCAGGAAACGCATGCGGTAATCCATGTCCTGGGGCAGGAACGGCGATACATGGAAAGCCTTGGCCACCCGAAACGCCTGGGGCTCGCCAGGGCGTACCGGTAACACGTAGTGGTAGCGTTCGCGCCATGGGGTATTGCGCACCTCGCAGAGGATCGCCGCCAAGCGCCCACAGGTTTCGTGGCAGAAATAGAAGCTCACGGGGTTGAACGACAGGCCCCAACTGCGCGGTTGGGTCAGCAGGTGGATCGCGCCTTGCGGGGCGACGCCCAAGGCCTCGGCGAGGATCCCGCGCACTGCGTCGGCCAGGGGGACCCCCTGTCGGGTGCGGGCGGGCAGGTAATCGCGCTCGCGCCAGCACAGCGGTGCCAGGGGCCACGGCCGCAGCAGGCGCGACAACCCCAGCACCTGTTCCTGTTCGGCCAGGTCCAGGTACAGCATGCCGATTGGATAACGGAACCCGTGGACCGCCGGGGTATAGCGCCGATGATCGATCCAGCCGCGACACAGGCTACTGTTCATAGGCGCTCACCGAAGTGTTTCGCCACCTGCAGGGCGCTGACCACGCCGTCTTCATGAAAACCGTTGGCCCAGTAGGCGCCGCAGAAATAGCTGTGCTGGTGACCTTGCAACTCATGTTGGCGCGCCTGGGCCGCCACCCCGGCGAGGCTGTATTGCGGGTGCGCGTAATCGAAGCGCGCAAGCACCTTGGCCGGGTCGACCGCATCGCTCTGGTTGAGGCTGACGCAAAAGGTCACAGGGGCGTCCAGGCCCTGGAGAATATTCATGTTGTAGGTCAGGGCGGCCGGCGCATGAGCCGGACCGCCGAGGCGATAATTCCAGCTCGCCCAGGCCCGGCGCCGGCGTGGCAGCAGTCGGGTGTCGGTGTGCAGCAGTACCTCGTTGCTGGCGTAGGCCAGGGCACCGAGCACTTCGCGTTCTTCCGGGCCTGGCGCCTCGAGGAGGGCGAGCGCCTGGTCGCTGTGACAGGCGAACACCACCTTGTCGAAACGCTCGATGCCCGCGGCACTTACCACGCTCACCCCCGCTTCATCGCGGCTCACGCGCTGTACTGCGCAGTTGAGTCGGATGTGCTGGCGAAAGGGCGCGCACAACGGCTCGATGTAGCCGCGGGAACCACCCTCGATTACGCGCCATTGTGGACGCTGGTAGACCGACAGAAGGCCATGGTTGTGGCAGAACCGCACGAAGAATTGCAGCGGGAATTCCAGCATCCTGGCCGGTGACATCGACCAGATCGCCGAGCCCATCGGCACGATGTAATGATCGATGAAACGTTGGCCGTAGCCTTGGGCGTGCAAGTAGTCGCCGAGCCGGGTGGTGCCGTCGATACGCTGGGCTTGCAGGTCGGCCGTCGCCTGCCGGTTGAACCGCAGGATGTCCCGCAGCATGCCCCAGAAGCCCGGCGACAGCAGGTTGCGCCGTCGGGCGAAGAGGCTGCGCAGGGTGTCACCCTTGTATTCCTGGCCGGTGGCTGGGTCATGCACCGAGAAGCTCATTTCGGTGGGGCGCGACGCCACACCCAGTTGATTCAGCAGGCGAATGAAGTTCGGGTAGGTCCAGTCGTTGTAGACGATGAAACCCGTGTCCACGGCGTAGCGCCGGCCCTGCCAGTCAACGTCGACGGTGTGGGTGTGGCCACCGATGCGGTCGTCGGCCTCGAACACGGTAATCGAGTGTCGACGGGCCAGCAGGTGAGCGCAGGTCAGCCCCGAAATGCCGCTGCCGATGATTGCGATGCGCATGTTTCAAGATTCCTGGGAAGGGCGTGCCAGGCGCCGGCCGAGGGCCAGCCGCCAGCGTGGGGGCAACTGTCCAAGCAGGCGCAGGATGAAGGTGAAGCGCCATGGAAAGCTGATGTCCAGCGGTCGCCCCGGCAGGCGCCGGGCGATATGCGCCGCCGCCCGTTCTGCCGACCAGCGCATTGGCATGGGGAAGTCGTTGCGTCGGGTCAACGGCGTATCGACGAAACCGGGGTTTACCAGAGTGACGTCGATGGCCTCGGCGGCCAGGTCGATGCGCAAGGATTCCACCAGGTAGCGCAAGGCAGCCTTGGAGGCGCCATAGGCACCGGCGCGGGGCAGGGCCAGTGAGGTCACGGCGCTGTTCACCACTACAAGATGCGGGCGCTGGCCCCTGCGCAGCAGCGGCAGGGCGTGCTCCAGACAATGGCTGGTGCCCAGCAGGTTGGTGGTGATGACCCTTTCCACCAGTTGAGTATCGAAGTGGCCTGGCTCCAGGTATTCACAGGTGCCGGCATTGAGAATCACCAGGTCGAGGGCACCCCATTGGGTGTCGATCTGCTGGCAGATCGCGGCGACCTGGCCCGGGTCGGTCAGGTCGCCCGGCAGCACCAGCACCTGACCCTGATAGCGGCTGGCCAGGGCCTGCAACGGTGACGCTTGACGCGCACTCACGGCCAGATGGTGCCCTTGTTTCAGCAGCACGCTGGCCAGTTCCGCTCCGATGCCGCTGCTGGCACCGGTCAGCCAGACGCGGCTCACGCCAGCCTCCGCTTGAGCCAGCGGATCGTCGGCCCGAACAGCGGCAGGTGCTCGTAGAGCAGGGCGCCCGCGTCGAAGAAATCCTGATGGTGATACACCCGGTCAGTCCAGCGCAGATGGCTGCAACCTTGCAAGGCGATGGGGTTACCGCCCGCGAGGCGCGGATGGCTGAAATTTAACGTCCAGCGCAGATAGCCCTCGCCGGTACGGACTTCATCGAAGGCATGGAAGTCGTAGCGCACGTCCCTGACGTTGGCATACAGCTGCGCAAAATAATCAC
Source organism: Pseudomonas fluorescens Q2-87 (assembly GCF_000281895.1). Taxonomy (NCBI): domain Bacteria; kingdom Pseudomonadati; phylum Pseudomonadota; class Gammaproteobacteria; order Pseudomonadales; family Pseudomonadaceae; genus Pseudomonas; species Pseudomonas fluorescens. The sequence continues at coordinate 3,402,986 of NZ_CM001558.1, read as the reverse complement.
GCAGCGCCGGTAGGCCTTCGATGTGGTGCAAGGGGTCGTGGAACTGTACGTCGACGCTGTAGAGCTCATCGAGACCGGCCAGGCGACTGGCGTCCAGCTCGGCGAAAGCGTGGGCAAAACGCTGGAGGTAGGCGGACATGCGAGGCTCCGAATTGTTGTACAGAAGATTTGCTCTGTACAAGTTTCAGAAGCCTACTGCACGCGTTGTACGTTTTAAAGTTTTTTGTACAAGATTTTGTAAATTTGTACAATTTTGAGCGGCGTGATGGGTGGACGGACCCGTTCAGCCCTCACGCCGCTGCGATTATCGAGCGTCCTGGGTTTCGGCCAAGGTTGGATAATCCGTGTAGCCACGCTCATCGCCCTGGTAGAACGTCGCTGCATCAGGCGCATTCAGCGCCTTGCCGAGCTTGAAGCGCTCCACCAGGTCCGGGTTGGCCAGGAACGGCGTACCGAACGCCACGAAGTCGGCTTCGCCGCGACTGATGGCCGTGGCGGCCCGGTCGGCGCTGTAGCCACCGTTGGCGATGTACGGCCCGCCGAAGCGGCGCTTGAGTTCCAGGAAATCGAAAGCGCCTTCGCCCAGCTCGACGATATGCAGATAGGCCAGGCCGTAGCGGCTGAGCATCCTGCTTGCGTAGTCGAAGGTCGCCTGAGGGGCGCTATCGCTCATCGAGAAGTAACTGAAGATCGGCGACAGGCGAACACCGACGCGGCTGGCGCCAAAAACTTCGATGACCGACTCGACGACTTCCTTGAGAAAGCGTGCGCGGTTTTCGATCGAGCCGCCGTAGGCGTCGGTCCGCTGGTTGGTGCCGTCGCGCAGGAACTGGTCGATCAGGTAACCATTGGCGCCATGGATTTCCACGCCGTCGAACCCGGCCTGCTTCGCGTTGGCGGCAGCCTGGCGGAAATCGTCGACCACGCCCGGGATTTCATCGAGGGTCAGCGCTCGTGGCAGCTCGTAGGGCTTGAGGCCTTCGGGGGTGTAGATTTCGCCGTCGGCCTTGATCGCAGAAGGGGCTACGGGCTGGGCGCCATTGGCCTGCACCAACGGATGGGAAAGCCGGCCCACATGCCACAGTTGCAGGAAGATCTGCCCGCCCTCGGCGTGAACGGCGTCGGTCACCTGCTTCCAACCGGCGATTTGTTCGCTGGTGAAGATTCCCGGTGTCCTCAGGTATCCCTTGCCCTGGGCCGAAACCTGGGAGCCTTCGCTGATGATCAGGCCGGCGCTGGCCCGCTGGCTGTAATACTCGGCCATGAGGGGCGTGGCGACGTCACCGACGCCTGCGCGGCTGCGCGTCATCGGCGCCATGATCATGCGATTTTTCAGGGACAGTTTGCCGACTTGGGCGCGGGACAGCAGGAGATCGAGACCGATGTTGCTCATGATTCACCTCAAAGAGATCAGATAGGGATGGAGTCGAGGGGCGGCTACGCCAGCCGGCCCTCTTGTTGCAAAAGGGCGCCGATGCGCTGGATTTCGTTTTCGCCTGTTTCCAGCGCCGCTTGGCTGGTGTGCACCGAGTAATAGCCCAGCACCAGGTCGTGGGGATGCTTGACCGCCGAGCCGAGCACGAACGAGGTAGGGCCCTGGGCAACGATGTCGATGGTCCCGGCGGATTCCTCGAATACCACCATTTCTCCGGCATCGACGTTGCCGCCGGCGTCGAGGCGACCGTCGCTGACCGCCAGCCAGGCCACGGTGTGTCCGGCCGGTGGGGTGTAGCGCCAGCGTTCCTGGTCCTTGAGCGGCACGGCCAGGTAGTTCATGCCCGCAGGGGATACAACGCTGCTCCGAGTCGCGCCGTGTTGGCCGAGCAAGACCCGCGCCGGACCCTCCTGGGGAATGCCCGGTGGCGCCAGGTAGACGCTGTGGGCCGCGGCGTTTTCCAGGGCGGGGGGCAGCGCGACCCATAGCTGGAAGCCTTTGATCGGCAAGCCGTCAACTGGCCGGCCGTCGTGCCACACACCCTTGCCGGCCTGCATCCACTCCATGCCGCCGCTGGGCAACACGCCCGATTGGCCCGTGGTGTCTTCGTAGGTCACCTGACCTTCGATCAGGTAGGTCAGCGTCGCGATCCCTGAATGCGGGTGCATGCCAAAGCCTTTTTGCATGGCGTTGCCATCGGACGCGACGAGGTCGAGAAACACGAAGGGCTTGCACACTTGCCCCAGATCACCGGGGCTTATCAGTCGGGTGATGGGCCCATGACTGCGTCCACGGGTGCGATAGGCAATGGCGCGTGATGGTGTGATGGCGATACTGTTCATGGTGTTCCTCGAATGCTTGGGCGTCGGGCCTCGATGGGATGAAGGATATGGGGCTATCAATCGCTTGATTAGTCGATAGAATCGGATTGAACTCATCCAGAAAACGAAGCAATGGCACCTTTATGCTCGATTTGAACGACGTCGCGCTGTTTGTCCAGGTCGTGCGCAGCGGCAGCTTTGCCGAGGCGGCCAGGCGCCTGGGCATGCCTTCCAATACCGTGAGCCGGCGCGTCCAGCAGCTCGAAGCTCAGTTGGGAAAACGGCTGCTGCAACGCTCCACCCGCAAGCTCACGCTGACCCAGGTGGGGCAGGGGTTTTTTGAGCGCTGTGTGGATGCGGTGGATGGCTTGGCCGAGGCGGGCCAGGAGTTGATGAAGGGCAGCGATGAGCCCAGCGGCCTGGTGCGCATTGCCGCGATGGCGGACTTCTTCGACTTTTTCCCGATGCAATGGGTCGCCGATTTTCTCGCCGCGCATCCTCGGGTGCAGCTTGATTTCGTGCTCAGCGACGCCCATGTCGATTTGATCGCCGACCGCATTGACGTTGCCTTTCGCGGTGGCGCGCTGCTGGACTCTGGGTACGTCGGTCGCCAGCTCATCAGTAATGAAGGCGATGGGATGGTCGCCAGCCCCGGCTACATTGCCAGGCATGGTATGCCCACTTCGCTGCAGGCGCTGACGCACCACCACAGCGTGAGCTTCGCCCATCCCAGCGGCTTGAGCCACTGGCGGCTGGTCGGCCCGGACGGCGCCGAGCACGAGGTGCAGGTACCCACCCGTTTCAACGCCAATACCGCCCAGGCGCTGCGCAAGGCCGCTGTGACAGGCCTGGGCATTGCGGTGCTGCCGTCGGCGGTGATCAGCGTGGACCTGGACGCCGGAAGGCTGGTGCGGGTACTGCCGCAATATCAGCGCAGCGGCTTTGGCCTGAATGTGCTTTATCCGAGCCGCCGGCAATTGCCGCTGGCGGTCTCGGCGTTCATTGCCCTGGTGATGGACAAGCTTGAGCGCAAGGCGTTTCCGGCGCGGTTTGAGTAGGCCTGTCGGCATACCCCCAGCTTCTGCATGTTCCGCGAACCTGTGGCGAGGGGATTTATCCCCGATGGGGCGCGAAGCGGCCCTGAACAGGTTGAACGCAATCTGCAATGCCATGCCATTGCGTCGCCACCCCAGCGCCGCCCCGTTAAACCTCGTAACCCTGCGCCAGCCGCCTGACCCACAGCGGGCAAGCATCCAGTTTTTTCCTTCCCAGCAACGATAAAAACCCTCGTTTCGCAAACCCCCGCCTGCCAACACAATCGCCTCGACACCTGCCACCGATAGTCGTCGACGCAGAACAACAATCTGAACCCGAGGCGGCGCCATGCCGACCTGAACCGAACCTACTGCCGGAAGTGCCCAGACATGCCTTTTGAAACCATTCACATCGATACGCTGGTCATCGGTGCCGGCCAGGCCGGCGTGGCCATGAGCGAGCACTTGAGCCGGCAAGGCGTGCCGCATCTCGTCGTTGAGCGCGACCGCATTGCCGAGGCCTGGCGCACGGCGCGCTGGGATTCGCTGGTCGCCAACGGCCCGGCCTGGCATGACCGCTTTCCCGGGCTGGAATTCGAGGGGCTCGATCCCGATGCGTTCGCTTCGAAGGATCAGGTGGCTGATTACTTCGAGGCCTACGCCAGGAAATTCCACGCGCCGATCCGTACCGGTGTGGACGTCAGGAAAGTCGAGCGCAACGTCGGTCGTCCGGGCTTTACCGTTGAAACGTCCGAAGGCCTGATCGAGGCGTTGCATGTGGTTGTCGCCACCGGCCCGTTCCAGCGACCGGTGATTCCGCCTATTGCGCGGGACCTGTCGGCAGTCGTACAGATTCACTCCGCCCAGTATCGCAACCCGCAGCAATTGCCCGAAGGCGCTGTGCTGGTGGTGGGGGCCGGGTCGTCGGGGGTGCAGATTGCCGATGAGCTGCAGCGCGCCGGCAAGCAGGTCTACCTCTCGGTGGGAGCCCATGATCGTCCGCCACGGGCCTATCGCAATCGTGATTTCTGCTGGTGGCTGGGTGTGCTGGGCGAATGGGACGCCGAAGCTGTCAAGCCCGGCAAAGAGCACGTGACCATTGCGGTGAGCGGTGCCCGTGGCGGTCATACCGTGGATTTTCGCAGGCTGGCCCAAGAAGGCATCACCCTGGTCGGCTTGACCCAATCGTCCGACGGCAGCGTCGTGGCTTTTGAGCCGAACCTGGCGGAAAACATTGCTCGCGGCGACGAAAACTACAGGGCGCTGCTGGATGCCGCCGATGCCTACATTGCCCGTAACGGGCTGGACCTGCCGCTCGAACCCCAAGCGCGCGATCTACTGCCTGACCCGCACTGCCTGACCCACCCAATCCTGGAACTGGATCTGGTTGCCGCCGGCGTGACCAGCGTTGTCTGGGCCACTGGCTATTCGGTGGATTACAGCTGGCTGAAAGTCGACGCGCTCAACGCCAACGGCAAACCCCGCCACCAGCGGGGTGTTTCCAGCGAGCCGGGTTTGTACTTCGTTGGTTTGCCCTGGCTGTCGCGTCGGGGCTCGGCGTTCATCTGGGGCGTGTGGCATGACGCCCGCCATATTGCCGACCACATCGTGAAGCAGCGCACTTATCTGGCCTATCGGGACGCTACCCAACGCCAGGCCGAACGCCTCCAGGCGCCAGCATTCGATAACGATTCGCACCGTTCGAAAACCAGCCTCACGGGAGCCCGCTGATGCCTACTCATACGCGTATCCGCATGTTCAATACCAAAGACACCTACCCGAACCAGACACTGGACAACGACCTGTGCCAGGCCGTGCGGGCCGGCAATACCGTTTATGTGCGCGGCCAGGTTGGCACGGATTTCGATGGCCAGTTGGTGGGCCTCGGCGACCCGCGCGCCCAGGCCGAACAGGCCATGCGCAACGTCAAGCAATTGCTCGAAGAGGCCGGCAGCGACCTGAGCCACATCGTCAAGACCACCACGTACCTGATCGATCCGCGCTACCGCGAACCGGTGTATCAGGAAGTCGGCAAATGGCTCAAGGGCGTGTTCCCGATTTCCACCGGGCTGGTGGTCAGCGCGCTCGGCCAGCCGCAGTGGCTGATGGAAATCGACGTGATCGCGGTGATCCCCGAATAAGGAGTCGAACATGACCTTTTCCATTGTCGGACGCTGCGCCGAAACCGGCCAGTTGGGCATCGCTATCAGCTCTTCAAGCATCGCCGTCGGCGCCCGTTGCCCCTGGTTGCGCGCGGGGGTGGGGGCGGTGTCGAGCCAGAACATCACGTTGCCTGCCCTCGGCCCGCAGATCCTCGACGAGCTGGCGGCCGGCCGGGTGGCGCAAGAGGCCTTGGACCGCGCCCTGGCCCGAAATGGCTATAGCCAGTACCGCCAGGTGGCGGTGGTCGACGCCCACGGCAACGCGGCGATTTTCAGTGGCGCCCATGCCCTGGGAACCCACAACGCGCTGGCCGGTGCACAGTGCGTGGCGGCCGGCAATCTGTTGGCAAACGTGGGAGTGATCGAGGCCATGGTCGCGGCCTTCGAACGCAGCGAAGGCTGTCTCGCTTCGCGCCTGATGAGCGCGTTGCAGGCCGGGCAAGCGGCGGGTGGCGAAGCCGGAGCGGTGCACTCGGCGGCGCTGTCGGTGGTGGATGACCTGACCTGGCCCATCGTTGACTTGCGGGTGGACTGGGCGCAGGAAAACCCCATTGGTGAACTGGAAAAACTCTGGCTGGCCTATCAGCCACAGCTGCAGGATTACCTGACCCGTGCCCTCGACCCGACAGCGGCTCCCAGCTATGGGGTGCCGGGCGATGAATGAGCTGCGCAGCCGGGCAATGCTCGCCCATCTGGTGGGCTTCGCCACGGTCAGTCGCGATTCGAACCTGGCGCTGATCGAGTTCGTCCGCGATTACCTGCAAGGGCTCGGTGTGGCGTGCGAGTTGATCTACAACACGGAGCGGACCAAGGCCAACCTGCTGGCAAGCATCGGCCCGGCGGTGCCCGGCGGCGTGGTGTTGTCCGGGCACACTGACGTAGTGCCGGTGGATGGACAAGCCTGGACGGCGGATCCGTTTTGCCTGAGTGAGGTGGACGGCAAGTTGTTCGGGCGCGGTACGGCGGACATGAAAGGCTACCTGGCGTCGGTGCTCGCCGCTGTGCCGACGTTCCTTGCCAGTCCGCTACGGCGACCGGTGCACTTGGCATTTTCTTATGACGAGGAGGTCGGTTGCCTGGGCGTGCGCAGCCTGCTGAAGGTCCTGCCTCAACGCATCCCCCAGCCGGCGTTGTGCCTGATCGGCGAACCCACCCAACTCCAACCGGTGCTGGGCCACAAGGGCAAGTTGGCGATGCGTTGTCACGTCAAAGGGGCGGCTTGCCACTCGGCCTATGCCCCTTATGGCGTGAACGCCATCGAGCAAGCCGCGCGGCTGATCGGCCGGTTGGGCGAGATCAGTGCAGAGCTGGCCGACCCTTCGTTGCACGACCCACGTTTCGATCCGGCGTATTCGACGGTGCAGGTCGGGGTGATCCAGGGCGGGACGGCGTTGAACATCGTCCCGGCCGATTGCCGTTTCGATTTTGAGGTGCGCGCCTTGCCGGATTTCGCCCCACAACGGGTGGCCGAGCAATTGCAGGATTTCGCCGAACGAACGCTGCTGCCCCGGATGCGCGCGGTGAGCGTCGGCACTGCGATCCGTTTTGAGCCGCTGTCTGCCTACCCGGGCCTGGCAACCTCGCCCGACAGCGGCGCCGCGCAACTGATTGCCCGTCTGTGCGGCAGCGATGCTTTCGGCACCGTCGCCTTTGGCACCGAGGGCGGCCTGTTTCATCAGGCCGGCGTCCCGACGGTGGTCTGTGGTCCGGGCAGCATGGACCAAGGGCACAAGCCCGATGAATACGTAAGCGTTGAACAGATGGCCGCCTGCGACCGCTTGATGGATCGATTGGCGAGCTACCTCTGTGAACCCGATGATTTTCGACCGCAAGGTGCCTGAGGAGGACGAACCCATGAATGGAACATCCAGGCGGTCAGCCATGCCGGCATCAACGAATGGGCCGAAAAGAGCCTCACTGCTGTAGACCACACCGCCCGTGCTTACGGTCACCTTTGATCCCGTCACCGGCTCGTGCGGGCGAGTCGGTATTTTCGAGGAATCGCTTCATGTCCAGATCCTTGCGTTGCAACATTGCGTGTGCCCTGGCGTTGTTGAGTACCGGCATCATGGCCGCGCCCCAAAGCTTGACCGTGATTTCCTTTGGTGGTGCCACCAAGCAGGCCCAGGACAAGGCCTACTTCCAACCCTTCAACGCCAGCGGTGCGGGAAACATCGTCGCCGGCGAATACAACGGCGAGTTGTCGAAGATCAAGGCGATGGTCACGGCCGGCCACACCAGTTGGGATGTGGTCGAAGTGGAAAGCCCGGAGCTGCTGCGCGGCTGTGAAGAAGGCCTGTTCGAGAAACTCGACCTGGCGCGCATGGGCGATCCGGCGAATTATGTGCCGGGGGCGCTCAATGAATGCGGAGTCGCCACCTACGTCTGGTCGATGGTCCTGGCCTACGACCAGAGCAAGCTCGCCAAGGCGCCCACCTCCTGGGCGGATTTCTGGAACGTTGCCCAATACCCGGGCAAGCGCGGCTTGCGCAAAGGCGCCAAATACACCTTGGAAATTGCCCTGCTGGCCGATGGGGTCAAGGCACAGGACTTGTACAAAGTGCTGAACACGCCGGAAGGTGTGGCCCGGGCGTTTGCCAAGCTGGACCAGATCAAGCCGAACATCCAGTGGTGGGAGGCCGGCGCGCAACCGGCGCAATGGTTGGTGGCCGGCGACGTGGCCATGAGCGCTGCCTATAACGGGCGCATTGCTTCGGCGCAAAAGGAAGGCATGAAGCTGAGCATCGTCTGGCCGCAGAGCCTGTACGACCCAGAATACTGGGCGGTGGTCAAAGGCACGCCGAACAAGGCCTTGGCTGAGCAGTTCATTGCCTTTGCCAGCCAGCCGCAGACGCAGAAGGTGTTCTCGGAAAACATCCCTTACGGGCCGGTGCATCGCCAGACGCTGGCCTTGTTGCCGACGGCCGTACAGGCCCAACTACCGACCGCCGAGGCCAACCTGGCCGAAGCCCAGGCAGTGGACGCCGAGTTCTGGGTCGACCATGGCGAGGAGCTGGAGCAACGCTTCAATGCCTGGGCGGCTCGCTAGGCATCACACCCGGTGGCGAGGGAGCTTGCTCCCGCTGGGCTGCGCAGCAGCCCTCTGGTCCTGGCACCCCGGTATGTCAGGCAGATCGCGAATGACCTGCTTGGGGTCGCTTCGCAACCCAGCGGGAGCAAGCTCCCTCGCCACGGGGATCGGTGTGTTGGCGGAATTCACGGATTGGCATCAAGACGGGGCGGACACTAGATCCGTCAGGGCCGGCGGGTCAGAAAAGCCGAGCAAAACCCCCCGGTGTGGCGAGGGAGCTTGCTCCCGCTGGGCGGCGCAGCAGCCCCTGGTCCTGGCACCTCGGTATGTCAGGCAGATTGCGAATGACCTGCTTGGGGTCGCTTCGCAACCCAGCGGGAGCAAGCTCCCTCGCCACGGGGATCGGTGTGTTGGCGGAATTCACGGATTGGCATCAAGACGGGGCGGACACTAGATCCGTCAGGGCCGGCGAGTCAGAAAAACCGAGCACAACCCCCGGTGTGGCGAGGGAGCTTGCTCCCGCTGGGCGGCGCAGCAGCCCCTGGTCCTGGCACCTCGGTATATCAGGCAGATCGCGAATGACCTGCTTGGGGTCGCTTCGCAACCCAGCGGGAGCAAGCTCCCTCGCCACGGGGATCGGTGTTTCAGGGCAGCCATTGTCGGAACTGTTCCTTGCAGTAATCGACGAACAACTGCGCCGGTTTGGTCAGGTGTGCGCGTTTGAGCCAGCCGGCCACCAGTGCCGAGCCGGTCACGTCCTCGGTGATGTTGACGCAGACTACCTGCTGCCCGTCGTAGGTGCAGGTGGAGTGCGGTCGGGTCACCAGAACGGCGAAGCCGAACGCCTGGCCCACCATACCGCGCACCATTTCGATGGACGGCGAGCTGAAGACGATGTTGGGTGACAGACCCAGCTCTTCGAAGATGCTCACGAAATAGGTTCGGCTGGGCTGCACGTCCAGCAGGATCATCGGCTCCAGGGCCAGGTCGCGCAGTGACACCTGGGCCTGGCCTGCGAAGCGATGCCCCGCCGGCAACAACGCGTAGGGCCGCTGCGGAGCTGTCAACGCTTCGGTCTCGATGGTGCTGTCCAGGTCGTGCTCATAAAAGATCGCCAAGTCGAAGCGGCCCCCCGTCAAGCCTTGCACCAGTTCCTGTTGTTCGCCGTCCTGCACGCGAATTTCCACCCCCGGGAAGCGCTGGCGGAAACCGGCGATCAGGCGCGGCAGGTAGAGCGGGGCGACCGTTTCGAAACAGCCGATGTCGATCTGTCCGCTGACCACGTCGTTATCGGCCAGCGCGTTCTGTTCGAACTCCCGGGCCATGCGCAACAGCTCTTGGGCCTTGCGATAGAAACGCGCGCCGCCGGGGGTCAGGGACACGCCCTGGGCGTGATGACGGATGAGCAATTGCACACCGAAACTGTCCTCCAATCCCTTGACCGCCGTGGCGATCGACGGTTGGGCGATGTACAGCTTGCGGGACGCTTCTGCGACACTGCCACATTCGACGGTGGTGACGAAGTACTTCAGCTGACGCAAGGAATAGGACGCCACGGCACACCTCGATCCGGATGAATCTGCCTACCTTACCTTGTGCTCCAGCTACAAGGGGCGAGCATGGATACGGATTTTGCTGGGCAATGACAATATTCGGACTGGCTTGGGCTGCGTTAAAAAAACGCCTGCCCAAATATCATTGGCAGGCGTCCGGGAAAGGCCGGCTCAGAAAGGAGAACTGGCCGGGGTAGGGACGAGGGCTCAGGCCACCGGAATCGACGGGTCGGCCGCGGCCAGGGCTGCCGCGCGATCGGCGGCGGGCGGGTAGATCCATACGGTGTTGATCTGGGTCTTGAGGTCCTTGGCTTCCTGTCCGACCAGTTTGAGCTGGCGGTCCCAGCCTTCGGTATACACGGCGCCCCAGGCACCCAGGTCCAGGCACGTCACGTATTTGGGTTGGCTGTAGGGCATCGGCGCCACGCCCAGCAGGTCGGCGGCGACGTTGTTGCCGGCATAGCGTCCCAGGGCAATGGCGTGTTGGCAGGACATTGCTGCGTAGTTGCCGAGTGTGTCGGTGGCGGCATAGGCCACGTCACCGGCGGCAAAGATGTGATTCTGGCCCAACACTTTCAAATGGCTGTCGACGTGCAGGCGGCCCTGGTGGTCACGGGTGCCCGGTACATGTTGGGTCAACGGACTGGCCCGGAAACCTACGGTCCAGATCACGGTATTGGATTCGATGCGTTGGCCGTTCGACAGGGTGACGCCGCCAGCGTCCACCGATTCGACCGAGACATTGAGGACCCACTCGATCCCCAGGTGATCGGACGCTTCGATGATGGAGGGGCTGATCCCTTCGCCCAGCGCCGCGCCGATCGTCGGCCCGCGATCCACTACGATGACGCGGATTTTTGCGTCGTCGCCCAGGACAGCGCGCAGGCGTGCGGGCATTTCGGTGGCGGTTTCGATACCGGTGAAGCCGCCGCCAGCCACCACCACGGTGTTGCGGGCCGGGGTGTCCGGCAGGTTCACGAGGGACTTGATGTGGGCTTCGAGACGGCTGGCCGCTTCGATCTGGTCGACATCGAAGGCATGCTCGATCATGCCCTCCAAGTCAGGGCGTGCCAGCTGGCTGCCCGCCGCGAGTACCAGGCGGTCATAGTCCAGTTTGCCCTGGTTGCCGAACACATCGATGTAGCCGACCTGTTTGGCAACGGCGTCGATGCTGCTCGCCGAGCCTTGGACGAATTCCACGCCCACCGCGTCGAACAGGCCCTCCAGCGGGGCCATCATCGTATGAACGTCCGGTTCGTAGAAACGTGGGCGGATGCGCAGTTCCGCCTGGGGTGCCAGGACGGTGACCTGCACGTCATTACGATCATGCTGGTCCAGCAGGCGGACCGCGCTCAGTGCGCTCCAGAGCCCGCCGAAACCTGCGCCGACAACCAGAATATGCTGTTTCATGATGTGCTCCCGAAGACAAAATCGATACGTTGAATGGTTTGATTGTTTCAGCGTGACCGTGTCGCGAAATACCCAAAAGTGCGTGGCGCCAATGATTAACATCAAGCGTATTCAGCTTCGGTTCGCTGCATTGACATCGTATTTGTCGGGCGCGGATTCAACACTTCTACATAAGGTCATCGGGGGTATGCCTGGGTAGGGTGCGATCCATACCAAAGTATGAAAAACCGCCCGCGGCGATGGAAATCAGGTTTGGCGGCCGAGTACCGATTCGATGCAAGCGATCAGCGCAGCACAGTCGAAGGGCTTCGGGAAAAACGCCACTGGCTCGGGCGTGGTTGCGCTGGCTCGGGGCGGTGCGCCGGGGTAGCCAGTGATGAAAATGATCGGGACATCAATGCCCTGGGTCGCCAGTTGATCGTGCATCTGGATGCCCGTCATGCCCGGCATTTGAATGTCCGATATCAGGCAGGCCGTACTTCCCGGCTGGAAGGCAGACAAGAAGTCAAAAGCGTTGGCGTATGTTTTGACGGAATAACCGTGGGACCGTAGCAAGCCATCCAAGGCAATTCGAACCGACTCATCATCATCAATCACAGAAATAATTGCGGTGTTGGACATGTTGATACCTGGGGTTGATATCAGGTGGCCATAAAGGCCACCGCTATCACTGCAAGATACGCCGTCCAACGGTCCCGCCTACTATACGTGGGTATGAACCTTTACTGCCCGGGGCCAAGTTCCAATGCCTGAGCCATGCGGACCAGGTCGGCAAATGAACGTGCAGACATTTTACGCATGGCCTGGCCGCGGTGAATCTTCACGGTGATTTCACTCAAGCCGATCTGCGCGGCGATCTGTTTGTTCATCAAGCCCGACACGGCCAACGCCATCACCTGTTGCTCCCGAGGTGTCAGCGTGGCGTAGAGGCCGAGCAGTTGCTGATGGTTGCGTTCGGATTCGCGCCGCAGCCGGTCTCGCTGATGGGCCGTAGCCACGGCATCGATCAGGTCCTGCTCGCGAAAAGGTTTGGCCAGGAAATCCACCGCCCCAGCCTTCATCGCCCGAACCGTCATGGCGATGTCGCCATGCCCGGTCATGAACACGATGGGCAGGTGGACGCTGGCCAACAGCAGTTGCCGCTGCAAGTCCAGGCCGCTGGTGCCTTGCAGTCGCACATCCAGCACCAGGCAACTGGGCAGGTCGGGCCTGGGGTGTTGCATGAACGCGGCAACCGAGCCGAACAACTCGACCTGCCAGCCCACGGAGCGCAGCAGGCTACCGAGGGATTCGCGCAGGGGCTCATCGTCGTCGACGATATAGACGACCGGGTCGTTGCTGATGGCCGCGCAGTTGGCGTGATGTGAGTTCATGGGAGGCTCCGGGGCAAATCTGCGCAGGCGAGCAACGGCAGTGCGAACCTGAACGAGGTGCCTTGGCCGACCTCGCTGCTGGCCCAGATCCTGCCGCCGTGAAAATCGATGATGGACCGGCAGATGGAAAGGCCCATGCCCAGGCCTTTCTCCCGGGTGGTGAAAAACGCATTGAACAGTGAGGGAAGGATTTCAGGCTCGATACCCGTGCCCTGGTCGGCCACTTCGAGCATGGCCTCGTTGTCTTCCAACCAGGTGCGGATGTGCAACGCTCGGTCGCGAACCTTTACCCCTTCCATCGCGTGGCAGGCATTGATGATCAGGTTGATGATGACTTGCTGCAGTTGCACCCGGTCGGCGCTGATTTGTGCGTCGGCGGTTGCCAGGTCCACATTCGCCTTGACCTTGTGATGGGCCAGTTGCTGCTGGACCAGGCACAGCGTCTCGCTGACGATGTCGTCCAGTTGTTCGGGCCGGCGCAACGGATCGCACTTGCGCGACAGCGCCCTGATGCGGCTGATGACTTCGCTGGCGCGGCAGGCATTGGCGACGATCCGGTCGAGGTTATCAAGGGCTTCCTTGTGATCGGGAACCGGGCGTGCAAGCCACCGTCGGCAGGCTTCGCCGCTGCTGGTGATGGCCGTCAACGGCTGGTTGACTTCGTGGGCAATGGAGGCGGCCATTTCCCCCAGCGAGGTCAGGCGGGTGACGTGGGCCAGTTGGGTCTGGGCCTGGAACAAAGCTTCTTCGGCTTCTTTGCTGGCGGTAATGTCCATGACCGCGCCGAGGTACTGGAAATGGCCGTGCTGGACGAGCAATGGGCTGGCGATCATGTGGATGTGCTTGATGCGCCCGTCAGGCATCAGCAGGCGCAGCTTGGCTTCGATCTGTGGATCGCGGCGGGCCGCCTGCTGGAAAATCCCTCGGACCCGTTCGAGGTCTTCGGGGTGCGTGCGCTCCAGCATCATCGAAACCGTCGGTACCTTGCTCTGCGGGTACTCGAAGATCCGTGCCGATTCCTGGGACCAGGACATTTCCTGCCGATCGCCGCGAAAGCCCAGGCTGCCGGTCTGGCTCAGGCGCTGGGCGCCGATCAGGTAGGCTTCGTTATGGCGCAGGTTGTCCGAAGCCTGTTTGCTGCGCAACGCCAGGAAGGCAATGGCCGACAGCGCTGTCAGGCAGCGAAAGAAACCGGTGGTCGATTCCCAGCGGTGATAGCCGCCGTTATACGCAAACATGGCCGTGAGCAAAAACATGCTGATCAGCGCGACAGCGATGACCAGGTTGATCGAGAACAGATTGGCGGCCATCAACAGCAAGGTGACGTACAGCAGGGTCGGGGCCAGGTCCGAATGGGTTTCGGAGTTGATCACGAAAATCCCGCAGGCCACCACCAGTCCTACCGCCCAGCCCAGGACATTGACCAGCGGGTTGGTGCTGATCCCCATCGCGGGCCGGGGTCCCATCTGGCTTGGGCTGTACCGAAGGCTCTCATAGACGCTTTTGAACATCGCGGTGGGTAGGGGCACGCTGGTAGACCTTCTGTTTTACTCGGTCTCGCTCTGGAAGGCCGGGAGACAGAGCATCGCTTCGTATCTTAGAAGCGCCCCTTTGCGCCAGGTAGGACATAAAACCCTGAAATCGCGCCACGCCCCGACTGACGCGGCCCGGCAGCAAGGGATGCATACCGAAGTATCAAAGAGGCTGCCCAAAAGGGTGAGTCACCCGTCCCGATGTACGACAGACACTGGCCCGGCTGCCTAATAACCTTTCTACACCGTTTCGCCGCCGTGCCTTGATGAAGGCGCAGGCGATGATCTTGTCCACTCCTGACTCAACGGCCTGGTGCCTGGGGCGACGACTATGATGAACAGAAATGACCTGCGTCGTGCTGACATCAATCTGCTGGTTGTCTTCGAAACCATGATGCACGAGCAAAATGTCACGCGCGTCAGCGAAAAGCTGTTCCTGGGGCAGCCAACGATCAGCAGCGCCCTGGCGCGCTTGCGGTTGATGTTCGATGACCCATTGTTCATTCGCTCGGGGCGGCTGATGGAGCCAACCTCGCGAGCCCAAGAGATCTTTTGCAACCTGTCCCCGGCGCTGGATGGCATCGCCGCGGCCTTGAGTCGCTGCCAGGCGTTCGATCCGGGGACCAGCGAGGCAACGTTCCATATCGGGCTGTCCGATGATGTCGAATACGCGTTGCTGCCGGACCTGCTGCGCCGCCTGCGGGTCGAGGCGCCTGGCACCCGGCTGGTGGTGCGCCGGGCCGATCAGTGGCAACTGCCGCAGTTGTTGATCAACGGGGAAATTTCCCTGGGCATCAGCCACACCCTGGAGTTGCCGGCCAATGCCCGGCGCAAGGCGCTGCGCCCGATTCGCCCGATGCTGCTACGGGCCGATTCGCAACCCGGCGAGCTGACCTTGGAGGAGTTCTGCTGCCGGCCCCATGCGGTGGTGTCGTCCATGGGCAATGTCATCGACGATTCGGACCGCGCCCTGTGCCTGATGGGCCACGAGCGCCGGGTGGTGCTGACGGTACCGCACTTCAGCGCATTGCCCGTATTGCTGGCCGGCAGCGACATGATCGCCATCGTGCCGGATTACGTCGCCAGGGCGATGGCGGTGGCGACGGGGCTGCGTGCACAAGCGGCGCCCATTGAATTACCTGAGCACGCGCTGTCCATGGTCTGGCGTGGCGTCTCGCACAATGATCCGGGGGAGCGCTGGCTGCGCTCCCGTTGCAGCGCGCTGCTGGCCGAGCAGGCCGATTCGCAGGCGCCGCCCAGGAAAGTCGCCTGACAGCAGCGGCAGCCGATAGGCGACGAACCTTAGCGGGAAAACCGATTGCGATAGTCACGCGGAGAAATCGCCAAATGGCGCTGGAAGGTGTGGCGCATGCGTTCCTCGTCGCCGAAACCGCAGGTTCGAGCGATCTGATCGATGTTGCGCTGGGAGTCTTCCAGCAACCGGCGCGCCGCTTCGAGGCGGAACAGCTCGACGGCCTTGGCCGGGGTTCGTCCGGTCTGGCGTTTATAGACACGGGTGAAATTGCGCGGGCTCATCCGGGCTTGTCGGGCCAAGCGTTCGATGGTCAGGTTGTCGTCGCCCAGGTGTTCGGTAATCCAGACGTGCAGCTCGTCGAACCCGGCGCTGTCCTGCATTTGCAGCTGCAACATTTGGCTGAACTGTGCTTGTCCGCCCGGACGCTTGAGGTAAATCACCAATTCACGGGCCACCTGCAGGGCCACATCGCGACCGCAATCGGCTTCGACCAGCGCCAGGGCCATGTCGATGCCGGCGCTGACCCCCGCCGAGGTCCACACGCTGTCTTGCTGGATGAAGATCGCATCCAGATCCACTTCAACCGATGGGAAGCCGCTCTTGAGCATGTCGCACATGGCCCAGTGAGTGGCGGCTCGTCGACCATCCAATAACCCGGCCTGGGCCATCAGGAAAGTGCCGCTGCATACCGAGGCGGTGCGCCGGGCTCTGGCCGAGGCATTTTGCAGCCAAGCCACCAGTTCGACGCAGTCGATCATCGCCTGGCGTATATCCGGTGCGCCGGGCACGATCAGCGTGTCGATGGCCGCACCGTCGAACTGACGCAGGGACCCGGTATCCACCACCAAGCCCTCGGCTGTTTGCATCAGCCCACCGTCCAGGCTTGCGGTGTGGATCCGATAACCGGGCAAGCCGCGTTCGGTCATGGCTTTGGTCGCTGCCCAAAAAACCGTCTGGGCGCCAGTCAGGTCCAGCAGGCCCATTTGCGGGTACGCCAGGAACACCAGCGTGCGCGGTTGGGTGATCGATTCGGCGGCGACGCCAATGTTGCTGATGAATTCATTCATGGTCGTGTCTTGGTCTGCGTTGGAAGTCGAACGGCCCGGCATTGAAATTTGAGTGCTATTGATATGCCATACAGGTATTTAAATTATTATTTTTATAGCTTTAAAGTCGTGCCCTGGTTTTTTCCACTGACTGTGAGGTTCCATGGCTATGGCTTTCAAGCGTTCTGCGCTCACTGTGTGCTTCGTTTCCCTGGCGGCAGGTTTTTTGCTCGGCCCCACGGCTCGGGCGGAAGGCAAGATCAGCATCGCCCAGCAGTTCGGTATCGGTTACCTGATCCTTGACGTCGTCCGTGACCAGCAGCTCATCGAGAAGCATGGCAAGGCACAGGGCCTGGATATCAAGGTCGATTGGAACAGTATCTCAGGCGCGACGGCCATGAACGAGGCCTTGCTCACCGGTGCCCTGGACGTTGTGTCAGCGGGCGTTCCGCCGATGCTGACGATCTGGGACCGGACCCGTGGCAAGCAGAACGTCAAGGCCATCGCTTCGCTGGGCTCGATGCCCAATTATCTACTCACCAACAACCCGGATGTGAAGACCCTCAAGGATTTTACCGACAAGGACCGCATCGCCGTGCCAGCGGCGGGCGTCGGCTTCCAGTCGCGTACGTTACAGCTTGAAACGGCCAAGGTTTTCGGGAACGACCAATACAAGAAGTTCGATGACATCTCGGTCAGCCTGCCGCACCCGGATGCGACGGCGGCGCTGATTGCCGGCAAATCGGAGATCAACGCGCATTTTTCCAGCCCGCCATTCCAGTACCAGGCGCTGCAGAGCCCCAACGTGCACAAGGTGCTCAGCTCCTATGACGTACTGGGCGGGCCGGCGACGTTCAATGTGCTCTACACCACGGAAAAATTCCACGACGAGAACCCCAAGACCTACCAGGCGTTCTACGACGCGCTGGTGGAAGCGCAAAGCATCATCAAGGCCGACAAGCCCGCCGCCGCCCAGACGTACATCCGCGTGGAACAATCGAAGTTGCCGCTGGCGCTGGTGGAAAAGATCGTGACCGACCCCGAGATCGACTTCACCGTGGTGCCGCAACGCACCTACATCTACGCCGAGAAGTTGCATGAATTGGGTGTGCTGAAAAACAAGGCGGACAGCTGGAAGGATTACTTCTTTGAGCAAGCCCATGCCGATGCCGGTAGCTGAGACACCGGACGGCTAGCCGTTTTCGGCACAATTGAATGACTTGCCCGTGTGGCGGAATGGAACTTGCCTGACTTTTGACCCGTTAACCCTGGAATCATCAAAGGTCGGGTCAATGAACAACGACAACATGCCGCCGCCGATCAATCGGTTCCGCACCGCAGACATCGACGAGCACGCCCGGAACATGGGTGGCTGGCAGGTTAGCTACGACCAGTTGACCCCGGGACGCTTCGAAGGTGAGCTGGTCGAGTTCCGCTCGGACTGGATGCAACTGGTGCGCGACCGCTCTAACCAGGCCCTGACCAAGCAAGGCACGGCATGGGAAGGGGCTATTACCTTCAGCGTGCCGTTGAGTGCGAGCGGACCGGTATTTTGCTGCGGCCATCCGATTATCGAACCCAGCCTGTTGGTTGCCCGAGGCCACAACCTTCCCGAACTGCGCACCCCCCAGCATCTTGACCTGCTTGGTGTCGCTGTCGACGAGCGGGCCCTGGAGCATGTGCTGGAGCGCCAGGGCAGTCGCTTTCGAATTACCGATCTTCCCAGGTGTTACCGCCTGGCCGACTCGTCGCTGCCGGCAGAACTGGCGGCGCTGTTCGATGAGCTCGAAGGGGGCGAACGGGGGCGCGATTCGCTGCTGGGCTACGAGTCGATCCGCCGAGGCCTGCGCGATACGGTGATGTTGCAATTGCTGGAGCTGGTGGCGCCGGATGAGGCGCCGCCGCTCAACCCCACAGCGCGCAAACGCATGGTCGACCGGGCGCGGGAGTATGCCTTGGGCCATGTCGATGAACCGCTGTCGATTCTCGACCTGTGCAATCACATCGGCGCCAGCCGGCGCAAATTGCAGTACTGCTTCCAGGAAACCCTGGGCATCAACCCGGTGGCCTATTTGCGGGCGCTGCGCCTCAATGCCGTGCGCCGGGAATTGCGCCATGGCGATCAGGCCCATGGCGTACAGGAGGTCGCGGCGCGCTGGGGATTCTGGCATTTGAGCCGATTCTCCAGCGATTATCGGGTCCTGTTTGGCGAGACCCCATCGCAAACCTTGCGCCGCACGCATCTGTGCTGAAAACGGATAACGGCTCACAGGCCGGCTCCCTAGGATGACCCCAACACCACATGGTTAGAGGGGCATTCGATGAATCAGAATAAAACAATAAACGCCTGGCGCTGTACGTGGTTCACCTTGGGGTTGATCGGTCTCTGTACCGCTGCCCATGGCACCGAAAATGGCGCACCGACCACGGCGGTCGGTGTCTATGATTTCGGCGCAGGGATGATGCCGCCGGCTACACCCTTCGGTACCGTGGGCCTGCGCACAGCGTTCTATTCGGCCAATGTGCAGAAAGATCGCCACGGCAAATCACTGGATAACAATTTCTCCCTGGACGTGTTGTCCATCGGCGTCGCCTACATGCGCATGACCGATTACACCGTGCTCGGCGCCCAGTATGGCTTCGGTACCGTGGTGCCGTTTTTCCAGATGGACGCCTCGGTACAGGTGCAGACGCCTGTCGGCCCGCTGAACCTTGAAGCCGATCCGTTTCGCATGGCCGACATCCAAGTGCTGCCGTTGATCCTGCAGTGGACGCTTTCGCCTAACCTGTTCGTCAATGCCCAGTTCCAGGTCCAGGCCCCCACAGGCGACTACGACAAGAATCGCTTGATCTCCCCGGGCCTGAACCACTGGACCTTCTCGCCGATCCTCAACGCCACGTACATCTCCGACAGCGGCTTTGAGGTGTCTTCAAGCTTCGAAGCCGACATCAATACCCGCAACCATGACACCGACTACAAAAACGGCGTCGAGTACCGTCATGAATTCGCCGTGGGCCAGCACGTCGGGCCATGGACCCTGGGCGTGGGCGGCTATTACTACCGGCAATTCACCGATGACGATGCACCAGGCCTGGAACCGGGCAATCGCGCCCGGGTATTGGCCGTCGGTCCGGCGGTGAGCTACTTCAAGCCGGGCATGCCCCCGGTGTGGCTGCACGTCTACAAGGAGCTTGACGCGCGCAACCGCGCCGAGGGCTACACGACGGCGCTGCGCATTTCCCAAAGCTTCTGAAGGAGGCTCGCCATGAATCAATCAAGTGTCGTTCCAACGGCGGCCACCGGATCCCGGCTGGCGGGTCTCCGTGAAGGGCTGGTGCTGATGCTCGGCAGCAGCCTGACAATCATGGGTTCGGTGATGGTCGCACCGATCCTGCCCAGGCTGGGCGCCGAATTTGGCCCCGTCGAGCCTCGCGCCGATCTGCTGGTGCCGCTGGCAATCACTGGGCCGGCCCTGGCGATTGCCCTGTGCGCCCCGTTGGCCGGCTGGCTGGCGGACCGGGTCGGGCGCAAGGCCTTGCTGTTGATCGCTACGTTGCTCTATGCCTTGCTCGGCGCGCTGCCGGCCATGCTCGATAGCCTGCCGTCGATTGTCGGAGTCCGGCTGTTGTTTGGCTGCGCCGAGGCAGCCGTGATGACCTGCTGCGCCACGCTGATCGCGGACTACTGGCATGGCGAGGAACGCCTGCGCTACGTGAACCGGCAGGTGGTGACTATCGGTCTGGTGGGCGCGCTGTTTTTTGTGGTGGGCGGTGCGCTCGGCGAGCACTCCTGGCGTGCGCCGTTCCTGTTGTATTTGCTGCCGCTGCTGTTGGTGCCGGTAATGATGAAAGTGCTCTGGGAGCCGCCGGTGACGCAGCGGCAAGGGGTTGAGCAAAGGGGTGATGAGCCGGGGCCGGCCAAGGTCGCGGTGCTGCAACTGGTGGTCGGTTATTTGATGGTTCTTGGCGGCATGGTGCTGACTTTCGTTGTGCCAATCCAGGCGCCGACGTTATTGGTCGGCCTGGGCATCACATCGAGCACGATGATCGGTCTGGCTTCGGGGCTGAGCTTGTTGGCGACCCTGGGCGGCTCGTTGATGTGGCCGTTGTTGCGTCGCCGCTTTGGTATCGCCGGTTGCAACGCGCTGTTGCTGGGCTTGCTAGGTATCGGGTTATGGCTGCTGATGCGCGGGCAGAGCTACAACGCCGTGCTGGTAGCCGTGCTCGTCCAGGGGCTGGGATCCGGCCTGCTGGTGCCCAATGTAATGGCGCCGGTCATGAATGCCCTGACCTCCAGCACTCGCGGGCGCGGCTTGGGCGGCTTCACCTCATGCCTGTACATCGGCCAGTTCGTCAGCCCGCTGGTGGTGGCCTTTGTAATCAGCTTCGCCGGCGACCTGCGCCACGCCATCCAGTGGCTAGCGCTCGCCAGTTTTGTCGCGGCACTGCTCTGGGTCCTGGCCGGGTTGCGAGCCCGGGGCCAGGGCCAGGCAAGCACGGTCGGATCACGTTAATCGTCACGAATAAGGAATCTGAAGCATGGGTATGCAAGACATTCACCATTTGATGGATCGTGAGGACGGCACGGCATTGGCCGAGTGGGTCAGGCGCGCAGAGGTCCAGCCTGGGGAACTGCTGGAGGTGGCCATCGAACGCCTGGAACGGGTCGAGCCACAACTCAATGCCGTGGCCGAGCGCTTGTACGATGCCGCTCGCGAAGCGTCGCGCACCCCGCAGGCCGGGCAAGGCTTGTTGGCCGGTGTGCCGACTTTGATCAAGGACTTGTTTTCGCCGGTCAATGGTGCGGCCATGACCAACGGCTCGCGGTCGCTCGGCGATTTTCGCGCGGACTTTGAATCGGACGTTGTGACGCGGCTGCGGCGTGCTGGCTGCCAGGTGATGGGCACCAGTACGTCGCCGGAATTTGGTACGTCGTACTCCACCGAGTCTTCGCGCTTCGGCGCCACACGCAACCCTTGGAACACCGGCCACAGTGCTGGTGGCTCCAGCGGTGGCGCCGCGGCGCTGGTGGCGGCACGAGTGGTGCCATTCGCCCACGGCAACGATGGTGGTGGCTCGTTACGGGTGCCGGCGTCTTGCTGTGGCGTTTTTGGCTTCAAGCCCAGCCGTGGCTTGCTGCCGTCGGGACCGATGGTGGGCGAGGGGTGGGCCGGGATGGGCACGCCGCATGCGATCACCCTGTCGGTGCGCGACAGCGCCGCGTTGCTGGACGCCACTGCCGGGATGGACTTGGGCGCACCCTATGCCGCCCCGATCCAGTCCCTGCCGTATGTGACGGCGGTGCAGCGCGATCCTAAGCCGTTGCGCATTGCCCTGGTTGAACAGCTAGGTCCTTGGCCTACTTCGCCGCAAAGCCTGCAGGCGGTGGGCGAGGCCGCGCGGTTGTGCGAATCCTTGGGCCACCGTGTCGAACCGGTGAGCCTGCCGGTGGGGTTGTTGGAGTTTCTCGATCATGTCTTCACCATCATCGGCGCGAGCACTCGCCACTATGTCGACCTGTTGGGCCAGATGCGTGGGTTTGCCGTGCAAGCCGAAGAACTGGAGGTGCGCACGCGGATCATTCTGCGGGACAAGGGCAACGTCAGCGGCGCCCAGTACGCCGCCGCTGTGGAATGGATTCATGCCCTGGGCCGGCAATTGGCGATATTCATGCAGGACTACGATGTGATCCTGACCCCGGTCCTGACCCGAGAGCCGGTACGGATTGGCGAACTGGACCTGCAGGACGTTTGCATGAGCCTTGATCAACTGCTCGAGCGCTACCACAGCTACTCGCCATTCACCGCGTTGTTCAACGCCAGCGGTCAACCGGCAATGTCGGTACCGTTGTCCTGGAGCGCCAATGGCCTGCCAATGGGCGCGCACTTTGCCGGTCGCTTTGGCGAGGAAAGCACCTTGCTGAGCCTGGCCGCACAACTGGAACGCGCCCAACCGTGGCGCGGCCGGATGCCCGCCGTCAACGCCTGCCACAGCTGACCTGAAACCTGTGGGAGCGTGCTTGCTCGCGATAGCGGAGTTTCAGCTGGCATCGATGGCGAATCTGCCGCCGCCATCGCGAGCAAGCTCGCTCCCACAGGTATTGCTGCTCACCCAAGAAGTAGATCCCCCGGTGGCGAGGGAGCTTGCTCCCGCTGGGCTGCGCAGCAGCCCCAACCCAAAGCATGCGGTGCATCAGATTGACCGAGGTGACTGGATTGGGGCCGCTGCGCGACCCAGCGGGGATAAATCCCCTCGCCACCGGGGGATGGATCACTCTTGGGTGCGTGGCAGGAGCTTTCTGCAGCCTTCGATCAGTAACGAATCATCACCGATTTCAGTTCGGTGTAGTCGTCGATGAAGGCGCTGCCGAATTCGCGGCCCATTCCGGACGATTTACTGCCGCCAAAGGGGACGGCCGGGTCGAGCAGGGTGTGCATGTTCACCCAGACGGTGCCGGCTTCGATGGCGGGCACCATGCGCAGGGCCTTGCCCAGGTCGTTGGTCCAGAGACTGGCGCTGAGGCCGTAGGGGGTGTCGTTCATCAAATCCAGCAGTTCTTCCTCGCTGTCATAAGGGAAAAACGTCGCGATTGGTCCAAAGGTTTCTTCGTTGAGCAAGGCGTCGTCGCGGCGATTGGCGAAGATGATAGTTGGTTCGACGTAGCAGCCAGGTCCTTCCATCAGCTTGCCGCCATGAATGATGGTGTTGTTCTGCGCCCGGGCCCTGACAAAGAACTCTCCGAGTTTTTGTTGATGCTGGCGATGGGTGACCGGGCCGAACTCGGTGCGTTCGTCCAGGGGCGAGCCGATGTTGAGTTTGCCCAGGCGCTGGGCCAGTGAATCCATGATCGGCTCGATTTGCGAGCGGTGGACGAAGAACCGTTCCGCGGCGGCGCAGATTTGTCCCGAATGGAGGAAGCCTGCTTCGATGATGCCGTTGACGGCCACCTCCGTATCGATGTCCCGCAGGAACCCCGCTGAATTTTTTCCTCCAAGTTCCAGGGTTGCACGGGTCAGCCCGGCCCCCATGGCCGCTCGGCCCACCGCGATACCGGTGGGCACAGAGCCGGTGAATGACACCTTGTTGGTGCCTGGATGCTCGATCAGCCCCTTGCCCACTTGTCCGCCACCGGTCAGCACGTTCAGCGCCCCCGCCGGCAATCCCGCTTCGATGGCCAGTTCGGCGACACGCAGAATGGTCAATGGGGTGAATTCGCTGGGTTTGATGATGATGCTGCAACCAGTCACCAGGGCTGACGCAAGTTTCCAGATGGCGATCATGGTGGAGAAATTCCACGGCACGATACCGACCACCACCCCGACCGGTTCGCGCAAGGTGAACGCGGTGTAGCGCTCACCGGCGAAGGAGGGCAGCGACGGAGTGATGGTCTCGCCATTGATCTTGGTGGCCCAGCCGGCGTAATAACGCAGGAAATGCGCTGCCTGGTCGACCTCAAAGGCACGGGAAATCTGGATGATTTTCCCCGACTGGCAGGTTTCGATCTGCGCCAGCTCTTCGCGGTGCCGCTCCAACAGGTCCGCCAGCTTCAGCAACACCAGGCCTCGGACCGCCGGTGCCGCCTGGGACCATTGCTTGAAGCCACGCCGGGACGACTCCACCGCCGCATCGATATCGCCGCCAGTGGCATCGCTCACCTGTGCGATGACTCGACCGGTGGCCGGGTTGATGACGTCCAGTGTCTGGCTGCCTTGGCTTTCGACGTAGCGCCCGTCGATGAACAGTGCATGGTGTCGGCCAAGAAAGGCTTCGACCTGAGGCAGCAGGGCAATATCGCTCATGAGTATTTCCTGATCGCGAACAAGGGAAAGCCATGAGGTTAATCCGTGGCGGTCGGGACGGCTTGACTGAGCCTGCCGCCCGGTATGTCTGTGGCTGCCAGCCCGGCAAGGCTGGCAGCCAGGAACAAGGATCGTTGCAGGCAGGTACAAGCCAGCATGGCCGGTTTGCGGTCAGATCAGTGTTTTGACTCGATGGACAAAGGGGCGGGTGATGTTTCTCCAGACCAACAAACACAAGCGTGCGTTGATTGCACAGGTGCAGCGGGCGCTGGCCGGAGAGACGGATGACACACCGATGCTCGACGACTATCCGCCGCTGCGCACGGTGCTTGAGCAGTACCCTCGACAGATGGCGAGCATCACTGCGAACCTGCTTCAGGCGCAAACGCAAGTGCAGGATCAGACCCTGCGCTGGCAGCAGATTGAAAGCGAGTTGCACAGGACCCGCCAGCAACTGGAGCAAGCCCGGGAGCGCGAGGGGATTCTTGAGGTTCGTCTGGATGAGCATACCCGGCAATTGCAGCAACAACGCCAGGAAGCGCAAGTCTGGGAGTTGCTGCAATCGACCCTGACCGAAGGCTGCTGGGACATCAATGTGGTCAACGGCGATCTCCAGCATCCGGCCAGTTGCATGCGTTTTTCCAGTCAGTTTCGCTCGCTGCTGGGCTACGGGCCTGACGAATTGCCGGACGGCTGGGATGCGCAAGTCGGCATCACCCACCCGGACGACCTGCCGAAGATCATGGCGATTTTCGACCGGGAAATCCTCGGTCTCCAGGGCAGCGGCGAGTACGTATTCGAGTACCGCATGCGCCATAAGAGCCGGGATTACATCTGGTGCCGCGAGCGTGGACGCGCCGTGCGGGACCCACAAGGACGGCTGGTCCGTGTCATTGGCGCGGTGCGTGATATCAGCGATGAACGCTCGGCCCTATCCACCCATCAGCGCATGCTGGAACAGAACCAGGTGACCTACGCCCAGATCGCCACAGTGGTAGGCGTGATCAAGGGTATTGCCGACCAGACCAACCTGTTGGCGCTAAACGCAGCGATCGAGGCGGCCAGGGCGGGAGAGGTCGGGCGCGGTTTTTCGGTGGTGGCCGATGAAGTGCGCAAGTTGGCGGAAAGCACCCGCCAGGCGACGCATCAGATACAGACCATGCTGCACCAGCACAAGTAAACCGGGTGATCGCGCCACCCCTTGAGGCTACGAGCTTTCCATTAAAAGATCGCAGCCTGCCAAAGACGTTCGGTCAGAACGGAACCGCTACTACCAATTGGCTGTAGACATTGGTGCCGTTGCCTCCGACCTGATTGCCACCGCTGTCCGCGTCTTTTTCAGGCTTGTACAGGCCCACCAGCGGCGTGACGATCAGGTGTTCATTCACCGCCCATTCCACGTACAGGTCCAGCTCCTGTGCGTCGAGGTTCAACGCCTCGCGGGTCTGCAGGGTCCTGTAGTCGAAGAACAACGCACCAACGGTTACCGTTTCCGCCGGCTTGAGCTTGAGGCCGACGTGCTGGATAGCGGTGTTGCTGTTGAACGGGCCGGAATAGTTGCCGGCCACTTCACCCTGGAACCAAGTGCCATAGCCACGGTTGAGTCCGCTGAACATCGAGTCCCATTGCTGCGAGTAGCGGCTGTAGCGATAGGTCAGGTCCGGCGTCCAGGGCAAATCGGCGAAGGTGTAGCCGGCTTCCATATACCAGGCTTTCTCCGGGCCGGCGTCCTTGTCTTGCCAGGCATACTCGAAGGAAAAATGGGCATTTTCGATGCCAGCGTTGCCGGCGCCGCGCAAGCTGTAGATGTCCATGCCTTCGCGCTGCTTCTGCAGGTCGCTGGCGTAGTGGTCATCAACGTCGATGCCGTGAATGTAGGTCAGCCCGAGTGTGCCCGGTGCCGTCGTGTATTCCAGGGTGCCGGCGGCCATTTCGGTGTTGGCTTGGGCGCGGTTATCGGACTTGAACCACAGCATGCTGCCGTGCACACCGTCCTTGCCTCCCAGGCGCAGCACGGCGGTCTGGTCGAAGGCATGACGGGCCGCCAGGTAATAGGCGCCGCCCCGGTTGAATTCGCCATCGGCCACGCCTTTGCCCAGGTTCAAGCCGTCGTCATTGATGATGAAACCGTCGCCGAGGGTGATCACCTGGCGACCGAAGGATAGATCGACGCCGTCCTTGCCCAGCACCGGGAACAGCTCCCCGGAGCGCCAGCCGGCAAAGGCTTCGTCGAACCGGGTGGTACGTTCGGAGCCGTCGCTCAGACCCGCCGCATCGCCATCGCCCCAAGTGCCAGAGCTGACCAGGTTGGCGGTCCCGTAGACGCTGCCCAGGTTACCGAGTGACTGGTCGATACTCAGGCCATACTTGATGAAGCCTTCCCGCCAGCTTGAGCCACCCGAGGTCCCGTCGTAGTTCTTGCGACTGTTGAATAACCCGTAGACCGCCAGGAAATTACCTGTGACGGTGGTGTCATCGTCCATATAGAGCTGATAAGCCTGGGCCGATGAATCGGCGACCAGCAGGGCGGCGCCCAGGCCGATGGCGGTGCGCAGCGAAGGTGTATGGCGTATGTGCTCCATGATGGTTTCCCCAGCGTGATAGGACAGAAGAGCGCGCATTAAGGGGAGCGCGGGCCGGGGAAGTCTTTCACCTGCCTGCCAGGGAATTGATCCAGCCCGCCAGCGGCGCAAGGCTGGCAGGCAGCAACAAAACCGGCGGCAGACATGGGCAAGACGCTCGGGGAGGGTGGGGCGCACAGTAATCCTGCACGCGACGCCGTTTCGATCAGGGACTGGCTGGGGAGGGCTTGATCGCCGGCTCCTGGACGGCTGTGGCATCCATACTAAAAATCCGCTTTCGAGGATCTGCACCATGTCGATCAATGACAGGCTCACCGAGCACTTGAACCGGGGTACGGTGGGCTTCCCCACTGCGTTGGCCAGCACCATTGGCCTGATCATGGCCAGCCCGGTGATTCTCACCGCCACCATGGGCTTCGGTATCGGCGGCAGCGCCTTTGCGGTGGCCATGCTGATCGCCGTAGTGATGATGCTGGCCCAGGCGACAACATTCGCCGAGGCCGCGTCGATCCTGCCCACCACCGGTTCCGTCTATGACTACATCAACTGTGGCATGGGCCGCTTCTTCGCGATTACCGGCACGTTGTCGGCCTACCTGATCGTCCATGTGTTCGCCGGTACCGCCGAGACCATTCTGGCGGGAGTCATGGCCCTGGTGAACTTCGAGCACCTCAACACCCTGGCTGAATCGGCGGGTGGCTCCTGGTTGCTCGGCGTGGGGTTCGTCGTGGTGTTCGGTGTGCTCAATGCTTTCGGTGTGAGCGCCTTCGGGCGGGCCGAGATTGTCCTGACGTTCGGCATGTGGACGACCCTGATGGTGTTCGGCGTGTTGGGCCTGATCGCTGCCCCGGCGGTAGAGTTGCAAGGTTGGTTCGGCGTGTCTGTAGTGGGCACCGACCTGGTCACTGTGTTGTCGCTGGTGGGCATGGCGATGTTCATGTTTGTCGGCTGCGAGTTTGTCACACCGCTGGCGCCGGACCTGCGCCACTCCGCCAAGACCATGCCCCGGGCGATGATGCTGGGCTTGTTCAGTGTCGCTGCGTGCATGTTCATCTATGGCGCGGCGATGAAGCGCCAGGTGGAAAACGTCCTGCTGGACGCTGCCAGCGGCGTGCATTTGCTGGACACGCCCATGGCGATTCCGCGGTTCGCCGAGCAGGTCATGGGTGATGTTGGCCCGATGTGGCTGGGGATCGGCTTCCTGTTCGCCGGGGCGGCGACCATCAACACGCTGATGGCCGGCGTGCCACGGATTCTCTACGGCATGGCGGTGGACGGCGCTTTGCCGAAAGTCTTCACCTATTTGCACCCGCGCTTCAAGACGCCGCTGTTGTGCATCCTGGTGGCGATGCTGATTCCTTGCCTGCATGCACTCTGGCTGGGAGGCAATACCGACAACATCATGCATTTGGTGCTGGCGGCCGTGTGCGCCTGGAGTTTCGCCTACCTGCTGGTGACGGTGTCGGTGGTCAGCCTGCGGATTCGCCGTCCTGATCTGCCACGGGCCTATCGCTCGCCGTTTTTTCCGTTGCCGCAGATCTTGTCCAGTGTCGGCATTGTGTTGGGCATGTGGTTCATCACTCCGCCGGGCATGAACCCGGCGGACATCTACGTACCCTTCGCAGTGATGCTCGGTGTCACGGCGACGTACGCCTTGTTCTGGACCCTGGTGGTGCAGAAGGTCAATCCATTCAAGCCGGCGTCGGTCGAAGACGTACTGGCCAAGGAGTTTTCCCATGAACCTGGGCAACCTGCCGATGTGTTTGTCGACCGTGCTGCAAAAACTGTCTGAGCTGTTCAGTGCCCAGCGCGCTCCGGTCGGTTATCGGCCCGGGGTGACCCTGGAACTGTTGCGGCGCAACCTCGGGCTGGCGGGGTTCGAGCTGACGGGCCCGGCAACGGCGACGGTCATTGTCGACGATGGTGATCTGCAATTGGAGGTCGCCGAACGCACCGAGTCGCAGCTGCTGATGCACTTGGTGCTGACCGAGTTCGTGATGCGCGTGCCTGCTTCCAGAGAGGGCACCGCACGCCTGCAACTGCACCACGGCGGAGCCGTTCGGCGGCGCGGCATCCGCTGCCGGCAGCGCGGCGGCGGCAGTGAATTGCCGGCGCTGTTGCAGGCGGCGGTGGAGCAGGACCTGGCGCTGTACGAAGCGCTCATGCCGCTGGATTTCAAGCGCTTGGATATCGAGCTGCAAGGGCGCCAGTGGTGTGTACGGCTGGAGCACATGGGCGGTAGCGAAGTGGTGAATCGCATGCCCGCCTTCCGACGCTATATTGCGTTGAGCCGCGAGCAGCGCATGGGCTTGCTGGCGGTCTTGAGCGGTTTGCAACGGGTGTTGCAAACTCTCTGATTGCATTGTTTTGTCCTGGCATCAATCCTGCTACTGCTCTGGCGATCAGGTACTTGTTGCGTGCATATAGATAACATGTTAACTATTGCCGTACAAAAACAATAAGCCACTGCGGAGAATGCCATGAGCATGCATCAGGTTGGGCAAGACGGGTTGGAAACCTGGAACCGGGATTTGCGCGCCACGTGCGGCCATTTCGATACGGAGCTGGCCTTCAATCGCTCGTTGTTCATTGGCGAGGTGTCGAATTTTTTCCGTGGCGGTCTTTCTCTTGCCAATCTGCGTACCAACGCGGGTTGTATCAAACGCCATTCGCCTAACGCCGATCATGACGATGACCAGGATTGTTTTCTGGTCAGCCAGCGCAGTGGCTATTCGCGCATTACCCAGAACGGCCAGAGCATCCAGCTGGCGCCCGGCGAGCTGTTATTGATGGATTCGGTGGGCGCGCTCGAGATCAGTCCTTTCGGCCTGATCGAGCACGTCGTGCTGTCCTTGTCTCGCCAGGACGTGTCCAGGCATCTGGGCGGCGAAACCAAGACCTTCGGCAAGGTTTCTTCAAGCAAGGCCTGCGGGCGGATGCTGCATGTGTTGATGGATCAATTGTGCAAGGACACACCGGATGGCGAGGGCGCCGCTGGCGAGGGCGAAGCCTTGCAGAGTGCTTTTGTTTCACTGCTGGGCTCGGCTTTGGAGCACCGCAGCGATTCACGCGACGAGGGCGCCACGTTGCAGGGCAGCCATCTGCGCAGCTACGTGCAGAAGGTCATCGACGAATCGCTGACCCAGCCCGGCCTCAGTCCGGTCGGCCTGGCCCATCGCCTGAACATCTCGGTACGCCATCTGTATCGGCTGTTCGAAGAGCAGGACGACAGTGTCTGCCGCTACATCCAGCGAGCCCGACTCAAGCGCAGCGCCGATGACCTGACCAACCCGTTCCTGCGGGACGAGTCGATTACTTCGATTGCCTATAAGTGGGGCTTCACGGATTCGGCGCACTTCAGCCGTTCGTTCAAGAAACAGTTCGAGCAATCGCCGAAGGAGTTTCGTTCCAGTCGTTTACAGCAGGGGCAGGGAGTGGTTTGAGTCCAGGTCGGTGCAGGCCGGTCTACCGTTATCGCGAGCAAGCTCGCTTCCACAGAATCTGGGTGTACACCTGATCAGTGAACACCTGAGAAATACTGTGGGAGCGAGCTTGCTCGCGATGGCTCCCCCAGGCTCAAACCTCTGGCAAGGTCGAGCCGCCATCGACCACCAGGGTCTGTCCGGTCACATATGACGCCAGTCCTGATGCCAGGAACAGCATGGCGCCGGCGATGTCGGTCGGCTTGCCCAATCGGCCCAGCGGTACCCGCCGGGCGATGTCCCGATTGACTTCATCATCGCCGAGATTCGCCATGGCCGGTGTGGCGATCATGCCGGGCTCGACGCCGTTGACGCGGACATTCTCAGCCGCCAGTTCCAGCGCCGCGTTGCGGATGAAACCATTGACCCCGGCCTTCGATGCCGCGTAATGGCTGAGCCCTGGATACGCGACCCGTGGACCGGTGACCGAGGAGGTTACCAGCACGCATCCCTGGCCCTGGCGGCGGAACATCGGCAGCGCCGCCTGGGTCAGCCAGAACAGCGCCGACAGGTTTACCGCCAGCGTTCGCTCCAGCACCGCCGGGGTGATTTGCGCAAAAGGGGTCAGGGGAAAATACCCGGCGTTGTGCACCAGGACATCCAGCCTCCCCAGGCGTTGCTCCAGCCCCGCCATCATTGCGCCGATCTCGGCGGCGTCGGCAAGATCGACGCCCACGGCCTCCACCTGACCGCCGCCGTGGGTCAATTCGCTGGCCAGCGCCTCGGCTTGCGCCACGCCGAGGTCGGCGATGACCACGCGTGCCCCGCGCTGGGCGAACGCCTCGACAATGGCCCGGCCAATGCCTTGGGCTCCACCGGTCACGAGTACGGTTTTCCCGCTGAAATCCAGGTCGTCAGGCATGGGCTTGCTCCATCCGGCTGAACGCCAGTGTTGGCACGTCTACGATGCTGGAGCCGCCATCGGCCACCAGCGTTGCCCCAGTGATGATCGCCGCTTCCTTCGAAGCGAGAAAGCGACACACGCTGGCAATCTCCTCGGCGCTGGCCGGCCTGCGCAGCGGAACGTCGGCGCAAACCCGGTCGTAGGCCTGTTGCAATGTCTCGCCATGAAATGCCATCAATACCTGCATTTCCTCATCGGCCATCGGCGTGCGTACCCAGCCTGGGCAGACGGCGTTGACCCGCACGCCTTCCGGGCCGTAGTCCCGCGCCAGTGAGCGAGTGAGGCCCAGCAGTGCGTGCTTGGCCGTGGTGTAGCCGCACACTTGGGGTCCTGCCGCCAATGAAGCAATGGAGGCGATCAACACGACGTTGCCAGCGCTTTCCCGCAGCAGCGGCAGGCACGCCCGGGCGCTATAGAAAGCGCTGTCGAGATTGCTCCGCAGGGCTGCTTCCCAGGCTTGCGGGCTGGTCTCGGTGGCGCTGCCCGAACCCATGCCGCCGGCGCAGGCCAGCAGCACGTCGATTCGGCCAAAACGCTCATGGATCTGCGCGACGAAGCCGGCCCAGGTCGCCGCGCAGGCTGCATCGCCCACCAGCACCAGGCCGCCGATTTCCTGCGCCAGTTGTTCCAAGGGCTCGCGGCGACGGCCGATCAGCACCAGATTGGCGCCTTCGGCGGCATGCAGCCGGGCGCAGGCGGCGCCGATGCCGGTGCCTGCGCCCGTGATCACGACGGTGCGTAATTCAGACATCGGGATATTCCGTCCGGTTGAGTACCTGGCAGTAGGAACTGACCGGGAAGTTGGAGAACTCGTCGAAGGACGCCCCGGCGTAGCCGAAGATCTTGCCATCGCTGCGATGCTGTTGCAGGTCGATCAGCACCAGGCCCAGGGTCGGGATGATCTTTTCGCGCCAGACGAACAGGAACAACTGATCGGCGATTTTGTAGGTGTCGCACCGATCGGTGTCGCACAGGCCTTGCTCGACGCCTTTGAGGCATTGCCAGGAATAGAATCGTTCGTTGAGGTAAATGTGTTCGTAGACTTCGCTCGGGCTGTATCGATACAGGTTGCGCAGCCCCACCAGCTCGGTAGACGGTGCATGTGGACACAGACCGGACTGCCACGCACGATCGAGGCTGCCATGAAGGAACTCGACGCTGACCGAGGTCAATGGCTGCCCGGCCAAGGCGCGTCCGTAGAGCCCTTCGCGCGTCTGCTGCGGCTCGGGCATGCGACCGATCACAGCGGTGAACGCCGCGTTCGCAGTATCCAGCACAAGGCTGACCGAAGATGCTTGGGCGCCTTGGCGCTTGATGAAGTCCAACAGGTACAAGCCCGGCCGCACCGAGGTGGCCCTATAGGCCGCCGTGCCGCTGGAATGGCCGTCAGCCGCGTTCCAGGACAGCGTGTCTTGCTCGAATCGGTGCTCGATCTGCCAGCCATTGGCGAAATGCAATGTGAAGGTCTTGCCGTTGAGGTCAGCCAGGTTGGGCAGGATGAAGGCTTCGGGGGCAAAGCCATCGGCCAGGGCGCCGACGGTGATCCAATCTGTAGGTGTAGAAGTCATAGCAAGGCTCCGGTTGGATGGAATAGCCACCCGGATCATGCGGTTCTGCGCGACGTTGGCCTATCAACCGAATGGTTGAACCCTAGAGAAACAGGGCGCTGACCAGTTCGGTACGGCTGCGCACGCCGACCTTGCGAAACAGGTTGATCAGGTGGGTCTTGATGGTCGGCAAGCCCACATCCAGCTCTCGTGCCAAGTGCTTGTTGCTCAGGCCCTGGCGCAGCAGCCAGGCAATCTGGCGCTCCTTGGGCGTCAGCTCGCTCAATGGATCCTCAAGGGCAGGCAAATGGGCAACGGACAGTTGCAACAAAGCTTGCAATGCCGAGAGTTGGTTCAGCTGCTGGCTGGTGAAGGCGCCTTGCTCGGCGGTGCGCAACAGGGAAATCGCGGCCTGGGGCTGGCCGTCCCGATGGGCGAAGATCTCCACCACATCCACCACCCCGTAGCGCTGCAAGAAGCCGCGATAACGTTGGTTGTCCCGCGCCGGTTGGCGGGTCATTGCCAGGCCCAGCGGCACCACGACCAAGTCACTGGTGGCGTAGTTGCGCGGTTGCAGTGGGTCGAACTGGCAGAAATTGTCCAGATAGTCGCGGTGCATTTCGGCGCTCATGTCCTGCAGGCTGAAGTCATGGGCGTGCAGATGCCGGTCGACACAGTAGAAGGCCGCCCGGCTGGCGGGAATGAGCTGGGTAAAGGCATGCAGGCAGTGGCCGGCAATGTCCTGGGTGGGGATGATGTTCATGATCAAGGCCTTCGCCAAGCGGGCTGCCGGCGGGTCCGGCAGCCCGGTAGGGTCAGGCTACCGCGAAGTAGTGCTTGACGAAACTTTCGCTGACCACTTCCCACAGTACGGGCGTGCCCTTGGTCACGAACCAGCTGTCGCCGGCCTTGTAGCGAGTGCTCTGGCCGGTGGCTTCGTCGGTGAGCACGACTTCGCCAGTGACCACGGTGGCCTGCTCCGCGAACGGATAGACCATCCGGAACTTGCCTCGGGTGGTGCCGAAATAGGCGCTGCTCACGGCATCGGTCGGGGCGCCGAAGGTCATTTTGCCGAAGGCTTTGACTTCGCCTTCGAGAATCTGCGAACCGAGATCGGCGACGGTGCCCCAAGCGTCCAGTTCGGACAGCTGGATGTCTTTTTCGAGGGTGATGAGGGACATGGCAGTGACTCCTGATGATTGAAAGGAAAAAAAGCTGTCTGGCCGTCAGCGACGGCCATTCCAGTAGCCCGACAGCTGATGCCAGGACTTGCCGGCGGTCAGCAGCAGCGGGCGAATGGCGTCTTTGCCGAGGATGGTCGGGCGGTGGATCGAACTGACCAGGTCATAGCGCGCCGACCCTTCGCTCATGCCTTCGGCCAGCACTTTGCAAATGATGTGGCTGGGGGTGACGCCGAAGCCTGAATAGCCCTGGACAAAAAACGCGTTGCTGCGCCCGGGCAGGGTGCCGATCTGGGGAAACAGGTTCGGGCTGCACGCCATCGGGCCGCCCCAGGCCAAGTCGATTTTCACGTCCTTGAGGTACGGGAAGATTTTCAGCATCAGGCGCCGGTTCCAGGCCTTGAGGTCTTGAGGAATGTGCTCGACCAACGGTGTGGCGGCGCCGAACAACAGGCGGTTCTCGTTGGTGACGCGGTAGTAATCGATGACCGGACGAATATCGCTGTAGGCGCCGCGAATCGGGCTGATGCGCTGGATCAGTTCGTCCGACAACGGCTCGGTCATCATCTGGAAGGCGTAGGTATTGATCGTCGAGCGATGCAGTTCCGGTTCCAGCTTGTTGAGAAAACTGTCGCAGGCCCACAGCAATTTGCTGGCCCTGACCGAGCCGCGTCCGGTGCGCACGGTGATGCGCTCGCCGTAGCTGACTTCCAGGGCCGGGCTGTTCTCGTAGATTTGCACGCCGTGGCTGACCAGGGCCTTGGCTTCACCCAGCAGCAGGTTCAATGAATGCACATGCCCGCCGCCCATGTGCAGCAGTGCGCTGCTGTAGGCCTTGGAGCCGATGATCTGCTGCACGTCAGAGCCGCCGAGAAAACGGATCTCGTGCTTGCTGTTGATCGACTTGAAGTCTTTTTCCCAGGCCCGCAGGGTCTTTTCCTGGCGTGCATTGAAGCCCATGTAGCCGTAACCGTGGCAAAAGTCGGCATCGATGGCGTACTTGGCGATGCGGTCCTTGATGATGTCCGCCCCCAGGTCGCTGATCTCGAAGACCTGGCGCAGGCCGTCTTCACCGACGTCCTTCTTGATTTTTTCCAGGTCATGACCGATGCCGGCCATGATCTGCCCGCCGTTGCGCCCCGTGCCGCCGAAGCCCAGGTAACGCGCCTCCAGGACCACGATATTGGTGATGCCTTTTTCGGCGAGCTCCAGTGCGGTATTGATGCCGGAGAAACCGCCGCCAATCACCACAACATCGGCTTCCACGTCCTGTTCCAAGGTGGGGAAACTGAGGTTGTATTTCTTGGTGGCCGTGTAATAGGTGGGCGTTTCGATATTGATCATGACGCAACCTGACAAAGTGAAAGGAAACTCCGTTGCAGCGTTTTTACAAGGCACTGCATGCGTTGGCCTTATTAAGGGCTACGGCGCGCGCAGTTGTCTTGATCATCCGTGCCGGAGTATTTGATCGTGCGCGCCATGGGGTCGGGATCGACGCCATGAAAAGTGCAATCTTGGATCTGGAAGGTGCATTTTTCCGGCGCCTTCGTTTGCCCATACTGGACTGGCCTTAATCATTGATCCCGCCGTTTCTGCACCATCAGGTTGCCGGGCAAAGGCGGGATCGGCAGACACCAATAATAAAAGAGCCCGTCCATGAAAAAGCCAAATCCACTGCTCGAAGACCTCAAGCCCATCCTGCCGATCATTGCTGCCAATGCCTTCCAGGCGGAGCAAGACCGTAGCGTGCCCGCCGAGAACATCGCCTTGCTCAAAAGCATCGGCATGCATCGCGCTTTCCAGCCGAAGCAGTATGGCGGCATGGAGATTTCCCTGCCGCAATTCGCCGACTGCATTGCGTTGCTGGCCGGCTCCTGTGCGAGCACGGCCTGGGCCATGAGTCTGTTGTGCACCCATAGCCATCAGTTGGCAATGTTCCCGGCCCAGGCCCAGCAGGAAATCTGGGGCGAGAATCCCGATGCCACCGCCAGCAGCAGCATCGCACCGTTTGGCCGCACCGAGGAAACCCGCGGCGGCGTGATGTTCAGCGGCGAAATGGGCTGGAGCAGTGGCTGCGACCATGCTGAATGGGCGATCGTGGGGTTTCGCCGCAAGAACGCCGAAGGCACCCAGGACTATTGCTTTGCGGTGCTGCCGCGCAGCGACTATGAGATTCGCGATGACTGGTTCGCCGTGGGCATGCGCGGCAGCGGCAGCAAGACGCTGATCATCGACAACGCTTTCGTGCCGGAGCACCGGATCCAGAAAGCCAAGGACATGATGGAAGGCAAGTCCGGTGGATTTGGCCTGTACCCCGACAGCAAGATTTTCTATTCGCCGTACCGGCCGTATTTCGCCAGCGGATTTTCCACCGTCAGCCTGGGCGTGGCCGAGCGCATGCTGGAGGTGTTTCGCGAGAAAACCCGCAACCGTGTGCGCGCCTACACCGGCGCGGCGGTGGGTGCTGCAACGCCAGCGCTGATGCGCTTGGCTGAGTCGACCCACCAAGTGGCGGCGGCCCGTGCGTTCCTGGAAAAAACCTGGCAGGAACACGCCGAGTATGGCGAGCGTCACGAATACCCAAGCCGTGAAACCCTGGCGTTCTGGCGGACCAACCAGGGCTATGCCACCAAAATGTGCATCCAGGCGGTGGATCGCCTGATGGAAGCCGCCGGTGGCGGCGCCTGGTTCGAAACCAATGAACTGCAACGGTTATTCCGCGACGCCCACCTGACCGGCGCTCATGCCTATACCGACTACGACGTCTGCGCGCAGATCCTTGGCCGTGAGTTGATGGGCCTTGAGCCCGATCCTTCCATGGTTTGACCGCCCGCTCTTGGAGCCCGGCTCATAAAACAATAATCGAGGCCGTCGCCTGAGGCGGCCGGGAGTCTTGCATGTCTAGCATTTGTGATACCGCTTTCGACACCCGCGCGTTCCGCCGGGCCCTGGGTAACTTCGCCACCGGCGTGACCGTGGTGACCGCCGCAGCCGAGGACGGACGCAAGGTCGGCGTGACAGCCAACAGCTTCAACTCGGTGTCCCTGGACCCGCCGCTGGTTCTCTGGAGCATCGACAAGCGCTCCAGCAGCCACGGCGTATTCGAGGCTGCCAGCCATTTTGCGGTGAACGTGCTGGCCGCTGACCAGATCGATTTGTCGAACAACTTCGCCCGGCCGAAGGACGATCGGTTCGCCGAGATCGAATTCGAGGCTGGCGAAGGTGGCGCCCCAGTGTTCGTGGACTGCTCGGCGCGTTTTCATTGCGAGAAATACCAGCAGGTCGACGGCGGCGATCATTGGATCATGATCGGAAAAGTCGTGGCCTTCGATGATTTCGGCCGTTCGCCGTTGCTCTACCACCAGGGCGCCTATTCGATGGTCTTGCCCCATACCCGCATGACTCGGCGGGAGGAGGGCCAATTACCCAGCAGCCACTTCCAGGGCCGCTTGAGCCACAACCTGTATTACCTGATGACCCAGGCGCTGCGGGCCTACCAGGCCAGCTACCAGCCACGCCAATTGTCCACCGGGTTGCGCACCAGCGAAGCGCGGATGTTGATGGTGCTCGAAAATGACGCCGGGTTGAGCCTTTGCGATTTGCAGCGGGAAGTGGCGATGCCGGTGCGCGAGATCGAAGAAGCCGTGGCCAATCTCAAGCGCAAGGGGCTGGTGAGCGATGAAGGCGAACGGGTACGCCTGACGACCAAGGGCATCGATGAGACTGAGGGACTCTGGGCCATCGCCAAGGAACAGCAGGACAAAGTGTTCGGCCAGTTCTGTGAGGAACAGCTCGAGCATTTCAAGCAAGTGCTCAAAGGCGTGATCAAAGGCGCTTGAGCTGAAACATGCATTAAGGCCGATCCCAACCCTGTGGCGAGGGAGCTTGCTCCCGCTGGGCTGCGCAGCAGCCCCCTCCATGCAACGACCACAAATGACCTGTTTAAACATATCCATTGGGGCCGCTTCGCGGCCCAGCGGGAGCAAGCTCCCTCGCCACGGATGGAGCTCGATCCTGAACCAGAGTATTCAAGCAGATAGTCCAGTCTTGGCTGGAAGCTGTTAAGATTTAGTTAACTCATTAACTAAATCTTTTACGTGAACACTCCCAATGCTCAAACCGCGCCAATCCCTGACCCTGACCCTGCTGCAGGCCCGTGAAGCGGCCATGGGTTTTTTCCGGCCTTCCCTCAATCAGCACGGCTTGACCGAACAGCAATGGCGGGTCATCCGTATCCTCAGCCAGCATGACGAGCTGGAAATCAATCGCCTGGCCGAGCTGGCGTGCATCCTCAAGCCCAGCATGACCGGCGTGCTGGTGCGCATGGAAGCGGCGGGCATGATCGTGCGGCGCAAGGCCGAGCAGGATCAGCGGCGGGTACTGGTGCGCCTGGCACCGCAAGGGCAGGCGTGCTTCGATTCGATGAGCCAGAGCATGGAAGAGAACTACCAGCGCTTGCAGGGGAAGTTGGGGGAAGAAAAGCTGCAGACTTTGTTGGCGTTGCTTAATGACCTGAAGACGATCAGGCGCTGAGGTGCCGAGCTTGTTCCGCAGCCCTGTGATGGGGAGATAAGTCCCCTCATCACGGGGGTGTGGTTGCTGTCAGTACACGCCACCCGCCGCAGGCTTTGGTGTGTTCTTGAATGTGGCCGCCAAAGTCTGCAAACCGCGCATCAACACCGTAGTGTCCACACCCACCGCGACAAACGCCGCGCCGAGTTCGATATAGCGCCGGGCCAGTTTTTCATCGGCGCTGAGTATCCCCGCAGCCTTGCCGGCCTGACGAATGCGAACGATGGCATCTTCGATGGCCGCTTGCACATCCGGATGGCCCGGATTGCCCCGAAAACCCATGGACGCGCTCAGGTCCGCCGGGCCAATGAACACCCCATCCACGCCGTCCACTGCGGCAATCGCGTCGAGGTTGGCCAAGCCCTCGCGGCTTTCAATTTGCACCAGCAGGCACATCTGTTCATCGGCCTGGTCGAGGTAACCGGGGATGCTGTTCCAGCGCGACGCCCTCGCCAACGCGCTGCCGACGCCGCGTACACCCTGGGGCGGGTAGTGGATGGCACGTACCAGGTCGCGGGCCTGGGCGGCGCTTTCCACCATGGGCACCAGCAAGGTTTGCACGCCGATGTCGAGCACTTGCTTGATCAGTGCTGTATCGCCGATCACCGGGCGGATCACTGGCTGGCTGGGGTAGGGCGCCACGGCCTGGAGCTGGCCGAGCAGCGATCGCACATCGTTGGGGGCGTGTTCGCCGTCGATCAGCAACCAGTCGAAACCGGCGTTGGCGGCCAGCTCGGCGCAGTAGGCATCGGCCAGGCCCAGCCACAGGCCGATCTGCGCTTCACCGCTGCGCAGACGCTGTTTGAATGTGTTGACAGGCATGTCCATGAACGGTCTCCGATCAGACGAAACGGCAAGCAATGGAACCGAGCATGTCGTAGTCGACATGGAAGGTATCGCCGGGATTGGCCGCCACGGGGCGGGTGAAGGAACCCCCGAGGATGATCTGCCCTGGCTGCAGCGTCACGTCGTAGGCCGCCAGTTTGTTCGCCAGCCATGCAACGCCTTTGGCCGGGTGATTGAGCACCGCCGCCGAGACGCCGGACTCTTCGATCACGCCGTTGCGGTAGAGCACTGCGGGCACTTTGCGCAGGTCGATCTCGGTGGGCCGCACGGCACGTCCGCCCATGACCACGCCAGCGTTGGCCGCGTTGTCGGAAATGGTGTCGAAGACCTTGCGAGTCGCCTTGGTCTGCGGGTCGACCTGCTGGATGCGCGCGTCGATGATTTCCAATGCCGGGATCACCCACTCGGTGGCGTCCAACACGTCGAATACGGTCACGTTCGGCCCCTTCAATGGCTTGCCGAGAATGAACGCCAGCTCCACTTCCACCCTGGGCACGATGAAGCGCTCGAACGGAATGTCAGTGCCTTCGTCGAAGAGCATGTCGTCGAGCAGTGCGCCATAGTCCGGCTCGGTGATGTTCGAAGAGACTTGCATGGCCCGGGAAGTCAGGCCGATCTTGTGACCGACGAGCTTGCGGCCATCCTTGATTTTTTGCGCCACCCAGGCGCGCTGGATGGCGTAGGCATCGTCAATGGTGATGTCCAGGTGATCGAGGGAGAACTGGCGCACCTGTTCGCGCGAACGTTCGGCGTGGTCGAGGCGGGCAGCGGCTTGCTGGATGAGGTTCTGATCAAGCATGACAATGATCTCTTACTGAGGGTTGACGATAGCGGCCTGGGTGCGCAGCACCAGGAAGCCACCGAGAGCGATGAGCAGCGCCAGGACATACAGGGCCAGGCTGGCGCTATGAGTGGTGTCACGCATCCAGCCGATCAGGTACGGCGCGAAAAACGAGGCGATGCTGCCAAAGGAGCTGATCAATGCGATGCCGGCGGCTTGGGTGCTGTTGGATAAAAAGGCCGGCGGCAGCTGCCAGAACATCGGCAACGCGGCGCTGGCGCCCATGCCGGCGAGTATCAAGCCTGCGAGCACCAGGAGCGGGCTGATGGGCGCGAGCCCGGCGATGGCAATGCCTGCCGCCGCCATCAACAGCGGTACGCAGAGGTGCCAGCGGCGTTCGCGGTTGCGGTCGGAGGAGCGCCCGCAGCCGATCATGAAGAAGCAGCCGGCCAGATAAGGCAATGCACTGAGCAACCCGACCCGGCCGTCGCTGCCGATACCGGCGCCATGGATCAAGGTCGGCATCCAGAAGGCCAGGGTGTTCACAGCCAGCATCACGGCGAAGTACACCGCCACCAACAACCAGACCTGTGGGTTGTTGAGGATCGCCGAGAACGAGGTGATGGATTTGCCCTGTTCTTCGACGCTCAGTTGCTCGCGCAGCAGCTGTTTGGCGGTCGGTGTGAGCCAATGGACCGACTCGAAACTGTCCGGCAGGCACTTGAGCACAACGAGGCCGAGAGCGATCACCGGCAGTCCTTCGATGACGAACATCCACTGCCAGCTGCGCAGGCCGCCAACGTTCTGGAAATGTTCGAGGATGCCGCCGGACAATGGCCCGCCGATCACCCCGGCCATCGGTACTGCAATGGCGAACAGCGCGGTCACCTGGGCTCGGCGCCGGGCCGGGTACCAACGGTTGAGAAAGACCAGGATGCCGGGGAAAAAACCGGCTTCCGCCACGCCCAGCAGAAAGCGCAACACATAGAAACCGGTGGCGCTGTCGATGAGGAACATGCCGGTGGACAAGGCACCCCAGACC
This sequence comes from Pseudomonas fluorescens Q2-87, assembly GCF_000281895.1. Lineage (NCBI taxonomy): Bacteria > Pseudomonadati > Pseudomonadota > Gammaproteobacteria > Pseudomonadales > Pseudomonadaceae > Pseudomonas > Pseudomonas fluorescens. The sequence goes on along the minus strand of NZ_CM001558.1, from coordinate 3,361,598 downwards.
ACCATCAGCGTGGCGATCCAGCGACGCGGTCCGACCCTGTCCAGGGCCATGTTGCTCGGCACGCCAAACAGCGCGTAGGCGATGAAGAACAGCCCCGCACCGAAGCCGTAGACCGTGTCGCTGAATTGCAGGTCGGCGCTCATTTGCATCTTGGCGAAGCCGATGTTGATGCGGTCCAGGTGGGCGAAGAGGTAACAGATCAGCAAAAGTGGCATCAACCGCCAGGTGATGGTGGCGTGGGTGCGGTCGTGTGCGACGGTGCCGACAGTGGCGGCGGTATTGGCTGTGCTCATGATCTTGTACTTTTTGTCAGAGAGGCCGATGGGACGAACGGGCAGGCAGGTTCAGCTTGTCTGGGCCTTGAGAAAGGCATGGACGTTGTTGGCCTTGAAGTTGAGTTGTTCGTGCAGCTCGATCATCTCGAACGACAGGGCCAGCAGGCGCTGGGCCTGGAGTTCGGCGAAGTGCGCGGTGATGACCTCGAAGAGTTTTTCCGCGACTTTCTGGCGGGTGGCCAGATCGCGGCCATGCCCGACTTTCAAGGTCATGTGCACGAAGGCGTAGTCATGCTTGCCGTCGGCCATGCGCCAGGTGTCCAGGCGCACGCCACGGCTGCGGATGCCGCCCAGGGGAAATACGCCGCTGTCGCCCAGCAGCGCGTGGACCTTGGCGAAGAGTTCGGGCAGGTTGGCTTGTTGCTCGATGTTGTCGGTGTATTCGGCGATGAAGTGCGGCATGGGGGCCTCCTGCGTCGGCAGCTTTAAGTGGTGAGCGACAAGCGGCAAGTTGAAAGCGATCAGCTTGTCGCTTGCGGCTTGCAGCTGCTGTTCAGACTGGAAAAATGGCGTTGATCTGGCCGGTGCCGGAGCTGCCGAACGGTTCAGTGATGATTTCGGCGGGCTTGTCGTAATCCGACCCGCCGAGCAGCCCCAGCAGCATCGCCGTGTCATGCATCTTGCCTTCGCCGAAGCAATGTTCGGCGTAGTCCGGAAGCATCGCGCAGAACTCTTTCCAACGGCCCTGGCGCCACATCTCGACGACGTGCAGGTCGACCTGCTTGTCGAACTCCCGCGTCCAGTTGTGGATATTGGCCTCGGCGTTGCGATCATCGGAAAAACGGTGGGAAAGCGAGCCCGACGCCAGCACCAGCACCTTGCGATCGCTTTTCTCGATGGCCCGGCGCACGGCGGCGCCGAAGGTGAAACTGTCTTGCAAGCGATGCCAGGCGCACCAGGCCGCAATCGACACGACGTTGAGTTTTTGTTCTTGCGGTACGTCCATGTGCATGTAGCGCATCGGCACCAGCGTGCCGTATTCCAGCTCCAGGCTCGGGATGTTGTGGGCCAGGGTGCGGACATCGGCGGCATTGGCCTCGGCGGCGATCAACTCGCCCAGCTCCGGGGCGCCTGAGTATTCGTACTCCATGTTCTTGATGAAGTGCGGCAGCTCGTTACTGGTGTAGATGCCCTTGAAGTGCTCACCGCTGTTGATGTGATACGCGCTGTTGACCAACCAGTGCACATCGAACACCACGGCGGTATCGGCCCCGAGTTCACGGGCGCGACGCCCGATTTCCTTGTGTCCGGCAATCGCCGCGGCGCGGCAGCCGTGGTGCTTGCCCGGCAGCTCCGACAAATACATCGAGGGAACGTGGCAGATTTTCGCAGCCAGGACGACTTCGCCCATGGTGATTCTCCTTAGAAATTGTTCTTGTTGAGTCTTGGATAATCGGTGAATCCTTGTGAACGGATGAACCCGTGGCGAGGGAGCTTGCTCCCGCTCGATTGCGCAGCAATCGCAAAAACGGGGCCGCTTCGCAGCCCAGCGGGAGCAAGCTCCCTCGCCACAGGTCACCACTCATCAAAGGGTTCATCACTGGGCCTGGGTTAACCCCCCCAACGAGGGATGTGATGGCTGCCCATGGAAATGCACACGTTCTTGATCTCGGCAAATACCTCGAAGCTGTACTGTCCCCCTTCGCGGCCGGTTCCGGAACCCTTCACGCCGCCGAAAGGTTGGCGCAGGTCGCGCACGTTCTGGCTGTTGATGAACACCATGCCGGCCTCGATGCCATGGGCCAGGCGATGGGCCTTGCCGATGTCCTGGGTCCAGATGTACGAGGCCAGGCCATATTCGGTGTCGTTGGCCAGCTTCAGGGCTTCGGCTTCGTCCTTGAACGGGATCAAGCACACCACTGGGCCGAAGATTTCTTCCTGGGCGATACGCATGTTGTTGTTCACATCGGCGAATACCGTCGGCTGGATGAACTGGCCGCGACTCAGGTGCGCCGGCAGGTTGGCCGGGCGCTCCAGGCCGCCGGCGAGGAGGGTGGCGCCTTCTTCGATGCCGATCCGGATGTAGCCCGTAACCTTGTCGTAGTGGGCCTGAGTGATCATCGAGCCGACTTGGGTTTTCGGGTCCTGCGGGTCACCCACGATCAGCCGCTTGGCGCGCGCGGCGAACTCGGCGACGAATTGTGCGTAGACGCTTTCCTGGATGAAGATCCGGCTGCCGGCGGTGCAGCGCTCACCGTTGAGGGAGAAGATGGTGAACAGCGCCGCGTCGAGGGCGCGCTCCAGGTCGGCGTCTTCGAAAATCAATACCGGCGACTTGCCGCCCAGTTCCATCGAGTACTTTTTCAGCCCGGCGGTCTGCATGATTTTCTTGCCGGTGGCGGTGCCTCCAGTGAAGGAAATCGCCCGCACATCCGGGTGGCGAACCAGCGCATCGCCGGCCGTAGCGCCGTAACCCTGGATCACGTTCAACACGCCGTTGGGAATGCCGGCTTCGACGGCCAGGCGGCCAAGTTCATTGGCCGTCAGGGGCGACAGCTCGGACATTTTCAGCACGGCGGTGTTACCCAGTGCCAGGCATGGCGCGGTCTTCCAGGTCGCGGTCATGAACGGCACATTCCAGGGCGATACCAGCGCACAGACTCCCACCGGTTGGTACAAGGTGTAGTTGAGCATCTGGTCGTCGACCGGATACGTGTGGCCGTCCATGCGGGTGCAGACTTCGGCGAAAAAATCGAAGTTATGGGATGCGCGAGGGATCAGCACGTTCTTGGTCTGGTGAATCGGCAGGCCGGTGTCGAGGGTCTCCAATTGCGCCAGCTTCGGCACGTTCTGCTCGATCAGCTCACCGAGCTTGCGCATCAACCGGGCGCGTTCCTTGGCGGGCGTATTGGCCCATTTCGGGAAGGCTTCCTTGGCCGCTGCAACAGCCTGGGCCACTTCTTCGGCACCGCCGCTGGCGACTTCGCCGATGGCATCGCCCGTGGCCGGATTGTAGTTGACGAACACGTCTTTGCTTTCGACCTCACGGCCATTGATCCAATGCTTGATCATGCTGCTCACGCCTCTTTACGGGATGCGAAGAACTCGGCTTCGCTGACAATTCGATTGACCAGGCGACCCACGCCTTCCACTTCCACGATGACCTCATCACCGGGCACCACGTCTGCCAGGCCTTCCGGCGTGCCAGTGGCGATCATGTCGCCGGGTTGCAGGGTCATGAAGCTGGACAGGTATTCGATCAGGTAAGGGATATCGAAAATCATGTCCTTCGTGCTGCCTTCCTGGCGCAATTGGCCGTTGATCCAGGTGCGCAATGTCAGGTTGCTCGGGTCCGGCACATCGGCCACATCGACAATCCACGGGCCTATCGGCGTCGTCGCATCGCGGTTCTTAACCCGCAGGTTGGGGCGGTAGTAGTTTTCCAGATAGTCGCGAATCGCGTAGTCGTTGCACACGGTATAGCCGGCCAGATACCCGAGGGCGTCCGCCCGCTTGACGTTGCGTGCTTGCTTGCCAATGACCGCGACCAATTCGCACTCGTAGTGCATGTAGGCGACGTTATCCGGGCGCCAGGTGGTCTGGTTGTGGCCGGTGTAGGTGCCAGGGGACTTGATGAATGCCAGCGGCTCGGTGGGTGGCTTGAACGCCAGCTCGGCGGCGTGATCGGCGTAGTTCAGGCCCAGGGCAAACATGCTGCCGGTGGCCGGCGGCAGCCACTGGACCCGATCCTCGGCCAGCAAGCGACCGTCGGCCAAGCGCACGGCGTTGTGCGCTTCAACGGTGACGGCGTGGACCTGGCCTTCGAAACGAATGCGTGCGTGTTTCATGAACGTGCTCCTGTCTGCTCGGCCACGACGGTATTGAGCAGCCGGCCCAGGCCGCTGATCTCCACTTCGACGCGGTCTCCGGGCAGTACATCGACGCGGCCTCCGGGCGTACCGGTGATCAGCACATCGCCGGCATGCAGCGTCATGAACTCACTGGTTTCAGCGATCAATTGGGGAATGTTGCGCACGAAGTTGGCCGTGGTGTCTTGCTGGCGCACCTCGCCGTTCACGTACAAGGTGATCGCCAGGCTGTGGGGGTTGGCAACGTCGACGCGGGTCACCAGCTCCGGGCCGATGGCGCAGAAGCCGTCCCGGCACTTGGCCTTGACGGCGGGGCGGTAGTAGCTGTCTTCCGGCAGGCTGAATTCATTGACGATGGTGTAGCCGGCCACGTAGTCCAGCGCCTCGGCGACGCTGACCCGGCTGGCCGACTTGCCCATCACCACGCCCAGCGCCGGCCCCGGTTGCAGGCGTTCGCCGTGACCCGGATGAACCACATCGGCGCCATGCTGGTTGCGGGTATTGGGCGTCTTGATGAACAGCACCGGTTTGATCGGCGGCTTCTGATAAGGCGGTTGCTCGAACTCGGCAAGGCGCTGCTTCAGCAACCCCTGATAGTTCAGTGCGACCCCAAACAGAGTACCGGTCGCGGCGTCATGCAGGGCACGGCTCATGCTTGTCTCCTGGCAGTGCAGAGGGATGCGGGCTCTGCGGTTATTGTTAATGTATTAACAGTTATAATTAAGATGTTAACTATCGTCAAGCGTGGCAGAATGACCGGCACTGGTTGCCCTGCCGGAATCGGCGCAGGATGGGTGCAAGCAGCTGCCAGAATCAGAAGAAAAAAAAGAGTACTGCGTGATGAATGAGCGCCAGCCGATCCCGAACATCAACATTGGTCAGGTGTACGACCAGCGCTACAGCGATGCCGAGGTGCATTACGACCGACTCGCCAACCTGGCGGACTTTTTCGGTCGCAACATGCCTGTGCATCGCCACGACCGTTTCTTCCAGGTGCACTACGTCAAGAGCGGCACCGTGCGGGTGTACCTCGACGATCAGCAGTACGTCGAATCCGGGCCGATGTTCTTTCTCACACCGCCTACCATTCCCCATTCCTTCGTGACCGAGGCCGACAGCGATGGGCATGTACTGACGGTGCGCCAGCAATTGGTGTGGCAGTTGATCGATGCCGATCCGAGCCTGGCACCTGCCGGCGTGCAATTACCGGCGGCCTGCGTGGCGCTGTCGAAACTGGGGCGTGAACAGGCGAGGGAGGTGCAGCGACTCGAATTCCTGTTCGAGGAGCTGAGCGACGAAGTGGCGGCCAGGCGGCCCGGGCGCGGCGCTGCGCTGGATAGCTTGACGCGGCTGATCATGATCAGCCTGCTGCGATTGTGTTCCAATTCCCTGCAGGCCAGGCCGGCCCGGCATGAAGACTTGAAGATCTTCCATCGCTTCAATGAGCTGATCGAAGCCCACTACCTGCAGCATTGGCCGCTGTCGCGTTACGCCGAGGGCGTTGGCGTGACCGAGGCGCGCCTTAATGACGTGTGCCGACGCATCGCCGACCTGCCTTCCAAGCGCCTGATCATGGAGAGACTGATGCAAGAGGCCAAGCGACTGCTGCTGTTTACCGGCAGTTCGGCCAATGAAATCTGTTACCAGCTCGGGTTCAAGGACCCGGCCTATTTCAGCCGTTTTTTCCAGCGCTATGCCCAGCTGACGCCTGGAGAGTATCGCCAGCGGCAGTCGGGCTTGCGTTGAGCGTTGCTCTTGCAGCAGTGAGATGGCGACACTAAGCTGCCGACTCGCCCATTCAAACCAGTCCGAACATGGCCAACCCCAGACCTTCCTTGACCTTGACGCTGTTACAAGCCCGCGAAGCGGCCATGGCTTTTTTCCGCCCGGCCCTGAACCAGCATGACCTCACGGAACAGCAATGGCGGGTGATCCGCATCCTACACCAGCAAGGGGAATTGGAAAGCCATCAGCTCGCCCATCAGACCTGCATCCTCAAGCCCAGCATGACCGGCGTGCTCAGTCGCCTGGAGCGCGATGGCCTGGTGCGCCGGCAGAAGTCGAGCCAGGACCAGCGCCGGGTTTTCGTCGGCCTGACCGAGCGCGGCCAGCGATGCTTTGTGTCGATGAGCGAGGGGATGGAAAGCAACTATCGCCGTATCGAGGAGCAGTTCGGCGAGGAAAAGATGCAGCAACTGCTGGCGTTGCTCAATGAGCTGAAAAACATCAAGCCATAGCATTGGTAGTGCAGGATTTCCGGGAGACTCGCGTGGCGTCGGCATCGACGGCTTCGCCACGCAGCCCTTCAAGCAGCATTCGCCATGACCCTCAGGCGATAGTCGCAGTGCTTCGCTCGCGCAGCTCCTGCAAACGATCGGCCCCGCCTTCAGCTACGCGGTTCTGGATCAGTCGATCGGAGCCGCCTTCGGCTACCCGATTTTCCAGCAAGCGATCCGAGCCGCCTTCAGCCAGATGTTGCGCAGCCTCAGTGTGCAGCGCTGCGGCCGAGGCGATGTTCGCCAGGCCGAGCCCGCCGACAAAAGCCAGGGCAATGGCCAGGGATGCTACTTTCGAGACAGTGGACATGGTGTTCTCCTTGCGTTCGTTTGAGTGAGCCGTCGCAGCGAATGTGTGTCGCTGTTCGGTGAGCCCAGTTAAACGCTCGGATGTATCGACCATGTGTGCGGGAAGGCTTGGAATGGATGGCTTCGTATCAATCGGCGGTTCATATACACATCGATACAAAACCGCCGAACGCAGGGGAAGATCAGGGCAGGGCCAGGGACTGCTTCAGCTGGTCCACCAGCGTCGGCGTCATGTAGTGCGGGCCGTCGAACAGGTAGAGCGGGTATCCCACATAGGCCGCCAGTTGTGGCTTGAGTTCGGCCACGGTGGCTGGGCGAAAACCGCCGCCGTATTTGGGACGAAAGGCTTCGACGATGATCCGCACGCGGCTCTTGCCAAGGCGATCCCGCAAGGCGTCGGCATAGTTTCGAGCGACCGGAGCCGTGCGGGCGTAGACGCCGACACCGTCCTGGAAAAATACGCCGATGTCGTTCGGCAGCCATTGCTTGACCCAGTCGGCGGTGGCGGCGGGGCCGATATTGGCGCCGTCGTAGACGCTGATCCACAGTGGGCGTGGCAGTTTCGCCAGCAACGCCGGCAACTCCGTCGCGCGAGACCAACTGGGGTCGACTTCGGCTGGAAAATACCAACCGGTGACATGCAGCGGCGTAGGCAGCCCAGCAATGCGCTCTGACAGCGCAGCCAGTTGCTCGATGTTGTCTCGTGAGCGGTTTTCACTGAAGTAGCCGGCCAGCCCGAGGATCACATCCTTGGCCCACGGCGTCTTGGCGATGCGCGCCCAGTCCGGCAGCACCGGTACGCTGGGCAGGCCAGTGCCGGGCACGAAGGCCTGGTCGTCCACCACCGTCCACTGCACCAGCAGCTCATGGACGCCAAGCTTGTCCCAGTTGCCGCTGATGCCGACGGTCTGGTTGTCCGGCTGCCAGACGATGCCGACGATATGAGGTGTCGCGGTGGTAACGCTCATGTAGTACGTCCCTGTACCTGCGCCGAGCAGCGCGGCCAGTGACAGCGCCGCGACGGTCTTGCGGCTGATGGACTTTGCGAAGCTTCTCAAGCCGTTCCCTTCTGGATGCAGTGTAGCCGGCGCTCGCCGAGGCGAGCCGCTTTTCGTGACGATGGTCCGAATCTCACATCACCGCCCTCAATAGGAGTAGGTCAGGCGCGCGAAAACGCCTTTGGCGCGGTCCTCCCCAAACACCCTGGCCCGGTATTGCAGGGAAAAGTCCACATAGGAGCGGGGGGCGTTATAGGCGTCTTCTCGGAACCAATAACGTACGTTGTTTCCTATGCCGATGCCCCCGGCGTTACCGGACGAAAAATCACCGCCAGCTTCGCTCTTCATTTTCGAATCGTAGTCGATCGCCGCGACGACATGAGGAAAGGTCACCCAGCGCGAGCCGGTGCCGCCAATCGCGTAGCTGCGGCCCACCTGCCATTCGCTGTTGATGTAGTCCCGCGAGTCGTTGATGTAGTGGCCGACCTCGGCATACAACTGCGAGGTCCACCAGCTCGGCACATCGACCCGCAGGTCGGTGCCAATGCTCGAACCATAGCCCAGCCGCACCAACCAGTCACCATCGACATTGGATGAGCCGAGGGGGAAGGTGCGCTCAAGGGCAGCCATGACGTTGACGGAACTGAAGGGTTTGACCCGTACGCCCAGAGCACCCTGCAAGGCATCCGCGCCGGTGTCCGAATCGCTGTTCTTGCTCCACAGCGTATCGGTGATGCGCCCGTAGAGTTCGACAAAACGGCCGTTGCGATAGCCCAGTGGGCGCCATGACAGTTCGGTGCTGTTCTGCAGCAGGTCATTGCTTTCGCTGCCGCTGCTGCTGGTGCCTGGTGCGGCGCTCAGGCCGCTGGAACTGTTGCCACGATAGCTGGTGGTGCTGGTCAGGCCGATGCTGCGCGAAACGTCGCCCACGGTGCGGCGGGTGTCGAACAGCTGTTGAGCGGACATCGGCGACTCAGCGCTTTTCTGCCCATCGATGACGCGCTTGAAATACGCCACGGCTTCGTCGTCCTCGTGCATACGCATGGCGTTGTAGGCGGCGTCCTGGGTCGCTGAGGGGGACAGTGGCGTGGTGGCGTCGGCCTTGCGGAATGCGTCATGAGCCGCCTTGTCGTCGCCGGCCTGCATCGAGAGATAGGCGAGCTGCAGGTCACTGACCGAGGCGAGTTCGCCATTGGTGCGTGCCTCTTGCAGGCGCTCGCGGGCCGTGCGGCGCTGGCCGATCGCAGCATACAACCCGGCCTCTTCGTAGGCCGGCAAGGTGCCCAGCGCCAAGGCGTGGGTGAAATCGTCGCGGGCGCCGGCATCGTCTCCGGTTTGTTGGCGCAGGCGTCCCCGCGTGACCAGCAGCCGGGCATCATCGCCATGGGCTTGCAGGCCTTGGCTGGCTGCCGAAATGGCTTCGGGCAAACGCTTCTGGGCCGTCAGGGCGCTGACCAGCAGATGGCGATAGGACGGATTCCGCGGCGCGCGGGCAATGGCCTGGTTCGTCAGGGTGACTGCGGTCGCCGGGTCTTTGTGGGCGAGGGCGGCGTAGGCCTGGGACGCCAGTGCCGTGCCTGCATCATGGTCGCTGCCGGGCCAGATCGTGCAGGTCAGGCCGAAGGCGCTTTCCTGGCATTCAAGGGGCGGCGACGCAAATTGCACGACGGTGGCGACCCCCTTGTTTTTCTGGCGCAGCGCCATGCGGGCAGCGGTGCGTCGACGGGTCACTTCGTCACTGCCGTCATCACCCAAAGCCTGCAATTGAGCCAACGCTTGTTGAGGTTCGCCTCGGGCCAAAGTAGCGTCGACGGCAAAGAGGCGCAGGTCACGGCGCTCGCCGTCCGTAAGGCCGGGCAGGGCCAGGGCACGGTTCAGGTCGGCCTGGGCCGGCTGTGCCTTGCCCTGGCGCTCGCGTGCATAGCTGCGCAGGACCCATGGCGCGGTCTTGCTGTCGTCCAGCGCCAGCACGTTTGTAGCGGCCTGTTCGGCGCCAAGATAATCCTTGGCCGCGAGCAAGGCGCTGATGAGCAGTTGTTGGTTGGCGGAAACTTCCGGCGCCCAGGCCACGGCTTTACGGGCCTGGTCCACGGCCATCGCCGCATTGCCCTGGTCCAGGGCCCGGTAGCCCTGGGTTGCCACCGGCACCGCTAGTTGACGGCGGATCGCTTTGCGACGCATCAGCAGCGTATTGTCGTTGGCGAAAGTCCTCAGTGCATCGGTGGTGGCCCGGTCAGCCTCTGCCAGCTGTTGCTGGCGCTGCAGCGAATCGATCAGCAGCAATCGATACTCGCGACGGCGGGGCGCCTGGGCGATGGCCTTGCGGGCCGACTGCGCGGCCAGGCCGAATTGCTCGCGATCATAGGCCTTGAACCCCTGGGACGCAGCGACGAAGCCTGGTGCAGGAGGGGCGGCACGCGATGACGCGGCGGCCTGGGGCTGGTCGCGCAGTTTCTTGTCCCGTTCGGCCAATTCAATCAGCGTGTTCAGGCGTGTCATATCAGCCCGCTGGCGCAGGGCTTCGCGTGCCTTGGTGATGGCCAGGTCGTAGTCCTTGCGTTCGTAGGCGCTGTAGGCTTCGTTGGCGGCGGTGTAGGCCGGGCCGGATAAAGGCAGTGGCAGCGTCTCGGCGAGGGCAAGCGTAGATACCAGACTCAGCCCCGTGGCCAGGAGGGTCAGGAAGGGGCGATTCATGCCGGGAGCTCCGTTGGGTAGAGATTGTGCTGACGGGCCACCGCCTGTTCGATTGTCGCGCGTGGCAGCACACCGCTGTCGACCAGGTAATCGCCGATCCGGCCATGGTGCTGGGGTCGATACTGGAGCATCACGCGGCTGAATTCCTCGCGGTCGAGCAACCCCATTTCGATCAGCAGGTCGCCCAGCAGCGGCGCCCGCGCATCTGGCACGGAGTGGCCGTTGCTTTCAGGCACTTTGCGCAACAGCGCGAGAATCTCGCTTTCCCGGGCGATCAGTTGCACCGGTTCGCTGCCCAGTGCGGCACTGATCTGTTGCAGGCCTTCATCGGGCAAGGGGTTGGCGACGGCAATCTGTTCGCGACCTTCGCCATTGAGGCCCAAGGACACGACGCGCCAGCGCAGGGCAAACTCGGCGCTCAACGACGACTTCGAGGCAGTGGCTTTCTTTGCGACTTCAAAGACCCGTGGCAGGTCATTCTGGAACGCGATGGCTTCGGCCAGGGTTTCATCGTCCAGCCAACCGTTATTAAGCAGGATTCGCCCAAGCGGAACGTTGCGCGACTGCTGTTCGTCGAGCGCGCTTTGCAGGGCCGTGTCCGTGATCGCCTGCCAGGACAGCAACACGCTACCCAGGCGACGTGGCGCGATGGCGACCAGGTCCGTGGATGGGAAGTCGTGCATGGTCTTGTCCCAGACCAACTTGCGATTCATCACCTTGCCCACCAGGAACATGCGCCAGGCCCGGGAGGCGGCCATGAAATTCACGAAGTTGCCCACCAGCATGCGCGGCATGGACAGCAAACCATGCTGCCAACCGTACAGCACGGTGGTGAAGTAATAGCGATGCACGATCCGCCAGACCAGGGCCACGCCGTTGGCCAGCAGCAGGTATTTGATCAGGCCATTGTTTTCGAAAGGCGTTGGGAACGTGACATCCCACAAGCCGCTGTTGCGCAGGATGATCAAGCCCAGCAGTTGCACCAGAATGACGTAGGCAATAATGCTCACGAACGCTGTCACCACACCCTTGCGGTCGCGAAACAGCAGGTATCGGTTGGCCAGCGAGCCGTTCCAGCCCATCTGTTCCCAACCTTGCAAGCCAATGCCCAGGGTCCAGCGGGCCTTTTGTCGAAAGGCGGTGCGGAACGTGTCCGGAAAGAACTCGCGCACGCACAGTGGCATGGTCAAGGTCGATTCGTAGGGTTTGCGGAACCAGGATTTGCGCAGCACCCGGAACTGCACTGGGAAACGGACGAAGATGGCGTTCATGCCCACCTTGGCCAGTCGCGCACCGACGTCGTAGTCTTCGGTGAGGCTATCGGTGTTGAACGGCTGGTTTTCGGTTTCACCGGCCAGCACTCGCAAGGCACGATGGGAAAAACAGGTGCCGACGCCGGCCGAGGGCACGGTATCGGTCATGCTTTCACGTACCACCAGGTCCTTGCCGTGCCATTCGGCAAACTCGTCCATGTAAACGCCCGCGACCCATTCGTACCAGTTGCGCTCCAGCGAGACCACCGGCAACTGGATCATGTCCTTGCGCGGCAACAAGTAATTGAACAGGCGCAGTTCCAGCGGATGCAGCACGTCCTCGCTGTCATGCAAAACGACGCCGGCGAAGGTCATGCCATGGATTTTTTCATGCAGGAAAATCGCCTGTATCACCCAGTTCAGGCAGTCGGCCTTGCAGGTCGGCCCGGCATGGGGCACTTCCACCCGATGCAGCTGTTTGTAGCGCCGACGCATCCGCTCGACTTCGTCGATGGTGCGCTGGTCGTTGATATAGGTGCCGACAAAGACCACATAGTTCTGATAGTCGAGCGTCGACACCATGTTTTCAATCATCGGCGCGATGACGTCGTATTCCAGCCAGGCCGGCACCATGATCGCCAGGGGCTGTTCGTCCCGGGCCAACAATTGCTCGGCAGTCAATGGCCGATATTTGCGGTCCACGGTGAACTTGCGGTACAGACGACGAGACCAGTACCACACGTCGATGATCAGGTCGTCCAGGCTGGAGATCAGGATCAGTACCGCGACCACAATGGTCGCGATCTCCAGGTAATTGTAGTAATGGGCCAACCAATAGGGCCAATAAAGCGACGTCATCGAAGGGTACCGTTACTGGCGATTGCGACGGGCGCGACGGCCTGCCAGCAACAAGAGGAGGAACACGATAATGCCGCCCGGGATCAACCAGAGCAGCGAAGGTTTACGCCAGGCATCCAACCCCTTGGGCTCCTCGCGGCCGATCAACAGGCTGCCGCTTGGGTCCTGGGTATCTAAGATCGCCACGGCGCCGTTATCGCCGAGGATCGCCACGTCACCACGGGTCAGCACAATCGGCTTGGCCAGGCTTGGCGGTTGATTGCCCAGGGCTCGGTAGACCAGGCCGTGCTGGCCTTCGGTCTGTACCACTTGCAGCGAAGCCAATTGGTTGAGGGGCTGTACATCCAACAGCAGTTGGTCCTTGTGATTGATACGCAGGCGGCCCTGTTCATCGACCTGGACCGATTCCTTGCTGTCCTTGAGCGGCACCTCGAACGCCAGGAAGGCTTTGTCCGGACTGGCGGCGGCTTTCGGATCGGCGCTGACTTTGAGCTGCGCGCGCAGCGGCGATACGCCGCTGGTATCGGCCACCGAGATGACCCGCGCCAGGCTAGTGGCCGGGTGGTCGAGGTACGCCTGGGGAACCAGGATCTGGCTGTCCACGGCGAAGCGTGCGGAAATGCCGGAGAAGTCATCGTCCAGCGAGGTTTTTTCCAGCACGATATGGCTGGTCGGCAGCACCGACACTGGGAAGGCTTGCGGTGTTTCCAGGCAGCGGTCGCTGACCGGCTGGCGCTGGAACGATACGCGCAAGGTGTTTTTCGAGCCCAAGGCGTAGCGCGGGATATGAGCCTGGATGCGCTGTGATTGACCATCGGTGGTCAGTTGCTGCGCACCGATCAGGAAGTCGTTGAAAAACAGCGAGGCCACCGGTGCTGTATCGGAAGCGCCGGGCGCTGCGGAAACGTCCACTACGGCCGTGACGGGCATGCGACCGTCATAAGCGACGCTGCCCAGGGGGAACGAAGTGCTCCAGTCGAACCGCGATGCCACGTCGAAATTACCCGGGGCGCCGCCCAGTCGCGACAGGGCCACGCGACCATCATCGCTCAACGGCGTTTGCGCTTCGCTCACGGTCAATTGGCGACTGCGCGCCAGCTTGCCCCACGCCGAACCGAGCAGGGACAAGGCCTTGCCGGTGGCGTCCGGGGCGATCATCAGGACCGGGCGAGTGCCCAGCAGCGCCAGGCGTACATTGTCGGTGCCGACGCTCGCCAGCGCTGCGTTGACGTGCTGCTCACGCCATTGGATCAATGCGCTGGCTGCTGGCGCGTCGAGGCCTTGGACCTGGCTTTGCAAGGCGTCGAGGGATTGGTTTATTGCCTTGAGCAATTGCGGGTCGTTGATCGCCAGGTCGGCCTGTACGTTCGGGGTCTGGCCCAGTACCAGCAGCGCACCGATTTCGGCCGGGTTGGCCAAGGTGTGCGGGCCTTTGCCGTTGAGGCTGGCGAAGGCCGGAATGCCCAACAGCTCCGCCGGGATGCGCAGGCCGCTCAGGTCCACACTGTCCTGCACGGCAGGGAAGGGCAGGATACGGCTGTGTTTGCCGATGCGCTCCAATGCCACGCCCAGGCGCCAGGCGGAATCGTAGCTGGCGGCGGACAGCGAGCCTGGTGCGACGAGGATGCCGGGCTCACCGGGCAGGGCCGCCCAGGCAGCGCCGACGTCTTGCAGCTGGCTGGCGTCGTAGCTGTAGTTCAGCCGGGTGTCGGGTTGGATGCGCAACACATTGCCGATGACATGATCGTCTTCGCACAGAGGCCGGGGCACCACTGAGGACCAGGCAATGCCCAGGCGCACCAGGCCGTTGTCGCGCGCAGCTTTGTCGACGCCAAGGGTGGCGCTGGCATCGCCTTGTGCTTCGCCAAGCCCTTCGGCACGCACTGGATAGCCATCGAGCGATAACAGCAGGGTGTTGCGGCCCCCTTCGCCATTGAGGTAATTGGCATCCAGTTGCAGCGTCGCGTCATCGAGGGCAATGCCGGCGGGCACCGGCAGGTAGAGTTCGCGGCGGGCGTCGCTGGCACTCAAGATAATCGGCGCCGTGATGCCCAGGTCGCTCAAGCGAATTTCACGCTCCTGGCGGGTATCGGCGTTGAGTCGATGAATCGCCTGGGTGAGCGGGCTATCCGCGGCCAAGGCAAAGGTCGGCATGAGCGCGAGCAGGCTCAAGCCACAAGCAAGGGCGCTGAACGCACCCGTAGGGATGGCAACGGAAGGCTTCATTCGGGCAAATCTCGATCTGATAAGAGGAATAACAGTGGTCAGTTGAAATCGGCGAGCAACTCGCGGGGTTCGGACAGCGATGGATGCACCGGCTGTTGTTGTGAGTGCGGCGGGGCCACGACGAAGTCCTCGACCGAGCGCCCCATCAGGGTATCGACGATGCGCTGGCTGGCCTTGCCGTCGCCATAGGGGTTGACCGCCTGTGAGGCCCGGCGCCATAAGTGGCCATCGTCAAACAACGCATCCACGCCGGCGATGATCGATGTCGGCGAAGTACCGACCAGGCGCACTGTGCCCGCCGCAACCGCTTCAGGGCGTTCGGTAACGTCGCGCATCACCAGTACCGGCTTGCCCAGGGACGGTGCTTCTTCCTGCACGCCGCCGGAGTCGGTGAGGATGACATGGGCGTGTTGCATCAGGCGCACGAACGCCAGGTAATCCAGCGGCTTGATCAAGTGCACGTTGGGCAAGTCGCCGAGTTGTTCAGTCACCGGGCCCAATACATTGGGATTGAGGTGCACGGGATAGACGATCTGGATATCCGGCCGCTGGGCCAGGTGACGCAAGGCCTTGCAGATGTCCAGAAAACCCTCGCCGAAGTTCTCCCGGCGGTGGCCGGTCACCAGCAGCAACTTGCGTGTGGTTTGCAGGAACGGGAATTGTTGATCCAGTTCGCCACGCAGCTGTGCGTCCTCATCAATGCGCCGGGCAGTCAGTTGCAGTGCGTCGATCACGGTATTGCCCGTCACCAGGCAACGGCCTTGCGGGCGTTCGCCCAGCAGGTTGTCGCGAGACTGTCCAGTGGGCGCAAACAGCAGGTCCGCACTGAGATCGATGCACCGGCGGTTCATTTCTTCCGGCCAGGGGCTATAGATGTCTCCGGTGCGCAACCCGGCTTCCACATGGCCTACGGCGATACGTCGATGGAACGCTGCCATCGAAGCCACCATGGCTGAAGTGGTGTCGCCGTGGACCAGCACGCGATCCGGCCGAGTCTGTTCCAGCACCGGGTCGATGGCAGCGTACAACGCGGCGGTCAGCGAATTGAGCGTCTGCTGCGGCGTCATTACGTCGAGGGTGAAATCGGCCTTGAGATCGAACAGGTCCAGCACCTGCTTGAGCATGCTTTGATGCTGGCCGGTGACGCAGATCAGCGACTCAATGCCAGGTTCGGCGGCGAGAGCCTTGACCAAGGGCGCCATCTTGATGGCTTCCGGACGGGTACCGAAGATCGAGAGGATCTTGATTGGTGAGTCGTTAGTTGCGATGACGCCCTTCCTCGCGCAGTTTGCTGCGCCGCACAACAGCCCGCCCGAGCGCGCTGGGGCGTTCGAGCGAACTAGCGATTTAAGTTAAGTAGCCCGTTGTCAGACAGCGGTTTGACGTACACAGGAAGTGACGTAGTGGCATCTTGCAATTCGGCTGGGCAGATTAATAACATCAAAGGTCACGGGCGCAAAGGTTTATGTATGCGAAGTTTATTAATAAATTTTTAGAGGGTTTCTAGGTGAGCGGGAGATGCGTTTTGTGTGAGTGGATGAGATTTATCTTACTCTTTGATATATAAGTATTTTTTTGATCTTGGTGCCGTTTGTTTAGACCGGATTGGTTAACTCAATCGGAGTCGTGGTTTTTTGGCGCCCAATTAACTGCGTCTTCAGCGGGTGGTGTGTCATTGGAATGACGCCTGTAAGTCGTCGTGATGAGCGTTAAGTTACAGGTCTGGTTAGTTGAAAGTGCAGTTCGAGATCGGGTGGAAAGTTCACTTTATTTTGAGTTTTTATACTAAATCAACGGGCTAATGCGATGTTCGCCGGTTAGTCAGGCGGAGTCGTTTAGTACAGCAAGAAAGTTATCTCAGACATTCCGTTCAGTGCGCATCGAAACAGTGAGGCGCGGAAAAACTGTTCGCGAATCCCGACCGATAATCGCCCGTTTTGTGCCGCGCACCTGTCTGGGTTATTGACCAAACTAACCGGATCGTACATTTTGGCAGGCAATCTGCCTTGCCTCATATGGCCAGGACCATAATAAAAAATAGAGGAATACCTATGCGTACCCGTCCGCAAGCACCCCATGCCCCGTCCTTGAGCCGCTGCACCCATCTTGGGCTTTCTTCATATCCCTCTGGTTCGATCCGATAACTGCCCACATTGTTGAGCGCTTATCGCGCCGGCGAGTGCCGGCGCTCGACAAGGCCCGGAGGTTTGAGATGACAAAAGTCGTCGATCTGTATTTCAAGTTGCTGAAGCTGCTGATCGTGTTGTGCATGGTCGCGATGATCGTGCTGGTGTTTGGCAACGTGGTGCTGCGCTATGCCTTCAATTCCGGCATCAGCGTTTCGGAGGAGCTGTCGCGCTGGTTCTTCGTCTGGATGATCTTCCTCGGTGCCCTGGTGGCTCTCAAGGACCGTGCGCACCTGGGCATGGACAGCCTGGTCAAGCGCTTGCCGCCGGCTGGCAAGCGCATCTGCTTGGTCATCGGGCACTTGCTGATGTTGTACATCTGCTGGCTGATCTTCAGCGGCAGTTGGCAGCAGGCCGTGATCAACCTGGATGTGGTCGCCCCGGCGTCAGGATTATCGATGGCACTGTTCTACGGCGCCGGCCTGGTGTTCGGCGCTAGCGCCGCGCTGATCTTGCTCTACGAGCTCTACCTGGCGTTGTTTGGCAAGCTTGGGAATGACGAACTGGTGATGGTCAAGGACAACGACGCCGAACTGATCACGCACGACTCCATCAAGAGTACCCGCCCATGACGTTGGTTATTTTTCTCGGGTCCTTGATGGGCAGCATGGCGATAGGGATGCCGATCGCATTTGCCTTGCTGGCGGTCAGCGTGGCCTTGATGTTCTATCTGGATCTGTTCGACGCACAGATCATTGCCCAGAACCTGCTTAACGGCGCGGACAGTTTCCCGCTGATGGCGGTACCGTTCTTCATGCTCGCCGGTGAGATCATGAATGTCGGCGGCCTGTCCAAGCGCATCGTCAACATTGCCATGGCGCTGGTGGGACACAAGCGCGGTGGTCTGGGTTACGTGGCAATCATCGCGTCCTGCCTTTTGGCGTCGCTCTCCGGCTCGGCCGTGGCCGATGCGGCGGCGCTGGCGGCGCTGCTGGTGCCGATGATGGTACTGGCGGGGCACCATCGAGGGCGTTCGGCAGGCCTGATCGCGGCTGGGAGCATCATTGCCCCGGTGATCCCGCCGAGCATCGGTTTCATTGTGTTTGGCGTGGCGTCCGGCGTGTCGATTTCCAAGCTGTTCCTGGCCGGTATCGTGCCCGGGCTGATGCTCGGGGCTTCGCTGGCCGTTGCCTGGTGGTACATCTCGCGCAGCGAGAACGTCGAGACGCCGCCCAAGCGCTCCCGTGCCGAAGTGTTGCGCACGTTGCTCGACGGCAGTTGGGCGATGGGCCTGCCATTGATCATTATCCTGGGCCTCAAGTTCGGCATCTTCACCCCCACGGAAGCCGCCGTGGTCGCGGCGGTCTATTCGCTGTTCGTATCCCTGGTGATCTACCGGGAAATGAAAGTCAGCCAGCTGTACGAAGTGATCCTGTCCTCGGCCCGGACCACCTCGGTGGTGATGCTGCTGGTGGCGGCGGCCATGGTTTCATCGTGGCTGGTGACCATCGCCGATCTGCCGGGCCAGTTGGCGGAGCTGCTGGCTCCGTTCATGGACAACCCGACCATCCTGCTGCTGGTGATGATGGTGCTGATCATCCTGGTGGGGACGGTGATGGACATGACCCCGACGATCCTCATCCTCACTCCGGTGTTGATGCCTGCCGTTATCCAGGCGGGGATCGACCCGGTGTACTTCGGCGTGCTGTTCCTGATCAACACGGCCATCGGCCTGATCACGCCACCGGTGGGCACGGTGCTCAACGTGGTGTGCGGGGTGGCGAAGCTGGACTTCGAGGAAATTGTCCGTGGCGTGTGGCCGTTCATGTTCGCGCAGTTTGTGGTGCTGTTCCTGTTGGTGTTGTTCCCGCAACTAGTCCTGGGCCCGTTGAAGTTCTTCACCGGCTGATGCGGGTGCAGGCCTTGGCAGCTCGATCTCTAAAATAATAATGACCGGAGAGTGACATGAGAAAACTGATGAAAACCCTGTTGACCGGGGCGTGTGCAACGGGACTGCTGCTGGGCAGCGTGGCCAGCCACGCCGATGAAATCCGCGAGCGCACCCTGCGATTCGCGTTCCAGAACGTCAAGGAGCATCCACAAGGGCAGGGCGCACAGAAGTTCGCCGACCTGCTCAGCGAAAAGAGCGGTGGCAAGATCAAGGTCCGGCTGTTCCCTGGCGGTACGCTGGGGGGAGACGTGCAAACGGTGTCGGCGTTGCAGGGCGGAACACTGGACATCACCGTGCTCAACTCCGGCATCCTGGCCGCCCAGGCGCCGGATTATGCGATGCTCGACTTCCCCTTTCTGTTCAACAACGTCGAGGAAGCCCATGCGGTAATCGATGGCCCGGTCGGGCAGAAGCTGGCGGCGCAGTTGGACAGCAAGGGCCTGGTCGGGCTGGGCTATTGGGACCTGGGTTTTCGTAACCTGACCAACAGCAAACACCCAGTGACCAAGCTTGAAGACATGCAGGGCTTGAAGATTCGCGTCATCCAGTCGCCGATCTACCTGGAAACCTTCTCTGCCCTGGGGGCCAACCCCGTGCCAATGGCGTTTCCCGAGGTCTATACGGGCCTGGAACAGCACACCATCGACGGTCAGGAAAACCCGTTCACGGTGATCGAAGGCAACAAGTTCTACGAGGTGCAGAAGTACCTTTCAGTCACGGGCCACATTTTTAATCCGCAGTCCTTGATCATCAGCCAGAAGACCTGGAGTCGCCTCAATGAGGATGAGAAGGCAATGATTCGCTCCGCGGCAGTTGAGGCGCAGAAGTTCCAGCGTGAAGTGACCGCGGCGGGGATGGACAAGGCCAAGGCCACTTTGGCCGGTGCAATGACCGTGAATGAAATCTCCCCGACCGAGAAAGATCGCTTGCGCGAACGCGTGCAACCGGTCATCGACAAGTTCGCCAAATCCCTGGATGGCGAGTTGGTGAAAATGATGTACGCCGAGATCGCCAAGGTGCGGGCGGCGCAGTGAGTTGAACCCATGACGCTCAGTCATTGAGCGGACTTGCCCCTGTGGGAGCGGGCTTGCTCGCGAAAGCGCCGGATCAGCTTGCAGTAGTGCTGAATGTGCCGATGCATTCGCGAGCAAGCCCGCTCCCACAGGGACTGCCAGTAGCAGTCACTGAGCGCCCGGCACCGCCAGCCACTGCCCAATGACTTTCTGGTAGCTGCCATTCGCCTTGCTCAGGTGCAGCCATTGGTCGACGTACATCTTCCAGGTGGTGTCGTCCCGCGGCAGCAGGTAGGCCTTCTCGCCATATTGCAGGTAATGGGTCGGGTTGACGGCGCACAGGCCGGGCTTGAGTTTTTGCTGGTAGAGCGCTTCCGACGCATCGGTGATCATCACGTCGGCCTTCTTGTCCAGCAGCTCTTGGAAGATGGTCACGTTGTCATGGAAATTGAGCTGACCCTTGGGCAGGAACGCCCGGACAAAGGCCTCGTTGGTCCCACCGGCCGGTTCCACCAGACGCACCGAAGGCTGGTTGATCTGCTCGATGGTCTGGTAGCGCGGCTGGTCTTCGCAACGTACCAGCGGAATCTTGCCATCCACATCCAGCGTATTGCTGAAAAATGCTTTCTTCTGGCGCTCCAGCGTCACGGAAATCCCACCCATGCCAATGTCGCACTTGCCCGCCAGCAAGTCCGGCATCAGGGTTTTCCAGGTGGTCTGCACCCATTGCACCTTGACGCCCAGGCTGGCAGCCAGCGAGCGGGCCATGTCGATGTCGATGCCTTCGTATTCGCCCGTTTCGGCCTTGTAGGTGTAGGGCTTGTAGTCGCCGGTGGTACAGACCTGCAGTTCGCCGCGTTGCAGGACCTGGTCCAGCCGCGAAGGTGTCGGCTCGGCCAAGGCGCCGCAAGAGAGCGCCAACAGGCCACAGAACGTCATCGAGCTTGTTATGGTTTTCATCGTGATGGGACGTCTCGTAGCGGAGGGAAACAAGAGCAGGGAGTGTAGTAAAAGTGTTGGCAGGCTGTCACTGGAGCATGGCTGACGAACGGTCAGCAGACAGCGTCTCAACGGGGCGTCATTGCAGGCTTTCAAGGTAGGCGCAGAACATATCGGCCATGGCGTCGCTGTAGATGGCAATGTCCACTGGAGAGCGGGGCGCTGATGAAAAGCGCTTGCCCACTGCACTGAGGGTGGTGATGACCAAGTCACCTGCCAGGGCCCGGGCCTGTGCCGAGGCGTCAGGCAACGCTTGCAGCATGAAAGCGTCCACCGACTGTTGCACCGACATCCGCGCGGCCTGGTGTTCGGGGGCGTCGCGGTAGAGCGGGGCGGCGTCGTTGAGGGCGACGCGTATCTGGGCTTCGTCACATTCGGACTGGATGAACGCCCGCACGAGGGCGCGCAGCCGCTCGAAGGGCGGCTTGAGGTTGTCTTCAAGAATCTCGCGCAGCATGTCGCTGGTTTGCCGCCATTCATCACTTTGCAGGCGGAACAGGATCGCGGCTTTGTTCGGAAAGTATTGATACACCGAGCCGACGCTGACGCCTGCCCGTTCAGCAACACGGGCCACCGTGAAACGTGTCGCCCCTTGGATCGCCAGAACCTGAACAGCTGCTTGCAGAACGGCGGCGACGAGCTCGGTGGAGCGTGCCTGTTTCGGCTGTTTGCGCGAGGAAATCTGCGGGCTTGAGCGTTCGGACATGCAGGCGTGAACCTCGGTAGGGAATGCGAATAGGAAATGCGACGGATTATTCGTATCTTGAATGCGACGAATTGATCGCATTCTAGTCGTCGCCACAAACAGTATTCAACTTCACTTCGCGTCCCTTTTCGTGGGTAGGGTTATGACACAAGACAATATTCATCTCGGCGCTTCTTCGGCGCCTCAGGCAGCCGGCGAGGCCAATCCGGCGCTCAAGCTGTTGCCGCTCACACTGACGGTGTTCATCGGTTTCCTCACGATCGGCATGCAGCTGCCTGTCTTGCCCCTCCATCTGCATGACGCGCTGGGTATGGGCACGCTGGTCATCGGCCTGGTGGTCGGTGCGCAGTTTGCCGCAGCGTTGTTGTCACGGGCCTGGGCCGGCAATTTTTCCGACATGCGCGGTGGTAAACGTGCGGTCATGAGCGGGCTGGTGACAGCCGCGGTTTCAGGGCTGGTCTATCTGCTTTCCCTGGCGTTCGTTGCCGCGCCGGTCACGTCGGTCTGGCTCTTGTCGGGCGGTCGAGTGCTGCTGGCAATTGGCGAAAGCCTCATTGTCACCGGTGCGCTGGGGTGGGGCATCGGCCTGGTGGGTGCGCAGCATGCCGGCAAGGTCATGGCCTGGAACGGCATCGCCATGTACGGAGCCTTCGCGTTGGGTGCTCCGCTCGGCGTGGCGCTCAACGGCGCTTGGGGGTTCACCGGCATCGCCATGGCCTCGATGTTCGTTCCGCTGCTGGCCTTGGCGATTGTCGCGGGCGTGCGCGCTGTCGCCCCCACGGCAACCCGGCGTACACCGTTCTATACGATGCTCGGTGCTGTATGGGTTCCCGGCATGGGCTTGGCGTTTTGCAGCGTCGGCTTCGGCGTCCTCATGGCGTTCATTGCCTTATTGTTCGCGGCCAGGGATTGGGGCAACGCTTCCTTGGCGTTTACGGCGTTCGGTGTGGCTTTCATCGCTGCGCGCCTGCTTTTCGGGCACCTTCCAGACAAGATTGGCGGCGCCCGCGTCGCGCTGGTCTGCGTATTGATTGAAACCGTCGGGTTGCTGCTGATCTGGAGCGCCGACACCGCGACCATGGCTTATTTGGGCGCAGCTTTCACCGGCTTCGGTTATTCCCTGGCGTTTCCCGGCTTCGGCGTGGAAGCGGTACGGCGTGCGCCACCGCAGGCACGCGGTCTCGCCATGGGGGCCTACGTCGCGTTTCTTGATATTTCCCTGGGCATCACCAGTCCGTTGGCCGGTTTGGTGGCGAGTGGCTGGGGTATCGGTGCGGTTTATCTGGGCGGCGCCATTGCCGTTGGGCTGTCCTTCGGGGTGGCCCTGATGCTGCTGAGAGGACGGGAAGCACAAGTTCCATACAAATCCTGAGTCTTCGATGAGTTATAGAAAATTTCAGTCTCGATTTTCACAACAGGAGCGTTGCATATGCACGTATTCGTTACCGGTGCCACGGGCTGGGTTGGGGCGTCCGTGGCGCAGGATCTGATCGCCGCCGGGCATCGGGTCACCGGCCTGGCCCGATGCGAAGCAAAAGGCGCCCCACTGGCTGCGACAGGCGCGAAGGTGATTCCAGGCACTTTGGATGATCTCGATATTTTGCACAACGCAGCCTCGGCGGCGGACGCGGTGATTCACACGGCGTTCAATCATGACTTCTCCCGATTTACCGAAAATGCCCAGCAAGATCGCCGCGCCATCGAAACGTTGGGCGATGCGTTGCGAGGCTCCGACCGGCCGTTGCTGGTGACGTCGGGCCTGTTTGGGTTGACGCGGGGCGCGAGTGAACTGGAAGTGGTGAGCCCGGCCTCGCCCCGTAAGTCCGAAGCCGCCGCCCGGGACCTGGCCGAGCGTGGGGTGCGTGTGGCGACGGTGCGGCTGGCGCCCTCGGTCCATGGCCTCGGCGACTACGGGTTCGTTCCTCTCCTGATTCGCCTGGCCCGGGAGACAGGCGTCTCGGCCTATCTCGGAGATGGCGGCCACTGCTGGTCGGGCGTGCACCGGTTGGATGCCGCTCGGGTCTATCGGCTTGCGCTGGAGCAAGGCGTGACACAGTCGGTCTACCACGCCGTCGCCGACGAGGCCGTGCCGTTCAAAAACATTGCCCAGGCAATCGGTCGTGGCCTGGGATTACCGGTCGAATCCCGGGAGCGCGAGCATTTCGGTTGGTTTGCCCACATGGCGGGGGCGAACATGGCGGTGTCCAGCGAGTACACCCGTGCCTTGCTTGGCTGGACGCCAAGCGGCCCGAGTCTGTTGGCCGATCTTGAGCTGCCTGGCTACTACGCTGGATGAAGTTTGCATAAACCTGTGGCGAGGGAGCTTGCTCCCGCTTGGCTGCAAAGCGGTCGCAATTTTGCTGACACTGGCCGGGATTAGCGCGAAATGATCCCGTGATCGATTGCGTATTTCACCAAGGCGGCGGGCTTGTCGATGTTCAGCTTGCGGCGGATGCTCAGCCGGTGGGTTTCGACGGTGCGTACGCTGATGTCCAGCTCACGAGCCATTTCCTTGTTGTTCAGCCCCTGGACCATTTTGTACAGGACCTGGCTCTCGCGTGGCGTCAGTTCGTTGTCCGTGTTCTGGTCGGTGGCGAGCCGTTGGGCGATCTCGGCGCTGTAGAAGGTGCCGCCGCTGATGATCGCTTCGATGGCCGCGATGATTTCCCGCGAGGGGGCGTTCTTGAGCACGTAGCCGCTGGCGCCGGAACGCACCGACTCGCTCACGTATTCATAATTGTCGTACATGCTCAGGATGAGGATCTTGAGGCTGGGGTATTGCTTGCCCAGCAGCCGGGTCAGTTCGAGGCCGTTCATGTCCTTGAGACTGATGTCCATGAGCAGGAGATCGGGCTGGCAGCGTCCGACCATCTCGATCGCCTCGGTGCCGTTCTCGGCTTCGCCCACCACTTCCAGCCGGGGCATCACAGACAGAAGGGCCCTGATGCCATCGCGCACCAGGGAATGATCGTCGACCAGTGCGACGCGGATCGCTGCAGGCAGGTTCATCGGTAGGGGCTCTTGTTGGAGTGGGGGCGCATCAGCTTTCACTGGCCGTCATTGTCATGGGTAACAGGATGTCCAGTTCGCTGCGTCCCGGTGCCGAGGTCAATTCAAGCCGTCCGCCGAAATGCTCGACCCGTTCGCGGATATTGCGCAGGCCAATACCCGCGTGGCCGCGTTCGACCTGCGGCACGTTGAACCCCATCCCATCATCCACCACTGTCAGTCGCAGGGACTGGCCGGAGCCAAAGAGCGTAATGCCGACGCTTTTCGCCCCGGCGTGACGTTCGATATTGGTCAGGGCTTCCTGGGCAATACGAAACAGCGAGACGGGCGCGCCATTCTCCAGGCGGCAATCGAATTCGTTGCTTCTGTAGCTCACCTCGAGTCCGCTGCGTTGCTGGAATTCGGCGGCGAGTTGGCCGATGGCTGCGGGCAGTCCCAAGGTATCGAGCAGGGATGAGCGCAAGTCGTGGGAAATGGTGCGGATCTCGCCGATGGCTTCGCCAAGGCGATCGGTGGCGTTTTTCAGGATGCCCAAGCCGTTTTCCTGGCCATTCTCGATGACATGGCTGGCCAGTTCGAACTGGAACTTTATCGATACCAGCAGTTGGCTGATGCCGTCGTGAAGCTCGCGAGACACCCTGGAACGTTCTTCTTCCTGCAAGCTGACGATGCGCTGGTTCAGGCGTTGCAGTTTTTTGTCGGCCAGGCGATGTTCGCTGACGTTGAGGGTCATGCCGCCGGCGAATACCAGCAGGACCGCCACCAGCGCGATGGCGGCGATGGCCTGCATGGTGGTGTGGATGCCCTGGGCCACTTCATCCCGGGCTTGCTGGGTGGCGCGCTCGACATCTTCCAGGTAGATGCCGGTGCCCAGCATCCAGCCCCATCGATCCAGCATGACCACGTAGGCCAGCTTGTCGGTCACCTGGCCGGAGGAGGGTTTGTTCCAGGCATACCGCTGGAACCCTTCGCCGGACTCGGCACTCTTGAGCAGCGCCTGGATCACCGGCAGTCCGTGGGGATCCTTCATGTCCCAGAGGTATTGGCCCACCAGTTCCGACTGGCGTGCGTGCATCAGGCTGCGACCCTGGCGGTCATAGACGAAAAAATAGCCGTTGATGCCGAAGCTGAGCTTGCGCAACTCCTCCAATACCTGCTGCTGCGCGCGCTCGTCGCCCTGGCCGTTGTTGTACAGCGGGGCGATCAGGCTTTGGGCCATTTCAACGTAGTTTTTCAGTTCGGCGCGCTTGCTGGCCAGGATGCTGTCTTCGATCAGTTGCGCCTGCTGGTCGCCCAACTGGCGATTGAGCGAAATCACCAGGGCGCAGATCACTGCGATAGCCAGGACCAGGGGCAAGATCCCGAGGGCGACGATTTTGTGTTTGAGCAGCATCGGTACTCCTGTCCGGGCCCGGCGGTGGGAGGTGGATGGGACGCATCATATGCCAAACCTTCCAACGCTCAATAACCCTACCGGATATTAGGCTTCAAACCTGTGGGAGCGGGCTTGCTCGCGAATGCGATATTCCAGTCGCTTCCTGGTTGACTGGCACACCGTATTCGCGAACAAGCCCGCTCCCACAGACATATTGGCTTCTACGTAGAACTACGTAGGTAACCCATACGTAGTACTGCGGATTTATTTATTGACGGCATGCGGCGATATTGGCTGCGCTCCGAATAGCCGGGGCACACTATAAAAACAATCGCCGCAATCCACTGGATATCGGCAGGAGACACGCAATGACAACCCGTCTGGTTAAACACCTCGCCTGGTTTGCCGTGGCTGTTCTTGGAGCCTGTGCGTTGAGTGTCGTGGCCTTGCGCCGCGGCGAACCCATCAACGCCCTCTGGATCGTCGTCGCAGCCGTGGCCATCTACCTGGTCGCCTACCGCTACTACAGCCTCTTCATCGCCAACAACGTGATGCAACTCGATGCGCGCCGGGCCACGCCTGCCGTGCTCAACAACGATGGCCTGGACTACGTCCCGACCAACAAACACATCCTTTTCGGCCACCACTTCGCGGCCATCGCTGGCGCGGGGCCGCTGGTCGGGCCGGTGCTGGCGGCGCAGATGGGCTACCTGCCCGGCACGCTCTGGCTGATCGCCGGCGTGGTGCTGGCCGGTGCGGTGCAGGACTTCATGGTCCTGTTCCTGTCCACCCGCCGCAACGGTCGCTCCCTGGGCGACATGGTGCGCGAGGAAATGGGCCGCATCCCCGGCACCATCGCGCTGTTCGGCTGCTTCCTGATCATGATCATCATCCTTGCGGTGTTGGCGCTGATCGTGGTCAAGGCCCTGGCCGAGAGTCCGTGGGGCATCTTCACGGTGATGGCGACCATCCCGATCGCGATGTTCATGGGCGTCTACATGCGCTACATCCGCCCGGGCCGCATCGGTGAGATCTCGCTGATCGGCGTGCTGTTGCTGCTGGGCTCGATCTGGCTGGGCGGGCAGATTGCCGCCGATCCGGTCTGGGCCAAGGCGTTCTCGTTCACCGGGATCCAGATCACCTGGATGCTGATCGGCTACGGTTTTGTCGCAGCGGTGTTGCCGGTGTGGCTGATCCTGGCGCCGCGGGACTACCTGTCGACGTTCCTCAAGATCGGCACCATCGTCGCCCTGGCGATCGGCATCCTGGTCACCATGCCCGAGCTGAAAATGCCGGCGCTGACCCAGTTCACCGACGGCACCGGCCCGGTGTGGAAGGGCGGTCTGTTCCCGTTCCTGTTCATCACCATTGCCTGCGGCGCGGTCTCGGGCTTCCATGCGCTGATCTCCTCGGGCACCACACCCAAGTTGCTGGATAACGAAACCAACGCCCGCTATATCGGTTACGGCGGCATGCTGATGGAGTCCTTCGTGGCGATCATGGCCATGGTCGCTGCATCGGTGATCGAGCCGGGCGTGTACTTCGCCATGAACAGCCCGGCGGCGATCGTCGGCGGTGACGTGGTGGCTGTGGCGCAGACTGTCAGCAGCTGGGGTTTTGCAATCACCCCTGAAGCGCTGCAAGCGGTGGCCAAGGACATCGGCGAAACCACCGTCCTGGCCCGTGCCGGCGGTGCGCCGACCCTGGCGGTCGGTATCGCGCAGATCCTGCACTCGGTGTTGCCGGGTGAGAACACCATGGCGTTCTGGTACCACTTCGCGATCCTGTTCGAAGCGCTGTTCATCCTCACGGCCGTGGACGCCGGCACCCGTGCCGGGCGGTTCATGCTCCAGGATCTGCTCGGCTCGTTCGTGCCTTCGCTCAAGCGCACCGAATCCTGGCCGGCCAACCTCATTGCCACCGCCGGTTGCGTGGCGCTGTGGGGCTATTTGCTGTACCAGGGCGTGATCGATCCGCTGGGCGGCATCAACACCTTGTGGCCGCTGTTCGGCATCTCCAACCAGATGCTGGCCGGTATCGCCCTGATGCTCGCCACCGTGGTGCTGATCAAGATGAAGCGCCAACGCTACGTCTGGGTCACGTTGCTGCCGGCGGCCTGGCTGCTGATCTGCACCACCACCGCAGGCCTGATCAAGCTGTTTGACGCCAACCCAGCGATCGGCTTCCTGGCCCTGGCGCGCAAATACAACGACGCCCTGGCTGCCGGGCAGATCCTGGCCCCGGCCAAGAGCGTCGAACAGATGCAGCACGTGGTGTTCAACGCCTACACCAACGCAACGCTGACGGTGTTGTTCCTGTTCGTGGTGTTCAGCGTCCTGTTCTACGCGCTCAAGGTCGGCATCGCCGCCTGGGGCACGAAAGAGCGCACGGACAAAGAAGCCCCATTCCAGGCCCTGCCGGACGCTTGATAGAGGATTGCAACGATGTTCAATGACTTGAGTCGCCTCGGTAAATACCTCGGTCAGGCCGCCCGCCTGATGGTCGGCATGCCCGACTACGACAACTACGTCGAGCACATGCAAACCAAGCACCCGGACAAGCCAATGATGGACTACGAGGCGTTCTTCCGCGAACGCCAGGAAGCCCGTTATGGCGGCAAGGGCGGGCCCAAGTGCTGTTGAATTGATGTAGCCCCTCCTGTGGGAGCGGGCTTGCTCGCGAAGGCGTCGGGTCAGTCGCCGTTGATGTGGCTGACCGACCGCCTTCGCGGGAAAGCCCGCTCCCACAGTGGTTTTTTGGGGCGCCTCAAAATTGGCGTACACCGCAGAACCCTTGTGGGAGCGGGCTTGCTCGCGAATGCGTCAGATCAGTCGCCTCGATGTTGACTGACCCACCGCCATCGCGAGCAAGCTCGCTCCCACAGTTGTTTTGGGTGGCCTTGAGATCTGGGGTGTACCGAGGGTTTTTGGTCAGTCAATCCGCCAACAACACCGCCG
Organism: Pseudomonas fluorescens Q2-87; assembly: GCF_000281895.1. Taxonomy (NCBI): domain Bacteria; kingdom Pseudomonadati; phylum Pseudomonadota; class Gammaproteobacteria; order Pseudomonadales; family Pseudomonadaceae; genus Pseudomonas; species Pseudomonas fluorescens. The sequence goes on along the minus strand of NZ_CM001558.1, from coordinate 3,332,704 downwards.
CATCGAACCCGACTCGCAAGTTCCCCCAGTGACGGCCGCCGAAGAAGAACGGTACGTCGATCTCGGTCATGATTTCGCCGGTGTCGCGCAGGTAGGTCTGGAGCAGGAAGCGCTGGACGTTGCCCGCCGCGCGCAGGCCGATCGGGTCGTTGAAAATCCGCTTGTTGCGGCATACCGGCAGGTCTACGGCCCGGTCCCCGGTCGGCGGCTTCGAAACCCAGCTGTTGTTCACCGGGCAATAGCCCTTGGTGTCGACGATGAACGAAACCTTGCCGCCCGGTGTGCTGCGGGTGAGCTTGTCGCATTCTTCCTGGCAGACCTGGGCGAAGCGTTCGGTATAGCTGGTCATGTACTGCTTGGGGTCGGTACCGGGAATCAGTTTGTAACTCTGATCGAACAGATTGAGGCCTTCGCCTTGCAGTTCTTCCAGGCGTACCTGCAACGTGTTGCGGCACTCGCTGGCCCGGGTGATCGCGGCGTCCAGCTTGCCGTGGCCGAGCACGAAGCGACCCAGTAGCGTCTGGACCTTCTCAGCCACGCCGGACAGATCACGGGTGGCCGTCGCCGAATGCTGCATACGCTGGTCAATCGACTGGCTGTCGGCGTGGATCTGCGTGACCCGTTCGTTGATCCCGGTGTTGGTATCGGCAAACTGCTGGATATGGTCGGCGATGTCGGCGAGCTTGCCGTTGGTGGACTCGAAGTCGACGATCATGCTTTCGAAATGCCCCGACGCGCGCTCCACTACTTTCTGGGTTTCCCGGGCGCTGTGGCTGATCTGCGTGGTTTGCTCGTGGGTGGAGCTGACTTCCTGGAGCATGGCGTCGATGTTGCGGGAGATATCGTCGGTGGCCCGGCTGACGTTTTGCGCCAGCGTGCGTACCTCGTCGGCCACCACGGCAAAACCACGGCCACTTTCGCCGGCCCGGGCGGCTTCGATGGCCGCATTGAGGGCCAGCAGGTTGGTCTGGGCAGAGATCTGCTGGATCAACCCGACAATCGACTTGATGCTGGACGAGCGCTGGTTCAAGGCGTCCACCAGCGTGGCGAACTCACCGAGGCTGTTGGATATTTCGCTGATGTTGCCGGTCACTTCCAGCAGCTCGGCGTAGGAGTCGCGGGCGATGCTCAGGTTCTGGGCGGTGGTGCTGGAAATGCCCTGGGTCTGGCGCGAGACTTCTTCGATGCGGCCCACGGCGGTGTTGCTCTGGTCCATCACTTCCTTGGCGAAACGCGCCTGGTGGGTGGCGCTGTCGCTGGAGTCGCTGATGTTTTTCAGCGAACGTGCCGATTCGACGGCGATGTGCACGGTCAACGCCTGGACGTTACTGATGATCTCCCGCTGCTTGGCCAGGAACCGGTTGCAGGTGCCGGCCAGGACGCGGATTTCGTCGTGAGTCACCAGTGGCAGGTCCTTGGACAGGTCGCCTTCACCGTTCGCGATCTCCTCCAGGGCCTTGGTCATCGCCGTGACAGGCCGCACGATAAGGTGGCGGAAGTACCAGACCATGAAGCTGATCATGCCCATTGTCAGCAATGTGCCGAACAGCAGGGCATGGGTAAGGCTGTCGAGCCGGCCTTCGATCTGGCCCAGCAAGGCGCTGTCCAACTGGGCGTTATGCAACTGCAAAACGATCTCGGCGCGGGCACTGAGGGCTACCCAATACAGCAACCCGCTGACCAGCACCAACAGGAAAAGGCTCGATAGCTTTTTAGTGAGTGTATCGAAAAATTGCATCTCGATAGACTCGTACAAGGCCTTTAACGTTTGCATGCCGCTGCTCCTGCGAAAAATTGACTCAATGGCATACATTCGACCGCGGAGGCGAAAGCTTTAGAAATGTGGGCTATTTGATATCATTTTTCTTGCTGGGCTTTTGGGGTAGCGGGCTTGCTCGCGAAAGCGGTGTGTCATCCCAATCTGTATTTACTGACCTGACGCCTTCGCGAGCAAGCCCGCTCCCACAGGGTTGGTGGCGCTATGTAAATGATACAAAATATTTACTGGGAATTATTCTCAAAGTATATTCGCTCTCATTAACGTCCCTTTCATGAGTGCAGCGTCTTGAATCGTTCCACCCCCTCGCTAATCGCAACCTTTTCATCAAGTGTGTGCTGCCAACCTTGTCCTGCTGTTTCATCACAAGCCCAGTGTGGGCGCAGGGCACGCTCGAGCTGCCGGCCACGGACATCCAGGGCAGTCGTATCACTCAGGACGAGGGCTACACCGCATCGCAAGCCAGTACGGCGAGCAAAAGCGATGTTCCGATCAAGGAAGAAGCGCAATCGATCAATGTGGTGACCCAGCAGACCTTGGCCGATTATCAGGTGCGCTCGCTGGGCGACGCGATGAAGTTCGTCAGCGGCGTCAGCCAGGGCAACACCTTGGGCGGCTCGCGGGACTCGCTGATCAAGCGCGGTTTCGGCACCAACGACGACGGCTCGATCCTGCGCGATGGCGTGCGCTCGAACCTGGGACACAACTTCAGCGCCACCACCGAGCGGGTCGAAGTGCTCAAGGGCCCGGCCTCCATGCTGTATGGCGCGCTGGAACCCGGTGGCCTGATCAACGTTATCAGCAAGAAGCCCGAATACACCCAGAGCACCACGCTGAGCGGCTCGGCCTACAGCGAAGGCGGCGGCACCATGGCCCTGGATACCACCGGGCCGCTGGGCGATACCGGCCTGGCTTATCGCCTGATAGCCGAGCGCGGCCATGAAGACTACTGGCGCAACTACGGGGTCAACGAGAGCACGCTCGTGGCGCCGTCCCTGGCCTGGACTGGCGAGCGCGCTTCGTTGAACCTGAGCTATGAATACAACGAATATTCCAACCCGTTTGACCGTGGCACGGTGTTCCAGAACGGTCATCCGGCGGACATCGACTATGACAAGCGCCTCGATGAACCGTGGGCCAAGAGCACAGGGATTCGCGAGACGGCTACCGCGCGGTTCGAGTATGAGCTGAGCGATGCGTGGAAAACCCGGGTGACTTATGGCTGGAACAATGACCGGTACAGTCTTTCGATTGCGCAGCCCAACTCATTGACGGGTAACACACTGCGCCGGGCGGCTAACGGTGCTCATTACGATGATGAAACCCGATATGCGAGTTGGGATTTCATGGGTAAGCAGGAGCTGTTCGGCCAGCGCCATGACCTGTTGATCGGTGTCGATAATCAGGTGTCGGACCAATACCGTGGCAAGACCTACCGTGGCGTAGCACGGGGTGGCTTCGACATCACTGAACCGGTCTATGGCGGTCTGGGGGAACCCAGCGTCATCAGCCCAACCCAAAGCAACCTGAGCAACCAGCTGACTTCCAGCTCGGTATACATGAAGGACAACTGGCATCTGGACGATCGCTGGATCCTGGTCTTTGGCGGTCGCTATCAGCACTACGATCAATTCAGCCAGCAAGGGTCAGTCCAGAGGGTGCCGGTTCGCGACGACAATAGCGATGCCTTTGTCCCATTCCTGGGCATGGTCTACAAGACCACCGAGGAGCTGTCGTTGTATGGCAACTACAGCCGTTCGTTCAAGCCCAACGATACTGTCGATGACAACCTCAGCACCTTCAAGCCGGAAGAGGGACGCAGCTACGAACTCGGTGCCAAGTACGACCCGTTGCCGGGCTTGAATATCAACGTCGCGCTTTTCGACATCGAGAAGAAAAATGTCGTGACGTCTTCCACCGTCAATGGCGTGACCCTGGCAGAAGCCGCCGGCAAAGTCGGCTCCCAAGGCCTGGAACTCGACATCACCGGACGCCTGGCCGAACGTTGGGACTTGATCGGCACCTACGCCTATACCCATACCGAGATTTTGGATGATCCAAAAAATGAAGGCCATCGCCTGGCCGATGCCCCCAAGCACACCGCCAGCCTGTACCTGAGCCACCACCTGAACGTGCCTGCCGAATTCGGCGCCTGGCATGCCGGCGCCGGCGCGCGTTATGTCGGCGAGCGCGCCGCCAACAACGCCAACGATTTCTGGCTCAGCAGCTACACCGTCGCCGACGCCTTCCTGCGTTGGGAATCGCCGGTGCTGGGGCACAAGACCTCGCTGCAACTGAACGTCGACAACCTGTTCGACAAGCAATACTACCCGTCCTCCACCGGTAGCCAATTGCAAGTCAATGTCGGTGAGCCGCGTACCGCCAAGCTGAGCGCCAGCGTGACGTTCTGATCAGCGGATAAATAAAAATGCCCGGCTATAGAATGCCGGGCATTTTTTATTTCAGCTTCAGGCCGCCATCGCGAATACGGACGGTGGCGTAAACAGCTGTTGCATACGCCACAAATCCACGGTGGGAGCGAGCTTGCTCGCGATGGCACTTCAACGGCCTACCCAAAGGCCAGGGGATCACCGAAACGCCGGCACCACCTGCTGGATAAACAGCTCCAGGGATTTTTTCTTCTCTGCATGGGGCAAGCTGTTATCGCACCAGAAGCTGAACTCATCCACACCGAGCTCCTGGTAATACTTGATCCGGGCGATGATTTCCTGCGGTGTGCCGATCATGGTGTTCTTGCGGATATTCTCCAGTTGAAACTCGGGGCGCTCGGCGAACTTTTCTTCCGGGCTTGGCGCGAGGAAGCCATTGACCGGCACTTGTTTGTTGCCGAACCAGGCGTCGAAGGTGCGATAGAACTTCGAAATGGCCTTGGCGCCGACTTTCCAGCCATCGGGATCATCGGTGGCGTGCACGTGGGTGTGGCGCAGCACCATCAGCTGGGGACGTGGCACGTCAGGGTTGTTGTCCAGGGCCGCCTGGAACTTGTTCTTCAGGTCCAGGACTTCTTCATCGCCTTTCATCAACGGCGTAACCATCACGTTGCAGCCATTGGCGACGGCGAAGTTGTGGGAGTCCGGGTCGCGGGCGGCGATCCACATCGGTGGGTGCGGCTTGCGGATCGGCTTGGGCACGCAGGTGGACGTGGGGAATTTCCAGATATCGCCATCATGGGCGTAGTCGCCTTGCCACAGGGCACGCACTACCGGGACCATTTCCCGCAGGGCCTGGCCACCGGAGGAGGCCGGCATGCCACCGGCCATGCGGTCGAATTCCACTTGATAGGCGCCACGGGCCAGGCCGACTTCCATGCGCCCGTTGCTGATTACGTCCAGCAGCGCGCATTCACCGGCTACCCGCAACGGGTGCCAGAACGGCGCGATGATGGTGCCGGCGCCCAGGTGGATGGTGGTGGTCTTGCCGGCCAGGTACGCCAGCAACGGCATCGGGCTTGGCGAAATGGTGTATTCCATGGCGTGGTGTTCGCCGATCCACACGGTGCTGAAACCGCCGGCCTCGGCCAACAAGGTCAGCTCGCTCAGGTCCTCGAACAACTGGCGATGGCTGACGCTTTCGTCCCAGCGCTCCATGTGTACGAACAGGGAAAATTTCATGGCGCTATCTCTTGTTGTTGACGATCGGTTCAGGCGAGGACGGGCAGGGCGCCCATCTTGCCGTGGCAATAAACCAGCGGCCCCGGTGTGTGCTGTGGCACGATCAGGTTCTTCACGGCGCCGACCATGATGGCGTGGTCGCCGCCTTCGTATTCACGCCACAGTTCGCATTCGATGATGGCGGTGGCGTTGCTCAGCAACGGGTTGCCCAGCTCGCTCAGGGTCCACTCGATGCCTTGGGCCTTGTCCTTGCCTTTGCGGGCGAAGGCGTAGGCTTCGCTCTGTTGCCCGCCGGAGAGCAGGTGGATGGCGAAGCGTTTGTTCTTGATCAACACCGGATAGGAATCTGAGCTGTAGTTGGGGCAGAACAGCACCAGGGCCGGGTCCATCGACAATGAACTGAAAGCGCTGGCGGTGAGGCCGACGATTTGCCCGTCATCGTCCAGGGTGGTAATCACCGTCACGCCGGACGGGAACGAGCCCATGACTTGTTTGTAAACGTTGGCATCGATCATTTCGCAGTCCTCGCACTCAAGCGGTTATGACGCAGTATTCATCAGTGAGCGCCGGCGGCCTTGTTCAGGTCACTCTCAGCCCATTGTGTGTAGACGCAGGCATCGGCCGTGGCCCAGCGCACGCGCACCGGATCGCCGGCCTTGAGCGGCATGCCGGCGGCGGAAAGTGCCTTGACGGTCAAGGAAGTGCCGCCAGGCGTGACGACGCTGCAGGTCTGGCTCTCACCGAGAAACAGCACTTCCACGACCTTGGCGGCGACTTCATTCCAGCCGGCCGGCAAGGGTTCCTGTGCCGCTTGTTCCACGCTCAGGGCCAAGGCTTTTTCCGGACGTACCATGAGCAACACGTCCTGGTCGGTTTGCAGCCCGGCGGTCAGTCGGATCGACAGCGACTGCCCTTCGAACGACGCTGCCGCGTTGCCCTGGGCCTTGAGCTTGAAGAAATTTGAATTGCCCAGGAACGATGCGACGAAGGCATTCGGCGGGTTCTGGTAGAGGTCGTAGCCGCTGCCCAGCCCGACGATCTTGCCGTGGCTGAAAATCGCGATGCGCTGGGACAGGCGCATGGCTTCTTCCTGGTCGTGGGTCACGTAGACAATGGTGATGCCCAGGCGCCGGTGCAATTGGCGCAGTTCGTCCTGCAAGTCCTCACGGAGTTTCTTGTCCAGGGCGCCGAGGGGTTCGTCCATCAGCAGGATGCGCGGCTCGTAGACCAGCGCCCGAGCAATCGCCACGCGCTGCTGCTGACCGCCGGACAGTTGCGAAGGGCGGCGATGGGCGAACTCGCCCAACTGCACCAGCTTGAGCATGGCATCGACCCGGCGCTCACGTTCAGCGGTCGCCAGTTTGCGGATCGCCAACGGGAAGGCGATGTTGTCGCGCACCGACAGGTGCGGGAACAGCGAGTAACGCTGGAACACCATGCCAATGTCGCGCTTGTGCGGCGGTACGTTGACCAGGGATTTGCCTTCCACCAGGATTTCGCCGCTGCTGGGGGTTTCGAACCCTGCCAGCATTGACAGCGTGGTGCTCTTGCCCGAGCCGCTGGAGCCGAGGAAGGTCAGGAATTCACCGTCCTGGATCTCCAGGGAAATATCGTCCACGGCGGCAAAGTCGCCGTAGTGCTTGTTCAGGTTGCGCAGACTGACCAGGGTCTTGTTGTTCTGTTGTGCAGGGTCTTTGACGGCACTCATCGTGTTCTCCTAGGCGCTCAGGCGCTGATTTCGTTGCGCCGGCGCAGAGCGGCGGCAATCACCATCACCAACACCGAGAGGCCGATCAGCAGCGTCGAGGCGACGGCGATCACAGGCGTCAGGTCCTGGCGCAGGGTGGTCCACATTTTTACCGGCAAGGTTTGCAGGGTCGGGCTGGCCATCATCACGCTCAGCACCACTTCATCCCACGACACCAGGAACGCGAACAGGGCGCCGGCGACCATGCCCGGGCGAATCGCCGGGAAGGTCACCTTGAACACCGCCTGCAGGCGCGAGGCACCGCAGATCACCGCCGCATCCTCGATGGACTGATCGAACAGCTTGAGCGAGTTGATGATCGAAATGATGGTGAACGGCAGCGCGACGATGACGTGGCTGACCACGAACGCGAACATCGTCCCGGTGTAGCCGAGCTTGAGAAACAGCGCGTACACCGCCACGGCGATGATCACCAGCGGCACGATCATCGGCAGGGTGAACAGACCGTAGAGCATTTCCCGGCCCGGGAAGCGCCCGCGTACCAGGGCAAATGCCGTCGGCAACCCCAGCGCCACGGCGCAGACGGTGGTCAGCACAGCGACCTTGAGGCTGGTCAGCGCCGCGCTCATCCAGTCGGGATTGGAAAAGAACTGGCCGTACCATTTGAACGTCCAGCCCGGCGGCGGGAACACCAGCCATTGGGATGAGCCGAACGACAACAGCACGATGAAGACGATGGGCAGCAGCAGGAACAGCGCGATCAGGCCCGTGGTGAAATACAGGCCGAACCGCATGCGCCGGCTCATGGCATTGGGGGTCAGGAGCATGACGGCTTACCTCGCGTTGCTGGCGCCCACCGGGGATTCCGGTTGGAGCTTCAGGTAGAAGTAGAACAGCACCAGCGTGATCGCCACCAACAACGCGGCGCCGGCGCTCGCCAGGCCCCAATTGAGGAATGACTGCACCTGCTGGATGATGAATTCAGGCAGCATCATGTTCTGCGCACCGCCCAGCAGCGCCGGGGTCACGTAGTAACCGAGGGACATCACGAACACCATCAAGCCGCCGGAAAACAGCCCCGGCCGGCACAGCGGCAGGAACACCCGGAAGAAGTTGGTCCAGGGACTGGCACCGCAGATAGAACCGGCCTGCAGGATCATCGGGTCGATGGCCTGCATGGTCGCCTGCAATGGCAAGACGATGAACGGGATCATGATGTAGCTCATGCCGATCACCACGCCGGTGAGGTTGTGCACCATCTCCAGCGGCTGGTCGATGATGCCCAGGGCCATCAACGCCTTGTTCACCACGCCGGAGGCTTGCAACAGCACCAGCCAGGAATAGGTGCGGGCGAGCAGGCTGGTCCACATCGACAGCAGCACGATATTCAGCATCCAGCGGCCCCAGCCACGGGGCACCAGGGTAATGGCCCAGGCCAGCGGGAAGCCCAATAGCAAGCTGAACAACGTCACCAGCCCGGCCACCGAAAAGGTGTTGAACAACACCCGGGCGTAGGCCGAGTTGGCGAACAATTGTTCGTAGTTGCCCAGCCCGGGCACCGGCTCCAGAACGCCGCGCAGCAGCAGGCCGATCAGCGGCGCCAGGAAGAACAGACCGAGGAACAGCAGGGCCGGGAGCAGATTGCCGGCCCCGCGCCAGCGTTGCAGCAAGGACGGGGTTGGCGCGGCAACAGGCTTGACGGTTGCCACACCGGCAGCGCCAGGGGCGCCCCCGGTGTGCTGGGTTGCCGTTGCGGACATTTTCATTTGACCAGCCATTCGTTCCACCGTGTCGCGATGTCCTGACCGTTCTTGGCCCAGTACGCGAAATCAAGCGTGATCTGATCCTTGGCGTAGGCGGTCGGCAGGTTGGGGGCAAGCACCGAATCCAGGCGAGCGATGCTGTCGACGTTGACCGGTGCATACGCGGTCAGGTTGGAGAAATCGGCCTGGCCCTTGGCGCTGCTGGCGTTGGCCAGGAACTTCATGGCCGCTGCCTTGTTTTTCGAACCCTTTGGAATCACCAGGATGTCGGCCATGACCAGGTTCTGCTTCCAGCTTACGCCCACTGGCGCGCCGTCCTGTTGCAGGGCGTAGATGCGACCGTTCCAGAACTGGCCGATGCTGGCTTCACCGGAGGCGAGCAATTGTTGCGACTGCGCACCGCCGCCCCACCAGACGATGTCTTTCTTGATGGTGTCGAGTTTCTTGAAGGCGCGGTCCAGGTCCAGCGGGTAGAGCTTGTCGGCTGTGACGCCGTCTGCCAGCAGGGCCAGCTCAAGCACGCCCGGGCTCGGCCATTTGTACAAGGCGCGTTTGCCGGGGTAGGTCTTGGTGTCGAACAGCGCGGACCAGTCTGTCGGCTTGCCGGAACCGAGCTTGCCTTCGTTGTAGCCGAGGACGAACGAGAAGTAGAACGAGCCGACGCCGTGATCGGACACGAAGCGTGGATCGATCTTGTCGCGCTGTACCACCGAGAAATCCAGGGGCTCCAACAGGCCTTCGGCGGCGGCGCGCAAGGCGAAGTCCGCCTCGACGTCGACGACGTCCCACTGCACGTTGCCGCTTTCGACCATGGCCTTGAGCTTGCCGTAGTCGGTCGGGCCATCCTGGACCACGGTGATGCCGCTGGCCTTGCTGAACGGATCGGCCCAGGCCTGCTTCTGCGCGTCCTGGGTGCTGCCGCCCCAACTGACGAAGTTGACGCTTTCAGCGGCCATCGACGCCTGGCTGGTGATACTCAACAGGCCCGCAAACAGGATCGCGGCTGCACTTTTCTTCAACACCATTTTCACGCCCTCATTGTTGTGTTTATAGAGCGGGCTTGGTTTACCCGCTTATCGGGAGCTTTGGGTCCATCGGTCTTGCAAACGCCGTTCAGGATCGTCCGGTCGATGGAATATCATATTATGGTATTCCAAACTTTCTGCAAGCATTTTGCCGTACCGGTTATCTGTCTGGGCGAGTTTGGTGCATCTCTGTGGAAGCGGGCTTGCTCGCGAAGACGGCGGTAGATTCAACATTGTTGCAAGCTGATCCACCGCTTTCGCGAGCAAGCCCGCTCCCACAGGTTTTGGGTTGCTCGGTCTCACCCGCTAAACGCGATACTCTCCACCACCTCCAGGTCATACCCCGTCAACCCCGCGTACTTGAGCGGCGGGCCGAGGTGACGGAGCTTGCCGACACCCAGGTCCTGGAGAATCTGCGCGCCGGTGCCCACTTCAGAATAGATGCGCGATTGCGAACGGCTGAATTGCCGTGGTGGCTGGGTGAGTTGCGGCACGCGTTCGAGCAGCGCCTGGGACGACTCGTGGTTGGCCAGCACGACCACCACGCCGCAGCCTTCCTCGGCGACGCGTTGCAGGGCGGCCCAGAGCGTCCAGTTGGACGGGCCGTTGTATTCGGCACCGACGAGATCGCGCAGCGGGTCGATCACGTGGACTCGCACCAGGGTTGGCTCCTCGCGGCGAATGTCGCCCATGACCATTGCCATGTGCACACCGCCTTCGATGCGATCCTCGAACGTGAACAGACGAAAGGTGCCATGCACCGTTGGCAGTTCCCGTTCACCGATGCGCACCACGGTGTGCTCGGTGCTCAGGCGGTAGTGGATCAGGTCGGCGATGGTGCCGATCTTGATCCCATGCTTGCGAGCGAAAATCTCCAGGTCCGGGCGACGTGCCATGGTGCCGTCGTCGTTCATCACTTCGACGATCACCGACGCCGGGGTAAAGCCCGCCAGCCGCGCCAGGTCGCAACCGGCTTCGGTGTGCCCGGCGCGGGTCAGTACGCCGCCTTCCTTGGCGCGCAATGGGAAGATATGCCCCGGTTGTACGATATCGACCGGCCCTGCATCAGGGGCTACCGCCGCCGCCACGGTGCGGGCCCGGTCGGCGGCGGATATGCCGGTGGTCACGCCGATTGCGGCCTCGATGGACACCGTGAACGCCGTGCTGAACACGCTGCCGTTGCTCGGCACCATCTGTTCAAGGCCCAGGCGCTGGCAATGTTCGTCGGTCAAGGTCAGGCAGATCAGGCCGCGGGCTTCCCGGGCCATGAAGCTGATGGCCTGGGCGCTGCAACAATCGGCGGCCAGCAGCAGGTCACCTTCGTTTTCGCGGTCTTCGTCGTCCACCAGCAACACCATCTTGCCCAGGCGGTAGTCTTCGATGATTTCCTGAATGCTGTTAAAGGCCATGTCGGGCTCTCTTTGTTTGGGTGCTTGATGGAAACGCTATTTGGTATACCATAATACAAAACAAACCGAGAGGTCACTATGAAGGCGTACTGGATTGCTCACGTGGATATCACCGACCCCGATCAATACAGCCAATACACCCAACGGGCACCGGCGGCGTTCGCGTTATACGGCGGTCGGATGCTGGCCCGGGGCGGGCGCAGCGAGGCGATGGAAGGCAGGGTCACGCCGCAGCGCAGCGTGGTGATTGAATTCGACTCGTACGAACAGGCGGTGGCCTGCTATCAGTCGCAGGAGTATCAAGAGGCGAAAAAGCACCGCGAAGGCGTGGCCCGGGCGCAGGTGATCATCGTCGAGGGCGTGGCGCCCTGAAACCGGTCAGCGGATGAAGTGAATCTTGCCGCTGTCGTCATTGCCCATGTAGATACCATAGACCCCGGCCTGGCGTTCCTCGATGTAACGTTCGAGGATCTGCCGGATGGCCGGGTAATAGATGCTGTCCCAGGGAATCTCTTCGGGGGCGAAGAACCGGCAAGCGAGGGTTTCCGGGCCGAACTGGCCGGTGATCTCCAAGGCGATGGCGCGGAAGATGATGTACACCTCGCTGATCTTCGGCACGCTGAAGATCGAGTAGGGCGAGACGATCTCGGCGCGTACGCCGGTTTCTTCCCAGACTTCGCGTAGCGCGGCCTGTTCGGTGGTCTCGTTGCCTTCCATGAACCCGGCCGGTAGCGTCCAGGTGCCAGGGCGCGGCGGGATGGCGCGCTGGCACAACAGGTATTTGCCGTCTTGCTCGATGATGCAGCCGGCAATGATCTTTGGGTTGACGTAGTGGATGTAGCCACAGCCGCCGCACATCAGTCGCTCATGGGTATCGCCCGCTGGCAGGCGGTGACTGAGGTCACCGCCGCCGCACTTTGGACAAAAGCTCGGGCTGAACATGATTAGCGACCTATGCGAGGTTCTTTGAGGGCGATGGGCTGGGTGATTTCGGGGATCTCACCGGTCTCTTCCTGCTTGCGTTTCAAGTATTCCAGGGCGACCTTGGCGGCGGCGCGCACGTGGTCGACACAAGCCTGGTGGGCGGCCAGGGGATCGCCGCTCTTGATCGCCTCGACCATGCGCTCCATTTCCTGGTTGCTGGAACCACGACGGTTTTCCTGGGACACCGAAGTCGCCCGCAGGTAGCTGATGCGTGCCTGCAACTGGCGCAACTGGGTGGCGGCGACGTGGTTGCCGGAGCCTTCGAGCAGCACGTCATAGAAACCCTGCACCGAATCCAGCACCTGCTGCAGCTCACCATCCTTGAGGGATTTGCGGTTTTCTTCGAGGGCCTTTTCCAGCGCCTTGATGTCCTTGGCCTTGGCCCGCAGGGTGAACAGCTGGACGATCAGGCCTTCGAGCACGCAACGCAGCTCATAGATGTCGCCGGCGTCGGCCAAGGTAATGATCGCGACCCGTGGGCCCTTGGCGTCGGCAAACTCCACCAGGCCTTCCGATTCGAGGTGGCGCAAGGCTTCGCGTACCGACGTGCGGCTCACGCCCAGGCGATCGCACAGGTCGCGTTCCACCAGGCGATCGCCCGGCAGGAGCTGGAAATTCATGATGGCGCTTCGCAGTTTATCCAGCACGATCTCGCGCAGGGTAACGGGGTTGCGATTGACCTTGAAGCTGTCGTCGAGTGGCAGGCGTTTCATGGGGTCCGCTCTGTAATATGGCTGTCCATGTCAAACGAGCAATGTCCGTGCACGTTCGGGTCAAACAGCCGAGGGTTGACTGGAGGCCTCGGCATCGGCTTCGGCGAAGGCTTCGCGGGCAAGCCGGAAACTGTCCACGGCAGCGGGAACGCCGCAATAGATACCGACCTGAAGCAGAATTTCGCGTATTTGCTCACGACTCAAGCCGTTACGCAAGGCGCCACGCACATGCAACTTGAGTTCGTGCGGGCGATTGAGCGCCGAGATCATCGCCAGGTTGATCATGCTGCGCTCCTTGAGCGACAAACCCTCGCGACCCCAGACATGGCCCCAGCAATATTCGGTGACCATTTCCTGGAGCGGCCGGGTGAAGTCATCGGCGTTCTCGATGGAACGGTTGACGTAGGCCTCGCCCAGTACCTGGGTGCGGATCTTCAGGCCTTGTTCGTATTTGTCGTTGCTCATCGCTGCGTGCTCCCAAAGTCTTCGAGCCCACCCATCAAGGTGTATTTGAGTTCCAGGTAATCGTCGATGCCGTATTTGGAGCCTTCGCGGCCCAGGCCTGACGACTTGATGCCGCCGAACGGGGCGACCTCTGTGGAGATCAGCCCTTCGTTGATGCCGACCATGCCGTACTCCAGCGCCTCGCTCATGCGCCAGGCGCGACCCAGGTCGCGGGTGTGGCAGTAGGCGGCGAGGCCGAACTCGGTGTCGTTGGCCAGTTGCACAGCTTGGGCCTCGGTGCTGAAGCGAAAGACCGCCGCCAATGGCCCAAAGGTCTCTTCCCGGGCGACTTTCATCTGGGCGGTGACGCCGGACAGCACTGTCGGCTGGAAGAAGCCATGGCCGAGGGCATGCCGCTCACCGCCGCAGAGCAACCGGGCGCCGTGGGCAAGGGCGTCCTGGACGTGATCCTCGACCTTGGCGACGGCTCGTTCGTTGATCAGCGGGCCTTGGCTGACGCCAGCGTCAAAGCCGTTGCCAACCTTCAGTTGCGCCACACGCTCGGACAAACGCGCCACAAAGGCATCATGAATTCCGTCCTGCACCAGCAAGCGATTGACGCAGACACAGGTTTGCCCGGCGTTGCGGAACTTGGCGACCAGCGCACCTTCGACAGCCCGCTCCAGGTCGGCGTCGTCGAAGACGATGAAAGGCGCGTTGCCGCCCAGTTCCAGCGACACCTTTTTCAAGGTTGGCGCGCATTGGGCCATGAGCAATTTGCCGATGGCCGTGGAGCCGGTGAACGACAACTTGCGCACGAGCGGGCTGGCGGTCAGTTCGCCACCGATGGCCACGGCGTCGCCGGTGATGACATTGAAGATCCCCGCAGGAATGCCGGCCTGTTCCGCCAGCACCGCCATCGCCAGGGCGGAAAACGGCGTCTCTGGCGCGGGTTTGACGATGCAAGGGCAACCCGCCGCCAGCGCTGGACCCGCCTTGCGGGTGATCATCGCGGCGGGAAAATTCCATGGCGTGATGGCCGCGACGACGCCGATCGGCTCTTTGCTGACCACAATGCGCGCATCGGCCTTGTGGCTGGGAATGGTGTCGCCGTAGATGCGCTTGGCTTCTTCGGCGAACCATTCGATGAAGCTCGCGGCATAGACAATCTCGCCCTTGGCTTCGGCCAGCGGTTTGCCCTGTTCGAGGGTGAGGATCTCTGCGAGGGCGTCGGCGTTTTCAATCATCAGCCCATGCCAACGCTTGAGGGCCTGGCTGCGTTCCTTGGCGGTCAATGCGCGCCAGGCCGGCCAGGCGCGGTTGGCCGCAGCGATGGCCTGGCGGGCGTGTTCGGCGCCCAGGTTGGGCACCCGGCCGATCAGTTCACCGTTGGCCGGGTTGAAGATGTCCTGTTGCGCACCGTTGGGTGCGTCCAGCCATTGGCCGTCGATATAGGCCTGCTGGCGGAACAGTTGCGAGGCTGCTGGGCTCATGCCGGCTCCTGAAAAATAGGGGTTGTACTCAGTGTGGGAGCGGGCTTGCTCGCGAAAGCGGTGTGTCAGATGACATCAATATTGACTGACCCACCACATTCGCGAGCAAGCCCGCTCCCACAGGGGGCGACTCAAGTCAGCGCAGGCAGCGGCCCCAACTTGCCTTTGTGATAAATCATCGGCGTGACCGGCTGTTCTGGCAGGATCAGGTTTTTCACCGCGCCGACGATGATCGCGTGGTCGCCGCCGTCGTATTCGCGCCACAGTTCGCACTCGATGATCGCCGTGGCCTTGCCCAGCAGCGGGTTACCCCGTTCGCTCAGGTGCCAGTCGATACCCTTGGCCTTGTCCTTGCCTTTGCCGGCAAACGCATAGGCTTCGGCGGTCTGGTCGGCGGACAACAGGTGAATCGCAAACTGCTTGCTGTCGCGCAGGATCGGGTAGGTGTCGGAGGCATAGTTAGGGCAGAACAGCACCAGCGCCGGGTCGATCGACAGCGCGCTGAACGCGCTGGCGGTGATGCCGACGATATTCCCATCCGGATCCAGGGTGGTGACCACCGTGACGCCGGAGGGGAAGGAGCTCATGACTTCTTTGTAGATGCCGGGTTCGATCATTTTCAGGACTCCTAACGCATCACGAATGGATCAGGCATCGGCGCCTGGGACAGGTTGATCCACACCGTTTTCAGTTCGGTATAAGCCAGCACCGAATCGATGCCGCTCTCGCGTCCATAGCCGCTGTTCTTGAAACCGCCGATGGGCGCCATGGCCGAGACCGCACGGTAGGTGTTGACCCAGATGATCCCGGAGCGCACATCCCGGGCCAGGCGATGGGCGCGGCCCAGGTCGCGGGTCCAGATGCCGGCGGCGAGGCCGAACTGTGAATCGTTGGCGATCGCCAAGGCTTCGGCTTCGTCCTTGAACCGGATGACCGAGGCCACCGGACCGAAGACTTCTTCCTGCATGATCTTCATCGAGTTGCGGTCGCATTCGAACAGCGTCGGCTCATAGAACCAGCCTTCGCCCAGGTTCTGCGGGCGCTTGCCGCCCAGGCGCAGGCGCGCGCCTTCGGTGATGGCATCGGCGACCAGCCCTTCGACCACGGCCAACTGCTGTGCGGTGGCCATGGGACCCATTTCGCTGCTGTCGTCCTGCGGATTGCCGATGCGGATGCGTTGGGCACGCTCGATCAGGCGCGAGACGAACTCGTCGTAGATTTCATCTTGAACCAGCAAGCGCGAACCGGAGACGCAGCTCTGGCCCGATGCGGCATAAATGCCGGCAATCGCACCGTTGATGGCGCTGTCGAGGTCGGCATCGGCAAAAATGATATTCGGCGATTTGCCCCCCAGCTCAAGGGACAGCTTGGCGAAGTTCTCGGCGCTGCTGCGCACCACATGGCGGGCCGTGGCGGCGCCGCCGGTGAAGGCGATCTTGCGCACCAGCGGATGGCGGGTGAGGGCGGCACCGGTGCTGGGGCCGTAACCGGTGACGACGTTGACGACGCCGGCTGGGATGCCAGCTTCCAGGGCCAGGCGGGCCAGTTCCAGGACCGTCGCCGAAGCATGCTCCGATGGCTTGATGACAATGGTGTTGCCCGCCGCCAGCGCCGGCGCCAGTTTGATCGCTGTCAGGTACAGCGGGCTGTTCCAGGGAATGATCGCCGCGACCACACCCATGGCTTCGTGCACGGTGTAGGCAAACAGGTCGGGTTTGTCCAGCGGCAGGGTGCCGCCTTCGAGCTTGTCGGCCAGGCCTGCGGTGTAGTGGAAAAACTCCGGCAGGTAACCGACCTGGCCGCGAGTTTCACGGATCAGCTTGCCGTTGTCGCGGCTTTCCAGCTGGGCCAGTTGTTCTTTGTTTTCGGCGATCAGATCGCCCAGGCGCCGCAGCAGTTTGCCCCGGGCGGTGGCGGTCAGGCCACGCCAGGCGGGGCTTTCAAAAGCGCTCTGGGCGGCCTGCACGGCACGCTCGACGTCGGCTTCATCGGCGTCGGGCAACTCGGCCCAGGGTTGCGCCAGGGCCGGGTTCAGGCTTTCAAAGGTCTTGCCGGACAAGGCATCGACCCATTCACCGCCGATGCACATCGAAAAACGTGCGAGTGTCATGCAACGATCCCCTTTATTGGATTTTCTGGGTGCTTGCCGTGTCGAGAAAGGTCAGCAGCAACTGGTTGACCAGGCGCGGCGACTCTACCGGCATCATATGCCGTTGCTCGGCGAGCACGGCAACCGTGGCGCCGGGAATTCGCTCGGCCAATTGCTGGGCCATTTGCGGCGTCGAGCCCGGGTCCAGTTCGCCGGTGGCGATCAGCGTCGGCACCTGGATGTTGCCCAGGTCCTCGGCGCGATACATGTCCTGGGTGGCGAACAACTCATAGGTGGTCAGGTAACCCTGGGGATCGTTCCCCGCCAGGGTCTGGCGCAGCGCGGCGATCTGCGCCGGGTTCGCCGCCTGGTATTCACGGCTGAACCAGCGCGACAACGCGGCTTCGGCATTGGCATCCGGTCCGTGTTCGGCGGCCTGGGCAGTGCGGGCGATCACACCGGCGCGCTGTTCGGCGCTGCGGTTGAACACACTGTTGAGCACCACCAGGCCTTGCAGGCGTTGCGGATAGTGCAAGGCAAACGCACGGGCCACCAGGCCGCCCATGGAAAAGCCGATCACCGTTGCCTGAGGCAGTTGCAGGTGATCGAGCAGCTCCAGCAACTGGTCGGCATACCCGAGCAACGGCGTGCCGCTTGGCGGACGCGGGCTGGCGCCATGGCCAAGCATGTCGTAGGCAATTACACGGTACTTCGTGGCCAGGCCAACGACCTGGCCGCCCCACATTTCTTTGTTCAGGCCCACGCCGTGGATCAAGACCACGGGCTGGCCTTGGCCGGTTGCCAGGTAACTGGTGCCGGCCGGGGTGAGTTCAGCGGTGAGCCGAATCATGGAGCGCTCCTGCATGCCTTTTTATTGTGGTTGCCCGGCCTGGATCACTGCGCGTTTTCGGCGGCCAATTCTTCCAGATCGATATAGCGGTTGCCGATGCGCGGGTGCAGGCGTCCACCATCGGCGCAACCCAGCACCACGACGATCTCGTCGGCGCGCGGCGCGTCTTCGATCTGCATTTCCAGGGTGATGTAGTGCGAACGCAGGCCTTCGTCATCCTTGTGCATCATCGGAATCTGGATCGAGGTACCCGGGCCGCCGCGCTTGTTGGTAAAGCTCAGGTAGCTCTTGGCCTTGACCGCTTCACGGTAATGGTTGCCGAAGCGCAGGGTATGGATCACGGCGGAAGCGTGCTCGATTTCACCGTCGGCGCCCACCACGGCAGCCTTGCCATAGGCTTCGATTTTTTCCGCGCCGCCAATGATGCCCACCAGGCGCTCGACCATCAGCGCGCCGAGGTCGGAGCAGTTGGCGCGGATCTCAGGCTTGAGGTCTTCCACGAAGCCCCGGCCCAGCCAAGGGTTTTTCATGACCACCGCCAGCCCGACCATGGTCACCGGCTTGTCGGTGGCCTTGCCGCCTTCGATGAAGGTTTCTTCGACATAGCTGACGATCTTGCGAATTTCGAAACTCATGAGCTGCTCCCTGGGAGGATGGAATGTGTCAGTGCGTATGATGGTATACCATAATACTGAAGACGCAAATCCCCCCTGTCGATTTGCATTCGGGAGGCGACCGAAGGCCTGATGGAACGGCTGATCCTGGAGCGGCCCCGCATCATCGCGGGGCGGACGGGCTCTCGCTCGTGCATCGTTATGGGGCGCGGCGTGCCCCAAAGGTTGCGATGCCCGGCGGCGCCAGGGCGGTACGGCGCGTTCGCTCGGTAAATGAGTAGAAACTTCCCCGTTGCGGGTCGCTGGTATCAGCCAGGCCCCAGTCGTGCGAGCGCGGCGCCCGCGCAAAAGCCATGCAGGACGATGCGAGGGCAGAGGATTTATGGGGTTCTATTCATGAATGTCGCCAGATCGAAGAATAAATTCGCCTTTCGCCTGCCCTGCAATTGTTTTTCTATTAATGGAATGAGCCGCTACGCTTAGGCACAGCCTTTGCTAAGCATTCATTGGCCGGGTTTAAAGCACGGCGCCCCAATTCGCGATGCCCATCCATGGAGGATTCCCAGAACCGCACTCATCAAGACAAGGCAAGGCCAGACCATCGGAATGACGAAGTAATAAGAAATGCCGTGTAGAACGCGGCTGGGAGTTGGCTATGCCCCACGCTTTTTTCAATGAAATGTATGACGCCCAGGGTAACTGCCGCCCGCACTACCAAGCCTTTTCACGCTGGCTGGCGGACACCCCCCTTGAACTGCTCGAACAACGCCGCCGCGAAGCTGACCTGTTGTTCCATCGAGCCGGTATCACCTTCACCCTCTATGGCGACGAGCAGGGCACCGAGCGCTTGATCCCGTTCGACATCATTCCCCGCAGCATCAAGGCCAGCGAATGGCAGACCGTCGAGCGTGGCTGCATTCAGCGAGTCCAGGCTCTGAATATGTTCCTGGCCGACATCTACCACGGGCAACACATCCTCAAAGAGGGAATCATCCCGGCGGAACAGGTACTGGCCAACGAGGGTTACCAGATCGCAATGCAGGGCCTGAACCTGCACCGTGGCACCTACGCCCATATCGCCGGCGTCGACCTGGTTCGCGACGGTGACGGCAGCTACTACGTGCTGGAGGACAATTTGCGCACGCCCAGCGGCGTGAGCTACATGCTCGAAGACCGCAAGATGATGATGCGCCTGTTCCCTGAGCTGTTCGCCGCCCAGCGCGTGGCGCCGATCGATCATTATCCGAACCTGCTCCTCGACACCCTCAAGAGCTCCAGCCCGCTGGACAACCCCACCGCCGTGGTCCTGACCCCGGGTCGTTTCAACAGTGCCTATTTCGAACATGCGTTCCTGGCACGAGAAATGGGCGTGGAGCTGGTGGAGGGCGCCGATCTGTTCGTGCGTGACGACCATGTGTACATGCGCACCACCGCCGGCCCTCGGCAGGTGGATGTGATCTATCGCCGACTTGACGACGCCTACCTCGACCCGCTGTCGTTCAACCCCGATTCCATGCTGGGCGTGCCCGGGCTGATCGCAGTTTACCGAGCGGGCAATGTGGTGCTGGCGAACGCGGTTGGCACAGGCGTCGCCGATGACAAGTCGATCTACCCCTACGTCGACGAGATGATCCGCTTCTACCTCACTGAAGAACCGATCCTGAAGAACGTGCCCACCTGGCAATGCCGCAAGCCCCAGGACCTGTCCCATGTGCTGGCGAACCTGCCCGACCTGGTGGTCAAGGAAACCCAAGGTTCCGGCGGCTACGGCATGTTGGTCGGCCCGGCCGCCACGGCCGCGGAGATCGAAGATTTCCGTGCTCGGCTCAAGGCCCGCCCCGAAGCCTACATCGCCCAGCCGACCTTGAGCCTGTCCACGTGCCCGACCTTCGTCGAGAGCGGCATCGCGCCGCGCCACATCGACCTGCGTCCGTTCGTGCTGTCGGGCAAGGAAACCCGCCTGGTGCCAGGCGGGCTGACCCGCGTGGCGTTGCGCGAAGGCTCGCTGGTGGTCAACTCGTCCCAGGGCGGCGGCACCAAAGACACTTGGGTAGTGGAGGACTAAGACATGCTTTCAAGAACCGCTTCGGACCTCTATTGGATGTCCCGCTACCTGGAGCGCGCCGAGAACCTGGCGCGCATGCTTGAAGTCAGTTATTCGTTGTCGCTGATGCCTCAGGCCGGACGCAGCGATGGTCATGCCGAACTGGCAATGTCGCTGTTGGCGGCTGGCACGCTGGATGACTACAACGCGCGTTATGACGCCCTCAACAGCGAGCGCATGCTGCATTTCTTTGCCCTGGATGAAACCAATCCCGGCAGTATCTACAGCTGCCTGCGGGCGGCACGGGCCAATGCCCATGCGGTGCGTGGACGCATCACTGCCGACATGTGGGAGAACATCAACGCCACCTGGCTGGAGATGCGCAACATCGCCAGCAACGGGCTGGGCCGCTACGGCATCAGCCATTTCTGCGAATGGGTCAAGGAGCGCTCGCACCTGTTCCGCGGCGCGACGTCGGGCACGATCATGCGCAACGACGCCTACTGCTTCATTCGCCTCGGGACCTTTATCGAGCGGGCGGACAACACTTTGCGCCTGCTCGACGCGCGCTACGAAATGTTTGGCGAGGAGTCGGAAGAGGTCAGCGACAACTCGGCACGCGGTTACTACCAGTGGAGCGCCTTGCTGCGGGCCTTGTCTTCGTTCGAGGCGTTCAACGAGATCTACCGTAACGCGCCCAACGCCGAACAGGTCTCGGAAATGCTCTTGCTGCGGGCCGACGTACCGCGTTCGCTGCACGCCTGCATCGAGGAGCTGGACCACATCCTCGCCAGCCTGCCCGGCAACAACGGCAGGCCGGCGCAACGCCTGGCCGCTGAGCTGAACGCACGCCTGCGTTATTCCGGAATCGATGAGATCCTCGCGTCGGGCCTGCATCAATGGCTGACCGAACTGATCGACCAGATCCGCCACTTGGGCCAGACCGTTCACGAGTCTTACTTGGAGGTCGTATGAAACTGTCCATACGCCACGACACCACTTATAGCTATGCCGATGAGGTGTGCACCAGCATCCAGTTCCTGCGCTTGACGCCCAAGGACAGCCAGCGCCAACGCATTCTTGAATGGCACTTGGAGCTGCCGCGGTTGGTGCGCAGCCAGATCGACCCCTACGGCAATATCCTGCACGTGATGACCATGGACGAACCCCACGGCGCCTTGGTGCTGACGGCTTATGGTCAGGTGCAGATCGATCAGACCGTGGAGAAGGAGACAGACAGCCAGTCGCCATTGCCGTTTCTGCGCACCAGCCGCCTGACCCAGGCCGATGACGTGCTCAGCGCGTTTGCCTTGGAGCAGTGCGGGGCACGGCGTGATCGTGCGGCGCTCACCGACTTGATGAACGCCCTGGCGGCACGCATGCCCTACAGCCCTGGCACGACGGCGGTCAGCAGCACGGCCGCCGAGGCGTTTGCCGGTGGGACGGGGGTTTGCCAGGACCATACCCACGCGTTCCTGGCATGCGCGCGCAGCCTGGGTATCCCGGCGCGTTATGTCTCCGGTTATTTGTGCACCGAAGATGAGAGCCACCTGGCGAGCCACGCTTGGGCTGAAGCCTGGCTGGATGACGGCTGGTACAGTTTCGACGTGACCAATCGCCTGACCCGTCCCGACCGCCACCTGAAACTGGCGGTCGGCCTGGACTACCTCGACGCCTGCCCGGTACGCGGCATGCGCCGAGGCGGCGGGGCAGAGCAGATGCAGGCGCGGGTCCAGGTGAACTCGATGGTGCAGGTGCAGCACTGATCAAGAGACGTTAAGGCTGAAGGCCTCATCGCGAGCAAGCTCGCTCCCACAGGTTCCGCACTTTGGACCCCTGTGGGAGCGAGCTTGCTCGCGATGGCGGTGTGTCAGGTGACTTCAACCGCTCGAACCGGATTTGAACACCCCGCTGAGGACGAAGGCGTAGCGCTCCGGGCGGATAAAGAACGTCGTGCGGTCGCAGCAGCGGCCATCGGCAAAATAGGACGTGCGCTCCATGACCAACAACGCGGCCCCGCGCTTGATGTGCAGCGCGCTGGCCAAGCTCTTGTCGGCTTCTTGAGCACGGATGGCCAGGTCGGCGCGGGTGACCGCCATGCCGGTGATTGACTCGAGGATGGAGTAGATCGGTTGGTGTTCGACTTCCGCCCAGGCCACGCTGCCCAGCTCGGCGGGCAGGTGACTGCGTCCCAGGGCGATAGGTTCATCGTCGACCAGGTGCAGGCGCTCCAGCAGCAGGCAGTCGCCCGTCGCTTCGAACACCCCGCGCAGGTTTTCTGGAACAGGCTGCAAGGTATGGCTGAGCACCCGCATGCTCGGTTGCAAGCCCTGCAACAACAACGCCTCATGAAAGCTGCGCAACGCATCGAGGCCGTGGCGTACCTGCTTGGCCGCGACAAAGGTGCCTTTGCCCTGTTTGCGTTCCACCACGCCGTCATCGCTGAGCTTGCCCACCGCCAGGCGGACCGTGACGCGGCTGACCCCGAACCGCTCGCCCAATTGCGCCTCGGACGGCAGCTTGCCGCTGGGCTCGAAGTCGCCGCGTTGAATTTCCTCCAGCAACCGATGGGCAATCTGTTCGTAAAGCGAGGTGGTGCTGTCGCGCAGAATGGACGTGGACACTGTCAGCTTCCATGGCCTTGAGTGGGGCAGGGTGCCTTCACTTCTAAGGTTATAAAAATAGGTTATTGGGACAACTTGTATTAATACGTATTATGTCAGGCGTTCCCATTGTAAACGACCTGACGACACTTGCCATGCTCAAACCACTTTCTCACCCAAGGCCGCAGGCCGACGCGTTGACGGTCGATGGCATCAGCTTCAGCTACCCCAACGGGCATCGGGTGTTTTCCTCGTTCAGCCTGAACGCCAAGCCCGGCGAGTTCGTCGCCATCCTCGGGCCGTCCGGCTGCGGGAAAACCACCTTGTTGAACCTGCTCTCAGGTTTCGTTCAGCCACAAAGCGGCCGGGTCACCCTCAACGAGACCGCGGTACGCCCGGAGCGTTCTGAGTTGGGGTATGTGTTCCAGGCGCCGCAACTGTTTCCCTGGTTGAGCGCCCTGGAAAACGTCCGTTTCGGCCTGCGGATGAGCGCCCAAACCGACGAATCGCAGCAGCGTGCGCAGGCATTGCAATACCTGCGCCTGGTCGGTCTGGAAAGTGCGGCGCAGCGGTTGCCGCACCAGCTTTCCGGCGGGATGCAGCAGCGTGTTTCCCTGGCCAGGACCCTGGCATTGGAACCCAGCGTCTTGCTGATGGACGAGCCGTTTGCCGCGCTCGACGCCATCAGCCGCAACAGCATGAACGAAGAGACCTTGCGCATCTGGGCCGAACTGGGCCAGACGGTGCTGTTCATCACTCACGACATCGATGAGGCGGTGTTCCTGGCCGATCGGGTCATCGTGCTCAACATCGCGCCTGGCGGTATTCATAGCGAGCTGGAGATCGATCTGCCGCGCCCTCGCACCCATCTGAAAACCCGTCGCCTGCCCGCGTTTCTCGATTACCGCAACGAGCTGATGGAGCGCATCGCCTACGTGATGGACGCGCCCCACACCACTGTTCACCCCACCCCTCGACTCGAGCTGACCGCATGATCAAACGTTCGCTGCTTGCCCTTACCTTGTCTGCCGCCACGTTGGCCGGCAGCACGTTCGCCGTGGCCAACGAGGAGAAAACCTTGCGTGTCGGGTATGTCTTCGCCATGGCCAACGCGCCGGCGCTGATTGCCGACAAACAGGGTTACTACCGCGAGGAAGGCTTGAATGTCGACCTCAAGGCGCTGGGCGATGGCCCGGTGATCCAGCAGGCGCTGGCCGCCGGCGAGCTGGACATGGCCTACGTCGGCACGCCGCCGGTGTACCAGTGGTTTTCCCGGGGGCTGCAAAGCCGGATCCTGGCGAAGGTCAACTACGGTCAGGCTGCGGTGATCGTCGACGCGAAGAGTCCGATCACCACCCTGGAAGCACTCAAGGGCAAGAAACTCGCCGGAGTGAAGAAGGGCAGCGGCATGGATGTGCTGTTGCGCGGTTATGTGCTGAAGGAAAAGGCCGGGCTCGATCCTGACAAGGACCTGGACATCATCGACATGCCGCCGGGCAACATGAACGCCGCCCTGGAGCGCGGCATCGTCGACGCCGCGTTTTCCTGGGAACCCTTCGTCAGCCAGTCGGTGCTGCGCGGTTCGAGCCGGATCCTGCTGGACGTGAACCAGGTGCTGCCCCAATACCCGTGGTACGTGGTGATTGCTTTGCCAAAGACCTTGCAGGAACGCCCGGACGATGTGGTGAAGCTGCTACGCGCCCATCGCAAGGCCATTGCCTTCCTCAACGAACATCCCGCCGAGTCGAACCGGTTGATCGCTGAGGCGTTCAAGCTCGAAGCGGTGCAAGGCCTGGACGGCAAGACCATCGCGCCAGAAGCCATCGTCGCCCAGGCCCGCACCCGACTGGGCTGGTCGGCGGACTTGCAGGCGACGGATATCCAATTCATCCAGCGCCTGATGGACTACTCCCATGATCTGGGTTTTATCGACACCACGCTCAAGACCGAACAGATCGTGGATACCTCCTTCCTGGAAAAAGCCGCGCATTGAGTCCGTCATGTCCTTGCCAAAACCGAACTGGGGATGGGCGTCGCTGCCGTTCCTGCTGTTGATCTGGGTGGCCCTGGCCAGCCGCTTTCCCACCTACATCCTGCCGCAGCCCTGGGATGTCGCTCGCGAGGCCGTGCGCTGGCTGGGCGATCTTTCGCTGTGGCAACACCTGCGAGCCAGCGTCCTGGAAGAACTGGGTGGTTTCTGCGCGGCGGTGGTCGTTGCGCTCCTGCTGGGAACGGCCGGTGGATTGTCCTCACGCTTTCGCGACTTCATTTCGCCGCTCAACAGCTTGTTCATGGCCATCCCACCCATCGCTTGGGCGCCGCTGATCATGATCATTTTCGGCCTGGGTTATGTCTCCATCGTGCTGGTGATTTTCATCGCCGCGATGTTCCCCATGGCGGTGACCATCCAGGAGGGCGTACAGAGCATTCGCGGCGGTGAAGTCCGAGCGGCGCGCACCCTGGGCGCCAATTCGTGGCAATTGCTGGCTCATGTCTACCTGCCGGCCTCGTTGCCGTTCGTGACCGCCGCCTTGCGCATCGGCTTCAGCCAGGGCTGGAGGGCGTTGGTCGCGGCGGAAATGATCGGCGCTTCCCAGGGCATCGGCTGGATGGTGTCCACTGGCGGGCAGATCGGCAACAGCAGCCAGGTACTCCTGGGCATCGTCGTGATCGGCCTGATTGCCTGGCTGATGGAAAGTTTTGTGTTCCGGCGCATCGAGCGCCACTACCAGAAATGGCGCGTGCAATAAGC
Organism: Pseudomonas fluorescens Q2-87; assembly: GCF_000281895.1. Classification (NCBI taxonomy): domain Bacteria; kingdom Pseudomonadati; phylum Pseudomonadota; class Gammaproteobacteria; order Pseudomonadales; family Pseudomonadaceae; genus Pseudomonas; species Pseudomonas fluorescens. The sequence goes on along the minus strand of NZ_CM001558.1, from coordinate 3,306,804 downwards.
CCGGCCCCTAGCCTCTCAATTCCTTCAAATCTTCAGTGAACCATTGCCCGAGGTGTCATGTGAGTAACGTTTTCGATCCCCGCGAAGCCGGGCACTACATCGCCCCGCAAGGCCTGTACGAGCGCAACAAGCAACGCCCGTTCCTGGGCAGTGTTCACTGCGACCGGGACACGCTGGTGGCCGGGCAATGGGATGAAATCACCCTGGTCTACGAGGTCGGCGGCAGCGGCCTGGCAGACGGTGCCTGGCTCAAGCTGGCCTTCAAGTTCTACTCGGACTGGGCCTTGTTCCAGACCTCGAACCCGGCCGGCCCCAACTATGTCAGCGCCGAATATCACGCCGGCGAGTTGGTGCCCGGCCAGAGCCAGGCCACGGTGCAGCACCTGAAAGTGCGCTTCGACCAGAAGGGCCATGAACGACCATTCCAGAAGGCGATCATCATCGACATCGTCGACGGTTATCTGAACCCGGGAGACAAAGTCATCATTCGCCTGGGCGACCGTCGCCAGGGCGGCGCCGGAACGCGGGTGCAGAGCTTCGTCGAGAAAGACTTCCGCTTCCGCCTGTTCATCGACCCATTGGGCAGCTCGAAATTCGCCGAGGTGCCGGGCGACCCGTTGCTGGATATCGTGCCGGGGCCGGCGCAGAGCGTGCAGGTGATCGTCCCTCGGCTGGTCAGTGCGGGGGAGGCGTTCGATGCGTTGGTCAGGGTCGATGACGCATGGGGCAATACCTGCCGCCACTTGCCGTTGAGCGGCGTGCTGACCCTTGTCGATCCTGAAGGGGGCGAGCGACGACAGCCGTTCACGTTGGCGGCTGAAGGTTGGGCAACGGCCCGGATCGAGGGGCTTGATCTCGCCGCCGTAGGGGAGTGGCGGCTGTCCGCCGAAGTGGATGCGCCTTTTGTTCGCGGCGCCCAGGCCTTCGTCACCGTCGATCCGGCCGGCACAGCCTTGCGCCCGCTCTACGCCGACCTGCACGTCCACTCCGATGACACCGTGGGCACCAATGATACGTTGTACAACCTCAGCTACGGCCGTGATGTCGCCGGGCTCGACATCCTCGGCTACACCGCCAACGACTTCAACATCACCGAGCAGCGCTGGGACCAGGCGGTCAGGCTGATCCACGAACTCAACGAGCCGGGCCGCTTCGTTTGCTATCCCGGCACCGAGTGGTGCGGTAACTCCTGCGCGGGCGGGGATCGTAATGTGGTGTTCCTCCATGACCGCAAACCCGAGTTCCCTTTTGACAACCAAGGGCGACTGGTGCGCTCCTTCGAATGGAACGAGTTCACCGCCGGCACCATCAAGCCGGGCGCCTGGCCGGTGGACGAGTTGTACGCGGCCTACGCCAAGGACCCCGAAGGCCACCTGATGATGCCCCATGTGGGCGGTCGCCGTTGCAATCTCGACTGGCACCATCCCGAGCTTGAGCGGCTGTTCGAGGTTGGCTCGGCCTGGGGTCAGTTTCATTGGGTCTATGCCGAAGCCCTGCAGCGTGGCTATCGGGTCGGTGCTGCGGCCAACAGTGATGAACACCAGGGCCGTTGCGGTGGCGGCGTGCCGGCCACGGCCGTGTTCGGCTCGCGGGGTGGGCTGACCGGCGTGGTCGCCAGCGGTTTTGACCGGGCCAGCGTCGGCAAGGCCCTTCGTGCCCGGCGCACCTTCGCCACGACCGGCGAGCGCTCGTTTGCCAGCTTGCGCCAGGGTCGCCATTTCATGGGCGAGGTCTTCACTGCCGATTCGAAGGCTGTGCTGGATTATCGGCTATTGGGGGAATCCGGTTGGGAGCAGGTCGATTTGTTCGACGGCGACCGATTGATCTGGTCGCGCAACCTGCATCAGGAGCTGGGGTTTTCCACGCAACGCATTCGCCTGCGCCTGGGCGGTGCGCGGATCAAGGATCGTTATCGCGGCGCCTACTGGACCGGCGAGATCCGCATCACCGGGGCGGTTATCAACGGTTTCCGCGCCTTGGGCCTGGATCATCCCGAGCAGACCGTCTGGCGCAAGGAGGCCACGGTCCTGGCCTTTCGCACCGACACCAACGGCGACACCGACAGCATCGAAATCGACCTGTCGCAACTGGCCGGCGCGACGCTGCAGGTCCACAGCCGCATCGATAACTACGTCAAGGTTGGCGATCCGTCTGAACCGCAACCCTACGTGCATGCCCCCACGGTGCTGATCGAGGTATCCGGCGAACAGCTGCTGGCGCAATCGCAAGTGATCCAGGAGCTACCGGGTGCGGAACTGAAGGTGTCCCTGGAAAGAACCACCGCTGCGCCGTTGCCGCGTGAGTTGCAAGGGACAATCGAACTGGCCCGGTTGAACCTGGAACCCGGCCGCGAACATCCATTGTTCATCTGCGCCCGCCAGCGCGATCAATCCCGCGTCTGGACCTCGGCATTGTTCCTTACGCTGTAGGCGCCCGGGCCGCCGCACTGAACCTGCCGGTATGGGTTCAGAGCTGCACCCGACGAAGCCTGCCTCTTAATGGCACTACCTTTTCATCTGGGGTCGGCAGGGGGCGACCGAGCAGCCCCATGCCTTCGCTGATCAATACCGCGTCCGGCAGCAGGCACAGGTTGGAAGGGGTATCCAAGCCGCGGGCGAGCACCGTGACCTGGGCCGTTGGCAAGTTGCAGCCCAGCAATCGCCCGCTGAAGCGGGTAAAGCCGCCATGCAAGGGTTCGCCATTCCAGTCGGGCGGCAAGGGCTGTTGCAGGCCCGCGCAGAGTTCCAGCACCAACAGGTTCCCGTCGGGGCGCAGCGCTAACCCGGTGGGCAATTGCAGGCCGCGTATCAAGACGTCGATCTCGCCGGTGGCGGGCCATACCCGAACCACCTGGCCTGCCTTCTCGGCGAAGTCGATGCCCTTGCGGGCCGGGTCGTCGTGCAGTTCTCCCGAGAACAGGCTGATCAGCACGGCGTCCGTCGCCGGTTCATACACCAGCGTAACGGGAACGGCTTCCTGGCCTTGGTCCAGTTCGGGCAGTTCGGCCAACACGCGCTCCACCTGACCGGTGGCGAACTCCACCAACTGATTGGTATCGGGCTTGACCGCGAGCCAACTGCGGCGGGTCGGGTGATAGCACAGCGCATTCAGGTTGCCACGGCTATGGAACACCGGTTCGGGCGGTGTGTATTGCAGGTCCAGCAGCTTGGAACCCTCGACATAATCGGTCTGGCTGACCAGGCAGCGCCCGTCACCGAAAGCGACGTCCGACACGCCCATGATTTCATCACGCATCATGCGCGCCTGCATGTTCATGGCGCGAAAACCATCGGCGACTGTTTCGCGGGGCAGATAGGCGCCCGGTTGGTGCGGATCCGCTCGCAATCGACTGATGCGGCCGCTGAAGGGCTGGTCGGGCAGCCCCGTGCCGGCTTCGGTGAACAACAGGCTGCCGTCGGCCTCCAGGCACAGGCCACGAGGGTTCAGCAGGTCCTCGGCGATGATTGTGCTCGGGCGCAAGGTTTCGCCCGGCTGGGCGGGGATATGCAGGGGCGCGGGCATAGGTTCTCTCCATGAACAAAAAGGGGACGCTTTCATTGCGGTGCTTGCCACGGTTCACCGGTGAGATAGGCCCGCAGCAGTGCCCGCTGGCAAGGCGACATCGAGCGCACCACGGGCATGAACAGCGTAGTGCCTTTGTAGGCATCGGAGGTGCGGGCGAGGATCGGGTTCTTCGCGCCCATGATGGCGTCGGGCTGATTCAGCGGGATGTAGCGCGACATGGCGGGGAACGCCAGGTAGTGAAAACGCAGGACGTTGGGGTACATCAGCGGCCAGGTGATGATGGTGCCCTTGGGAATGCCGAAGTCGGCCTGCGCGTATTTGCGAAAGTTGGTGAAATAACTGCTGCTTTCAAGACCATTGGCCGTGCAGGTCAGGGCGACGAAACCCGCCTGGGCGGCGCTATTGGACTTGAGGCTCACTGGAAAACTGACTGAGAGCTGACCGGCGGTTACGCTCAGCGAGGCCGGGAAATCGAGGAAGTCCCAATATTGCGGCTCGTCATACGATGCAATCGCCGACGCTTGCAGGCCGATTTCGGTCGTGGCGGGGACGGGGCCGCCCAGGAATCTGACTTGAAGGGTGATCGACAGGCCGTTGGCGTAGTCCTCCAGGTAGACGTTGCGCTGGTCGGCGTAGAGCCGATAGGGCGATTCCGTGGCTTGCAAAGTGGTGTTGGCAACCTTGCCAGGCGCACTGATCGTCAGGACGGTGCTCTGTGCCGCCAGCTTCTGGCTGGCGGTCATGGGCAGGTCGACGATACCGCCATAGACGTAGTAGTCGAGCAGGGGAGAGCTGGTCGGCTCGAGGGTGGCCAACACGGTAGTGCCTGCGCTGATAGTCACGGGGCCATAGTTCGCGTTGGGCCCGATAGGGCTGGTGATGTCGTCCCTGACGGCCCTGAAGGTTTCCTTCGGAATGACATTCACCATGTCGATGCTCAGGTAGCCGTTGGTGCCTAGCTCGGCATAGCCGGCATTGCTCGTATCCTGGTTGACCAACTGCCGGCCCGGCTGGCAGTTCAGCGGCTCGTCGGCGAAGGCCGGGGCCAACGTGCCGATGACACGGCCGATGCTGGGGTTGGGGGTGTATTTACCGGCGGCGTAATCGGCGTCCAGTTGGGCGGTGGTCATCGTGGGGCACATTTCGAACATGACGAAACGCAGGACGATGCCCGTCGCGCCCGGTGCCTGGATGATCGAGCGCAGGCCGCTGCTGTTCTGGTTCCAACTGACGATGCTGCTCAAGGGGAACGTCAACTGGAACGTGCCGCTGGCGTGGAACGATCCTGGCGCGTCCATTTTCGCCGGCAACAGCACACGTCCCTCCACGTCAAAACTGTTGCACACGGTATTGCTGCGGATCAGCAATTGGATGTTGTCGTTGCCACCGATCTGCAGGCCGCCGACGAAGATCTGGGTCGTTGTCGAGGCGGTGGGGTCCAGGTCCACCATCATCGGGCCGGAAACGGGGCCCTGGCCGGTTACCGGATCCACCGAGCCGAGCAGGTACACGGCCTGGCCCACCAGGTCGCCGGTGGTGTTGATGCTGCCTGGATTGCCCTGGGAGCTGATCAAGGCGTTCTGCATGTCGACGACGTGCTGCCCGTAGTGGTTCCAGCCACCGAGGGTGTATTTGTCCTTGCCTTGGGGGGTATTGATGATGTCGTTCAGTTGATCGTCGGTGCAGGACTGGGCACTCGGCGCCACGGTCGAGGTGGTCAGGTCGAAGAGCGGCCATGCCGGATTGCCGTCATAAGCAATGGTGCGCGAGTTGTTCGGGACGCTGACGTCGGTGCGGATACCGCCCCAGAAGTTCAGCCGTGGTCCATTGAGAATGCTCATGATCTATTTCCCGTCCTGGGTGGTTTTGGCGGCAGGTGCGTTGGCGAATTTGAACAGGTAGGAATAATCGGCCTTGTAGGGGCTTTTGACCGGTGTCGCCATCGAGTGGCAATTCATGCAACTGCTGTTGGGCTGGATGTAGCTTTCCATGGTCACGTTGGCCGAAAGGGCGGGTGTCGGCTGGCCCAGCGGGTTGCTGGGATTGTCCGGCATCAACGGGCGCTGGGTGGTGATGAGCTGGTAGTACTTCAAGGCGCTTCGTTGCAGCCCCGGGTCGCTGCGGTAACGGCTGTTGACGCCATTGGTGATGTCAGCGATCGGGGTAAACCGGTTGAGCGGGTTCGGGGTCTGGAACGTGGTGCCGGGTTTCGGCACGCAGACAAGATGTGTGCCTTGGGTCTGCCAGTCGCAGGGCGATTGGTTGAGGGTGGCAGGGGGCGCGGTGGCGTTGAAGTAGGAATAGGCGATGCCGGAAGTCGGTTGGTCAACCCATTGACCGTTCACCAGTGCCTTGGATGGGACGTTGTCGATCTGCTCGAACGTCGACCAGATCCACTGCGGATAGCCGTTCACCTTGGTGATGATGTGCAGGCCCACCAGGCCCAGGTAGGCCTCGGTGACACCCGTGCGCTGGCCCTGGTCGTCGAACGTGGCCACGCGGGCGAGCATGGTCAGGTAGTGGCTGGCGTTGTCATGGGGGGTGAGGATGCGCCAGCTCGATTTGACCTCGATAACGCCATTGGGGAAGAGGATGTTGCTGGCCTTGGAAACCACCGCGGCGTTGTAGAAGCTGTTGGCAACGATGTAGTTGTAGGAGGTTTCGTTGGCGGAGATGTCGTAGTACGTCGGGTTGCCGGCCTGGTCGATCAGCCAGCCGCCGACGGCTTGGTCGACGGCATTCACCTGGCTGCTGTTTTTCAGCGCGGCGATGTTGATGATGCCCAGGCTCTTGGCAAGCTGCGGGGTGTTCCATGGGCCTGGATCAGCCCCCTGTGGCAGGAAGATTTCTTCCACGGTCTTGTAGGTCTGCCAGACGGTGTAGCCAGGGTCCCCCGGTTGTTTGCTGCAGTCGGGATCGCCGCGCTGCCCCGCCTGGACGGGCCAGTTCAGCGCTATGAACAGCTGCCAGCTGTATTGATCGAACAGGTCCTGACTGGCTGTGGCGGTTGGTGCTGAGCTGGGAGGCTGGCAATTGAGATTCGTGGCGAGCGCTGACGGCGTGGCTTGCTGGGACTGCTCCAGTGCCAGGCCCGGCAGGCTGGCCAGGCCCAGCAGTATCAGGGTGAAACGGATTGTGGTTTTCATGGCGATCCTTCGACGGGGTCAGGGTTTGCGCTGCATGAGCTTGTTCCACTGGGCCTTCTGGCCGTTGCCCTGCGAAGCCGGCGGCTCGAACAGTTGGCAGGGCGGAGGATTTGCCGGGCACATCGCGGCCACCTGCGCCCAGGTCTTGGCCGGGTCGGGTTTGGCGATGCGAAAGTGGGTGTAGTTCTGGCTGACGATAGGGGCGTTGGCGACGCTGGCGTCACCGGAGAAAAAGAACGACTGGGGCTGCCGGTAAAGCGGCTGTCCGGACATTTTCTTGTAGAAGGCATAGCCGAACAGGATCGGACCTTGCGGCGAGTCCAGGTCCAGGGCGTAGGCCTGCACGCTGCCATCGAGGTTTTTGCTGCGCGCGGCGCTGTAGGGCAGGTGCTGGATGAAGTCTTGCCGCGGCGGATGATTCATCGGCGAAAACATGCAGCAGGCTGGCATGTCCTTGGGGCGATCTTGCGGGTAGGTCAGGAAGTACGCCTTGTTGCCCAGGGACACGAAGGAGCAGGTGTAGTTGTTGTTCTTGATCGGGAAGATCGGCAGGCAGTATTTCTCGTAGTGCTCCATCATCGCCCCGAAGCCGTCGCCATCGGCCGGGATATAAGCCGTGTCGTAATAGCTGGTGCCCCGGGAGACGGTGTAGTCCGCCGGTGTCAGCGTGGCCGGGGGATTGCTGTAGGGCGGCGGGTTTTTTTCGTAGTTGTGCATTACCCGGTACATGGTCCAGTCGCTGATCCAGGCCGCCGGGAAAAACGGATCGGAAGGCTCGCCCGGGGTACGTTTGGCGATGCAATTGCCGTTCTGTTCGTTGCAACCCTCGGTGTTGTGCACGCCCATGGTGAAGTACACCACGCCGCTGTCCTGTTGGGCAAAGAGCCCCGGACTGAACAACAGGATCAGTAACAACAGTCGGTTCAAAATGCAGGCTTTCATATCGACACTCCTGTGCAGTGCCGGGCGGCGGGCTCGCCACCCGGTGATCCTGGGCGAAATCGTCAAAGGCCGTTGTAGTCACTCATGCTGAGTTTCTTGGGCGGATAGTTGAATTTCACCAGGCGCTTGGCCCACAGCTCCAGGACGGCGCGGCGGCTTTGGGACATGTCCCGGGTGATGGGCATCGCAAGGGTGCTCTGGTCCTGGTAATCCTTGCTGATCAGCAAGATCAATTGGTCGACTGCGCCCTCCACGCGCGTCCGGGAATTGAGCGGCATGAACTTGTTCATGATGGGGTACAGGTAATAGAAGGTCTGCAGGATCTTTGGATAAATGAACTTGTCCCACAGCAGCTCTGGAGCGTTTGTCTTCTCGTAGATGGCGTTCCAAGTGTCGATGAAGTCCTGTTGCAACTGCATGTCCAGTGGCAGCACCCGTATCGGTGCGAGGAAGTCGACGTAGGCCTGGGTGATCGGGAAGCTGAACGGAATGGCCGGTTTTTTGCCGTTCTCCTGCACGAAGAAGCGCAAGGTAGGGAAGCCTGGCGCCACTGCCCGGCAGCCTATCTGGGCGATGCCTTGGGCGTTGGTGGTGATGACGGCGTAGGAGTAACTGACGCTGCTGGCCTTCTTGTCCTGCAGTGTACCGGTGCCATTGATGCCTTTGTCGAAGGCCAGGCAGGGGCGCAGGTCGACGGCGACCGGGGTACCGGACGTTCTGAGGAAGTCTTGATACCCGACCGGGTTGCCCACGGGTTCGGGCACGTCCTGCAGGTCGGTCAGCCGGCGACCGCTGCCGGTGCTTCGATAGAGGGCGACCTTAGGTGCGTCGATGAACTGCGGCAGGTTGGCTGTATTGTTGATACGGGCCGACGGGTAGTCGTAGAACAGCGTGAAATCGGCCGCATTACTGAAAGCCAGGTAGTAATGGCTGCTGGTCACCATGTAGGGATTGCCGTACTCCGCCACATACAGCGTGGTGTTGACGGCCGGCAGACCATTTTTCTGCACCATGATGCTCAGCGTCTTGCGGTCACCGACATCGATGAAGCTGCCGCTCTCGATGACTTCCGCGGTCCACAGTTGCTGGCCGGCGGCCATCTTCGGAGGGGCGGCCGGGATGCGCTGTTGCAGCAGCAGAGGACCGGACTGCAGCAGTGCCTTGGCTTCGGGGTTGAGCGTGAGGTCGAGGATGCCTGAACGTAGCTCGAAAGCCGATTGCTGGTATTTATCGAAGCCGAAGCCGATCCCCGCCATGAACCGTCCCTTCTGGCGCACGCCCAACAGGTAGTCTCCGGCGTGGAATTTCTCAGGGACCAGGATGTCGGCTGCGGGGTCCACGGGATAACACGGGAACGTGTTGCTCAGGTCCAGCGACAGGGTATTACCGTTGATCTGCGCCGAGATCACCCCCAATGGGACACTATGATTTCCATCGGGACCCGGTTGAACGACCGAGATTGGCTGGGTGGGTACCAGGCGGACCCCGGCGGGAGCGGTGGGGTATTCGTTGGCGAGCCACAGACCGAGCACCGCCGAGGTGCGGCTGTAGGCGGGGTTGAAGAAAATCTGGTTGACGTTGTTCAAACCTTCCCTGTACAGGTCACGCACTTTCGCCATGATGTCCGGGTGGTTGGAACGGGTGTTGGGGCGCTGCGTGTAATCGTTGAACACACCGTTCTTGTCGTAGCAGGTCAGGTAGGTTGAAAATCGGAACATCAGACCCTGTGCCCCTTGCTGCGTCATCTGCTGCTGGAGGTTGGCCAGCAGACGCGAGCTGCCAATCGCCCATTCCAGGTTCTCCTTCGGAAAGCAGGTCTGCCAGGTGGTGCTGATGTTCACCAGGCTACCCAGGGCTCCCCAATTGAAGTTCAGGAAGCGGTCCATCATCCGATACTTGCGGTTGAGGGTCAGGCCGCAGGACGTATCCCCCAGCACCAGTTTGTCGAAATACAATGCCGTGAACGTGTTCTGCCATGGGCTGATGTCCACGAAGCGCGCCGGGGTCGGGGCGGAGCTGCCCAGAGGGCTGCCGAGTAAGTGGTATTGCGCGCCGATCAGCGAATCCTGATCGATATAGGTATTGGCCTGCAGCTCGCCACCGATGATGGTCGAGGTGGTTTTCCCGTAGTTCACCAGACCGCAACCGTTATCACCGAACAGATCCCATTCGGCGGGCATGTACGGGTCATGCTTCGGATTGATATTGCCTGGCACTTGTTGCACATAGATCGGCATGTCGGCCATGTACTGCGTCGAGAGAGTCCATGGCATCAGCCTGTCGGGGGCATTGTGGGGGTCGATGCCGAAGTGCTTCACGAACGGCCAGTTGATGTCCATGTTGACCGCGTCGTACAGCGGGAACATGTCATTGTTGTTGGCCGTCGGCGGGTTCCAGAACATCTCGCCGTTGAGGTAGATGCGGGGGAAATTCAATATGCTCATGTCGTGCTCTCCTTAGCGTTGCCACTGGGCGTGTTTCAACGACCAGACAAAATCCAATTTTTTGTAGCCGACGAAGGCCTTCTCCGGCAGCGGTGTAGTGGGATAGGTGAGACCGCCTGAGGTCGGGATGGCGAAACTGAAGTAACCGTTGTTCTTCGAGTAGGCGGCGGTGCCGTGGCAAGCCAGGCAGGACGAAGTGTCCTGGAATGCCGACTCCAACTGCGAGTTAGCCAGGACCTGGGTAATGGGCTGGAATTGCACGCCGATCAACTGGTACTTCGACAGCGTCGGGTTATTGGCCTGGAACCGGGCGTTGACCGGTTTGGCGTCCGCTGTCGGCCCGGTGCTGTTTGTCATCGGCGCAGGCGGATAGTCCTTGTTCACGGTGTACTTGGGGTTGTTGAGATTTTCGAAGGTGGTCCAGACCCAGTCGGGGTTCAGTTTGTTGACCACATGCAAACCGCTCAACGCCGCATAGCCGACCTTGTACCCGGTGCCCACGGCGTAGTAGGCCTGGGCCACGTAGTAGCCATCTTTTTCCAGCTGCTTCTTGTAGTTCGCGTCCGTGCCGATCCACAGCCAGGCGGTTTTCAACTCCCAGGCCGTGACCGGAAAGTTCAGGTTGCTCGTCAGGGCCTCTTGACCATTCACGTTGTAGACATTGGTTTTTACGATGTAGTCGTAGGTGTCCTGGCCCATCAGCAGTTGAAAGCGCACTACGTGACCTTGTTGTGCGGCAGGCACGGCAGCGCCGCCCATGGCCAGGCTCAGGCCGTCGACCTGCTGTACGGCGTTGATGTTATGCAGGAGACGGTTCGGGTCCAGCCCCAGGGCTTTGGCTTGCCTGAGCACCTCGCTCGGTGGCTTCATGCGGCTGTCATACGAACCGGGGTTGGCGCCATTGGCCAGATAGACCTGATCGGAAGGCTTGAACAGCTCCCACTGACGGCTGTAACCCTTGGCGTCGGACTGGTTCAAACAGACGAACCAGTTCCAGGCCATGGTCTCGGGGCTGTCGGTAAACGCCTTCCGGGTCGTGTTGATGTCGGCTCCAAATTGCAGGAAGTTGCTGCAATTGAAGTTATTGGCGTTCTGTGCCTGGGCCAAACCGGCCAGGGCACTTAGAACAGTGATGGAAATGGCTCGCCGCATGGAAGCTCCTTGGCATTCGCCGTATCGGCATGAGGGTGCCCCAGGAAATGTTCGAGGAGCAGTTGCTTCACCGCCGTGGCCGCAAGGTGCTGTGGCAACGGCAGATCACAATTGGTGATGAGCAGCGGGCCTGTCGTTTTACTCGCGGGCAGCCGACCGTGGCTGCCGCGGACCAGGCGGGTGTCCAGTGGAATCAGGTCCATGTAGTAGCGAAAGCCGAGCTTTTTCTGCAGCAGGCGGCGCGCCACTTTCAATTTCGGGAAGCGAATGGCCGGGTCGACGAACAGCTCGAGCGGGTCGTAGCCCGGCTTGCGATGGATGTCCACGGTGCGGGCAAAATCCGGGGCCTTGCGATCGTCGAACCAGTAGTAGTAATCGAACCAGTAACCGGCTGCGGCCACGGCCACCAGCTCACCGCTGCGAGGATGATCAAGCTGCCAGGCCCGTTGCTCGGTTTTATCCAGCACCCGTTCGACGCCGCTCTGGCGCTGCAACAGCGCCTTGACACGCGGTATGTCTTGCGCCTGTTTCACGTAGATATGCGCGATCTGATGATCGGCCACGGCAAAGGCCGCACTGGCACCAGGATCGAGCAATTCCCAGGTCAATGATTGGCGCACCTGCAACAGGTCTTCGGCCCGCAACACTCGGTTGATGGAAATGGACTGCGTGACGGCCTCGATCCCGTATTCGGACAGCAGCATCACCGCCGCGCCTTGGGCCTGGGCAAAGGCGAGCAGACGGCCCACCTCACTGTCGATGGCCCGCACCTCGTCGGCGATCGACGGGTGATCGGGCCCCAGGCGTTGCAGGCTATAGTCGAGGTGGGGCAGGTAGATCAATTGCAGATCGGGGCGGTCGAGCTGGAATTCAGCGATGGCGCAGTCGACGATCCAGCGGCTTGAGGCGATGCCGGCCGCCGGGCCCCAGAAGCCCGGGAAGGGAAACTTGCCGATCTGCTGTTCGATACGCTCGTGCAACGAGGCCGGCGTCGAATACAGGCCGAACTCCTTGCGGCCATCAGCCGGGTAGTGCGGTCGCGGGGTGATGGCAGCGTCCACATCCGCATACATGTTGTACCACCAGAACAACTGGCTGCAGCGAAACCCGGGCCGCTGGCGCTTGATGGTCTGCCAGACCTTTTCCCCTTGGATCAACGCGTTGGGTTGCAGCCAGAAACGCACTTCGGCCTGATCGCGCAAATACCAGCCATTGCCGACAATGCCGTGCTCCGATGGCGGCAATCCGGTGAGGATCGAGGCCTGCACCGTAGACGTGACGGCCGGGAACACCGGCTGCAACGTGGCCATTTTTGCGGTCTTCAACAGGGCGTTGATGTGCGGCGTCGCATCCCCGAGCAAGGCGGGCGTCAGACCGACCACGTTAATCAGCAGCAGCGGCTGACAAGGCTGTTCAGAGGACATCGGCGCAGGCCTCCAGCCCATGGGGCTGCAGCAACTGCCGCTGCCGTAGTTGCTCTTCGACCCAACGCAGTTCGGCCACGATTCCCTGGAGTTGAGCGTGCTCGGTGGTGGGGCGCAACTGGCTGGGCAGGACGCCCCAACTGTAGGTTTCCACTTCGAGTACCGGGCGAAAATCCCCATGGTCCGCGAGGAAGTCGAAGGTCTGCGACAGGGCAATCTGGCTGCCGCTGAGTTCCGGCAACAGCAATTGCTCGCTGAACAGCGGGATGTGGAAATGAATCCTCAATTCGGGGTGGGAAAACTGGTTATTCTCATGCTCATCCAGGGCTGCGGGCAGGTCCGGCCAGGCCGATAATGGGGACTGGCCATCGCGTGCCTTCACTTGATGCAGGTAGGTCGGCTCGGCAAAGCTGCTCAATGTCTTGAGTACGTGCTCGCGGCGCTGGGCATCTTGAGGCAGGCGACAGATCAGGGCGTTGGACAGCTGGATCTTGCCGATGGGGACCTGGGCCTGACGCAGCCGGGCCAGCGATTCATAGCAGTTTTCGAACATCACCGCCTGATGGCAGACGTCAAAGCACAACGCCAGATGTTCATGGTGTGGGTCCATGGCCTGCCAGTGGCGGAAGAAGGCGATGGCTTGGTCGGTGTTTTCCAGCACGCAATCGGGCTCCATCTCCAGGCAGACCAGGATTTTCTTGCCCGTCTCCCGTTGCAGCCGGGCCAGCGCGGCGGTGAGCTCGCGCAGTTGTTGCTCGGCCTGTTGCTGCAACGTCGGGCTCCAATGGGCGGCGTAGCCCAGCGGCACGCTGGAGATCACCCCCTGGTGACAGTCCGCTGGCAGGGCCTGGGCGAGAAACCGGGCCAGGTCCATGCTGTACGCCAACCGCTGGGGGGCGGCCCAACTGGGCCGGTAGACGTCGGCTTTCACTGCGCCCTGGTGAAACTGGCCGTAGGGAAACCCGTTGAGCGAGGTCAGGCGCAGCCCGCTGCGTTGCAGCAGGTCGAGGAAGTCGGTGCGTGCCGAGGCGTGTTGGAGTTCGGCGGCGGCGCGGGCGCTGATCCACATTCCGCTGTCCTGCCTGTCCAGCCCGCGCAGGGTTCGTACGGTCTGGAAATGCCGGTCGATGGATGCACGCAGCCCGCCCAGGTCATGGGTCGGGTGCACGTTGCTGCAATAACCGATCTGCGTGGCAGTCCAACCCATGGCAGCGCTCATTTGATCACCGGCTCCTGGCCGCGCAGGGCCGAGTTTTCCTGCCACTGCCGCCGCTGGTCGATAGGCAGGGGCGTGCCGACCAAGGCTTTGTCCAACTGGCCGCTCTGGGCAAAAAAGTCCACCGGGTTATGGAACAGCACTTGCTCGACCTGGGCTTCGCTGAAGCCGGCCGTCAGCATCGCCTGGCCGGTCTTGGGCACCTTGAGCGGGTCGCTGATGCCCCAGTCGGCGGCGCTGTTGACGACCATTTTTTCGGTGCCGTACTGCTGCAGCAGGGCGACCATGCGCTGTTCCGACATCTTGGTGTTGGGGTAGATGGAGTGGCCGCGCCAACAGTCGCTGTCCAGCACCAGGGGCAGTGTCAGTTCATTGAGGTGGTCGATGATCACCAGATGTTCGGCGATACCGACCTCGCGAATGACCGCAAGGGTGCGTTTGGTACCGCCGATCTTGTCGCGGTGCGGCGTGTGCACCAGCACCGGCAGATTGAATTGCCGGGCCAGCTCCAATTGAGCGGCGAGGAAGCGATCCTCCTCCGGCGTGATGTCGTCGTAGCCGATTTCGCCCACTGCCACCACACCGTCCTTCACCAGGTAGCGCGGCAGTATCTCGAGCACCTCATTGGCCACCGACAGGTCGTTGGCCTCCTTGGGGTTCAGGCCGATGGTGCAGAAGTGATGAATGCCAAACATGCTGGCGCGAAAACGCTCCCAGCCCAGCAGTGTGTCGAAGTAGTCAATGAAGCTGCCGACACTGGTCCTGGCCTGGCCCTGCCAGAAAGCCGGCTCGATGATCCCGGTGATGCCGGCGGCCGCCATGTTCTGATAGTCGTCGGTGGTGCGGCTGACCATATGGATGTGCGGGTCGAAGTACTTGAGCATGGTGAATCCTCGTCGTATGGGCAGGGACGGGCGGGGCATCAGTTCGGCGAAGGGCCGTCCAGGTGAACCCGCCATTGCAGCGGCAAGCGTTGTTGCTGGCTCAGGCCGGCCAGGCGCTGACGTTGCGCCGGGCTCAGCAGGTCGAAGGCGATCACGTGGGGCAAGCCGGCGGACACCGTTCGTTCGGCGGCGAGTTGTTCGTCCAGCAGGTCGAGGGCCAATTGATTGAGGGTGACGCCTTGTCGGTGCGGCAGGCCGACCAGGCGCCGCACATCGAGGCCCATGCCCAGCGCCTTCAACACCAGTTGGTTGAAGGCTCGTTCGTCGTAATGACGCGACGGGTAGGCGTTGTCCAGGGCGAGGGCGGCGAACACCTGGCTGTTGCAGGTGCGCCCGGCCTGAAGCGCAAGGTCGACGCACACCCCACGGCTATCGAACCAATCGAGGGCTTTCAAGGTGGCGATCTTTTCCTGATCGTCGCCCCACAGGAACAACTGGCGTAGCAAGGGCACTTGTTCGCCGAGGGGCTGCTGCTCCAGCACTTGGGCCAACATCAATGCCCGCGCCAGTTGCACGTTGCTCCAGCCCTCGCTGTCGGGCAGCGCACACTCTTTGAGGTTGCGTTTGCATTGGCTGCTCAAGCGCGCTGCGGTGTTGGCGTCCGGGCGTTGGGCAAGCTGCTCTTGGGCCTGACGCCACCAGCGCCGTTCGATTTCATCGAGCGGATGGGTGAAGTTTTGGCGTTGCGTGTTCAGGCAGTCGTGGCGCATTTGGAGGGCCGGCGATGCCTGCGCCGTGAGGTCCGTGTTCATGTTGGTTTGACCCAGCGCTGGAAATGAGGGAGCAGGAAAAACACCAGTACACAGAGCAGGCTGCCCAATGGTTGGTCAGCCACGGCCAGCACGAGGGCATCGAACAGCGGCAGGGCCGCCAGGCCTGCGCCGATAAAGGCGCGGACCTGTCGTTGCCGCGGGTTGGCGAGGTTGCGCCAGTAATGCCAGCCCAACCAGCCGAGCCATATCAGTAACACCGGCCAAAACCAGACGTTGTCGCTATAGATCGCCAGGGCGAGCGGACTCAGCATCAGCAACAGGGGCAGGCGGCTGATCAGTTGGTTGCGGTGTTCCTGGCGAGCCAGGTAGGTCAGGCCGCTGATGTAGACGCCCAGCAGCAGGGCACAGAGCCAGATCGGTTGCGCCGGCACCGCCAGGCTTGCCGCTGCGGTGAGGTAGAGCGCCGAGCGGCAGGCACCCATCAGCCAGACACTGTGGGCGTATTTCTTGTGCAGCAGGTTGTAGCCCAGGATGCAGCTCACCAGCAGGATGGCGCTGCCGACCAGCCAGTGCGGCTGCTCGATCAGCCGGCTCAGGCCCAGCAGCGAGGCCGCGGCCAGCACCAGCAGCAACGCCGTGGCCAACCGTACTTGCTGGCGGCTGACCAGGCCCAGGGCGATCGGCCGCGGATTATGATGTTGTTGGTCCCAGTCGGCGTCCAACAGATCATTCAGCAACATACCGGCCAGGTATAGCAGCGACAATGCTGCCAACAGCAGGATCCACGCCAGGGAAGACGGCGGTGCCAGGGCGCCGGCGCTGCTGGCCAACAGGGCGGCGGCCAGGGTATTGGTCCACACCGTGGGCAGGTTGGACACGCGGCCGAGGGTCATCCAGGTCTTGAGGTCCAGCGACGCCTGGCTCATTGCGCACACCCCTCGTTCAGGGAAAGTCCAAGGTCGACCTGGGTGGACAGCCGCTGTAGCGCCTGCTCCATTCGTGCGGTATCGATTTCGTGCACGTCCACCGACTCACCGATCCGGTTGAGCATGGGGATGGAGAGTTGGCCGCCCAGATGCTGGCGGAACTCCTCCAGCCCGAGCAAAACCTGCGAGCGCCCTTGGGCGTCTTTCAAGGTCAGTTCCGGCGGGTTCAGGCAGAAACCGAGCTTGAGCAGCAGATGCAGCAGCCGTTCGGTGTCGCTGTCGCTCAACAACCCCAGGGCGTTGGCATAGAGCCCGTCAAGGGCCATGCCCACCGCGACGGCTTCACCGTGGCGTAGCCGATGGTGGCTGAGGTTTTCCAGTTTGTGGGCGGCCCAGTGCCCGTAGTCCAAGGGGCGCCCGTTGCCGCGCTCGAACGGGTCACCGGCGCCTGTGATGTGCGCCAGGTGCAATTCGGCGCAGCGGCGGATCGCGTAGCGGCTGGCTGGATGATCGAAATGGGCGAGGGCGTCGGCCTGTTGCTCCATCCATTGGAAAAAACCTGGTCTTTGATCAGCGCCACCTTCACAGCCTCGGCCAGCCCGGCGATCTGGTCGCGTCGGGTCAGGCTGGTGAGCAATTGGAAGTCGTTGATGACGGCGGTGGCGGGGTAGAACGCTCCCAGCAGGTTCTTCTGGCCGAAGGCATTGATGCCGTTTTTCACACCGATACCGGCGTCGTTCTGGGCGAGCACCGTACTGGGGATACGTATCAGGCGAATGCCGCGGTGAAACGTCGCGCAGGCGTAGCCCACCGCATCCAGCACTGCGCCGCCGCCCAGGGCCAGCACATAGCAATGCCGGTCCAACCCATGCTGCAGCATGTCGCTATACAGGCGTTGCAACACTTGCGAATCCTTGCTCGACTCGCCGGCTGGGACCGCGATTGTCGGGGCCTGCAGATGCAGATCCGGGAAATGGCTGGCGAAGTAAGCGTTGATTTGCACGGGCAGTTGCGGGGCGCTTTGCAGCAACTGTTCATCGGCGAATACCAGCACCGTCACCGGCCCCCTGTGCCCAGCCATGAGCTGGTGGTGCAGGCAGGGATTGAGCGGATCGAACAGATGATCGGTAAACAGCACCGGGTAGTCGTAGCTGACCTTGAAGCGTCCGTGCAAGGGTGGGTCCGCGTCGTGCCGGCGCAGGGACTTGAACAGGCTGTAACCAGCGATAAAAAGCCCCGGCAATACCATGCTGGCGAGCAGCGTCACCAGCAACGCGTTCTGTTCGACGAGGAAGGCGCCGATGGCGGTGTAGGCCAACGCGAGACCGGCGTTGGCCAGCGTGGTGACCAGGATGAACGGGCGCAGTGGATAGCGTTGCATGCCGGCGGCGACGACCGATGTTTCCGCGAGGACCGGCACGCCGCGCAGACAGATCAGCGAGAGCGTGCCCAACCGATAGGCCAGTTGCCCGGGTTGGCGCTGATGCAGGCCCAGGCGGCCGGATAGCAGGCGTAGATAGCCGGCGCCCAGCGCATAGCCCAGTCCGGCGCCAAGGCACAGCCCGATGAAAATCGCCAGGTAACCCCCCAGGCTGCCGAGCATGGCCACGGCCAGCAGCGCGACCATGCTCGATGGGACCGGCAGCACCACGTCCAGTGCCAGCAGGGCGATCAGCAGCAGCGCCAGGTTGAATTTCTGCGAGGGTGTGGAGGGCAGGTACAGGTTGAGATGGGCCAGGAAATCCTGGATCTGTTGTTCGAACAACAGGAAGCTGGCGATCACCAGGCCAGAAAAGCAAACCAGTGACAGCCAGAAATGTCCGGCTGCTCCTCTTTGCGAGAGCAAACGATACCCACGGCCATGCTTCATCAAGCATCCCTCTTGTTGTTATGACTGATTCCATGTCAGTAATTGAAAGCAACGCCGAGTGTATGTTTTAGGTCGATGGACGCCTCGCCCGAGGGGCTGGTTTAGATGCGGTTCATGAAGTGGTGGGAGACAGGGTTGAATCTAGACGGCCAACGTATATTTGCAAGGCCATCTGATGGCAATTTGATTTGAAGCCGGATTTAGTCGCCGAATGATTGGCATCAGCCGATTGCCCGGCTCGTCACGGTTATCTACGCAACCGCGCCGGGCTGATGCCCAGGCGTTGCTTGAACACCGTGGTCATGTGCGCCTGGGAATTGAAGCCGCAGGTGTGGGCGATCTCGCTCAGCCTGGCGGTTGAGTCGCGCATCAGGGCCCTGGCCTTGGCGAGGCGTCGGTCGATCAGGTAACTGTGTGGGCTCTTGCCGGTTACATGTTTGAACGCCCGCATGAAATACCCTTCGGACAACCCCAGCAGGTCAGCCATCGCCTGCACCTCCAGCGGGCCTTCGAGGCCGGCATCGATGAATTCGTCGAGCAGGCGCATCCGGTTGCCGGTGATGGACGCTGGCGAGGAGGCCGGAGAGGTTTCGCTTCCCTTCACCCGCAGCGCCAACCCGAGCGCCCAGGCCTCCCAATCGTCCTCGACGCCGGGATGCAACAGCGCGCGGCGCATTCGCAGGGCGAGGGCAATGGCCTGTTGGTCGATACGGTTGTTGAATGCATGCGGTCCCTCCAGCGTAGCGCCGTCGGTGCGCATGAGCCGCAGGTATTCGCCGCCCATGGGCGACTCGGAAAATACATCACACCCGACCGGGACAAACGCCAGGCCATTGGGCATGGCCTCGAACGGCAGCACCCGGTCGCTGCCAATGGCGTGCCGGCCGCGCTGGCTGTCGAAGGCAAAACCGATCGCCGACTGGGTCGCTACATAGCGGGTGGCGTAGGCGCAGCCGGGCAGCAATTCGATCGCCCAAGGCCCTGCCTCGATCCGACGGACCGGTTCTGGCGGGAGGGGCGGCTGGCGATTTCGATGGCTCATGAGCGCCATAGTAGTGAAGACCGGGCATAAAAGTCAGGTCGGTTTTTTGAAAGCCGGCCTGTGATGCCCGTGGCTAGACTGGGCAAAAACCAGGAGGCACAGCCATGCACAAACTGACGCGCGACGATATCGAACAGGCGGCACGCCACGTGTACCAATTCATGCCCGCAACCGCGCAATACGCCTGGCCGTTATTGGCACAACGGCTTGGCTGCACGGTATGGGTCAAGCATGAAAACCACACACCCACCGGTGCTTTCAAGGTGCGCGGCGGCCTGACTTTCATGCACTGGCTCAAACGCACACACCCTCAGGTCAAGGGCATCGTCACGGCGACTCGGGGCAACCATGGCCAGAGCCTGGCACTGGCGGCCAGCGCACTGGGGCTGAAAGCCTTGATCGTGGTGCCCAATGGCAATTCACTGGAAAAGAACGCTGCCATGCGTGGCTTCGGCGGCGAAGTGGTCGAGCATGGCCGCGATTTCGATGAGGCCCGAGACGAGGCGGCACGCCTGGCGCAGGTGCATGATCTGTTCCTGGTGCCGCCGTTCCACAGCGAGTTGGTCAAAGGCGTGGCGACCTACGCCCTTGAATTGTTCGAGGCTGTGCCGGACCTGGACACCGTCTACGTGCCCATAGGCTGTGGCTCGGGCATATGCGCAGTGATCGCCGCCCGCGATGCCCTGGACTTGAAAACCCAGGTGGTTGGGGTGGTGTCCAGCGAGGCGACGGCGGCGAAGTCTTCGTTCGAGACGGGAACCCTTTGCGAGACCGCTTCGGCGAATACCTTTGCCGACGGCCTTGCGGTACGCAAACCCATTCCCGAGGCTTTCGCCATTTATGCGGCGGGCGCGGCGCGGATCGTGTCGGTCAACGATCATGAAATTGCCGAGGCCATGCGCGTCTACTACACCGACACCCATAACCTTGCCGAAGGAGCAGGGGCAGCAGCCCTCGCCGCGCTTATACAGGAGCGCGAAGCGATGAAAGGGAAGAAGGTGGCTGTGATTCTTTCGGGCGGGAATATCGATCGACCGGTGTATGCGAACGTGATGAGTGAATAGGTTAGAACGTTTATTTCTTACGGTTATTAATATAGGCGATAATTGCATATCCATGACCGTGGAATCGAAGCTGTCGTTTGTGGATTTTCTGCAATCGAATCCATACCCGCGCAGCGGCAGATAAACCGGCATTCTTCGCCCCGTTTAGACTGCTTGAACGTTCATTCCAGCTGTTCGATCGCCATCTTGTTGGACGCGGGCCGATGCTTAGAATCGCCCCCATCAGCTTCGTCCAACTACCGATCCTTACAGGAAACACCACCATGATGAACGCCATGCAAATGCAAATGCCGATGAACGCCAACATGCCGATGATGCCCATGATGGGCATGCCGATGATGATGGCGACCATGACCTGCGAAATGATGGACGACGGCATGATGTGCAAAATGATGCCTGCCGCCGGCATGGACATGGCCATGTTCAAGAACAGCGCCGACATGATGCAGATGATGATGAACTGCGGCATGCCGATGATGATGCACTGCGGCAACATGAGCATGATGTGCATGTCCTCGGCGAGCATGGCCATGCCGATGTCGAGCATGATGATGCCTATGCCGATGATGGGCATGCCGATGCCATCGATGAAGTGCGTGATGGAATGCACCGTGATGGCCGACTGCATGATGTGCAAGGTCATGCCGATGGCGGGCATGAACATGGACATGATGAAAAACTGCTGCGCCCTGATGATGAAAATGATGAGCGACTGCAGCATGCCGATGATGATGAGCTGCAATGGCATGCCAGTGATGTGCTGCACCTGCTGATCGCAGCCGGGCTTTCAGTCCAGGCGTTCCGGGTAGGTCACCACCAGGTACGCCACCGCTTCGCTGTCGGCCGGGTTGCGATAGCGGTGCGGCTGGTCGGCGTAAAACAGGATCGAGTCGCCCGTGGAAAGTAGATAGCGTTCCTCATTGACGCTGATTTCCAGCACCCCTTGGGACACCACCAGGTTTTCCTGGACGCCGGGGCCGTGTCCCTCGGACTGCTCCTCACCCAGCGGGCTGAGGCGCAATTCGTAAAACTCCGATTGGCGTGCCACGTCGAAAGGAAACAGGGTACGGCTGACAAAGGCACCGTTGGCGCTGACCAGGCGTTTGCTCTGGCTGGCCGACAGCACCGCCACACCTTCGAAGGCACGGTGTTCGAGAAACGCCGCCACCGACACTTTCAGACCCTTGGCAATCTTGCACAGCACCTTGATCGAGGGCACGCTGCGCCCGGACTCGATCTGCGCCAGCATCGCCCGGCTCACTCCGCATTGGCGGGCGAGGGCGTCGAGGGACAGGTGCCGCTTGCCTCTGAGGCGTTGCAGGTTCTGCGCGACCCGTTCGCAGATCGGATCTTCATCCAAGGCTTCCAGGTTATTCAGATCCACTTCGGGTTCGTCGGCGCTCGCCAGAAAGCGCGAGGGTTCCTGGGCGCTCACGCGTGGTACGTCTTGGTCGGCTGGGTTGCCTGGACCCATTGGAACGCCTGGTAACCGGCATTGCGCGCATACATTTCCCACATGGCCCGCGCCAGTCGCTGGGCTTGCTTGCGCTTGCGGTACTGGACGAGGTCGATAACGTTGTCAGTCTGTTTCATAAGGCACTTCGCTGTCGTGACCAATGGGACGGGATGGGTTGAGAGTACGTGGTTATGTTTATAACCATAAATACTGATTGTTTATTTATTAATTCATTTACGTTATTAGAAATCGCCCGCTCAAATTACATGGGCGCGATGCAATTCGGTCAGGCACAACGCTTTTAGCTGGGCCAGCAGCGAGTCCCGGCGATCACGCGGATGGTTGAGTCGCACGCTCAACTCTTGGCGAATGCTGCTGGGGCGGTTGTCCATCACCAGTACCCGGTCGCTCAGGTACAGCGCCTCGTCGACATCGTGGGTCACCAGCAGCAGGGCAATGGCGTGACGCTGGGCCAATTGCAGCAACAGGTCTTGCAGTTTCATCCGGGTAAAGGCGTCCACCGCGCTGAACGGTTCGTCCAGCAACAGCACCCGTGGCCGCGAATACAGCCCGCGGGCGATGGCCACCCGTTGCGCCATGCCACCGGACAGCGTCTTGGGCAACGCAGCGGCGAAGCCCGCGAGACCGACTTCCTCGATCAATTGTGCGACCCAGGCCTTGTCGTAACGGTCGTCATCAACGAACCCGATGTTCTGCTCCACCGTCAGCCACGGCATCAAGCGCGGCTCCTGGAACACGAACGCCAAGGGCTCGGTACGGCTGAGCAGCCGCCCTTCGAAGTCCGTTTCCAGGCCGGCGATGATGCGTAGCAAGGTGCTTTTGCCGCAGCCGCTGGGGCCCAGCAGGCTGACGGTTTCCCCTGGTTGCAGTTGCAGGTGGATATTGTCGAGGACCGTGGTGGCGGCGAAGGTCTTGCGCTCGACATGGATGTCCAGCAGGGCTTGGGTCATGGTCAATCCTTGGTCTAGGTGCTCTGGCCATTGAAGGTGTCGCGCCATGCCAGCCAGCGCTTTTCCAGGCTGGCAAGAATGCCGTCGCTGAGCTTGCCCAGCACGGCGAGCACGATGATTGCGGCAAGCACGATGTCCGGCCGCGACGTTTCGCGACCGTCGCTGAGCAGGTAGCCCAGGCCTTTGGTCGCGGCGATCAGTTCGGCGGCCACGAGGAACATCCAGGCCAGGCTCATGCCGCTGCGCAGGCCGGTGAACAGGCCGGGCAGGGCGGCCGGCAGGAGAATCCGCCGCACCAGGCGCCGGCGACTGAAACCGTACATCTGGCCGACCTCCACGAGCTTGCGGTCGATGTTGCGTATCGCCGCCACGCCGTTGAGGTAGACCGGAAAGAACGCACCTATGGCGATCAGCACCACTTTTGAGGTTTCGTCGATGCCCAGCCACAGCAGGAGCAACGGCACCCAGGCCAGGCTCGGGATCGAGCGCAGGCCGGCGAAGGTTGGCTCAAGGTAGGCCTCGGCTTCCCGGCTCAAGCCGACCCAGGCAGCGAACATCAACGCCAGCCCCGCACCGATGGCAAAGCCCAGCAGGACCCGCAGCAGGCTGGCGCCGATGTGCTTCCACAGCGCGCCTTCGGCCAGGTCACCCAAGGTCATGGCGATCTCGCTGGGGGCCGGCATCTGGTAGGAGGGCAGCCAACCGATGCGCACGATGATCTCCAGGACCACGATGATCAGCACCGGCAGGACCAAGCCTTTGGCCCGCAATTGCCAGCGAGCGGAGTCGAACAGGGGAATCTTGCCCGATGCGGACAGAGCCAATCGAGCGTCCAGATGTTTGCCGGTGAGGTCATTGCTGTTGCGGCTCATGGGGTTCTCCGGCAACGCCGGATTCGCGCCTGGCGCGGACCCGACGTCGCGTGGCGATGGTTATTGACGGGCCACGGCCTGCTGCAGGCCGGTGTCGAGCAGTTGGTCGATCACCTGATCCACGTTTACCCCACGACGCACCAATTCCTCTGAGACCAGGATCGGCGCGGCAGCTTTGGAGGCCAATACATCCTTGGCACTCAACTGCGGACTGCCCAAGTCAGTGCGTGACAGTTGCAGTTTGGCCACTTCGAGCGGCAGTCCGGATTCGTCCGCCAGCAGCGTGGCCAACGCTTGCGGATGCTGCACCGACCACTCGCGAGCCTGCTCATACGCGGCGAGGACGGTCTTGATGGTTTGCGGGTGCTCCTGGGCATATTTCTCCGTGACGCTGACCACGCCATAGCTGTTGAAGCCAGGGTTGCGGTACAGCAGGCGCGAGCCGGCCTGCACTTCGCTGGCGGCCATGTGTGGGTCGAGGCCGGCCCAGGCGTCGACGTCGCCTTTCTCCAGGGCGGTACGCCCGTCCGGATGCTGCAAATGCACCAGCTCCACGTCGTCTTTTTTCAGCCCGGCCTGTTGCAGGCTGCGCAGGGTGAACAAATAGGGATCGGTGCCTTTGGTGGCGGCGATTTTCTTGCCCTTGAGGTCGGCGATGGTCTGGTAGGGCGAGTCCTTGCGCACCACCAGGGCGGTCCATTCGGCGCGACTGTAGACGTACACCGATTTGATCGGGCTGCCGTTGGCCCGGCTCAGCACGGCGGCAAGGCTGGCGGACGAGGCGAAATCGACACCGCCGCTGTTGAGGTACTCCAGGGAGCGGTTGCTGCCCTGGCTGAGAACCCAGCTCACCTTGGTCTGGGGGAGGGCTTTTTCCAGATAGCCGAAGTGCTTGAGCACCAGGCTGACCGGTGAGTAATAGGCGTAGTCCAGGTGCACTTCGGCGGGGTCGCTGGGCGCAGCCTGTGCCAGCGATTGCAAGCTCAGGGCCAGGGCGCAGGCACTGAGCAGGTGGCTGGCACGGACCAGCGAGAAGCGAAAGTCGAATTTCATGGAGCTGCTCCAGATAAGGCGGCGAATAGGCGTCTTTTTTATTTCCAAAAGATCGCCAAGCAGGAAGAAGTCCTGCATCCAAGGAATATCGCAAACTCTGTGCCACGGCCGGGAAACGGCCGGTTTTCGCGCAGCTGTGGAATGCCGGACGCAACGGCGATGTTGCCCAGGCAACAGTCTGTTGTGTCGCTGTTGCTGGCCCGACACTGTTCGATTTCCGACTATGAGCTTATGCGTTTATAGAATTTCAAACGCCTTCCATGAGCGCGTTATGTTCTATGTAACTCATCCAACCACTTATTCCCAGGAACCCTCATGAAGCTCTCTCGCTGCCTGCGCCGCTTGATCACCGGCACGTTGTTCGCCGTTCCCTTGGCCCAGGCCGCCGAGCCGTTGGTACTCCACGTCGGCGACCAGAACTATTACAACGTGCGGGCTTCGGTAGAGGCTTCGGGCGTACTCGAAGGCGCGTCCTACAGCGTCGACTGGAAACACTTCCAGGCTGCTGCGCCCCTGGCCGAGGCGTTGAGCACCGGTGACCTTGATGTGGGTTTCCTCGGCGATTCGGGCTTTTTGTTCCTGGCGGCGAAACAGGCCCCGGTGAAGTTGATCGGGGTCTCGCGACAGAACCCGGACACCATCGCACTGCTGGTGCCCAAGGACTCACCTGTCAAGACCATCGCTGATCTCAAGGGCAAGAAAGTCACCTACTGGCCCGGCGCCTGGAGCCAGCAGCTGACCTTGCGGGCGTTGGAGCAAGCCGGTCTGCCCGAGAATCATGTCGAGTTCATCAAGCTGATGCCCATCGATGCGGCCGCGGCGTTGCCCCAGGGCAGCATCGATGCCTTTCCGGTGTGGGAACCCTATATCTCCCAACAGATCCTGTTTTCCGGTGCCCGGCCGATCCTGACGGCGAAGAACCTGATGCCCGGTCTCAGCGCCATTGCCGCGTCGACACCGGCCATTGACAGCAAGCGCGAGGCCCTCGCCGATTTTCTTGGACGTGTGAAGCAAGCCCGCGCCTGGGTCGACAACCACACCGACCAATACGCCGACCTCTGGGCGAAGAAAGCCAATCTTGACCAGAACGTCTCGCGCCACTGGCTGCGCCAGGCGCATATGAGCATCGGCCCGGTGGACCAACAGGCCGCCGCTGACCTTCAGGGCACGGCGGACTTCCTGTTCAAGGTCAAGGCACTGCCGACTCCGCTGGCTACGGCCGGGATCATCGACACGTCGTTCAGCCAGGCCTTGAGCCGCTGAATCGAGGCGTCACCCACCCGCCATCGCCTGCCCGTTCGCCATGACGGCGCTGTGCTCCAGGCCCCGGATAGCGGGCCTGGCGCCAACATTTATGAACTTTCCCCCGGTGAATATTTCCACTGCTCAGAGAGTCATGCCATTGCCTGGCGCGGAGCCTGGCATTGCGTCACTGCATGACCATTGCCTGAGCCAGAACATGAATGTGACGCCTCCCCAATCCAGGGCCAAACTGCGGCGAGCCGTGAGCGGATCGATGCTGTTTTTTTTCATTCTCGGTGATGTCCTCGGTGCCGGGGTCTATGCACTCGCCGGGACCATCGCAGGGCGCGTCGGGGGCGCAATCTGGGTGCCGTTGTTGCTCGCGCTGTTTTTCGCGATGCTCACTGCCGGCTCATATGCCGAACTGGTGACGAAGTACCCGCAGGCCGGTGCGGCTTCGGTATTTGCCGAGAAAGCCTATAAGGCTCCGCTGATTTCTTTCCTGGTCGGTTTTTGCATGCTGGCCGCTGCGGTGACCAGTGCGGCCGGTCTCTCCCTGGCCTTTGCCGGCGATTATCTCGGGGCATTCGTCGACGTCTCGCCCCGCGTCGCGGCGTTGGCTTTTCTGGTGGTGATAGCGCTGTTGAATGCCAGGGGCATCAAGGAGTCGCTCGGGGCGAACCTGGTGATGACGATCATCGAGCTTTCCGGCCTGATCCTGGTCATCGTGGCGGCAATCTGGTTTTTCAGGTCTGGACAGGGACACTTGGACAGCGCCCTGCAATTCAAGCCTGGCGTCAGCCCCTGGCTGGCGGTGTTGGCAGCGGCGTTGCTGGCGTTCTATTCGTTTGTCGGCTTCGAGACATCCGCCAACCTCGCCGAGGAAATACGCGACGTGCGCCGTGTCTATCCGCGCGCATTGTTCGGCGCGTTGCTGGCCGCTGGCATCGTCTACATGGCGGTAGGGGTCGCCGCTTCCTCGGTGTTGTCCATGGATCAACTGGTTGCGACCTCGGCGCCTTTGCTTGAGGTCGTGCGGGTGTCGGGGATCGATGTTTCGCCACGGGTGTTCGCGTTCATCGCACTCATAGCGGTCGCCAACGGTGCGTTGTTGACGCTGATCATGGCGAGCCGGCTCACCTACGGGATGGCCTGCCAGGGTCTGTTGCCGGCACCCCTGGCGAAGGTCCTGCCCAAGCGGCGGACACCGTGGGTGGCTATCGTTGCCACGACCCTGGTGTCCATCGCGCTGACCCTGACAGGCACGCTCGCCACGCTGGCCGAGACGGTCGTCCTGTTGCTGCTTTTCGTATTTTTGAGTACCAATCTGGCGGTATTGGTGCTGCGGCGTGACAAGGTTGCGCAAGATCACTTTCGGGTTCCGACCTGGGTGCCTGTCCTGGCCATCGTCTCGTGCTTGTTGTTGCTCAGCCAGCAAAGCCTGGAAACCTGGTTGCGCGGTGCAGCCATGGTCTTGGCCGGTGTGCTGTTGTATGCCTGCACGCGCATGGCCATGCCGATGGCAAAAGCCAGGCTAGGCGGTGGGTCCGGGCCTTCGCCATGACCGAGGTGCTTCAGAAAGGCCGGCGCTTGCCGATTCATGTGGCGTTGGCTAGCGTGCTTCGCAACGGCAGGGTTCCCGCCACAGTAATGGAATATTGATCATGACCGACCGTTTACCCCCCACGTTCAAATCCCTTGGCTGCGCTGAATGTCGTGACCCTGACGCACTCGGGTTTGACTTCACCATGGCGTTCCAGCCCATTTTCAATGTCCGTACCGGCGCAACGTTTGCTTATGAAGCCTTGGTGCGCGGCGTGAATGGGGAGTCGGCCGGTTATATCCTGGGGCTGGTGAATGACGGCAACCGCTATCGGTTCGACCAGGCGTGTCGGGTAAAGGCCATCGAAGAAGCCGCCAGGCTGGGCATCCTGGACATTCCGGGCTGCCTGTTGAGTATCAATTTCCTGCCGAACGCCGTGTACCGGGCCGAGACCTGCATTCGCGCCACGCTGGAAGCCGCTCGCCTGGCCAGCTTTCCACCCGACCGGCTGATGTTCGAAGTCACCGAGGGCGAGAAACTGGACCATCCCGACCACCTCAAGTCGATTTTCGTGGAGTACGAGCGCCAGGGCTTCACCACCGCCATCGATGATTTCGGTTCCGGCTATTCGGGCCTCAACTTGCTGGCCCTGTTCCAGCCCCAAGTGTTGAAGATCGACATGGCGCTTACCCGCAACCTCGATCAAGACCCCGTCAAGCAAGCGATCGTCGAGGGCATCATCCTGGTTGCGAGGCGCCTGGGGATCGTGGTCATCGCCGAAGGTATCGAGACCCAGGAAGAAAGCGCGGCGCTTTTGGACCTGGGCGTCGAATTGATGCAGGGGTTCTTGTACGCGCGGCCGCAGGTGGGCCACCTTCCTACGTACAGTTTTGACTTGAAGTAGCGCGTAGCCGCCGGCTATGACGCCGCCGCTTCCGCAGCCATGGCAACCCCCACGCTCGGACGTGCGCGAATACGTGCCATGAACGACGCGAGTATCGGCCAATCCTCGATCTCGATATGCAATGACGGCAACCAGCCAAGAACGGTAAACAAGTAGCAGTCGGCCAGGCCGAAGCTGCCCATCAAGTAGTCCTGCGGCTCCAGGGACCGGCTGAGGTAATCCAGGCGTTTGAACAGCTTCTCGCGCAAGATGGCTTTGGTCCCTAGGGCAATGTCAGCGTTGAACAACGGGGCACTGCCGCTGTGAATCTCCGAGCTGATGAAATTCAACCATTCTTGCAGGCGGGCCCGTTCCCAGGTGCCGTTGGCCGGTGCGAGCGCATTGCCCGGTACAAGGTCGGCCAGATACTGGACGATGGCAGGCCCCTCGGTCAGCACGTTGCCGTTATCCAACATCAGGGCCGCCACGTAGCCCTTGGGGTTGATGGTCAGGAAATCCACGCCGTTGGCGGTTCGCTTGGTCTTGTTGTCGACCCGGATCAATTCGAACGGCAAGTTCAATTCACGCAGCACGATGTGCGGGGACAGTGAACAGGTCTGCGGAGCGAAATACAGTTTCATGGTTGTCCTCAGGTACGCATGGACGTTCACCGAGGCAGGGCAGCGCCCCGGTACGTGCCGTTAGAATCCGCGAGCGCGGTAGCATTTTCAAAGGACATCTGTGGTGCTAGCTTATGACAAAATCTCATGAGCACCCTGATCCCAATGGCCACCCGACTCCCTTCCCTCAATGGCCTGAAAGCGTTCGAATCAGCCGCTCGGCACATGAGTTTTACCCAGGCCGCGCTGGAGCTGAATGTCACCCAGACGGCCGTCAGCCATCAGATTCGCCGGTTGGAAGATGAGCTGGGGGTGCGCTTGTTCCTGCGGCTCAAGGATGGGCTGGCCTTGACCCGTGAAGGCCAGGCGTATTTTCCTGACGTTCGCTCGGCATTCCAGGCGTTGCGGTACGCCACCGGGCAGTTGCTGGAAACCGACAGTCACCATGTCTTGACGATCAGTACGCTGGTTTCGTTTGCCTCCAAATGGCTGTTGCCTCGATTGGCATCCTTCCAGCAAGCGTTTGCGGATATTGATGTGCGTATTACGGCTTCCACTGAGATGGTCGACTTTCGCAAGGGCGGGATTGACGCGGCTATTCGCTACGGCACCGGTGACTGGCATGGGCTGCGCTCGGACTGGCTGATGTCCGATGAGGTTTTCCCGGTGTGCAGTCCTGAATTGTTGAAAGGTCCCAACGCCCTCAAGGATCCGTCCGATCTGGCCCATCACACGTTGCTGCAGGTCAGCGGGATGACCCATGACGATTGGAACCTTTGGTTGACTGCCGCCGGCCAGCCGAAAAAACAGGCCGAAGGCTCGCGGCTGACCTTCGACCTGGCCATGATGGCGGTCCAGGCTGCGGTCGACGGCCTGGGTGTCTGCATCGGCCGCTCGACCTACGTCGATGACGACCTGAAGGCGGGGCGGTTGGTTGTGCCCTTTGACCTGAGGCTGAAGTCGGATCTCGGGTTCTATCTGGTGACGCCCCATGAACTGGCGAACACCAGGAAAGTGCTGGCGTTCAGGACCTGGCTGATGGATTTGGCCGGTCAACCGGACACGCCGAAGGTCGATGCATTTCTCCGATAGCAGCAGCTTTGCATGACCTTCGCCTGATGGTCCGCCGCAGAAAAACCGCACCTTTGGCCCTTACGGCTTCCAGACCTCCACGTCGTGGGCATCCACCGCGTTGGGCAACAGCCCGGCGGTGAAGAACGCGTCGGCAATTTTCTGTTGTTCGCCAAGCTGATCGGCCTTCACCGGTTGGACCTGGTAGCTGCGATGGGTGTTGGCCGCTTCGACTGTTTCCACATCGAGATTACCCCACAGCGGGCCCAGGACTTGGGCCGCATCGCGCGGGTGTTTTTTTGCCCAGTTGCCGGCCTCCTGCAATTGCTCGTAAACCAGTTTGAGAACCTCGGGGTGTGCCTTGGCGTAGCTTGTGCTGGTCAGGTAATAACGCTTGTAGCTGGCCAAGCCGCTACCGTCGGCCAGGGTGCGCGTCGGCAATTGACGCTGCACGCCACTGAGGAAGGGCTCCCAGGTGACCCAGGCGTCGACTTTGCCGTTCTCGAAGGCGGCCCGGCCATCGGCAGGGGACAGGTAGGCGGGCTCGATGTCGGAAAACTTCAGGCCGGCCTTGTTCAGCGCGGCGATCAGCAAATAGTGGGCGCCCGCCGCCTTGGTGACCGCGACTTTCTTGCCTTTCAAATCCGCCAGTTGCTGTAGCGGTGAATCCTTGCGCACGACGATGGCCTGGGCGGAAGGCGAGGGCGCTTCCTGGGCGAAGTAGGTGAGCCTGGCCTGAGCGGCCTGGGCAAAAATCGGCACTGTATCCGCCACGTCGGCGCTGACATCGACGTTGCCAACGTTCAAGGCTTCCAGCAACGGCAAGCCGCTGGCGAACTCGTGCCAGCTCACGTCGATATCTGCCTTGGCGAGGGCTGCTTCCAGCTTGCCTTGGGTCTTGAGCAAGGTGATCAGGGTCGATGATTTCTGGTAACCGATGCGCAGGGTTTCCCGCGCCTGGGCCGGGAGAACCAGGGACGACAAGACCAGCGCAACGATCACGCCGGCCAGGGCGGGGCGACGCAATATCGCCCCGGGATGGTTGATGAGTCTTGACATGGCATGCTCGACATTTGACTAAGGAATGGGTGAAGCGCCACTGAATCCTATGGTTATAAAAACCAATTTATAAATACTTTTTATGCATTAGCTTAGGCGGCTTTGCCTCCATCAAAACGCATATTGCAGGCGCGTGTAGTAATACCCGCCGGTGAAGCCGAAGGGCGAATAACTGCCCCAGTTATCGCCGAACGATGAATTGCTGACACCGATGTGGTCGGGGTATTTGTCGAACAGGTTCTGCGCGCCCAGGGCGACCGTCAGTTGCTTGTTGATCGCATAGGCCACGTCCAGGTCGGTGATCCATTTGGCGGAATAGTCGCGATCCAGGCTTGAGTCACTTGAGCTGTTGACTTCGGTGTAGGTGCCATAGCGGGTCAGGCGCAGGTTGACGTCGAAATCGTCGACGGCCCAGTCGGCGGCGAAGATCATCTTGCTGCTGGGGGACGTCTTGGTGATCAACGCCTGCGATTGACGTCCGAGCAACTGGTAGCCGCTGCCCAGGGCGGTCAGTTGCGAGGGCGTGTCGTTGACGCTGAGGATTTTCGTGTGGTTGTAGTTCAGTGCGGCGGTCCATCTCACCGATCCGTAACGCTCCAGGTTTTGCCGATAGTTGCCGACCACATCGACCCCGGACGTCCGGGTATTGGCGCCATTAGTGAAGTACTGGGCACCGGCCGTGGCCGGCACGCCGATGCTGTCGAGCAGGGCGGCGACGCCCGGGCCCTGGAAGCGTTCGCTGAGCACCAGGCGGTCGCGCAGGTTGATCACGTAGCCGTCCACGGTCAGGCTCACGTCTTCGCTGGGCGTCACGGCGAAGCCGAGGCTGAAATTGGTAGAGCGCTCGGGTTTCAACGATTCGGCGCCGAGTGCCTGGGCACCGGCTGAATCCACCGGCAGGATCACATAGTTGTAGGGCTGGTAGACGCCGTTGATGGTGTCGAACCCGGTCGAGCGGGCGGTAAAGATCTGGTTGGCCAGCGAGGGCGCGCGAAAGCCGTTGCTGATGGTGCCGCGCACCGCGAACACCGGGTTGAATTCATAACGCGTGCTGAGCTTGCCGCTGCGGGTGCCGCCGACGCCTTCGTTGTAATGCTCGTATCGCGCGGCCAGCCCGAGGTACCACTGCTCGATGGGGTAGAAGCCCAGGTCGATGTAGCTGGCGACACTGTTGCGGCTGACTTTCTGCGCGTCTTCAGGGGTAATGCCGTTAGTGACCTGGGCGCCGGGGTCGGGGCGTTCCCCGGCACGTGGATGGCCGGCCGGGAACACATAGCCGCCATCGATGTAGGAGGCCTCGGAGCCGGCACGGGTCTCGTAGCTTTCCCGGCGATGCTCCAGGCCAAGGGCGACATCCAGTGGTTTTGCCAGGCCGATCTCGTAGCTGTTCTTCAGGTCCAGGTTGCTGGTCAACTGATCGGCGATATAGATGCCCGAGGTGAACTGGTTCGGCGTGTTTTCCCCCAACGACGGGTTCTGGTTGTTGTAGGTGCGTTGCTTGGCGTAGTTACGCCCGTAGGTGCTGCTCAGGTCCCATGCCCAGCCGCCGAAGTCCTCGCCCTTGGCGCCGAAGGCGGATTGGAAGTCGGTTTCGTTGACCAGCCAATAGGGGCTGTAGCCATCGGGATAACCGTTGGGGCCGGTGGTAATGGTGTTACGGCCGCTGGGCAGGCGGAAATTCTGGCCGTCGTTGTTTTCCCGCGTCGCCAGGGTGGAGAACGAATAGAGCGTCACGGCGTCGTTCAACGGTAGGTCGAGGTTGTAGCCGACATCGGCCAGCTGGCTGCGGGGCAGTCCGTAGCCCTTGTAGGTGTGGTGGCTGGCATCGGCCTCGCGCGGGTCGGGCGACCCGTCGGCCTGGGGATAGTAATGGGCGCTGTAGCCGTTGCTGCCGGCCTTGTTGTCGCGCTCCTGGTAGCGGGTGTCGAACGAGACATTCAGCACGCCCGCTTCGCCCACTTCAAAGCCATAGTTGAGCGCTTGCTGCGCGGTGCCGCGCTTGCCGTCGTAGCCCTGGCCAAGGGTGGTGTCGGAACTGCCGCCGGTGGTCTGCTTGAGGATGATGTTGATCACCCCTGAGATGGCATCTGAGCCGTACTGCGCCGCCGCGCCGTCGCGCAATACCTCGATATGATCGACGGACGCCACCGGGATCAGGTCGAGGTCGCTGGGCGCAGCGCCGCTGTTGATGCCATTGATGTTCAGCGTGGCGCTGGTGTGCCGGCGCTTGCCGTTGACCAGCACCAGCACATGGGATGCGGTCAGCCCACGCAGGGTGGCCGAGCGCACCACGCCGCTGGCATCCCAGCCGGCTCGGTCGGGCAGGTTGAAAGAGGGGATGAACTTGCTCAGCGCCTCCAGCAGGCTTGGCTTGCCCACTGCGCGCAGTTGCTCGCCGGTGACTACGTCGATGGGGGTCGGGCTGCTGGTCACGGTGCGCTCGACCGTGCCACGGTTGCCGGTGACCACCACTGTTCCCAGGGTAGGCGCTCCGCTCTCGGCGGCCTCGAGATTGAACGAGGCGAGGCCACAGGCGATCGACAACGGTAGCAGCAGCGGGCGATAGGCGGGCACGCCGAGGCGCCCGGTACGTGGGTCATTAAGGCAGCTGGACATGGGAGGGATGCTCCTGAAGATCGGTTGGGACCCGTGTCACTTCTTGCGAGCGGCGACGGCTTCGATTTCCACCAGGCCGCCGGGCAGCGGCAGCGCGACGACTTGCACGGCGGTGCGCGCCGGTTTGTTCGGCTGTTCGGCGCTGCCGAAAAACGGTGTGTAGCCTTCCTGCAGTCCGGCGAAATCAAGCTTGCCGCCCTTGGCCGGATCGCCCACCAGGAACACTCGCAATTGCACCACATCCCCCAGGCCCAGCCCCTGGCTTTGCAGCACACCCTTGAGCTTGTTGAGGATCGAGGTGGTCTGGGTCGCGGTATCGCCATAAGCGGCAAACGAGTCCTTCGGCGCTTTCGGGTCATGCAGGTCGGCGAGCAGCCCGCTGACGAACAGCAGGTCCGTCTGGGCCGGCACCGACACGGCCAGGGAAATCGGGAAATTGGAATTGGGCAACGCGATGCGCTTGATCTCGTCGGCGTGGCTGGCGGAAGCGGTGGCGGTCATGAGCAATCCTGTGAGCAGCGTCAGTGGTTTCATCGATAAGTCCTTTATGGGAAACAAGTCAGGCAGCAACACCCGGTTGCTGGCGCTCGGCATGCCTGCCGATCAACGAGACAATCCGCCGCGCCGAGTCGGCGGCGGTGTTTTGCCAGATGCCGACGCCACCATGGGCGAGGGCATCGCTGGCCAGATAGGTGCGGCCTTGGGGTTGGTTGAGGATCTGGTAGGCCTGCTCGCCCACTTCATCGTTAACGATCCAGGGGCCTTTGCTGTAGGGCACTTTGGACCAGTTGATGGCCACCGGTTTCTGCAGCTTGGCGCTGTGGCCGGGGTGTAGCAGCTCGACGGCTTGGCGCGACGAAGCAAACTGCTCGGCCAAGGATTTCTGGCTGAAGGACTGCGCGGCGTCGCTGGTGTTATAGGCGGCTACGAGAATGCCTTGGGCGCTGTTCAGTCGGTCGCTGGGGTACCAGAGGCCTTTGACTTCATGGTCCAGGTAGGACAGCCCGCCGAAGATGTTGAAGTCGGTTTCCCAGAAGCGCGGCGACTGCCAGGCCACTTTGTTCGCCTGATCGCTTTGCGCGCTGAGGATCGCTTGCTTGAAGGACGCGCTGAAGTTGCTCGGTACCTTGGCCAACAGCGGCAGGGGCACGGTGACGATGGCGTAGTCGGCGCTCAGGGTCTGGGTCTTGCCGGTCTGGCGGTCCCGGTAGGTGATGCGGCTGCCTTGCTCGGAGGTCTGGATATCGCTGACTTCGGCCTGCAACCGCACCGAGTCCTTGAGGTGTTGGTAGAACGCGTGGGGAATCCGGTCCATGCCACCCACCGGTTGGAACATGGTCGAGGAAAACTCGGGGATTTCATCGAACACCAGTGCGCCCCAGAGCTTGGGATTGAGCAACGTCTGCAACTCCAGCGGCGTGCGCGTGACGCCGGTTTGGTCGCCCGCGCCAGGAATGCGCGTATACCCCGAGCGCACCGAGCCCTTGTATTTAAAATCCGTGTTGAGGTCGCCGTAGACCTTGAGGAAATTCAGCAACGCCTGGCGATCATCGACGCTCAGATCCTGGTCCAGGGCCTTGCGGCTGACGGTGCGCGCCAGCAGCTCGGACAGTTGCCCTCGGGTGTCGTTGACTGCCTGGCGCAACTGGAATGCCGGCTGGCGAGCGTCCGGCAAGGCCAACGCGTTGCGACTGCTGTTAACCAGCACTTGCAGCTCGACGCCCAGTTCGCGGCAATAGCCGAGGATTGTCTGGTGGTGGCTGGGAATGCGCGCGGGGCCGGCATTGAAGAACTGCCCGTCATCGAAATCCACGGTCTGGCTGATGCCGTCGTCGAAGTGGACCTGTGTCCCGCGTCGCAGGGTCCAGTTGCGCCCGCCGACCCGCTCGCGGGCTTCGAGGACCGTCACGGTGAAGCCGGCCTTGCGCAGTTCATAGGCACTGACCAGCCCGGAAATACCGGCGCCGACCACCACCACATGCTTGCCTTTGCCACTGCTGCCCAACTGCAACGGGCTGAAGGTGGCGGCCACGGCCTGAGGCGTGAGCCCCAGCGCATCGAGTGCGCCAACAGCGGCGCTATAGCCGCCGACGGCGGCAATACGGGAAATCATTTGCCTGCGAGTGAAAGCCATGAAGTGCTCCTTGGCATGCTTGCCGATCAGGGGTCAGAGGTCGTAGCGCACCGACAACAACAGGGTTCGCGGATCGTTGACGGAGTAGTAGCGGGCACCGCTTGCGGGTACATAGCCGACTGCTTGCGGGTAGGCGCGGTCGAGCAGGTTTTTCACCGACAGCGTGGTGGTCCAATGACCGTCACCGGAGATGTAGCGGGTGTTGGCGTTCCAGAACGTCTGCTGGGGAATTTCCTGGACGTCATCGTTCAACGCATTGGCGTAGGACTTGGTCTGGAACTGCGCGTCGGTGCCCGCCAGCCACGTGCCGGGCAAACCGGCCGGGATGGTGTAGTTGAGGCCAACACTGGTGTTCCAGCGCGGCGAGTACACCAGCTGCTTGCCGTTGGCATCGACCCCGGCGCCGCTGGCGTTTTCGAAATCGTCGTACTGGCTTTGCAGGTAGCCGAGGTTGAACGTCAGTTGCAGGTCGTGGGTCAACGCCGTGAGGGTTTCCAGCTCGACGCCGTAGGTGTGGGCCTGGCCGACGTTGGTCCGCAGGCTGACGCCCAGCGCTGGGTCGTAAGCGTTGGTTTGCAGGTCCTTGTAGTCGTTGTAGAACAGCGCGAGGTTGGCACGCAGGCGACGGTCGAAGAAGTCGCCCTTGAACCCGGTTTCCCAGGTGGTGACGTCTTCCGGAGAAAACGCCTGCTCGGCGGCGGCCTGGGTCGGCGCGCGGTTGTCGTACCCACCGGCCTTGAAGCCTTTGGCGACGTAGGCGTACTGGTTGAGGTGCGGTGTCCAGGCGTATTCGAAGCCGAGTTTCGGGCTGGTGGATTGCCAGGACTTGCTTGAATCGGCGCTGAAGTTGGTGCCGGTGATCTGCCGGTCGGTGTTGACCACGTAATTGGTGTAGTCGAAGTTCTTGTGTTCGCGAGTGAACCGCAGGCCGGCGATCAGTGACAGTTGCTGCGTGACCTTGTAACTCCCCTGGCCATACAACGCGTAGCTCTCGGTATTGGTCGTGCTGTATTGACCCTGGCCGATCACCCGATTGCGCGCAACCGAATAGGTCAGGCTGTCGCGCTCGGCGTCGAATTTTTCCCGGTACAGGTACAGGCCAGTGCTGAAACTGAAATCGTCATAGTCGCCGTTGAGCTGGAATTCCTGGGTGGCATAGTCCTGCTTGTAGGTGATCAGGCTGTTCTGGATAAGGGCCGCCTGTCCGGAATTGTCATAGTCCACCGGCTGGTTGAAGGCCGAATAGGCCGTTACCGATTTGAAACTCAGATGATCATCGAGGGTGTAGATCGCCCGCAGCACCGAGCTGCCCTGGTCGAGGCGGTTCTTCGGGTTGAGGCTGCTGTAGCTCTTGAACTTGTCGAAGTGGCCGTCGGCGTCGAAGGGGGTATAGCTGGTGGTGTCGCCACGGTCGAAGGTGCCGGCCAGCGTCAGTTGCACATCCCAGGGCGAGTCGATGGGGTTGAAACGCAACTTGCCGCGGTAGGACTGCAGGTCGACATTATTCACGTCCTCGCCGCGGGTGGGGTTGGAGACGGTGCCGTCGCGGGTCAGGCGAATCGCCGAAAAGCTGCCGAACAGGGCGTTGTCCACCAACGGGCCGCTGATCAATAGCCGGCCGTTCTGTGCGTTGTAGTTGCCGGCGCCGAGTTCGAAGAACCCGCGGGTTTCCTGGGTCGGATCACGGGTGATCACGCGGATCGCGCCGGCGCTGCTGTTGCGCCCGTAAAGCGTGCCCTGGGGGCCGCGCAGGACCTCGACGCGCTCGACATCGTTGAAGTCGAGCATCGAGGAAATCGCCCGGGGGATGTACAAGTCATCGGCATAGACCGCGACGGCGGCTTCCTGGATTGGATCGGTCTCGCCGATGCCACGAATGCCGTAGGTCTGGGCGCTGTAAGAGATCGACTGGCGACTGAGGGTCAGGTTCGGTACCTGCCCTGAAAGGTCGCGGATGCTCTTGATCTGCTTGTCTTCAAGGGCGTTTTCATCGAACGCGGAAATCGCCAGCGGGGCTTTCTGCAAGTCCTCGCTGCGGTGTTCGGCGGTGACGGTGACAACGGGCAGGGCACCATCCTTGGTGTTTTCTTCGGCGTGAGCCGACAGCCCGAACAGGGCCAGCGATACGGCCAATGCCAAGCGGTTTGATGTGAAGGTGTCATGCATGGTGAGCCCCGGGTATGTAGATGCTGCGTGGGTGTTGTCTTTTTTTGGGCAAAGCGTTGCCGTAGTCATGGCGGTGAATGCCATGGCGGCGGTGGCTCGGGCCGGTTTCAGGTTTGGGTGTGCAGGTGACCGTGGGGTGGTGTCGGCCGGAAAAACATAGCGTTCCGAGAGCCTCCACCTGGTCAGGGGTCGGTGATGGTTGTAACAGTATTTGTATAATAGATCGTTGTAAAAGTCCGATTTGTTATAAGTTAATTATAAAAAATAGACATTAAATATTGATGTTAAATGCGGAAAGCTGATATTCGCAGTGCACAACCCTGTGGGAGCGAGCCTGCTCGCGATAGCGGATTCACAGTCAACGTCCATATGACTGACACACCGCCATCGCGAGCAAGCTCGCACAGTTGTTTGGGGTGGTTTCAAGAAATTCCATGCCCGCCAGATACCTCTGGGAGCATGCGGTTTTCAGTAGCCGCGCCGCACGTTGGCCAGGTTCTCCGGCGCCAGCCCATTCAGGAAGCGCTCAAGATTGGCCAGGAAACTGTCGGCTATTTCATGACGGCTATTGCTGGAAATCGCCGAAGTGTGGGGCGACAGGCGCACCCGGGGGTGGGAGTAGAGCGGATGGCCGTCGGGCAGCGGTTCGGGATCGGTGACGTCCAGTGAGGCCAGGCCGAGGGTGCCTTCGTCCAGGGCGTCGAGCAAGGCCCCGTGGTCCAGCAGGCCGCCACGCGCGATGTTGATCAGGTGCAAACCCGGCTTGGCACTGGCGAGCACCGGGCGGTTGACGATATGCCGGGTTGCGTCAGTCAGGGGCGCGGCCAGCACCAGGTGATCGGATCGGCAAAACAACTGATGGATGTCCTGCGCGGCCTCGACGCCCTCTACCTCGAACGGCGTCTGGCTTTGCCGCAACGCCAACACGTTGATGCCCAGGGCGTGGGCCTTGGTCGCCAGGCTGCGGCCAATCGCACCAAAACCAAGAATGCCCAGGGTACTGCCCTTGAGTGGCGTCAGGGCGCTGAATTGCCATTGCGAATCATGCACCCAGATATCCGGCAGGCGTTTGGCTGCCGCGAAGATCGACGCCAGGGCGAATTCGGCGATGTTGTCGGCGGCGCTGCCCCGGGAGGTGCTCACCGGCGGGCCGTTGAACAGCCATCCGGGGTAGAAGTCGATGCCCGAAGACACCACTTGAATCCATTTCAGTGCGTAGGGCCAGCCCGGCGGCGGTGTGTCCGGAGCCAGGTAGCCTCGCACGTTGATAGGGCGGGCCAGCAAGACACTGACTTCGGCCGGCAGGTCGCTGGGCACGCCGGCCGGTACATCGAGGACTTGCGCGCCCGGGTGCGTCTGTTCGAGGCGTTGGCGGATCACATCGTTGAAGTCTTTATCCAACTGGCTGGCAATCACGAGCGTGCTCATGCAAGGTCCTTTTTCTGGCGTTGGGCAAACACCGCTTTGCCGACGCCTTGCAGCACGGCGTCGTTTTGCGGGGTGTGGACGCGACTGCACAGCACGTCGCGGTAATGCCGCTGCAGCGGATTGTGTCGCGACAGGCCGGGGTTGCCCGACGCTTCGATGGCCAGCTCGACAGCGCGGATGGCGTTACCGGTCACCAGATATTTCAGTTGCGCGGCATGGGCGGCCGGGGTTCGCCCTTCAGCGGCGGCATCCAGCAGGCTGCGATTGGCGAACAGCAAGGTGTCGATGTGCCCGAGGATTTCCTGGAAACGTGGCAGGGTCGACAACGCAGCACCGAGGTTGGACGGTTTGCGCTGTTCCAGCCATTCCACGAACCAATCCCGCACAGCCTGGGCGACGCCGTCGTAGACCGCCGAGAGCAACACCGACATCCACAGGAAGCCGTCGCCGTCCAGCTCGGGTTGCGGCGCGCTCCAGCGGCTGACGCTGACGGCGTGATCCAGTGGCACCAGCACGTTGTCGAACAGTATTTCGTGGCTGCAAGTGGCGCGCATGCCCAGGTGATCCCAGTCGTCGATGATGCTGATTCCGGGTGTGTCCTTGTGGACCAGCCAAGCCCCCACCAACGGATCTTCGTCGGTGCTGCGTGCCCAGACGCTGAACCAGGTCAGGCCGTGGCTGCCGGTGGAGTAAATCTTGCGCCCGCTGATGCGCCAGCCTTCGGAGGTGCGCCTGGCGATGGTCGCCGGCAGCCCGCCACGGGCCGGAGTGCCCAGGTCGGGCTCGACACGCAGGGCATTGATCAGCGCGCCTTCGCGCACGGCATCCTGGGCCACGCGCAAGCGCAATGCCTCGGGCCAGTTCCGATTATCCTGCAGGCGCGAATGCTGAAGGTACTGCATCACCAGAATCAATGCAGTGGAAGGCTCGCCCTTGGCGACCGCACTGATCACCTTGCGCGCCTGCACCAGGCTCGCGCCGCCACCGCCCAATGCCTTGGGCACCGTCAGGGCCAGCAGGTCATGCTTATGCAGCAGTCTGAAATTGTCCTGGGGAAAGGCGCCGGTCTCGTCATAGATGTGCGCCGTAGCAGCCAGTTGCTGGCTTACGCGTTCGAGCAACGTGTCGAAATCGGCTGCATCAACCGATTGCAGCGAGGGTGGACGTGGAGAAGGAAGACTCATGGTGCGTTCACTCGATCAAAAGGGTGAGAACCAGATGCGGCCCTTGGGGTGAGGCATCAGAGGCAGGGCTCATATTGGCAACAGGCGGAAATTGCGGTCCCACAGCGGACTCACGTCGAGGCGTTCGCTCAGCACGCCGGCGTTGAAGAACAGGTCGGCGACCTCCTGTTGCGAGGCGATGGCCTGGTCGCTGACTTCGACGACTTTCCACGGCTGGCTGCGGTTGTTGTACATGTCCAGGAACACGGCTTTATCCACGCCCAGCAACTGCGCCGACTTGGCAGCCCAGGGTTCGGGGTTGTTGTTGATCCATTCCAGGGTGCGCGCCTGCCGCTGGATATAGTCCTGGATCGCCTGCTTGCGCAGTGGGTCTTCCAGGGCGGCAGGCCTGGCGGCGATCAGGTAGTTGCCCGAGAGGTAGCCCAGGGCGGTTTTCAATACCCGGGCGCCGCTGCGGAACTTCGCCAACTGGATGAATACGCCGTAGATCACCCATGCATCGAGCTGGCCGCTCTGGAAGGCGGTGAAGCCATCCTGGGGGGTGAGTGCCACCGCCGTGATGTCGTTCATGGTCAGGCCTTGTTCCTTCAAGGCCTTGATCAGAAAGTAGTGGGACGTGGTGGAGCGCACATAGCCGACGCGCTTGCCGCGCAGTTGCCCGATCGATTCGAGGGCGGAATCCTTGGGAATCAGAATCACCTGGTTGTTCACGTCACCCTGTAGCACCGCGATCAGGCGCGGCTGGCGGTGGCTCTGGATGGAAAAAATCGGCGGTATTTCGCTCATGCCGCCCACGTCCAGGCCGCCCGAGGCCAGCGCTTCGACGATCAGGTTGCCGCCCGCGAACTCGGCATATTCGACTTTGTAGGGTGTATTGCCGGTGCCGGCTTCGTCGACGAAATAAGAGTCCTGGCCCCGGTAGGTTGCGACACCCAACGTCAGCTCAGAAAGGCCTTTGTCTTGGGCGAAGGCACGTGGGGAGAGCCCCAGGGCAGACAGCCCCAACGCGCCCAGGGCGATGGAACTGGCCGTAAGGAAATCGCGACGATTGAATGGCCCTGCCGTAAGGTTTTTGATCATGGTCGGGCGCTCGCTCATGCCACGGCCTCGCGGGTCGGTTCGCTGGCCCGGGACTGTGCGTAACGGTTGGCGGGCACTGGCAGGCCAAGGTTGTCGCGCAACGTATCGCCGTTGTATTCGCGGCGAAACAATCCGCGCTGCTGCAGGACAGGCACCACGAGTTCGGTGAAATATTGCAGGCCGTCCGGCAGTAGCGAGTTGATGATGAAACCATCGGCCGCGCCGTTCTCGAACCAGGCTTCAATGGCGTCGGCCACCTGTTCGGGAGTG
The DNA here is from genome assembly GCF_000281895.1 of Pseudomonas fluorescens Q2-87. Classification (NCBI taxonomy): domain Bacteria; kingdom Pseudomonadati; phylum Pseudomonadota; class Gammaproteobacteria; order Pseudomonadales; family Pseudomonadaceae; genus Pseudomonas; species Pseudomonas fluorescens. The sequence goes on along the minus strand of NZ_CM001558.1, from coordinate 3,264,748 downwards.
CCGACAAAGTCTCGCCGTGGCTGGGAGAAACGCAGGGCGACTTCGCGCAAGGTCAGGCCTTCGTCCCGGGCCAATTGCTTGATCCGGTCCGAGCCGCCTTTCTGGCTGTTGGCGCCCAGGTCGCCCAGTTCAGGGAAGGGCGCATCCAGCGGGTATTGGCTGAAATCATGGTCATTGAAGGGGCGGCCAAGGGCGACGATGGCATCTTCGATGCTCACCAGTGCCACCGCTTGTTGGTAGCGGTCTTCGACTTGCGCTTCATCGCGCCCGACGATCGGGCGGATGCCGGGCAGGATCGACAGCGCCTGAGGATCGCGCCCGAAGCCCTGGGCGCGTTTTTTCAGGTCCTGGTAATAGGCGCGCGCTTCGTCGAAGCCCTCGGCGCCGACGAAAATGGCGTCGGCATTCCCGGCGGCGAAGTTGCGCCCGTCCTCGGATGTGCCGGCCTGGAAAATCACCGGCTGGCCCTGGCGGGAGCGGGCGATGTTAAGGGGGCCTTTCACCGAGAAGAATTCGCCCTTGTGCTCCAGGGCATGCAGTTTGCCGGGGGTGAAGAATTCACCCGTCTGCTTGTCGTAGGCGAAGGCGTCGTCTTCCCAGGAATCCCACAAGCCCTTGACCACCTCCACGTGTTCCTTGGCGATCCGATAGCGCACGGCGTGCGGCGGGTGCTCGGTCTTGCCGAAGTTGTCAGCGGTGCCGCTGAGCCACGACGTCACCACGTTCCAACCGGCTCGCCCACCGCTGATATGGTCCAGCGAAGCGAACTGGCGCGCCACTTGGTAGGGCTCGGTGTAGCTGACCGTCACCGTCGCCACCAGGCCGATGTTCGACGTCACTGCCGCCAACGCCGAGAGAACGGTCAGCGGCTCGAAGCGGTTGAGGTAATGCGGACTGGATTTTTCATGAATGTGCAGGCTGTCGGCGATGAACACGAAATCGAACTTGGCGCCTTCGGCCAGTTGCGTCTGTTGCTTGTAGAAACCGAAGTGGGTGCTGGCATTGGGCAGCGCCTGCGGATGGCGCCATTCGCCCCAGCCGTGGCCGACGCCGTGGACCATTGCACCGAGTTTCAGTTGGCGTTGTTTGCTCATGGTTCTGCTCCTTTAGCGTGAGGCCTGGGCGAGTGGGGCACGCAGGGTGTTGAAGCTCTTGTCGAAGCCTTGCGAGACGTCAATGCGGCGGGTCAGCAAGCCTTCTTCCTGATAGATATCGGCGGTCGCCTGGAGGCCGCTGACGACAGCGTCGTCAATCACCACGGGTTGCATGTGGGTGGCATTGGCCACGCTCAGGTGAACCGCCAGGGGCAGGCCGGTGATCCGGGCCTGGGCGGCGGCGTATTCGTTGGGGTGCTCGTTGCTCCAGCGAAAGGCCCGGTCGACCCGGGCGACAAAATCGTCCAGTTGCTGGCGTTTTTCGGCGATGGCCTGGCTGGTGGCGGCGAGGTAAAGATGATTGCTCAGCAGGCTGCTGCCGCTGACCAGCACCCGCGCCTGGCTCTGGGCGGTCACGACCGTGGTGAAGGGGTCCCAGGTGGACCAGGCATCCGCGGTGCCGTTATCCAGCACCAGTCGGGATTCGCTGGGCAGCAGGAAGACGAATTCCACGTCCTGGGTGCTCAGGCCGGCGCTGCGCAGGGCCTTGATCGCCAGGTAATGCCCGATGGAACCGCGCGTGGTGACGATACGCTTGCCCTTGAGGTCGGCGACTTGCTTGATGGGCGAATCCTTGGGAACCAGAATGGCCGTGGTGTTGCGTCCTTCAGCATGGATGATGCTGACGACCTTGAGCGAGGCGCCGGCGCCCAGGGCGAACACGTAGGGTGCATCGCCCAAGGCGCCGAGATCTACGGCGCCGGCATTCAGCGCCTCGCCCAACGGCGCGGCGGCGGGGAACTCGGAAAACTGTATGTCGTAGGGCACATCCTCGAGCTCGCCGGAAACCTCCAGCAAGGCCTTGATGGTGGATTTCTGATTGGCAACTCGCAGCGGCTGCAAGTCGGCGGCGTGGGCCGGGCCAAAGGCGAGGGCGATCAACAGCAGGGGTAAAGTCAGGCGCATCGGAGGTTCCAGGCTGAGTGTTGCGTTCAGCGCCTCCGCCTGGAGAAGGGGTCGGCTGGTGTGGGCGGGGGCCGGTCAACCGACCCCCGTCGGGTTCAGATCACGAAAAAACCATGGGTGCCGTCGCGGGCCAACTGGTCAACCAGTCCGTACTCCCAATCCAGGTAGGCCTGCATGGCCTCCCGTGGGCTGTCGGTGCCCTCGTAAGGTCGGCGATAACGGTCGATACGCGGCGAGGCCAGGCGGGTTTCGCCGTGCTCCAGTGGTCGTTGCGTGGCGATCCAGGCGGCCGTGCCGTTGCGCAGGAGAAATACGTCCTTGCCGGTCAGTGCCTCGACTTCGGGGACCGCCAGCCGGGCCAATTGGCTGCTGCCGCAGGTCAACACGTAACGTTGGGCCGGCGGCACCTTGGCCAACGCCTCGCTCAACTGAGCGCGCAGGACCCACCACGCACCGGGAATATGGCGCTTGACGTAATTGGCGCTGCCGGTGAAATCCAGCACCACGGTATCGCCTTCGGCCAGCCACTGTTCGAGGGTTTCCGGGCTGATTTCCTCAGCTTGCGGCGGTACCGGCACCGGCGCTTTCCACGTGCCCTGTTCGCTGAAGTGTGCGGGCTGCAAGTCATCCAGCACATGCACTTCCCAACCCAGTTGCGCGAGCCAGGAGGCGGACATATTGGCGCGCACGCCGTCATCGTCCACCAGTACCAGGCGCGCGCCACGCACGCTGGCGAAATGATCGGTTTCCTGCACCAGTTGCCCTCCGGGAGTGGAGCGCGAGGCAGGCAGGTGGCCGGCTTCGAATTCTTCCGGGGTACGCACATCGAACAGGTAGGTGCTGCGTGTCGGTTCCTGCTGCCAACGGTGCAGGTCGGCGAGGGTGGCGCGCCCCACCAGGGCCTTGTCGGCGACACGGCGGGCATCGCGGGCGGCGACGTCTCGGTGTTCTTCGTCGGTGGCGGCAAAGCGGCGCGACTGGCCGTGCTCCAGGGTCTGGCCGGCCAGGGTCCAGCCAATGGTGCCGTTGCGCAGGGCCGCCACCGGGTTGTCGATGCCCGCATTGATCAGCGACTGGGTGCCGATGATGCTGCGGGTACGCCCGGCGCAATTGACGATGATGCGGGTCGCCGGGTCTGGGGCGAGTTCGCGGGCACGCAACACCAGTTCCGCCCCAGGCACGCTGATGCCACCGGGAATGCTCATGGTCTGGTATTCGTCGAAACGCCGGGCGTCGAGCACCACCACGTCGGCCTCGGCGTCGAGCAACGCCTGGACTTCTTCCGCCGCCAGGGACGGGGTATGGCGCTGGTTTTCCACCAGCTCACCAAAGGCCTTGCTTGGCACATTGACGTCGATGAACAACTCGCCGCCGGCCTTGCGCCAACCCTCAAGGCCGCCTTCGAGGACACTGGCATTGCTATAGCCCAGTTCCTGCAAGCGTTGCGCCGCGATGCCCGCCAGGCCTTCACCGTTGTCATAGACCGTCACCGGGGTGTCGCGCCTCGGGATGCGCGAATACACCTCCAGCTCGAGCTTGGACAGCGAAATATTGGCGGCGAACAGCGGATGCCCTTCGGCAAAAGGGGCCTCTTCACGGACGTCGATAAGGGCCAGTTCTTCACGGTTCAGCAACGCCTGGCGAATCTCGGCGTAAGAGCGGGTAGGTGCGGTGCTCATAGGGCTTGGCTCTCTTTGGACAGGTCCCAGATATTGGGCAGGAAGGCGTTGGAATAACCGGAAATGAACAGTTTCTCGCTGCCGTCGGGCTGGTACACCGCCCGGCGGACGGCGCCGATGTTGGCGCCATAGACATGGATGCTGATGGAAACCCGGTCATCGAAGGCATTGCTGACCTGATGGATATCGCCGATCTTGGGAGACACTGCTTCGACCTGGCCTGGCACCAGCCGTATGGGGGGGGCCTCAGGCGCCAGGGTGCCGTCGGGATGGCGGGCGAAGCCTTGGGAGTGTTCGGCGCCGCGCAACATGCCGATCAAGCCCCAGACCCGATGATCGTGGATCGGCGTACGTTGCCCCGGCCCCCAGACAAAACTGACCACGCTGAAACGCTGCCGCGAGTCGGCGTGCAGCAGGTATTGCTGATAGTGCTCGGGATCTGGCCGAGCGAAATCCTCGGGCAGCCAATCGTCATGGCTGACCAATTGAGCGAGCAGCTTGCCACCACGATGCAGCAGGTCGCCTTCGCGAGGGTTTCCGTCGATCAGCTCCGCCAGGGCGCCGATAAATGCTCTGAGTCTCTCCGGGTGTCGGGCCTGGGTCATGGCGATTCCGTCGTTGGGGTGAATATCTGTTTTCAGGATTTAAGCATAATGATTTTTCTTAATATGCTATTTTTTTATGATTAGGTTATAGCTGAAAGGAATTTAGAACGCTTGTGCATAGAGTTAGAGGTTATCGATCGGTGTGCCGGGCTATCCAGGCATGCGCAATGGCACTATGCTTTTTCGCAGCGCGTTATGCTTTTCAAACATCTTATTGACTGTTCTCTATGTGCGGGCCAAATGAAAATTGACGATATTGACGCCTTTGTCGAAGTGATTCGTTGCCAGTCCATCAGCCATGCCGCCGAAACGCTGCAGCTGACGCAACCGGCCATCACGCGGCGCGTGCAGAACTTCGAGCAAGCGTTGGGCGTGGAATTGTTCGACCGCAACACCAAGCCGCTCAAGCCCACGTTGATCGGTACGCGGGTCTACGAACAGTGTCGCCTGATCTTGCGAGAGATGGACGCCCTGCGCGAGCTGGTTGCCACCGACGCGCCGCCGACCGGCCTGTTGCGCCTGGGCGTCCCGCAAACGATCGGTGATGTGGTGCTGCTCGATGCGCTCAAGCATTTGCGCGTGGAGTATCCCGAGTTGCGTGCCCAGGTTGTCACGGGCTGGGGCAGCCAGTTGGTTGGCAAGATCGAGCGTGGCGAACTGGACGCAGCGGCGGCGTTGTTTCCCGCAGGCAAGATTTTTCCGGACAACATCGTCGGCGAGTCGATCGGCAAGATGGAACTGGTGGTGGTGTGCGCCAGTGCACAATTGCCCAAGCGTCCCTGCAAGCTGGCCGATGTCTACCAGAATGGCTGGATCCTCAATCCGGATGGCTGCGGTTTCCGTGCCGGGTTGCAGCGGACCTTGTCGGACCAGGGCCTGGCGTTGCGGGTCAACCTGGAAACCTTCGGCACCGAATTGCAGCTGGGCCTGGTCGCCGATGGCCTGGGCCTCGGCCTGGTGCCGCGTCCGCTGCTGGAGCGCAGCGTCCACCGCGAACAATTGGCGGCCATGCCGCTGAAGGATTTCAAGCCGGTGATGGATCTGTGGCTGATCTATCCGCACTTTTTGGGCAACCTGCAAGGTCCGGTGGACGCCTTCGGCAAATGGGTGGCCGGATCGCTGCAGAAAGTCAAAAACGCTGCGTGAGCTGGTCATATCATAAAAAAAATAATAATTAGCTTAGATTAAAATGTGCTTTTTATTATTTTTTGTCTTCCCCTAGGCTTCCTGGAGATCCTTAAGGCCATCCAGGAAGTTTTGCCATGAGTAGCGTCAGCCCGTTATCCAGCGTTTCGAAAAATGTTCGCCAGCGTGTCAGCCCCGAAGAATGGGAGGTGCGGGTGAAGCTGGCCGCCGCTTATCGGCTGGCAGCCTTGTTCAAATGGACCGATCACATCTATACGCATTTTTCCGCGCGGGTGCCTGGGCCTGATGAGCATTTTCTTATTAACGCCTTCGGCTTGCTGTTCGATGAAATCACCGCGTCCAACCTGGTCAAGGTCGACATCGACGGCACCCTCGTCGATGACCCGACGGGGTTGGGCATCAACTACGCCGGTTATGTGATCCACAGCGCCATCCACGGTGCCCGTCCAGACCTTCAAGCGGTGCTGCACACCCACACCCGTGACGGCATCGCCGTGTCGGCCCAGCGCGATGGGCTGCTGCCGATTTCCCAGCATTCCATCGCCTTCTCCGGGCGGGTCGCCTATCACGGCTACGAAGGCATCGCCCTGGACCTCGACGAGCGTGAGCGGCTGGTGGCGGACCTGGGGGACAAGAGCGTGTTGATCTTGCGCAACCACGGTTTGCTGACGGCGGGAGTCAGCGTCGAGCACGCTTTCCAGCAGCTGCAAGGGCTGGAGCGCGCCTGCAATATCCAGATCGCGGCACAGGCGGGCGGCAATGCCGAACTGATCTTCCCCCCGGCGGACGTCGTGGCCAAGGTCGAAACCCAGGCCGAAGCGCTCAAGAGCGGTGACGGGCCTGGGGTGGCGCGGCATTGGAATGCACTGATCCGGCAGTTGGAACGGACCGACGTCGACTACAAGAACTGAGCTTTTAATCGGGCTTGCAGCTTTGCCTGGCAGACCGCCTTCGCGAGCAAGCTCGCGATAGCGGTGTGTCAGCTTGCAAATTGTCGAATGTGCCGCCGCCTTCGCGGGCAAGCCCGCTCCCACATTTGGCCTGACACGCCGCTCAAGCAAAAAAGCCTACTGTTTCAAGCGACTTTTTCTGCGGCCTGGCGCTCGCGTTCGGCGACGAGTTGGCGGGTCAGTGGGATGAGGCGCTTGCCATAGTCGATGGCATCTTCGAGCGGGTCGAAGCCGCGGATCAGGAAAGTGGTGATGCCCAGGTCGTAATAATCGAGCAGGGCGTGCGCCACTTGTTCCGGGGTGCCTACCAGGGAGGTTGAATTGCCTTGGGCACCGAGCAGGTTGGCAATGCCGGTCCACAGGCGCTTGTCCAGGCGCGCACCTTGGGCAGCGGCGGCCAGCAGGCGTCGCGAGCCTTCGTTCGGGGGCTCGCGGCGAACGAAGCCATTCTGTTCGGCCAGCGCAGTGGCCTGTTGCAGGATGCGTTCGGCACGATCCCAGGCTTGTTCCTCGGTGTCCGCCAGGATCGGTCGCAACGACAGGCTGAAGCGAATGCTGCGGCCATGCCTGGCGGCTTCGGCGCGAACCTGGTTCACCACATCGCGAACCTGCTCGTAGGTTTCACCCCACAAGGCATAGACGTCCGCATGCTTGCCCGCTACAGCGATGGCCGCCGCCGATGAGCCGCCGAAGTACAGCGGGATATGCGGCTGTTGCGGTGACTTTACCTGCGAGTGAGCACCGTCGACCTGGTAGTACTTGCCCTGGTAATCGAAAGGTTGCTCGCGGGTCCATTCCTGGCGCACCACATCGAGGTATTCATCGGTGCGCGCGTAGCGCTCGTCCTTGCCGATGTGGCTGCCGTCCGCGCGCAGTTCGCGATCATCGCCGCCGGTAATGATGTGCACGGCGGTGCGTCCGCCGTTGAACACATCCAGCGTGGCGAACTGGCGGGCGGCCAGGGTGGGGGCGGCAAATCCCGGCCGATGAGCAATCAGGAACTTCAAGTTGGTCGTCACGCTGGCGGCGTGAGAGGCGATCAACGTGCTGTCCGGACTGTTGGAATGAAACGCGACCAGCGCCCGGTCGAACCCTGCCTCTTCATGAGCCCGGGCGACTTGCTCGACGTATTCGGGTTGGAGGACAGGGCCGCTGCGAGGGTGGATTTCCGAGGCGTGGTGGCCGCCGATGAAGCCGATGAATTCAATACTCATGGTGGGGTCCTTTTCGTTGAACGGGCGTATTTGAAGCCTCCACCGCGTGGGGTCGGTCCGTGATGATGAAAGGTAGGCGCAGCAAGGCAAGGCTGTGAAATGCCGATTTGTTCTAAGTTAATTATGAAAAATATTAATCAAAATTCATTGAGTGCATCAGCAATATGCATTTTGCAGGTGGTTGGCCGCAGCCGCTGCAGTCCGCGCCGGTTGAGGCGTCTTACTATGCAAATAATTTATCTGATATGCGCTATATCTGATTTTTAATCATATTAGGTTATTCCTAAAAAGAATTTCACTGCGGTTTTTTATGCGAATAGCATGAATCCCGAAGCTGATGCATGGCGTTTGCAGCCATGTTCTTTACGAGGAAGGACGCCTGATGACCGACAAGACTTTCCAGACACAGAGCACCAGCAGCTCGTTTTCCATCGATAAGGCCGTTCGCCTCGGCGCAGCACACCAGGGACTGTCGCGGCTGGCCCCCGACTGGTTGCGCAATTGGCGCACGCCCGAGGCGCTGTTGCGGTTGATCAGCCCCTTGGTATTGCTGCTGCTGTGGGAGCTGGCGTCACGCTGGGGCCTGATTCCGCAGCGGATCATCGCCGCGCCGTCGCAGATCGGCGGGACGCTGTGGGCCATGATTGCCTCGGGAGAACTCGGCAAACATCTGTTGGTCTCGCTGCAACGGGCGCTCGTGGGATTGAGCATCGGTGTGACGATTGGCGTGGTCGCGGCGCTGATCAGTGGGTTGTCGAAACGCGGCGAAGTGGTGCTCGATTCGCCGATGCAGATGTTGCGCACGATCCCTTCGCTGGCCCTGGTACCGCTGTTCATCCTCTGGTTCGGCATCGGCGAATTCACCAAGATCGCCCTGATCGTCATCGGCACGACCTTTCCGGTGTACCTGAATCTTTTCGCCGGCATTCGCAATATCGACCCCAAGCTGATCGAGGCGGCCAACACCCTGGGGCTGAGCCGCCGGGAGCTGATCTGGCATGTGATCCTGCCGGGTTCCTTGCCTTCCTTTTTTGTTGGCCTGCGCTATTCCCTGGGTATTTCCTGGCTGGCGCTGGTCTTCGTCGAGCAAATCAACACCACCGCCGGCATCGGCTACCTGGCCAGTGACGCGCGGGACTTCATGCGCACCGACGTGATTGTGATCTGCCTGCTCATCTACAGCATCCTCGGCCTGTTGATCGATGGACTGATCCGCACGCTGGAGCGATTTGCCCTGGCCTGGCGCCCAACTTTTGTGAGGAACTGACATGTCGAGCATCGAACGCGTGGATGCATCCAAACCCACGGAATCAGCAGCACCTGTGCAGTTGCGCAATGTGGTGCGTCAATTTGGCCAGCAACGAGTCATCGACGGCCTGGACCTGGATATAGCCCCGGGGGAATTTGTCGCATTGCTGGGCGCCAGCGGTTCGGGCAAGACCACCTTGTTGCGCAGCCTGGCGGGGCTCGACAGCATCGACAGCGGTCAGTTGCGAGTGCCCAAGGCTCGGGCTGCGGTGTTCCAGGAGCCCCGGCTGATGCCGTGGAAGCGCGCCTGGAAGAATGTCGTCCTCGGCCTGCGCATTCCTGACGCCAGGCTCCGCGCGGTGGAAGCCCTGACCGAGGTGGGCCTGGCCCATCGGCTGGAAGCCTACCCGGCGACGCTCTCCGGTGGCGAAGCCCAGCGGGTAGCGCTGGCCCGGGGCCTGGTGCGCGAACCCAAGCTGTTGCTGCTCGACGAGCCGTTCGCCGCCCTCGATGCGCTGACACGGATCCGCATGCATCGGCTGATCATCGACTTGTGGCGCAAGCATACGCCCGCCGTGTTGTTGGTCACCCACGACGTGGACGAAGCCATTCTGCTGGCCGATCGGGTGATCGTGCTGGCCAACGGCAAGATTGCCGAACAATTGACGATCGACCTGCCCAGGGCCCGGGACACCGGCCAGGAAGGTTTCCAACAGATTCGCACGCGCCTGCTGGAGCTGTTGGGGGTTGAACGGGTCGAGCCGGCGGCTCAGGCAACCGGCGCGGCGCGTCAGGCGCCGAGCACCAATGTCCGGCGTTTTGCCCATGGCTGATCGGTCGATAAAGGCCTCCCGCAGGCCAGTATATTTCTGGAAAGCCACGGTTCTGCTGGCCGGCGCCGTGCTGTTGCTCAGTGGTTGCGGCGAGAGCGCTGACACTCGACCGCCGTCCGCCGGGGCTGCGGACTTGTCCGGCGTGACGCTAGTGCTGGGCGACCAGGCCAAGGGCCTGCGCACGGTGGTGGAAGCGTCGAAGGCACTGGACGGCATCGAGTACAAGGTGCAATGGGCGAACTTCCAGGGCGCGGCGCCGTTGTTCGAGGCCCTGCGCGCCGGTGCAGTCGACCTGGCGCCGGCCGGTGATACACCGGTACTCGCGGCCGCCACGGGCGGTACGCCGCTGCGCATTGTCGCGGTGCGGCGCGGCCAATCGCGAAGCATCGCAATCCTGGTGCCGCCAGACTCGCCGATTCGCAGCGTCGCCGACCTCAAAGGCCGCAACGTCGTGGTTTCATCGGCCCGGGGCAGCATCGCCCAATACCTGCTGATTCGCGCCCTGGCGAAGGCTGGCGTCGAGGAACAGGACGTCAAGGTGGGTTTTGTCCTGCCCACCGATGCCTTGCCGGCGTTCAATGCCGGGAAAATCGAAGCCTGGGCAACCTTTGGCGTCTACCAAGCGTTTGCCGAGCAGAAGGGCGCCCGGGTATTGATCAGCGGCGAGGGCATCAACTCGGGGCTGACGTTTATCACAGCGTCCGATGAGGCCTTGGGCGATCCGCTCAAGCGCAAGGCGCTGAGCGATGTCCTCGGCCGTTTTGCCAAGGCCTTCGAGTGGGCGCAGGACCATCCCGAGGAGTACGCCCAGGTCTTCGCCAAGGCTAACGACGTACCCCTTGAGGTTTCGCAAACGTTGCGCCGCTGGGGCGATGAATCGCTGGCCCCGGTTGAGGCACGAGACGTCCAGGCGTTGCAGCAGGTCGATGATTTGTTCGTGGAGAAAAAGATTTTTCCTCACCGTGTCGATGTCAACGCGCTGATGGACGACCAGGTGTTTGCCCCCGGATCAGCGGCACTGACGCAGTCGGCGTCGACGCGTTAGTCCCGCGTCAGGCGCGTGTTCAATCGGGTTATTCAAAGGAGTCGATGAATGGGCAATGTTCAGAGCGCCACCCAGGCCCTGGAAGTTTTCCGGCGCCCGCTGCCTGGCGGTGAGCTGCTTGATCTTGGCCGGGCCTTTCGCGAGCCGCTGGGTGCACTGCGGTTGCACACCACGCCCAAGGGCGTGTTGAGTCGCCGCGAAGGGGTCTTGCTCGGGGTGTTCGCGTTGGTGCTGCATGGTGCGGTGATCGTCTGGGTCAACCAGGCGCCAGCGCCACTGTTGCCGGTGGTGCCGCCGCAGGTCCCGCCGATGACCATCGAGTTTTCCCAACCTGCGCCACCGGTGGTAGAACCACCACCTCCGGCACCGATTCCACGGCCTGCGGCCGAGCCACCGCCGCCGGTCGAGGATGAGTTGGCGGTCAAGCCACCGCCGCCCAAACCCATTCCCAAGCCTAAACCAGTGCTCAAGCCACCGCCCAAGCCGGTTGCCAAGGCGGTGGAACAGCCGCCTGCGCCGCCCGCGCCGCCACAACCGGTCGCGGCCCCGGCGCCTCCCGCACCACCCGCGCCGAAACCGCTGACCCCGCCGTCGGCCAGCGCTGGCTACCTGAAGAACCCGGCGCCTGAATACCCGTCGCTTGCCATGCGCCGTGGCTGGGAAGGGACGGTGTTGTTGCGGGTGCATGTGCTGGCCAGTGGCAAGCCCGGCGAGATCCAGATCCAGAAAAGCAGTGGCCGCGATCAGCTCGACGACGCAGCGCTGGCGGCGGTCAAGCGCTGGAGCTTTGTCCCGGCCAAACAGGGCGATGTTGCCCAGGACGGCTGGGTCAGCGTGCCCATCGATTTCAAAATCAAGTAACTCAACTGTACCCAGAGACCGCGGGCCACCTGACAAAAGGCGCATCGCTGCAACCGATCTAATGCCTTGTTGGAGAGCCTGACCATGAACCTGATCGCATCGCCTTTTGAATCCATCGAACATGCCGTCATCTGGGTGTTGATCCTCTTTTCCGTTGCCACCTGGGGGCTGGCCTTGCTCAAGGGTGTACAGTTCACCCGCCTCAAGACCCAGGATCGCCGCTTCCATAAACGCTTCTGGGCCGCCTCCAGCCTCGATTCGGCTGCTGAACTGGCCCAGGGCCAACCGGGCGCCGCGGCCCGTGTGGCGCTGGCCGGCTACGCGGCGATCCAGGTGCCGGAGGGCGCTCAAGCGGCCGATCTGAGCCAGTCGATCAACCACCAGGACCGGCTCGAGCGCGCCTTGCGCCAGCAGATCGTGCGCGAGCGCCGCTCACTGGAAAGCGGCCTGGCGATTCTCGCCAGTATCGGCAGCACCTCGCCCTTCATCGGTCTGTTCGGGACTGTCTGGGGCATCATGTCGGCGTTGAAGGGCATCAGTGCCGCCGGCTCGGCGAGCCTGGAAACCGTGGCCGGTCCCATCGGTGCCGCGCTGGTTGCCACGGGTGTCGGTATTGCCGTCGCGGTGCCGGCGGTGCTGGTGTACAACTATCTGCTTCGGCGCCTGAAGCTGACCGCCGCCGACCTGGATGACTTCGCCCACGACTTCTACAGCCTGGCGCAGAAAAACGCCTTCCGCGTGTTGTTGCACCCGGTACTGAGCAAGTCCGGCGCGACTGTCGCCGGGCAGAAAGTGAAGGAGGCGTCTTGATATGGCCTTCTCGACACAAGACAGTGATGAGGTACTCAGCGAGATCAACGTGACGCCCCTGGTGGACGTCATGTTGGTGCTATTGGTGGTGTTCATCGTCACGGCGCCGCTGCTCACCAACGCCATCCCGATCAACCTGCCAAAGACCGAGTCGGTGGCGCCGGTGGAGCAGAAAGACCCGCTGGTGGTGAGCATCGACGACAAGGGCAAGGTGTTCATCAACAAGGACGAGATCCAGGCGGACCTGCTCGAATTCAACCTGCAGGCGGCCAAGGCAAAGAATCCGGAGGTGCGTGTGCAATTGCAGGCGGACAACGGCGTGAACTATGGCGAGGTCGCCCGCGCCATGGCATCCATCGAGCGCGCCGGGATTACCAAGCTGTCGGTGATCACGGCGAAATAGAAGGACGACGCGCCCACGTCGCTTCGCTGTATCGGCCTGCCCACGCCACCGTTCCATTTTATGAAAGGGTGGATTGCAGTTTGTGCGTATTCCTGCGCAGCCGCTTTGGGACGAAGATGACTCCACCCACCTGCACACCCGTGCGAGTGCGGTGCACGATTCCTAACCGGAGCGCACTGGCGCAGGCTGTCCTGCTGCGGGCGCGAGGAGCAGCTGATGGACGAAGCCTTGAAAGCAAAACCCTCGCCTTGGCATGAAGGAGAGCTGACATTGCAGCGCTCCGTCGGGGCGGTCGACATGATGGCCAGCGTCGGCCAGCGGCAACTGGCGCGCACCTGGATGCCGGACCAGCATCGCGAGTTCTACGCCCAATTGCCTTTCGTGGTGTTGGGTGCGGTGGATCGGCAAGGCGACGTATGGGCGACCCTGCGCACCGGTCAGCCCGGCTTCATGAATTCGCCCGACCCGCAGACCTTGCACATCCACTGCGAACCGCAGCCCAACGACCCGGCCCAGGAAGGCATGGGCGAGGGCGATGCCATCGGCATGCTGGGCATCGAGCTGCACACCCGTCGACGTAACCGCATGAATGGCGTCGTACGCGGTCAGCTTGAGCAAGGACTGGATATTTCCGTTAGCCAGGCCTATGGCAACTGCCCTCGCTACATCAACCTGCGCCAGTATCACTTTGTCGACGAGCAGGCGCTCGCGCCTCGGCCATTGACCGCGACGGACCCGTTGGTCCGTCGGCTGGTGACGGCGGCCGATTCGTTTTACATCGCCACTTATGTCGTGCGCGACGGCGAGCGGCAAGTCGATGCCTCCCATCGCGGCGGCAAGCCAGGGTTCGTGCGCATGGACGAAGACGGGTCGCTGACCGTTCCCGACTTTTCCGGGAACCTGTTCTTCAACACCTTGGGCAACATCCTGCTGAACCCGCGTGCGGGCTTGGTGTTCATCGATTTCCAGACAGGCGACCTGCTGCAAATGAGCGGTTCGGCGCAAGTCCTGCTGGACGACCCGCAAATTTCGGCGTTTCAGGGCGCCGAGCGGTTGCTGCGTTTCACCCCGCAACGCATCGTTTACCGGCCGGCGGCCATCCCGTTGCGCTGGAAAGACCAGGACGAGGGCGACTCGCCCAACTCGCTGATGACCGGCAGTTGGGAGCACGCCGCTGAACGCTTGCAGGCCGAGGCCTTGCGTACCCACTGGCGTTCGCTGCAGGTCACGCGGGTGGTGGATGAAAGCCCCAGCATCCGTTCGTTCTACTTGCAGGCGAGCGACGGGGCGGGTTTGCCACGGTTCGAAGCCGGGCAGCATTTGCCCGTGCGGGTCCTTCTGCCAGGGCAGAAAACGCCATCGATCCGCACGTACAGCGTGTCCAGCGCGCCGTCGGATGATTTCCTGCGCATCAGCGTCAAGCGCGACGGCACGGTGTCGTCCCACTTGCATGACCAGGTCCAGGCGCTGCATGAAATCGAGGCGCGCGCCCCCCAGGGCCATTTCACTATTCAGCCCACCGAGCGGCGCCCCTTGGTGCTGTTGGCGGCGGGGGTCGGTATCACGCCGCTGCTGTCGATGTTGCGGGAGGTTGTTTACCAGGGCCAACGCATCAGCCGCATGCGCCCGGTCTGGCTGGTACAAAGTGCGCGCACCGTGGCCGACCTGGCGTTTCGCGAGGAGCTCGACGAACTGGCGGCGCGCGCCGGGGACAGGCTGCGGATACTGCGCGTGGTCAGCCAACCGGCCCTCGACGTGAATGTCGGTGAAGGCTACGACTTGGCGGGCCGGATCGACGTGGAGCTGCTCAAGCGCCTGCTGCCCCTCAACGACTACGACTATTATTTGTGCGGGCCGGGCGGCTTTACCCAGGCGCTGTATGACGGATTGCGGGGCCTGCGCATCCCTGACGACCGCCTGCACGCAGAAACTTTCGGCCCCTCCACGCTAGTGCGCGACATCGAAGTCAGCGTGCCCGCAGCCGAGCAAGTGCCCGCCGCGAGCGAAGCGGTGAAGGTCCTGTTCGCCAGCTCCGGCAAGGAAGCGCGTTGGGAGCCGGGCAATGGTTCGCTGCTGGAGCTGGCCGAGGCGCGCGGATTGAACCCGGAGTTCAGTTGCCGTGGCGGTTCCTGCGGCACCTGCAAGACCCGCTTGACCCGTGGCCAGGTGCATTACCTGACCCAGCCTGCGGAGCCGGTGGCCGAGGACGAGGTGTTGATCTGCTGCGCGGTGCCGGCGCAGGGCAGTGAAACCCTGGTGCTCGACATTTGACTCGAATGCCGGCGCGCTGCATCCCGCTGAGGCCGGATGCGGCGGTCGACTCTTTCGTTGGATGAAATGCTGGATTGTAAAAGCTGGTTATTCCGGTGCCTGGCAAGGGAGTAGAGGATAGCGTCATCGACGCGATTGCCGCTTCGAGCCAACAGTACGGAGTACGTCATGCCTGAGAAAGCGATCAAACTTTATCGCCACCCCTTGTCCGGTCACTCCCATCGCGTCGAGCTGATGTTGTCCCTGCTGGGCCTGCCGACCGAGTTGATATTCGTCGACCTGATGAAGGGTGAGCACAAGACCCCGCAATTCCTGGCCATCAATCGTTTTGGCCAGGTGCCGGTGATCGATGACAACGGCACCGTCCTGGCCGACTCGAACGCGATCCTGGTCTACCTCGCGGCCAAGTACGGCAAGGGGCAATGGCTGCCGGACGATCCGCTTGCCCAAGCCAAAATCCAGCGCTGGCTTTCGGTGGCCGCCGGCCAGATCAACCAGGGCCCCGCTAACGCGCGGTTGATCACCGTATTCGGTGCAGGTTATGACGCGGCAGATGCCATTAAGCGCTCCCACGCGCTGTTGCAGGTCATGGAACAGGAATTGGAACAAAGCAAGTTCCTGGCGGGTGACCAACCGAGCATCGCTGACGTTGCCGCCTACACTTACGTGTCACACGCACCGGAAGGCAACGTCTCGCTGAGCGACTACCCGCAGGTCCGTGCGTGGCTGGGCAGCATCGAAGCGTTGCCGAATTTCGTCGGCATGCAACGCACCGCCAAAGGCTTGCAACAGGTTTGATTCCGGAGCCAGGGGCGAGCGCCGCAATTCCTCGCGGCACGCCCCATCCCGCTGCACTTGAATTTCGTCAACCCAGGCTGAGTCGCCCATGGATCGTTTCCAGGAAATGCAGGTTTTCATGGCTGTTGCGGAAGAAGAAGGCTTTGCCGCGGCCGCACGCCGGCTGCGCATCTCGCCCCCGAGCGTGACGCGTGCCATCGCCGGGATGGAAGAGCGTATCGGAACCCAACTGCTGTCGCGCACCACCCGCAATGTGCACCTGACCGAAGCGGGGCAACGCTATCTGGAAGATTGCCGGCGAATCCTGGGCGAACTCGACGAGGCCGAGGAGGCGGCTGCCGGCAGCTATTCGATACCGTGCGGATACCTGACGGTCACGGCACCGGTGCTGTTTGGCGAGTTGTACATCGCGCCGCTGCTTACCGATTACCTGGACCAGTTCCCGTCGGTGCATCTCAACGCCTTGTTGGTCGACCGCGTGGTCAACATTGCTGACGAAGGGATCGACGTGGCGATACGCATTGGCCATTTGCAGGAAACCAACCAGCACGCCATCAAGGTCGGGGAGGTCCGGCAGGTGATCTGCGCGGCGCCTGCCTATTTTCAGCGACATGGGACACCCAGGCACCCCGAAGAGTTGAGCCAGGCCAATATCGTCATGTCTTCGGCCAGCCACTTGCTCAGCGACTGGCAATTCATGGCGCAGGCAAAGCCGTTGAACCTGCGTTTCGAGCCGCGCCTGGTGGTCACCGCCAATCAGGCCGCGATCAACATCGCCTGCCAGGGCTGGGGCGTCACTCGCGTGCTGTCCTATCAAGTCGCCAGGCAGGTGGCGCAGGGAACGCTGGAAGTGGTGCTCAAGGAATTTGAACTGCCGGCGTTGCCGATTCACGTGGTGTATCAAAAGAGCAACCGGATACCCGCCAAGGTCCGCACGTTTGTCGATTTCCTGACGGACCGGCTCGGGAGCGACGCCACGCTCAAGCCGGTCGTCAAAGGTAGCGCTTGATGGGGCGATATCATGAAATGCTGATGTTTCATGCGCTCTCGCAGTGCCCCAGCCTCGCCTCGGCGGCCCATCGTCTCAACGTCTCCGGTCCCACCGTGGTCCGTGCCATCGCTCGCCTGGAAGCGCGGCTCGGGGTGCAGCTGTTGCAGCGCAGCACACGCGGGGTGGTGCTGACGGAAGCCGGCGCGGGCTTCATGGCCGATTGCTCGCGCATTCTCAAGGGCATCGACGATGCCGAGGCTTTGGCCAAGGGTTGGCATGTCCAGGCGCAGGGCAATCTGACGGTCTTGTTGCCCTTGCTGTTCAGCCGCTACGTCATGTCCCCGCTGCTGGCCGGCTATATGGATCTGTATCCGCAGATCAAGGTGTTTGCCCACTACCATGATCGTTTCCCGAACATGAGCGAAGAGGGGCTGGATGTGGCAGTGCTGGTGGGCCGGTTACCCAGTTCTTCATTGATCGCCCGACCGGTCGGCAGCGTTCGTTCGATCGTCTGCGGCAGCCCTGGTTACCTGGCGATTCACGGTGAGCCCGAAGTGCCGCAGGACCTGCGCAATCACCGATTGATTGCCGCGCAAGCCAATCAGGACAGGGTCCGCTGGTCCTTCCAACAGCAAGGCGAGACAAGTTGCATCAACGCTCGCACGCGGCTCAGTTGCGCCACGCTCCAGGCCGCCATCGATGCCGCAGCTCATGGCGCGGGGTTGACCCGTTGCCTGAGCTACCCCTTGTACGACTATTTGAACAGCGGCCAATTGCGCAGGATCTTGCAACCTTACGAGCCGCCCTCGCTGCCGGTCCATGTGGTTTATCGGGAAAGGCGCAAGGCGCCAATGCGGGTACGCAGCTTTGTCGATTACGTTGTCGATCGCCTGCGTGAACACCCGGCCATGCGGCCCGATGCGGCATTTTTTGGTTAGATCCCGCGTCGAACTTTTCCTGGCGCCTGGCCGTAGATGTCCTTGAACTTCTTGCTGAACGCGGCCTGGGATTGATAGCCGACCTGCACCGCAATATCGCTCAGCCCCAGGTGTGAGTGGCTCAGCAGGCCGAAGGCCAGCTCCATGCGCACCTGCGTCAATAGCACCCACGGCGAGGCGCCGGCCACATTGACGAACGCGCGCATGAAACTGGCGCGGGACATGTTGGCGATGTCCGCCAGGCCTTGAATGGTCCATTCATGCGCCGGATCCGCCAGGATTGCCTGCCAGGCCCGGCCCAGGCGCTTGTCGCCGAGCAGGGCCAGCGCGCCGCTGTCCTGGCCCTGGCTGGCCAGGTGCGTGCGTAAAATCAGCGTGAACAGTGCCTGGGTAAGTGCGTCGAGCAAGAAACGGGCGCCGACTTTATCGTCGTCAGCCTCCTGCCGGATCACCCCGACCAGCGCCGATAACGGCCCGTTGGCCGGCCCCGCGCCGCTGGGAATCACCAGGTAATCGGGCAGGGATGCGAACAGCAGCGAAGCACGGTTGTAGTGAAAGCCACCGCACAGCATGTCCAGTTCCGGGCTGGCGCCGCCGATGCGATGAATCGGCAGCGTGCCACCGGTCACCTGCTTAGGAGTGCTCGGCGGCACGCTCTTTCCGGGGCTGTGCATCACGTGCCGCGCGCCGCGGGGCAACAGCAGAATGTCACCGGCGCGCATGGGCAGGCGCTGCCCGTCGGGAAATTCCACCCGGCACTCTCCCGCCAGCACGATGTGATAGGGCGCCGTGCCCAGGGCCTGCTGTTCATGGTCCAGGGCCCAGTCGCCCTCGAACTGGCAACGCAGATCCAGGCTGCCGCGAACGTTGGCCAGGCTGATGAGTTTATCGATTGCATTCATTTGAGCGTTTCGCAAAAAAAACTGAGCGCATCGGACAAAACCTTCCCGCGCCAGGATGGAAAACTGAGGGCGTTGAAACAGTACACCCAACCCACTCAGGAGTTAATGCCATGTTCCATAACTGGTCCGATTTGTTGTCTTCCGTCAAGAAAGCCTTTGGCGCTCTGGGCCGCAGCAACCCCAAAATGGTCAAGGCCTACATGGCCCTTGGGGAAGCCGCCAGCGAAAACAATGTGCTCGATGCCAAGACCCGTGAACTCATCTCGATTGCCGTGGCAGTCACCACCCGCTGCGATGGTTGTATCGCCACGCACACGGACGCCGCCATCAAGGCCGGCGCCAGCCGCGAGGAAATCGCCGCCGCCCTGGCAACCGCGATTTCGTTGAACGCCGGCGCGGCCTACATCTACTCGCTGCGTTCGCTGGAGGCGTATGACACGCTGAAAGAACAGGCTTGATTTCCACGCCCTGCCAAGCCCCGGCCCTTTAAAGGTTCCGGGGCTTTTTGTTTGAAGAACCATTGCTTCCCTGCGGGGCCTAACGGCAGAGCCTATCGTTTGGATGTTCACGTATGGAAAGTTACCCGGTTTACACGATTGGTCACTCCACCAAGACCCTCGACCAGTTCGTGGATATCGTCAAAGGTTTTAGCATAGGGATGATTATCGATGTCAGAACGGTCCCCCGGTCCCGGACCAACCCGCAATACAACCTCGATACGTTTGGACAACAGCTGGCTAATGTGGGAATCGGGCATGAGCAGATTGCCCAGCTCGGTGGACTGCGCAAGAAATCCCGGACGGTGGGCGATGAAGTCAATTCGTTCTGGGACAATCGCAGCTTTCACAACTACGCCGATTACGCGCTCTCGGATGAGTTTGAAGAAGGCCTGGATCGCCTTTTGGAACTGAGCAGAACCCAGCGTTGCGCGATCATGTGTGCGGAGGCGGTCTGGTGGCGCTGTCACCGCAGGATCATCGCGGACTATCTGTTGCTTCGCGGTATCGAGGTCATCCATATCATGGATAAGGACAAATCGACCAAGGCCGTGCTGAATCCTGCCGCGAAGGTGACTGGGTTGAAGCTGACTTACCCTGCAAGCTAGATCAACTGGCTTGCGATCGTTTCGCCTGCCGCGCTTCCGTGCGCACCACCAGCCAGATCCCCATGCCCGACACCGCCATGCCGGCCACCATCTGCCAGGAAAGCGGCTCGCCGAACATGGCCCAGGCCCAGAGCATCGTAATCGGCGGGCTGAGGTACAGGACGCTGGCGACCCGAGTGGCTGTCGCGCGGCGCAGGCACATCCAATACAGCCCATAACCGCCCATCGTCGATAATCCCGCGGTCCACAATACGCTCAGGGCAAAGCCTGTGGTGGGAAGGGGCGCGAGACTGCCTTGGGAACCTTCGATGACAGCGAAGGCGATACCTGAGACGCAACATTGCAGCCACAGGTTGGGCAGCAGCTCCATTGATTCGGAGGGCGCCAAGTGTTTCTGCCAGAGAGTCGCGACGGCGAGCGAAAGCATGCCCAGCAGTGGCAGGCCATACGCCCACAACGGGGCATCGCCCCAGGCCAACGCGCCGTGGGTCACCAGCGAAACGCCCAGCAGACCGATGAGCAGGCCCACCCAGACCTGCCAGGCCAGTCGTTGTCCAAGCACGCCTGCGGTCAACAGCGCCAGGCACATCGGCAGCAGATCGGCGACCAGCGCGGCCAGGCCCGCGGGCACGCCGAGGGCAATCCCCTGGGTGATGCCGGCCAGATACCCCGCCATGGCCAGCAGGCCGATGCCGGCATTTTTCAGCAAGACGCCAGGTGAGGTGCGCCGGAGTGATTTGGCGACGAAGGGAAACAGAACGAGCGTGACCACGACGCAGCGCCAGAACACCACCAGCAACGCCGGGGCGTAATCGAGGGAGAACCGCGCACCGACGAACCCTGAGCTCCAGGCCAGGAGCAAGGCGGCTTCAAGCAAAGGCAGGGGAAGCGCCCGGCGCCAGTCAGCACGGTAGAGAGGGGGGCAAGACAGCGATTTATTCAGGTCCATGGCCTCAGCCTACGAAACCTGTGTAATCTGATAAATCAAAATAATCTGCATCAATTATTCACGAAGATTAAACCATGCCGGCCATACTCGATATTGATCTGATCCGCACATTCCACACCGTGGCGCGCATTGGCAAATTCAGCGCGGCGGCGCAATTGCTGCACAAAAGCCCGGCGGCGGTGACCGTGCACATACAGCGGCTGGAAGTGGTCGCCGGCGGGCGCTTGCTCAACCGCGACAATCAGGCTGTTTCCCTGACCGCGCTGGGCAAACGGC
This sequence comes from Pseudomonas fluorescens Q2-87, assembly GCF_000281895.1. NCBI lineage: Bacteria > Pseudomonadati > Pseudomonadota > Gammaproteobacteria > Pseudomonadales > Pseudomonadaceae > Pseudomonas > Pseudomonas fluorescens. The sequence continues at coordinate 3,243,664 of NZ_CM001558.1, read as the reverse complement.
TGCTGGTGGCCACGGCGGAGTTGCTCAGCACCCATGACCGAGTGTTGGCCGACCTGCAGGGCACCCGCCTGGCCGGGCGCATTATCCTCGGCGTACCGGACGAATACGCCGACCATGTCATCCGCGACATTCTCCCGACCTTCACGGCTGCGTGGCCCAACGTGGTGCTGGAACTCAAGACCGCGCCGAGCTACGCGCTGCGCGACCTGGTACAGCGCGGCAAACTCCAGGCGGCGGTCCTTACCCAGCCCAAAGGCGAGCCGAGCGCAGAGGCTCAAGTGCTGGTTTCCACCACACCCGTCTGGGTAGGTCCCGCCCATGCCGCAGTTGCCTCGATGGTGCCGTTGCCACTGGCCGTTCACGCGGCGCAGTGCCCTTATCGGCAAGCGATGATCGAGTCCCTCAGGCAAAGCGGACGTAAGACTCGCATCGTCCTGGAAAGCCCCTCCAACCAGGCCGTCAAGGCGTGCGTGGAAGCCGGCCTGGCGATCAGCCTGATCGACCGCGCCCGGGTGACGGAGGCGATGCGGATTCTTGAGGGACTGCCTGCCATCGCCGAGCATGAAGTGGTGTTTCTACGGTCGCAGGCCTCGCACGCCGACGAAGCGGTGGACTTGCTCTGCCACGCCATGGCGCAACGTTTTCGCTTGTAGCGCCGACAACGCTGCGTCGTCGACGGTTTGGAGAAGGGCACGACTTGCCGGGTCAAAGCGGTCCGAGCTTGAGCGGGTACTGGATCACCACATACAGCCTGTCGATATCATCGCCGGCCTGGGCGCTGTTGGCTCGATGGGTGACGTGGGACAGTTGCACCGACAAATCCTTCGCCGGACCGGACTGCACCACATAGTGCAGGTCCAGGTCGCGCTCCCAATGACGGCCTCCAGCCCGTTGTTGTGGCTGATAGGTGCCGCTGTCAATATCGAACGGGTTGTAGGCGCCGCCTTTCGGAGCATGACTGCCGTCTATCCCGCGTCCGGTCACATAACGGGCCATGAAGCTCAGGCCGGGAATGCCCAGGGTCCCAAGATCCAGGTCATACCGTGCTTGCCACGACCGTTCGCCCGGGCCATTGAAGTCGGCGTATTTGATCGAGTTGGCCAAGTAGATGGAGTCGCCGCCGACAAAATCGAAAGGCGTGTCGCCGTGGATTTTCTGATAGGCCAGGGTGAATGCCTGGGCGTTGATCCGGTATTTGCCGGACAGGCTATAGGCGGTGGTATCGATGGCTCCAGCCGCTGCCTCGCCCTGATCGCGGGTGTGATACAGGTTGCCGTCGAGGAACAGGCCGCCGAGCGTCGTATGGACATTGCCGTAGTACTGGCGCCACGTATCGCTCAATTCCGAGGCGTAGAAGGCGCCGCCGGTAGCCTGTCCGGCGAGCAGGTCGGCGCCGATGAAGTCGATGTCGTGGTTGCGCGTCGTGGCACCGTAGCCCGAAAAATCACCTTTGCCGGTCGAGGCGTCCTGGTTCTTGAAAGCATAAAAATGGCCGGCCTGCACATCGATACCTTGGATTGACTGGTTCGACAGAAGCCAACCGCTGGCGTACTCCGGTTGCAGGCGCTTGTCTGCGGTGTCGAACACCGGAGTCGCCACGGTCATTTCGCCCACCGCCAGGGTGGTTTGTGCACTGCGGAACTTCAGCGCACCGCCCGCGCTGGAATAGCGCGCCTCGCTGCGACCGTCCTGGTCCAGCGGCAGCAATCCGGTCCCGGAATGCCCTTTGCCACCGTCCAGTTTCAAACCGAGAAAACCATGGGCGTCGATACCTACACCGATCGTGCCAGGAGTGAAACCGGACTCGAACGATGCGATGAAACCCTGGGCCCATTCCTGTTTGTAGCTTTTGCCCGTCGGGTTCTCGGTACGGTAGTCATTGTTGAGATAGAAGTTACGGCTGAGCACATCGAGCGTTGCCCCCTCAAGCAAGCCAGGGGAATCTTGGGGGCCTTCCTGCGCCAGCGCCGACGCGCTGCAGGAGGTGAGCAGCGCAAGGAACCAGAGCGGCTTCAGGGAGACGGGCACGGGGTCGGGCGCGAAGACGTTGTTTGGTGCAGTTGGCAGCATGCTTCCTTTCCCGCGTGGAGAGTGACTTTCAGATCAAGGTCGCCATTCTTGATGGCGACGCGCGGGCGAGCGAGTTAATCGTTGTTAATTGCGCTTGGGCGAGGGAGGGGAAATCGAGCAGGTGAACACCGAGTACACCCGCCTGGCTGCAGCCGATGCGGATGACCCTCGTTGCGGTATCGTGGAAAAGGGGCGGTATATCCCGCCCCTCCTTACTTTTTCACGCCGACAATGGCGGTGTGCGAGGCGGGACCTGCCGCTTCGAGCCAATCGATTCGAACGCCGAGGCCAACTGCAACAGCGTCGAATCGTCGTAGGCGCGACCGGCGAACGTCAGCCCGACGGGCATGCCGATGTCTGCCATGACGCCCATCGGCACGGTGACGGTGGGCACGCCCAGGTGGCGAATGGCGAGGTTGCCATTGGCGACCCAGACGCCGTTGCTCCAGGCAATGTCGGCGGAGGCCGGGTTGACGTCCGCATCCGCCGGCCCGACGTCGGCGACGGTCGGGAAGATCACCGCGTCCAGGCCAAGCTGCGCCATCCAGTCCTCGAGATCGATTCGGCGCGTTTCTTCAAGGCCCCGCAAACCGTCAGGCAATGTCGGAATCTGGTCCCAAGGCGTGATGCCGCGCTGGGCCATCTTCACGTATTCATCCATGCCCGCGGCAAGGTCATCCTCGCGGTTGGGCAGGGTGCCGGGGTCGTGGGGGAAGATTTGCGGCCCGTCGACGTCCGCCAGGCGGTTGAGTTTCGGATCCCCGTTGGCCCGCAGGAAATCATCGAAGGCCCAGGCCGACAGGTCCCACAATTCATGGTGCAAAAACTCCTTGGATACCAGGCCACGGGTGTACACCGTCGGTGCGCCGGGTCGATCGCCCTCGCAGTTGGACACCAGCGGGAAGTCCACTTCGATCACTTTAGCGCCACAGGCTTCAAGGGCCGCACGAGCCTCTTGCCACAGGTCGATTACCGAGGCGCGGGTGATGATCCGCTGCCCGGTGGGGCCACCGATGCCGGGTTTTTCCGCCGTACCTGCTTCGGGATCGGCATTGATGTACATCCGTGGCACGCCGAGCCGAACGCCGGCGAGTGTCCCTGGATTGCTTGCAAGGCTCAGGTAGGAGGCAGGGCGAACCGAGTCGACGCTGGGAATCGGTACCCAGGGTTGCAGCCGCCACAGGTCACCACGGGTGTCCGGGTCATGGGCCACCACCACGTCCAGCACCTCAAGAAGGTCGGCCATGGTCCGGGCGAAGGGTACGACGACGTCCATCGTCGGCGTCAGCGGCCAGTTACCGCGCACCGAGATCACGCCGCGCGAGGGGGTATAGGCGCACAAACCGTTATTGGATGCCGGGCCGCGTCCGCTCGACCAGGTTTCCTCGGCGAGACCGAACGCCGCGAAACTGGCCGCAGTGGCCGTGCCGGCACCGTTCGAGGAGCCCGAGGCAAACGGCGCGGTGAGGTAGTCGCCGTTGTAAGGACTCTCCGCGCGGCCATATACCCCGCGTTGCATGCCGCCATTGGCCATCGGCGGCATGTTGGTCTTGCCCAGGCAGATCGCCCCGGCAGCACGAAGCCGCTCGATGGTGAACGCATCGCGATAGGCGACCAGATCCTTGAAGGCCGGGCTGCCGGAAGCCGCGGTGAGGCCCTTCACCAGGTAACTGTCCTTGGCGGTGTAAGGGATGCCATCGAGCGGGCCCAGGGCCTGGCCGCTGGCCCGACGCGCATCGGACGCCTGCGCTTCCTTCAAGGCATCGGGGTTGCGCACGACCACCGCGTTGAGGGCAGTGGGGGTCTCTGGGCCATCGTAGGCATCGATCCTGGCGAGGTAGGCTCGGACAAGCTCTACCGCAGTGGTCTGGCCCGATTCGAGCGCAGCGCGCAATTGGGCAATGGAAGCTTCGGTGATTTCGATCATGTTGTTGGCACCGCGGCAGTGGGATAACGAGGAGTTCGGGTTCATTGAGTGGATCCTGACCTATCAGGTCATCTCAACATGGATATTTATCGGTCTTGGCCACTGTACTACGGAAAAGCAGCCAGGGGCAGTTCAGGATTATTTTTCGAACGTGCCCAAATGGGATATCCGTCGCCTTCAGACTTCGTTAAGAAACGGCCTCGATACTTTCTCCCACTAGCCCGGAGAACGTAGACCCATGCCCCATTTCGACTGGAACATCCGCCTGCCGCTGGCCTTTGGTGATGGCGGCCCGCCGGTTCGCCACCTTCACCGGGCCCTGCCGGGAGAGCCTCGGCGAGCAGAATTCGAAGCGTTTATCCAGCAGCGTTTCCGCAAGGTTCACGGCGCCGATATCCGGCACTTCATGCCAGAGCTGTTCGGCCTCGATGACGTCAATGGCACGCTCTGCGCAGTCGCTGGGGTGCGTCGGGCCGCCCAAGGGCCGCTGTTTCTCGAACGTTATCTGGATGAGCCCATCGAGCCTTTGATCAATGCTGCCGCGGACCGTCCTGTGGATCGCGCCGGCATCGTCGAGGTTGGCAACCTGGCTGCCAGCGACACAGGCAGCGCCCGGCTGAGCATCATTGCGATCACTTATTTGCTGGCCATGGGCGGCCTGGAGTGGGTCGCGTTCACCGGCAACGCCGGGCTGGTCAACAGCTTTCATCGCCTCGGCCTCAAGCCCGTGACCCTGTGCCCGGCCGACCCGCAGCGCCTGGGCGAGGATCGTCACCTTTGGGGCCGCTACTACGAGAGCCAGCCGTGGGTCCACGTCGGAAACATCCGTGCCGGCTTCATTCATTTGCGCAATATCGGTCTGTTCAATCGCCTGGGGCTCTTGCCAACTCACGGGGAGACCAGCCATGTCGCCTGAAATGCAACTGTTCAAGCGCACCCTGCGCGGGCACGCCGAGCGTCGAGGCCACGCGGTAGCGCTGTGGGGCGATGGCTCTCAGCTGGACTACGCCACGCTTTATTCCGAAGTGATGTACCGCCAGCAACGCTTGCGCGATGAGCAGGTTCGCGTCGTCGCCCTGGCGTTGGACAACGGCATCGAAGCCATCCTCTGGGACTTGGCCGCGCTCTTCGAAGGACTGCCCTGTGTTCTCCTGCCCGGATTTTTCAGCCAGGCCCAACGCCGCCATTGCCTGGAGCAGAGCCAGGCCGAGCGGGTGATTGCCGAACCGGCATATGCAGAGGAACTCCAAGCCGCTGGTTACCAGCAAAGAGGCGAGTTCTGGGCGCGTTGCTTCGACGAGCCGAGCCGCCTGCCGGCGGGTACCGCCAAGCTGACGTTCACCTCCGGCACGACCGGCACGCCCAAAGGCGTCTGCCTGGCCGCCGACAGCATGCTACGGGTTGCCCGAGAGCTGGAGCAGGCCAGCCAACCGGTCGAGGCAAGGCACCATCTGGCCTTGTTGCCCTTGGCGATTCTGCTGGAGAACCTGGGGTGCTACGCGGCGCTTTATGCCGGTGCGATGCTCAGCCTGCCCAGCCAGAAGACCCTCGGCATCCAGGGCGCCAGCGGGGTCGACCCGACGCGCCTGCTGGGGTGCCTGGCCGAACGTCGTGCGCAAAGCCTGATCCTGGTGCCGCAGTTGCTGTTGATGCTGGTGATGGCCGCTGAGCAGAAAGCATTTAACCCGCACACTGTTCGCTTCGCCGCCGTGGGCGGGGCGCGGGTATCCCAAGATCTGCTGCAACGGGCCCAGCGCATCGGATTACCGATATTTGAAGGCTATGGGTTGTCGGAATGCGCTTCGGTGGTATGCCTCAATCGACCACAGGCCCATCGCGCCGGCAGTGTTGGCCAGCCGTTGCCCCATGTGGAGGTACACCTGGCCGACGACGGTGAAGTCATGATCAAAGGCTCGACCCTGCTGGGTTACCTGGGTGAGCCCACGCTTGACGGCCAATGGTGGCCCAGCGGCGACCTGGGCGAGTTCGACGCTGACGGCTACCTCTATCTGCGCGGGCGCAAGAAGCATCAGTTCGTGACCAGCTTCGGCCGCAACGTCAATCCCGAATGGGTCGAAGCCGAACTCACCCAAGGCGGTGACATCGCCCAGGCTTTCGTCTATGGCGAGGCACTGCCCCACAACCACGCGCTGCTTTGGCCCAGCCGCGCCGATTGCTCCGATCATGCGCTGGAGATGGCCGTGGCCAAGGCCAACGCGGCATTGCCCGACTACGCACGGGCCCATCGCTGGACGCGACTGCAGGAACCTTTTACGACGGCCAACGGCCTGCTTACCGCCAACGGCCGCCCGCGCCGTGATGCCATCGTCGAGCATTACCGGGCGCTGCTCATCCCATCCGTTTCGTCCCAGGAGTTCTCTTCATGAATTTTTTCGACACGTTGCAACAAGCCACCGAGCAGGAGCGGCAGACGCTGTTCAATCTGCCGATCATCCGTGATGCCCTCAATGGGCAGGTCAGCCTGGCCAGCTATCGGGCGTTCCTGATCCAGGCGTACTACCACGTACGCCACACGGTCCCGTTGATGATGGCCTGCGGCGCGCGCCTGCCCACCCGCCTGGAATGGCTGCGCAAGGCCGTGTGCGAGTACATCGATGAAGAATATGGCCACGAGCAGTGGGTGTTGGATGACATCGCCGTGTGCGGTGGCGACAAGGAGGCGGTGCGCAACGGCCAACCGTCGCTGCCCATCGAACTGATGGTCAGTTACCTCTACGACTTGATCGCCCGGGGCAATCCGGCAGGACTGTTCGGCATGGTCAACGTGCTCGAAGGCACCAGCATCGCCCTGGCGACCCATGCCGCCGACAGCATCCGCCAGCGCCTGGAATTGCCGCCCACGGCGTTCAGCTACCTCAGCTCCCACGGGTCGCTGGACATCGAACACATGCAGACCTACCGCGGCTTGATGAACCGGCTCGAAGATCCGGCGGACCAGGCAGCGGTGATTCACGCCTCCAAGGTCGTGTACCAGCTCTACACCGACATGTTCCGCGGCTTGCCCCGCGATGGGGGAGCGTGATCATGCGCCTGTGCGATGCCCGTGTTGTATTGACCGGCGCCAGCGGTGGGATCGGACTGGCCATCGCCGAGGCGCTTTGCGCCAGTGGCGCCCGGGTACTGGCCGTCGCCAGGCACCGCGAAGCGTTACAGCCGTTGATCGAGCGCTACCCGCAACACATTTGCTGGGTCGGCGCCGACCTGACCTTCTTGGCCGACCGGCGCAAGGTCCTGGTCGCCGCCGAAGCGCTGGGCGGTATCAACCTGCTGATCAATGCTGCCGGGGTGAACCACTTCGCCATGCTCGAACAATTGGACGATAGCGAGATCACCGCCATGCTGGCGTTGAACATCAGCGCGCCGATCTGCCTGACCAAACTGCTCCTGCCGCTGCTCAAGGCGGCCGACAGCGCCATGGTGGTCAACGTGGGTTCAACCTACGGCTCCATTGGCTACCCCGGCTATGCCAGCTACTGCGCCAGCAAGTTTGCCTTGCGCGGGTTTTCCGAAGCGTTGCGCCGGGAGCTGGCCGATACCCGCGTCGGCGTACTGTACGTGGCGCCACGGGCCACGCGTACATCGATGAACAGTCCGGCAGCCGATGCCCTCAACGAGGCACTGAAAGCCAATGTGGACGACCCGCAAACCGTGGCATCGGCGGTTATCCACGCCATCATCGGCGACCGCCGCGAGCTCTATCTGGGCTGGCCTGAACGCTTTTTCGTCGGCCTCAACAGCCTGCTCCCCAACCTGGTGGACCGTGGCCTGCGCAAGCAATTGGCACTGGTCCGCCGCCTCAGTCATAAACCCGAGAACGAGCACCTCAAGCCATGAAAAAGATTTTTACCTGTCTACTGGTCGCGGCCTTGAGCCAAAGCGTCTGGGCACTGGACGCCGTCGACCAGCAGCGCCTGGGCGACATCCAGCAGCGCTGGGCGCACATTCAATATGAGCTGCCCGAGGGGCAACGTGCCGAGGCCTTCGAGAAGCTGGCGGCGCAAGCATCGCAGTTCAAGCAGGAACGCCAGTCGGTGGCCGAGGCGTGGATCTGGTCCGGCATCGTCAGCAGCGGTTGGGCCGGCGCCCAAGGCGGGATCGGTGCGCTGGGCAAGGTCAAGGACGCCAGGGCCGATCTGGAAAAAGCCCTGGCGCTCGACCCCAAGGCACTGCAAGGTTCGGCCTACACCAGTCTCGGCGCACTTTATGACCGGGTGCCCGGCTGGCCCCTGGGGTTTGGCGACTCGGACAAGGCCGAGCAGTTGCTCAAGCAAGCGTTGCAACTCAACCCCAACGGCATCGATAGCCTGTACTTCTGGGGCGATCACCTCTACCGTCAGAAGCATTATGTTGAAGCCAGGGCGGCCCTGCAAAAGGCCTTGCTGGCAGCGCCGCGACCAGGGCGCGAAAGCGCCGATGCGGGAAGGCGCAAGGAAATCCAGGCGCTGCTGGCCGACGTGGACAAGAAACTCGACTGACAGGAGTATGCGTGCGTTTATTACTGATCGAGGATGACGTGGCACTGGGCGAAGGCATCCGGGAGGCGCTGGTGCGCGAGGGCTATACCGTCGACTGGCTGCAAGACGGGAGCAGCGCCTTGCATTCGTTGCTCAGTGAAACCTTCGACTTGGCGGTGCTCGACCTTGGGCTTCCACGGATGGACGGCCTGCAAGTGCTGCGTCGCTTGCGCGACAGTGGCTCCAACCTGCCCGTGCTGATTCTCACCGCCCGTGATGCCACCGAGGATCGCATCGCCGGGTTGGATGCCGGGGCCGACGATTACCTGGTCAAGCCCTTCGACCTGGCGGAGCTCAAGGCCCGGCTCAGGGCGTTGCTGCGGCGCAGCGCCGGCCGCGCCCAGGCGCTGATCGAACATGCCGGTATCAGCCTGAACCCCGGCACCCAGCAGGTCAGCTACCAGGGCAGGCCAGTGGCATTGACGCCCAAGGAATATCAGTTGCTTCATGAACTGCTTTCACCGCCGGGTCGGGTCATGACCCGCGATCATTTGATGCAGTTGCTTTACGGCTGGAGCGAGGAGGCTGAAAGCAACACGCTGGAAGTGCATATCCACCACCTGCGCAAGAAATTTTCCACCGATCTGATTCGCACCATTCGCGGTGTGGGTTATCTGGTGGAGGAGCGACGATGACTTCGATCCGCCACCGCACGCTGACGTTGATCCTTGGCCTTTTGTTCCTTGGCCTGCTGATCATCACCGTCTTCAATTTGCATGACAGCAACCATGAAATCGCCGAAGTCTACGACGCCCAACTGGCCCAGAACGCCCGCCTGCTGCAAGGCGTCATGCGCATGCCCATGGCCAGCAAGGAGCACGCCGAGCTGTACCAGGCGTTCAATGCGGCGCTGGGGCTGGCGGAGCCCAAGGTCGATGGCCATCCCTATGAAAGCAAAATCGCTTTCCAGGTCTGGAATGCCCAAGGTGCGGTGCTGGTGCATACCTCCAGTGCCCCGTCTTTCAAATCACCTCCAAGTGCCCCTGGTTTCAGTGAGGTGGTCGACCAGAGGAACCATACATGGCGGGCGTTCGTCCTGGACGACGCGCAATACGGCCTGAAAATCTGGGTCGGAGAGCGCGACGACGTACGGGCGGACCTGGTTGATCGCATCGTTCGTCACACAGTGGTGCCCAACCTGATCGGCAGTTTGATCCTGGCCGCGGTGATCTGGCTGGCTATCGGCTGGGGGCTCAAGCCCCTGGTGGATATGGCCGCGAAGTTGCGCGCCCGCCACCCGGGTTCCCTCGAACCTTTGCAAATGATGCCGCTGCCCACGGAACTCGAACCCATGCAGGCGGCGCTCAACCGTGTGCTTGCGCAGATCCAGGAGGTGATGGGGCGTGAGCGACGCTTCATCGCCGACGCCGCCCATGAAATGCGCACGCCCCTGGCGGTGCTCAGGGTACATGCGCAGAACCTGATGGAGGCGGGCAATGAGCAAAGTCGTCGCGAGTCCTTGGAGCACCTGCTGGTCGGGGTTGATCGCACCACGCGCCTGGTCAACCAGCTGCTGACCATGGCACGCCTGGAGCCGCCAGCTGTTGTGCCGGCGCCGGCGCTTATCGATCTACCCGCCACGGTGCGTGCCAGCCTGGTGCAATTGACCCCCTGGCTGTTGAGTCGGGGCCTGGAACCGGTCCTGGACGTTAGCGATGGGATTGAGCCGGTTCGAATCGACCCGGTGTCCATCGACATCGCCCTGAATAATCTTGTGACCAACGCAGCCAATTTTTCTCCGGCCAACGGCACGATCACCGTACGGCTGGCCAAGAAGGAGGATCACTACGAGCTGTCTGTCGAGGACCAGGGACCGGGTATCAACGAGGCCGAGCGTGAGCGGCTGTTCGAGCGATTCTACAGCCGTGGCAATGACCAGGGAGCAGGGCTTGGCCTGACGATTGTACGGACCATCGCGAATCGTCTGGGAGGACGCATACGCTTGGAAAATCGCCCCGAGGGCGGGCTCTGCGCGACCTTGGAAATAGGGCTCCTTTGAGCGAGTTTCCCGTATCACAACGGTTTGCGGGCCCGGAACGCTGCTCAGACAGGCTCCTCGAGTAACTGGGCATAACGAGTCGCTGGTTAAGGCGGGAAGGGACCCCAACGCCGGGTTTCCAGCGCAGTAAACAACAACATGCCCACCAGCATGGCCAGCATGAACATGACGGCTTGCCAATGCCCGGTCAGCAAAATCGCGACGGCGGGTCCGGGACAGATTCCGGCGATGCCCCAGCCGATGCCGAACAGCAGGCTGCCTCCGATCAGTCGAGGGTCGAGTTCGCGCTTGACCGGCAACTGCATCGGATTGCCCAGCAGCGAGTGGGTCCGCTGGCGCGCCCAGGCCAGGGGGGCGATGGCTGTGCCAATCGCGCCGATCATCACTAACGCCAGGGAGGGGTCCCAAGTGCCGGCCAAATCCAGGAAACCCAGCACTTTTTTCGGGTTGGTCATGCCTGCCAGGAGCAGGCCGATGCCGAAGAGGAGTCCAGCGATGAATGCCGTCAATTTGCGCATGATCAACCTCCCATCACATGTCGCAGGACAAATACTGTAGCGAAACCGCTGAGCATGAAACACGCCGTGGCGGCCATCGAGCGTGGCGAGAGACGCGACAGGCCGCATACGCCATGGCCGCTGGTGCAGCCCGAGCCGTAGCGGGTGCCTACTCCGACCAACAGGCCCGCGACAATGAGGCCGAACCAGCCGGTTTGGAACTCGAGTGGAGGCAATGCTGCAAACACGCCCCATAACAGCGGTGCGGCGACCAGGCCCAAGAGAAACAGGGCTTTCTCACCCAGCCCTTCGCCGCCACGCTGCAAGAAGCTGCCGATCACCCCGCTGATGCCTGCAATCCGCCCATTGGCGACGACAAACAGACTGGCCGCCAAGCCGATCAACATCCCGCCGGCAAGGGATGACCAAGGCGTAAAATTGAGCCAGTCAAGATTCATCAGAGTGCTCCGGTATTCGATGGTCGATGTTCACCCAGATTCCCGCAATAAGCACGATCTGTCTGTTGGGTTGGACTCAGTCAAACTGCTGCGGCGCAATCACCCACACGCTGCACGGCATCTTATACAACAGCGCCTCCACGGTACTGCCGATCAGCTTGTGCACGCCGCGGTAGTGCACTCGTCCCATGACGATGACATCGATTTCATGGGTGGCCGCGTAGCTAGCCAGCACCTTGGCCGGGTCGCCCATGATCATGCGTCGCTGTTCAGGGGCGATGCCGTTGCGTTCGGCCAGCGCGTCGAAGGCTTCGCTCTGGGATTCGTAGAGTTGGCGGGCCAGGGTCGAGGAGAAGAACATCGAGCCATTGCCGAAGCCGTATTCGGCGGCGGTCATGGAGGACAGGTCATAGGCGTAAATGACTTCCAGTGTTGCGTCGCAGGTCGCCGCGAGTTTGTTGGCTTCGCTCAGGATCCGGTCGTTGAGGCCTTCGTACTGTCCATCGTGATGGAAGGGGTCGATGGCCGCCAGAATCCTGCGCGGGCGCGCATGGGTGACCTTGTTGACAAAATGCAGGGGCGCTTCGCAATCGCGCAGCAGGTGCACATCCAAAGGCGTGAACATCATGCGCGAGAACCAGGACTCATGGTCCACTGACTTGATCAGCGCATCCATCGGCTGCTCCTTGAGGTGAGTCAGGATCTCCTGCAAGGGTCGCTCGACCCAGGCCACTTCTGTCGTGACTTCAAGGCCAAGGTTACGCAGCGGCCTGGCCTGTTCCTCCAGCCACTGCCGGTGGCGTTCAACGTAGCCCAGGCGCATCTGTTCCAGCGCCTGTTCATTGACCAGGCCGGCCGTCGCCAGGCCTTCAAGGTAGTCGAAAGCGACAATGTGCAGCGCCGCGCCTTTGGCCCTGGCCAATGCGGCCGCCCGGTCGAAGGCAGGGCTGTGCTCCATCAGCGGTGACACGACGAGCATCAAGCGTGGTTGAGTGGACATGACATACCTCCCGGACAAGTACCTGATTGCACCGGGCGACCCTTCGCTCGGCGTGGTGGCTGGCTTGATCATGATCGCCATCGAGCGTGGTCATTTGATCTGCGTCAAACTCCTCTCCAAAGCATGGCATCAGGGGCGGCAGCGGCGGGGCAATAGCGCTATGGTTGCTCATGATCAAGCGTTCCAGGGCGAGAGCAGAGCAGGCCGGGTGTTCTTTCTGGCTGCCGCGACCACCGGAGCCCTCGCCATGGAGCCTTTGCAATGACTGAAACCCTGGCCTTCGCCAATGCCGCCGCTGCGCTGGGGATCGGCCTGCTGGTGGGACTCGAGCGTGAACGGCGCAAGGGTGAGGGGGACCGGCGCGACTCTGCGGGCCTGCGTACCTTTGCCATCACTTCGCTGCTCGGTTACGTCACGGTCCAGGCGGGCGGCCCGGTGTTACTGGGGTTCATGACCCTGGCCCTGGGGGCGCTGGTGACGGCGGCATACTGCAGGAACCTCGACAAAGACCCTGGCATCACCAGCGAAGTGGCGTTGTTCGCGGTGTTGGGATTGGGCGCGCTCTGCGTGAGCGCTCCGGTCTTGGCCACGGCGATTGGCGTGGTGATGGTCGGGCTGCTTGCCAGCCGCCAACCGTTGCACCGCTTTGCCCGCAGCCAACTGAGCGCCGCCGAACTGCGTGACGGCGTGGTGCTGTTGATCGCGGCCTTGGTGGTGCTGCCCCTGGCGCCGGATCGTTTCCTGGGTCCGTACCATGCAATCAACTTGCGCACCATTTGCACCCTGACGGTCATGCTGATGGCGGTAGGGGCGCTGGGGCATGTCGCGGTTCGCACCTTCGGTGCCCGCTACGGCTACGCCCTCAGCGCGATTGCCTCGGGGTTCGCCTCCGCGACGGCGACTGTCGCTGCCATGGGTGACATAGCGGCAAAGCAGCCCGATAACCTCAAGGTCCTGAGCGCCGCGGCTGTCCTGGCCAACCTGGCGACACTGGCTCAAATGACGCTCATTGTCGGTGCCGTTGAACCGGCGCTGTTGCATTGGATGTGGGGGCCGCTGCTGTGTGGCGGTTTGATGACTTTGATTTACGCCGGCCTGCTGATGTTTCCCCTACCGAAGGAATCGTCCGCCAAGCCGATCAAGTTAGGCGGGGCGTTCAGTCTCAAGTTGGCCTTGATGGTCACACTGACCATGACCGGTATCACCGTCCTGTCGTCGGCGATGCTTGATACATTCGGGCAGGCCGGTGTGGTCGTTACCGCCATCTTCAGTGGGCTGGCCGATGCGCATGCCTCCACGGCTTCCATTGCTTCACTGGCAAAGGCCGGCTTGCTGCCTTTTGACGGCGTGACCGTACCGGTCTTGATGGCGTTGAGTAGCAATTCCCTGAGCAAATGTGTGGTGGCTTGGCTCAGTGGTGGGCGAGGCTTCGCTGGGTATGTGGTACCCGGCCAAGTGCTTTTGACGCTAGCGATGTGGGGCGGGGTGCTGTTCCCCAATCTTTGAAACTCGATGATTTCATTTTGATGAAGATCAAGCCTCGTCTCTGGCGTGGGTGCAATGCTGAGGCCTCAATCCTTCAGATGGCAGCCGCCACGTACCGAGGTGTTTCATGTCCCAGACTCAACGTTTATTGCTGGTAGCGCCCGACGCGATGATCCGCACTCCGGCGTTCGATCGAGCCACCGAACTGGCCCTGGCGCTGAACCTGCCCCTGCACATCATCGCGATCGATTATTTGGAACTGCTCTCGGTGGCCGGCCTTTTCGCGCCCGAGCAAGTTAAGCTGGCACGAGAAGGCTATATAGAAACGCACCGGCATTGGCTGTGGCAACAGGCCGAGCTGGCGCGGCGGCATGGTGTTGAGGTTACGAGCGAGGTTATCTGGAGCAAAGACGCCTACCAAGCCTTGCAGCACTACGTCAAAGAGATGCCCTTGGCATTGATCATCAAGGACGCCGAGCCGGAACCGGTGTTGAAGCGAATCTTTTTCACGCCGCTGGACTGGCGCTTGCTGCGCGACTGCCCGGTGCCGGTGCACTTGGTCACCGATGCGCGCCACCCCCGGTTGCGGCGTGTCCTGGCGGCCGTTGATGTGCTGCGCAGCGAGGAGCAGGACCTGGTGTTCAATGACCAGATCGTCGACGCTGCCGTGAAACTGGCCGAGCAGTGCAACGCCCAGGTCGAGTTGCTGCACGCCTTTGACTGGACGGCCGTGTATGCCTCGGACATGGGCATCGGCGCGCTGCCCCTGGCCACCGGGCTCTACGAAGCGTTGGGCCAGGCCCAGCACGAAGTCTTCGAGTCCCTGGCCGAGCGTCACGGGGTTGCGCCGCAGCAGCGCCATTTCATCGAAGGCGCGCCCCTGAACAGCATCTGCAAGTTTGCCGCCGATCAACAGATCGATGTCATTGTCATGGGCACCACGGGGCACCGTGGCCTGGATCGGCGCCTGGGCACGACGGCCGAACTGCTGTTGCAACGGTCACCCTGCAGCGTCTGGGCGATCAAGCCGCAGGCCTGATGGGGTACGCTGCGCGAGGCCGCTCAAGGCCTCGCGTCAGCGTATGAGCTACAGGTAAAGCCGGTGGATGACCTGCCGGGTATCGTCGGGGTCGGAGCGGGTTTCGAATCCCAGGCTATGGGCCAGGTCGCGCATCGGGGCATTGTTGGCGGCGTCGACGGAATACATCTGGTGATAGCCATTCTTGCGCGCTGCCTCGATCAGGTGTTCCATCAGCAATGTGCCCAGCCCCAAGTGCTGCCATGGATCGGCGACGGTCACCGCGCACTCGCATTCGTGTTCGCCCGTTGCGCAATAACGGCTGACGCCTATTTCGATCAACTTGCCGTTGTCGTGGACCAGCGCGATATAGGCCATGTGAGTCTTGCAATCAATGTCCATCAACTGATCGAGCATGGCGGTGCCTGGTTCGTTGATTTGCGCCAGAAAGCGCATGTGGCGGGACTCCGACGAAAGGGCCTTGATGAAGTCATATTCGCGCTGGCGGTCTTCTTCCCTGAGCGGTCGGATCAGTACATGCCTGCCGTCCTTGAGTGCCTGAATCCAATGTTTGCCGCTGATGCGAGCGTACAGGGCAGCAGCGCGTTCGTTGTGGTCTTTGACAGTCAGCATGATGCGATCCTCCATCGAGTGGAAACGTGCGAAGCCGCAGAGAAGCCGCGCATTGGGTTCCGTTTTACCCTCTCGGCAGCGCTCGGTTCTGATCTGGATCAGTGCCCCAGTACCCATCCGTCGATTGCCCTGCTCTTGATATAGATCAAACCGCTCCAGGCTTGGATGGGTGCACGCTGTAGACCACGCCGCAAGGTTTGAACCTGAGGCGAACAAGCCCCTGGAGGTGTGCGATGCGGCAATACCAACGTCTGCTGTTGATCGTCGAACCCGACCTGCATCCCTCTGCCGCCATGCGCCGGGCCTGCGCCCTGGCCAGGGCCAGCGGCG
This sequence comes from Pseudomonas fluorescens Q2-87, assembly GCF_000281895.1. Classification (NCBI taxonomy): domain Bacteria; kingdom Pseudomonadati; phylum Pseudomonadota; class Gammaproteobacteria; order Pseudomonadales; family Pseudomonadaceae; genus Pseudomonas; species Pseudomonas fluorescens. Next base: position 3,227,712 of record NZ_CM001558.1, on the reverse strand, counting down.
CTGCGCTGCACCTATGCGCCTTCGTCCAGCCGCCACCACGCACCCATCTTTGGGGGGAGAAAATTGACCAGGCGACGGTCGAGCAATATCTGCACCGCTACCGTCGCTGGATGATGGAGGAAGCGTCGATGCTCAAGGAGGAGGGGCTGGACGTGACGACGCACGTGGTGTGGACCACTCATCCGTTGCTGGACATCCTGCGTTATATCGAACAGTTCCAGCCCGACCTGTTAATCAAGGACGTCACCCTCGAACCCTTGCTCAAGCGCGTGTTCGCAACCCCCCTGGATTGTCATTTGTTACGAGACAGTCCGGTGCCGGTGCATTTGGTCAGCCAGGCAGTGCATGGTCTGCCGCGGCGGGTTGTGGCCGCAGTGGACCCTTCGGACCCTGAGGCCAATGCGCTGAACGAGCGCATCGTCCATGCGGCCGGCGCACTGGCTTCGCAATGCGAGGCTTCATTGCATTTGCTGTATGCCTGCGACCTGTCGCCTGCGTTCGACGGCGAAACGTCATTGTTGGCCGGCGCCTGGGATGACGATTTTGCCAATGCGTTGCGCGAATCGCTGCACATGTCATTCATCAACCTTGCTGAACGTTGCGGTGTACCGGCCGAGCGCCGACACTTCGTGATCGGTCTTCCAGTGCCGGTGATCCAGGAGTTCCTGGAGGAGTTCGAGGTGGACGTCGTGGTGATGGGCACAGTGCAACGCACCGGCCTGGAGCGCTTGGTGGGTAGCACGACGGAGCGAGCCTTGTACTCGGTGCCGGGCAGCTTGTTGGTGGTTAGATGATAAGCATGAGGAGTCGATGATCTGGCGGATGGGTAAATCGCGATCGCGGGCAGGTTCAGCCAGGCGCATAAAAGGGGGCTACAGGTATCTCTCCACCAACAATGGAGATTTCCTCGAGCCGCGCACCTTTGCGCACCACGAACAAGGCATCCATCCCGCGTTCCTGCGCCAGACGGGTGCCTTCGGTTTCCCCCAGTACCATGAGCGCCGTCGCCCAGGCGTCGGCAAGCATGCAAGAGGCGGCCAATACGGTGACGGCTGCAAGCGAGTTGCGTAAGGGCGCGCCAGTACGTGGGTTCATGGTGTGGGCATAAGACTGACCCTGCACATCGACCCAATGCCGGTAGTCCCCGGACGTGGCGATGGCGGTATCGCTGAGCTCCATCACGCCCATGACCTCGCGTATACCCCGACAGGGTTTCTCGATGGCCACGGTCCAAGGCCGGGCGTCAGGTTTTTCGTGGCCGGCGCGCATTTCGCCGTCAATGCCCACGAGGTAGCGCATGATCCCAAAACTTTCCAGGCTGCGGGCCAGTTCATCGACAGCAAAGCCTTTGGCGATGCCGTTCAGGTCAAGGTTCAGCGGTGCCCGTTTGCGAACCTGTCGACGTTGTGAGTCCACTATCAGCGCTGTGTCGGTCGGCAGCGGAGTTCGCAGCGGCAATGCACTGAGTGTCGGCTGCGTGATGGTCAGTTCGCCGGGACCGAAGCCCCAGGCGCCTACCAGATCGCCCACGGCGATGTCGAAGGCGCCGCGCGATTGCTGACCGACCCGCAACGCGGTGGAGAGCACCATGGCCAGCTCTTCAGGCACGGATATCCATTCCTGCAAGGGCGCGTCGTTAAGGCGATTGAGGTCGGAACCGGGCTTCCAGATGGACATCTGCTGGTCCACCCGGGCCACTGCGCGCGCCAGGCTGTGGCTGATTGGGTCGGTGTCGAGTCCGGTTTCGGCGTAGAACAGGGCGGTGTAGCGAGTGCCCATGGTTTCGCCGTTCAGGCTGTATCGCTGCCATTCAGTACACGTCTTCACGATAGCGTCCTTGTGCCTTGAGGGTGAGCACATCAAGTTCGAGCGGTGCCAGTATTTCGTCCAGGGCCAGCATCACGCCTCTGCCCATTTCGCGGCCGCCGCATACCAACACCTGGGCGCCTTTTGCGATCAACCCGCGCAGGATCCGGGCATCGCTGATCAGCCGGTCTTGCACGTAGGAGCGGTCCTTGGCCCGGGAGAAGGCCGCATGCAATGCGGTGAGCCGATGGTCAGCCAAGTAGTGGTTGAGCTCGGACTCATAGAGAAAGTCCGAGGCAGGATTACGCCCGCCCCAATACAAATGCATGGGGTGATGGGCTTTGTTGTTGCGAATAAAACCAGCCAACGGACCTATGCCGGTCCCGGCGCCAATGAGGATCACCGGGTGAGCACTGGACACCGGACGAAACTGCGGGTTGGGCTGGATAAAGGCTTGGATCGGCGCACCGATGCGCAAGCCGTGGAGAAACTCCGAACACACGCCTCCCTTGTGCTTGCGTACACAAATCTCCAATACGCCGTCCCGCGAATGACTGGCCAGGGAATAGAATCGCGGAACGGGGTCGCCCGGAGGCAGGATGCCAACCAGGTCGCCCGCTTCAAAATCCGGCAGCCTCTGCGAAGCGGTGAAACGCAATACATGCGTGGGGGCATCCATCTGTTCGCCATAGGCAATGCGTTCGGCCAGCACCCATTGCTGGGTGTGTGGGTGCGGCGGGATGTGTGTCAACGCCAGGTTTTGCCCCAACACCTCGCTCAAGGCCTGACCCCAGTGTGTAAATGCCTGAGAAGACTGGCGATTGATCGTCCCCAGCCCCATCAACGGCGAACCCCCGGCCTGCAACAGGGCTGCGTGCACGTGATGGGCAAAGCCACAGAAGTGTGGAAACTGACGGTCGCCAAAGCCCAGCACGGCAAACGGCAGGCCGGGCTTCAAGCGGGCTTCGGCCAGCCGTGCCAGGAACTGTGAAGCCGAGGCTGGGGCATCGCCGTCACCGTGGGTCGCCGTGAGGATGAATAGGCGTTGAGCGTTGGGGTAGTCGTTGGCGTATTGATTCATCATCGCGCTATGCACGCGGTGGCCGACTTGGTGCAGAACATCATGCAAGGCGTTGGCGAAGCCCCAAGTGCCGTTGGTCTCGGTGCCCACCAATATCACGGTGTCGGCCGATTGCGCCGGACTGTTATGACGGATGTTCGGACCGGCCTGTTGGCGACGGCGCCACATCAGGATGCCGGTGATGCTCATCAACGGCACGCAGAGGGCACAGAGGCCCAGCAATAGGCCCAACCACCAGAGCCCTTCACCGGTGTGCAACCGGTAGATCAATTCGTAAAGGTTTTGCATCGAGTCGTGGGCTTGATAGGACAGCAGGGTGCCGCTGACCGGATCCACGTAGCCGTCGCCCTGGGCCGTGCGCAGGGAAAACACGTCCTGAGGGTTATCGGGGCTGGGGTAGACGAGCTCGCGCAGGTTATTCAGATCAGTGTTTTGCAACGCTCGCAGGCTCGACACCGGCGACGCCGGGCCAGCGCTGATGTGATCGGGAAACGTAGGTTCGAGCTGACTGCCATCGGCGATAAATTCGAAGGTCGTGGCACACAGGTAGAGCCCGCTCAGGGCTGACAACATGAGCCCCAGCAAGGCCAGGCGACCCACTTCAGCGTGCCAGCGCTGGCTGAAGTTGCCGCGCAATGGCCGCAGCAGATTGCGCCAACCGCCCACTCGCCGCACCAGCAACAGCGCTCCAGACCCTGACAATATCAGCATGAACAGCGCGCCGATGCCCGAGATCCCGTGGCCCGGTGTGCCCAGCAACAGCGCGCGGTGCAGATCTTTTATCCAGCGAAAAAGGGCCGAGGGCACGTAGGGCGCCAGACTTTCACCCGTCAGTGGATCGACCTTTTCGGCCCCAGCCTGGCCGTCCTGATTGAAGTAGACGACAACGGTCCCTGACGCTGTGCGCTGGATCTGCTCCACGCCTGGAAAATGGCTCGCAACACGCCCGGCCAATTGGGCGACAGTGACTTGCCCGGTCGAAGTGGCGGTTGCGTTCAAGCGTTCCAGGGCCGGATCGACAGACAGTACTGCGCCGCTGATGGCTAACAACATCACCAGCAGGGCGGCGACCAGGCCGGGCAAGGAGTGGAGTTGGCGAAGCATGTTCAGCCTCCAGAAGTACAGGTGCTACAACGCGTAGGTAAAGGATTCGATGTAGGTATTGCCTGTCGCCGGTTTGCCTGCACCCGCCGAGGTCAGGGGCACGCTGACATCGGCACGGGCATCGCGCTTGTCTTCGACGGCGCTGTCGATGCGGATCTGATACCCGGCATCGATCAGGGTGTCCGCCAGCTCGACGCTGACCTTGAGGGTGTCGCCGCTGCCGACGCTGGCACCGCTGACGCCGTCGAACTCGCTCGGGTTCATCTTGCTTGCGCGGGCCCAGTCGGCCAGATGCTTGTAGTACTTGGCTTTCTTGCCGGCGACCCAAAGGGTTTTCTGATATTGGCCATTGGCGTCTGTGACATAGATCACCAGGTAGGCATCGTTTCCGCTGTAGCGTTTGAGCTGCGTGGTCAGGGTCACTTCACGTGCCTGGGCCAGTGTTGGCAGGGCGATGATGCCGGCGAGAAAGGTTGCAGCGATGATCTTCTTCATGGGGTGTCCTTTTGATCGTTGGGTCAAGAGCCTGGACTCGATTGCTGACAGCCAGCTGAACCCTGGCCGGCGTCATGCTCGTGCCGTTGCGCAGCGTCGTTGCTGGCAGACCTTATGGTGGATTCCTGACAACCACCTGAATCTTCAGATTCACGTCAGCCAGGGCGGGTAGGGTGCTGCACGATCACCCTCACAGGAGCTTGAAATGCGGGTTTTATTGGTTGAGGACGCGCCGGGGTTGGGAGAGGCGGTGCGCGAGCAGATTACCGAGGACGGCCATGCCGTCGATTGGGTGCAGCGGCTCGCTCATGCGCGCAATAGCGTGCGCGCGATCCCCTACGACCTGATACTGCTTGACCTGATGCTGCCCGACGGGCGCGGGTTGGATTTCTTGCGCCAGCAGCGCCGCGCAGGAGACGCAACGCCGGTGATCATCCTGACCGCCCAGGACCAGATATCCGACCGTATTGCCGGCCTGAATGCTGGCGCCGATGACTATTTGGTCAAGCCCTTCGATTTGTTCGAGCTTTCGGCTCGGGTGGCGGCAGTGGCCCGTCGTTACAGCGGCAACCCCAACCCGCAGATCAGGCTCGGTGAACTGCAGCTCGATATCAGCGCACGTACGGTGCAGGTGGCCGGCGTTTGCGTCGACCTTACCGCGCGGGAATGGGCGCTGTTGGAGGCCTTCATCCAGCGCCCCGGTGCGCTCCTGTCCAAGGCGCAGCTTGAAGAGCGGCTGTACGCCTTTGGCGCCGAGATCGAGAGCAACACCATTGAGGTCTATATCAGCCGGATGCGCAAGAAGCTCGGTCGCGACCTCATCGAAACCGTGCGTGGCATGGGCTACCGATTGGTGTCGCCATGAAGCGCTCGTTCAGCCTGCAAAAACGTCTCGGCCTGGGACTTACGCTGGGCATGACTCTGCTTTGGCTGGCAGCGACGGCCGGCGCTTGGCGGGGATTGCAACATGAGTTGGACGAGGCGTTTGACAGTGCCCTTGAAGAAACCGCCCAGCGCATGTTGCCCCTGGCTGTGCTAGGCCTCGGCAATCGGACGGAGCCGGGCCAGATGCAACAGGTAGTGAGCTTGACGACGCACAAGGCATACCTGACGTACCAGGTGCGTGATGCCGGCGGCAGGGTCCTGATGCAGTCCTACGATGCCAACCCGAAGATATTCAGCGAACAGCCCTTCGAGGGCTTTTCCAGCACTGGAAAGTACCGCTTATACGGCGCCAGTACGCAAGACCAGACGCTGTTCATCGAAGTCGCCGAGCCCTTGCACCATCGCCGCGAGGCCGCACAGGAAGCCTTGTGGGCCTTGTTGTCGCCCTTATGGCTGTTGATTCCCGTCAGCCTGCTGGGCACCTGGGCATTGGTGCGCCTCAGCCTGCGCAGCGTGCGGGCTTATCGCGGCGCCTTGGAGGCCCGTGGCGCAGGTGATTTATCGCCGATCAGCGTCACACGCCTGCCCTCGGAAATCGATCCGCTGGCCGACGCGGTCAATCACTTGCTGGAACGCATGCGCAAGGCCCTCGACGCCGAACGCAGCTTCACCGCCAACAGCGCACATGAGTTGCGCACGCCGTTGGCCGCGACGTTGGCGCAAGTCCAGCGCCTACACCATGAAGCCCCCGAAGGTCCGTTGCGGTTGCGTGTGCAAAAGATTGAAAGTGCATTGCGCGAGTTAGCACGCCTGTCGGAAAAACTCATGCAGCTGGCCAAGGCCGAGGGGGGCGGGCTTTTATCACAAACGCCCCAGGATCTTATCCCCTCGTTGGCACATGTGGTGGACGAGTGGCAGCACAGCAGCGCTCGCCGGATCGACTTGCAACTTCCGGCGCAGGCCTGCGTTTATTCGAGCATTGACCCAGACGCATTCGGCATTCTGTTGCGCAATTTGATTGAGAACGCGCTCAAATACGGAGCGACGGATCAACCCATCCAAATCATCCTTGACGACCAAGCGCTGCTGCGCGTGATTAACGGCGGCCCGACCGTGCCAGAAGCCGTGTTGCACCATTTGACCGAGCGTTTTGTGCGCGGTGAGAGCCGAATCGGTGGTGCTGGGCTGGGGCTGGCGATTGCCAAGGCGATCGTGCAAGGAATCAACGGCAGAATGTCCCTGATGTCACCCGCCGATGGCCGGCAAGACGGCTTCGAAGTCCGCATCTGGCTTCCGCTTGCACGTGTCGAAAGCTGACTGCGGCATGGTTCCCAAGCGTTTTTGCTAGCCGATGTCGAGCGCGGTCCTTCACTGCGAAGGGCTCCGTTCGTCAGCCACACCTGCTTTCCAATCTTGACAACCCGCAGGGGGACGGCAAATACTCGCCCCAAGATTCATATAGATGACTACATAACAAGGTGAATAAGGTCGATGAACGCGCTTTCCAGTGATGTCCGCCTGCCGCTATATCAACGCCTGCGCGACCATTTGGCCGAGCAGATCGCCAACAATCGCTGGCGGCCGGGGGAGGCGATTCCTACCGAGGCTGCGTTGTCAGCGGAGTACCAGCTGTCCACCGGCACGGTGCGCAAGGCGATCGACGCGTTGGTCAGCGAAGGCGTGCTGGAGCGCCAGCAGGGTCGAGGCACTTTCATTCGTCGGCCGCAGTTTCAATCCTCGCTGTTCCGTTTCTTCCGGTTTCAATCCGCCTCGGGAGAGCGCCGGGTGCCGGAAAGTCGAATTTTATCCATCGAACCGGTGCCTGCGCCCTCGGCTGTCGCCCAGGCGTTGGGCCTGCCGGTCGATGCGCCGGTGATCCGTCTCGTTCGTGTGCGGCTGCTGGACGAGGAGCCGGTACTCGCCGAAGAAATCTGGCTGCCGCGCAGCCGGTTCCAAGCACTGCTTGAAATCGACCTGAATCAAAAAGGGCCATTGCTTTACCCCATCTACGAAGAAATCTGCGCTCAGGTGGTGGCCTACGCCGAGGAAACCCTCACCGCTGAGTCGGTGAACGAGGTCCACGCGCGGCTGCTGCACGTACCGGTCAACAGCCCGGTGGTGGTGATCGAGCGGCTGGCGAGGGATTACGCCGGCAATCCGCTGGAATGGCGACGCTCTCGCGGGCATGCCGAGCATTTCCGCTACAGCGTGGAAATCCGTTGAACCTGCCGGTTTAGCGGACACCGGCGGCGAGTCGGTCGCCGTTGTCGTTGTCGTTTTCGTTTTGTTTGCCAAGCCTTGCCCCGTAGCGGCGCGGTTCGCTCTCGGCTGCCTATCGTTCCACTTATAAGGATAAGAACCATGTTCAGTTGGTATCGCCAAATCACAGCGCGTGAGCGCAAAACGTTTTGGGCCTGTTTCGGCGGTTGGTCGCTGGACGCCCTCGAAGTACAAATGTTCGGCCTTGCGATTCCGGCGCTGATCGCCGCTTTCGCCTTGACCAAGGGCGACGCGGGGCTGATCAGCGGCGTGACGCTGGTGACTTCAGCCATCGGCGGCTGGGTCGGCGGCACGCTGTCGGACCGCTACGGGCGGGTGCGCACGTTGCAATGGATGATCGTGTGGTTTTCCGTCTTCACCTTCTTGTCCGCGTTCGTCACGGGTTTTCACCAGCTATTGATGGTCAAGGCCCTGCAAGGGTTCGGCATTGGCGGGGAATGGGCCGCCGGTGCGGTGCTGATGGCCGAAACCATCAATCCCAAGTACCGCGGCAAGGTCATGGGCACAGTGCAAAGTGCCTGGGCGGTGGGCTGGGGCTTGGCGGTGGGCGTCTTCACCCTGATCTACTCCTTCGTCCCGCAGGACATGGCCTGGCGGGTGATGTTCGTCGTCGGCCTGCTGCCGTCGTTCCTGATCATTTGGGTGCGGCGCAATGTCGAGGAGCCTGACAGCTTTCAGCGTCTGCAAAAGGACAAGACCATCCCGCAGAATTTCTTCAAGTCCCTGGGCGGTATCTTTCGTCCCGAACTGATCCGTGTGACCTTGTTCGGCGGATTGCTGGGGCTGGGCGCGCACGGTGGTTATCACGCGGTGATGACGTGGCTGCCGACCTTCCTCAAGACCGAACGCAACCTGTCGGTGCTCAATTCCGGTGGTTACCTTGCGGTCATCATCTTGGCGTTCTGGTGCGGTTGCGTGGTCAGCGGCCTGTTGATCGACCGCATTGGCCGGCGCAAGAACATCGTGCTGTTCGCGCTGTGCTGTGTCGTCACGGTGCAGTGCTACGTGTTCCTGCCGCTGAGCAATACCCAGATGCTGTTCCTAGGGTTCCCGCTGGGCTTTTTCGCGGCGGGCATTCCGGCGAGCCTCGGGGCCTTGTTCAACGAGTTGTACCCGGCCGATGTACGCGGCGCCGGCGTGGGGTTCTGCTACAACTTCGGCCGGGTGCTCTCGGCAGTGTTCCCGTTCCTGGTCGGGCACATGAGCGATTCAATGTCGTTGGGCTCGGCCATTGGCATCGATGCCGGGATCGCCTATGGCGTGGCGGTGATTGCGGCGCTGTGTTTGCCGGAAACCCGGGGCCGCAATCTGGACGCATCGAACCCATCGCAGCCAGCCCCGGCCTTGGACAACCAGGGCGCGCGAGCCTGACGACCTCTACCTTCGATAGATGAAACCCATGCCTGATAACCGTTTCACGCCGATCACCGGCATCGATTCACATGCCCACGTGTTCAGTCGCCAGCTGACCCTGGCGACGGCGCGGCGCTATACCCCGGGTTATGACGCCACGCTCGAACAGTACCTGGGCCACTTGCACGCCCACGGCCTGAGCCATGGCGTATTGGTGCAACCCAGTTTTCTCGGCACCGACAACCGCTATTTGCTGGACGCGCTACGGCAGGCGCCGCAGCGGTTGCGCGCAGTCGTGGTGCTGGAACGGGATGCCAGCGCTGCCGAAATGGGCGATATGGCCCGGCTGGGCGTAGTCGGCGTTCGCTTGAACCTGATGGGCCAAGCCTTGCCTGACTTTAGCGACACTGCCTGGAGAAGCTTCTTTGGCCGCATTGCCGAGCTGGACTGGCACGTCGAGTTACATGCGCCCATGGCGGACCTGCCAGTGCTGTTGCGGCAGTTGATACCGTTCGGCGTCAAGTTGGTGATCGATCACTTCGGTCGTCCGGATGCGCGTTTGGGCCTTGATCAGCCGGGCTTTGCCGAGTTGATCGAGGGGGGACCTGGCGGGCAGGTCTGGGTCAAGGTGTCGGGCATTTATCGATTGGCCGCCACCGACCAGCAGAACCTCGAATTTGCCCGCGCCTCGTTGTCGTTGCTGGAGCAGAGCTTCGGTCCGCGGCGCCTGGTATGGGGCAGTGACTGGCCCCACACGCAGCATGAGCAGGATGTCGATTTCGCTACGGTCGCTGGGCAGTTGCAAGCGTTGCAGTGTTCGCCCTCGCTCATGCACGCGTTGACGGTGCAAGCGCCCCGGGAACTCTTCGGGTTCTGAGTGGCAAAGACAGTAATATCAAGTTCGCTGAACTAGGGCCGTCAATAAGGATCTAGAGTCCATTACCGTGCTGTAGAAATATCCATGCCTATCGGCGGCTCGGGTAGGCAGCACGGGAAGCAAGGGCGTTGCAGCCAGGCGGTTTGAGGATGACAGATGTCGAATATTGAAGAGCTACCCAGGGAAGGGCTTGCACCCAGCGAGTATGAGAGCCTGATCGCCATGGGAACGGACGCGCTCGATGCGATTCCCGGTGCGGTGTATCTCTGTGATCGCGACGGGTGGCTCGTCAGGTACAACCACGAGGCGACCGAGTTGTGGGGAAGGGCGCCGGTACTGGGCGAAAACGGTGACCGCTTCTGCGGCTCCCATCGTCTTTTCTCGCTCGAAGGAACGCCCCTGGCGCATGACCATGGCCCGATGGCTTGTGCCCTCGCTGCAGGCGTTGCGGCGCGCAATCAGGAAGCCATCGTCCAGCGTCCGGATGGCTCGCGGTTCGTGGCGCTGATGAATATCCGCGCGTTGCGAGACCGGCGAGGCATCATCCAAGGGGCAATCAACTGCTTCCAGGACGTCTCGGCGCATCACGCCATGGCCGATGAGCTTCGGCGCAAGAGTGCCGACCTCGAGGACTTTTTCGAAAACAGTGCCGTGGGCCTTCATATTGTGAGTGGCGAGGGCATTATCCTGCGCGCCAACAAGGCCGAACTGGCGCTCCTGGGTTACTCGGCGGACGAGTACATTGGTCGTCACATTACCGAGTTTCATGTCGATGAGCCGGTGATCGGCGACATCCTCACCCGATTGCAGAGCGGTGACCGTCTGGAGGGCTATCCGGCGCGCCTGAAGGCCAAGGACGGTTCGATCAGGCATGTGACGATCACCTCGAATGGGCGTTTTGCCGACGGCAAGCTTTTCAACACGCGTTGCTTTACCGTTGATATGACCTGCGTCCATGCCGCCGAAGTCGCGCGACAGGAGAGTGACGACCGGCTTTCGGCGACCTACGAAGCGGCCACGATCGGCATTGCCGAGGCCGACATCGACGGTCGCCTGTTGCGCGTCAACGACGCCCTTTGCAAGATGCTGGGCCGCTCGCGTGAAGAGCTCCTGTCGATGACCTTCCTCGACTATACCCATCCCGAGAGCGCAGCCCAGGACGCGGCGCTGTACGCGCGTCAGGTGGCGGGGGAATTCGACAATTACGAGCTTCGCAAACGCGCCTTGAAACCTGATGGTGAAGTCCTGTCTCTCGACATCCACAGCTCTTCGGTCCGGGACGCAGGCGGTAAGTTTCGTTACGGCGTGCGCGTGTTGCAGGACGTCACGCTGGCGCGGCGCATGGAGAACCAGGTCCGCGAGAGTGAACGGCACATGCGCAACCTTCTCGAGGCGCTGCCGGCGGCGGTGTATACCACCGACGCCGAGGGCCGCATCACGTTCTACAATCGCGCCGCTGTCGAGCTGTCGGGTAGAACGCCGCAGTTGGGCGACATGTGGTGCGTGACCTGGAAGCTGTTCAATACCGACGGCACTGCGTTGCCGCATGACCAATGCCCCATGGCGGTGGCCTTGAAGGAGAACCGGCCGATACGCGGCGTCGAGGCCATTGCCGAGCGGCCGGACGGTACCCGCGTACCGTTCGCCCCGTACCCCACGCCGTTGCACGACGCCGATGGCAACCTGGTGGGCGCGATCAACATGCTGGTGGACATCACCGAGCGAAAGCAGGCGGAGAACCGGCAGAAGACGTTGATCGACGAGCTCAATCATCGGGTCAAGAACACCCTTGCCACGGTGCAGTCGCTGGCCGCCCAGACGGCGCGCAATGCAGCGGATGCAAAAGATGGTTATCGGCGATTCGAAGCCAGGCTGCTGGCGCTGTCCCGGGCCCACGACCTGTTGACCAAGCGGCATTGGGGAAGTACACCCCTGGACAACTTGGCCCAAGAGGTGTTGATGCCGGTCTTCGGGGCCGAGCCCGACCGTGTCGTGTTCGAGGGGCCTTCCATTGATGTTGGCACGCGTGTGGCGCTCAACCTCACGATGACGCTCAACGAGTTGGCGATCAACGCACTCAAGTACGGCGCCATGTCAGTCGAGACGGGGACGCTGTCGGTCGCTTGGCGCGTGCAATCTCAACCGAACGGCACGCTGTTGAACCTGGACTGGCAGGAGCAGGGCGGGCCACCCGTCTCCGAGCCGGAGCGGGAAGGGTTGGGTTCTCGCTTGATGAAGCGCTGCATCGAGCGCGACCTGGGTGGGGAATTCGACCTCAACTTCTCCCCGCAGGGGCTTCGCTGCCGCCTGTCATTCATGATCGGAGCGTCCGGGGCATGACCCCATTCGCGGGGACCCGGGTGCTCGTTGTCGAGGATGAAGGCGCGATCGCCTTGTTGATCGAGGACATGCTGGAAGAGTTCGGATGCCGGGTGGTGGCGTCCGTTGCCCGACTCGCCCCGGCTTGTGAAATGGCCAGGACGGTGATGGTTGACCTGGCCATCCTGGACGTCAACCTGGCCGGCGAGCGGGTGTTCCCGGTGGCCGATATTCTGCGCAGTCGCCATATCCCCTTTCTTTTCAGCACAGGCTACGGCGCCAGCGGCGTACCGCCCGAGTACGCGGGTTGCCCGGTCTTGCACAAGCCGTATTCCGAACGCGAACTGCAGCAGACAATCGCCGTTGCGCTGGCCGGTGGCTCGCGATAGCGGCCTGCCAATCCTCGTCACAGAAGTTGGGCCGGTGTGTTTTGTGCCTTTGGACTGTGCTACACCTCTTACCGACCGATGCTTGCTCACCGGCAGGCGATCTTTCTAAAACCTTTGACGGAGTAATCATGAGTCTCCACGGTCATTACGATCCGCAGAACATTTTTGCGTTGATCCTTCGCGGCGAGGCGCCGTGCTACCAGATTTACGAGGACGCCGATGTGTTGGCGTTCCTGGATCTCTTTCCCCAATCGCGCGGTCATGTCCTGGTCATTCCCAAAGCGTCCCAGGCGCGCAATATCCTTGAAGTCGAGCCGACGGTCCTGGGGGCGATGATGTCCGCCGTGCAGCGGCTGACGCGCATCATCGTCGAGGAGTTGCAGCCGGACGGTGTCCAGGTCGCGCAGTTCAATGGCGCGGTGGCCGGGCAAACGGTCTATCACATCCACATGCACATCATTCCGCGCTGGGAAGGCGAGATGCCTGGTGTGCATGGCAGGGGCAAGGCGGATTCAGAAGAACTTGCAGCGCTCCAGGCGCGCCTGGTCGAGCGCATTCGCGCAGGGGCCTGACGCAGGGCCGCATGAAGGGCACGGTTGGCGCGCGTTGGATCAGCTGCCGTGCCCCTGACTATTGCGGATCAGCTCATACGCCCGGCGCACCAGCGGATTGAGCGTGTTCGGCCGGATCCACAAGTGATAGGTCACGTCCGGTAATCGCGGCAAGCCATCGTTCTCGCCCAGTACGCGCATGTCCGGGCCGAGCATCTCCATGCTTCGCGGCGTGACCCCCAGGCCGGCGCGCGTGGCGGCCTTGATGCCGATCAGGTTCGACGCCAGGTACGCCTGGCGCCACGGGATATTCGCGCGCTCAAGGGCCTCCAGGGCATAGCGCCGATAAATACTCGGTTCGTCCACCAGGATCAGCGGCAAAGGCTCGCCAGGGTTGTGAATGTACTGGGCCGAGCAGATCCACCACACCGGCGACGTACGCAAGGCAAAGCCTTCCAGGCTCGGGTCCTGGCGGGTGGAAATGATCATGTCGACCTTGCCTCGGTGCAGGTCGTCCATCAGGAACGGGCTGCGGCCCACATCGATTTCCAGGCGCAGGCGCGGGGCCGAACGGGCGATATGGCTGAGAATCGGCGGCAGAATGGTGTCGGCGATATCATGGGGCGAGCCGATGCGCAGCACGCCGCTCAGGCTGCTTTCGCGCAGGGAACCGAGAATGTCATCGTTGAGCGACAGCATCTGCCGGGCGTGGCGCAGCAATTGCTGGCCGGCTTCCGTGAGCTGTTTCTGTCGCCCGCGTTTTTCGAACAGGCTCACGCCCACCTGTTGTTCCAGCCGTTGCATGTGCTGGGTCACCGATGATTGTGTACGGGAAAGCTGCGCGCCAGCTTCGGCAAAGCTGTGGTGATCGACCACGGCGATGAACGTGCGCAGTAACTCGAGATCCAGGGTCGACATAGGCGGTCATATCAAGGGAACAAAGATAAACATTACATAGTTTTATGGATTCAGTGGAAGCTCTTTACGAAAGTTTGGCTCGGGCGCAGCAAATACAGCCATATAAGCGAATGGCCTAAACGCGCAACCGTGTGAGTTATAACGATATGAGATATTTGCATTTCCGTTGCGTCCACGCTGTACCTAGCATGCCCACTCATCAGGTCGGGGTACGCCGATCATCCATGAGGGGAATTCCATGTTGCTCGAGCGCTCACCCGTAAAACGATTGCTGCCTGTCATGTTGGGCGCCTTGATCTCGCTATCGGCCGTCAACATCGCGCGTGCCGATGCCACCCTGGACAAGATCGAGCAGCGCCATGAGTTGGTGGTCGGTGTGCTGCTCTCGGGCGGACCCTTCGGCGGCATCGATCCCGCGACCCAGAAACCTCGCGGCTTGAACGTTGACCTCGCTGAAGAACTCGGTCGGCAGCTGGGCGCCACGGTGCAACTGGTGCCGGTATTGCCCGCCAACCGCGTGCAATTCCTGCAACAAGGCAAAGTCGATCTGCTGGTTGCCAACATGGAATGGACAGCGGAGCGCGGCGACATCCTCGGGTTCGTGCCCACGCCGTTCTACCGCGTCGGTGGCACGGCGGCCGTGCTCAAGGACAGCAAGATCAGTCGTTGGGAGGACCTGAAGGGCCAACCGGTGTGCACCTCCCAGGGCAGCAGCTACATCAAGCCGCTCACCGAGCTGGGCGCAGAGATCAAGGCTTTCAAGAGCTCCTCGGAATCGCTATTGGCCCTGCGGGGCAACAACTGCGTCGCGGCGGTGCATGACGCCACCTTGATCAATCCGCTGATCGCCGAGAACGCCGAATGGCAGGGCTACCGCGCCCTCGACCCGGAGTTGAACCCGGCGCCTTCGGTGATCTGGACCCGCAAGGGCGAAAGCGATACCCAGGCCCGACTCGATCCGATCATCAAGCAATTGCACCGCAGCGGCTGGCTGATCGAAGCGCAGACCCGCAACCGCATCACGCCCGCGTCACCGGCCCTGGTGGAATTGCAGAAGCAGTTCCAGGCCAACGGCGCCTGACGGCCGTCGCACTGTCCACCGTCCTCAACGACCGTCGCTCAAGGTATGCCGCGCATGACTGCATTTTTTTCCGTTAGAACCCTGGCCTCGTGGTGCCTGGCAGGCGCCGCCGTTTGCGCTGCCAGCCTGGCCCAGGCCGATGCAACGCTGGACAAGATCGAACAGCGCCACGCCATCAGCGTCGGGGTGATGCTCAGTGGTTCGCCATTCGGCACGATCGATCCCAAGAGCGGCGAACACCTGGGCTACAACGTCGAGCTGGCCAAGGGCATCGGCCAGGCGCTGGGGGTCGAGACGCAAACGGTGTCGGTGCTGGCGCCGAACCGTGTGCAATTCCTTCAGCAGGGCAAGGTCGACATTCTGATCGCCAACATGCAGTTCACCGAGGAGCGCGCAGAGATCCTCGATTACGTGCCGACGCCTTATGAAGAAGTGGGCGGGGCCGCGTTGATCCGCAAGGGCGCCGGCATTACCCAGTGGGCCGATCTCAAGGGGAAACCGGTCTGTGTGTCCCAGGGCAGTAATTTCATCAAGCCGTTGCAGGAAACCTACGGCGCGCAGATCAAGGCGTTTCGCAGTCAGTCCGAATCGCTGTTGTCGCTGCGCGGCAATGGCTGCGTGGCGGCGGTGCACGTAAGCCCGACGATGCACGCCTTGCTGAGCGAAGCCGAATGGCAGGACTTTGAACTGCCGCTGCCGGAAGATTTGATTCCGTCCAATTCAGTGATCTGGCTGCGCAAGGGCGAGCACGACACCCAGGCCAAACTCGACGCCATCGTGCGCGATTGGCATCGCAGCGGCTGGCTGCTCGAATTGGGCGAGCGCACCGGCATGGCGCCGTCCCAGGCCTTGCGTGATTTGCACGAGCAATACCGCAACGCCGCGCCGCTGGCCGTTCAGCCATGAGCCAATCGTTGTGGGCGACCCTGCAAGCATTGCTTGGCGCCGACCATGTGCAGAGCAGCGAGGATGCTGCGCCGTACCTGACCGACAAGCAGGGCCGTTATGTCGGACACGTGCTCGCCGCCGTGCACCCGGGCACAACCGAAGAAGTCGCGGCAGTGGTCCGCGCCTGTGCGGCGCAAAGTACGCCGATCGTGGTGCAGGGCGGTAACACCGGATTGATGGGCGGCGCCACCCCGGACGCCAGCGGCCGCGCCGTATTGCTGCTGCTCGATCGGATGAATCGCGTGCGTGCGGTGGACACCGACAACGACACCCTGACCGTCGAGGCCGGTTGCATCCTGCACACAATCCAGGAAGTGGCCCGTGACGCCGGTCGCCTGTTCCCCTTGAGCCTCGGCGCCGAAGGCAGCTGCACCCTCGGCGGCAACCTGGGCACCAACGCCGGCGGCACCGCCGTGCTGCGCTATGGTAATGCCCGTGAGCTGACCCTGGGCCTGGAGGTGGTCACCGCCCAAGGCGAGATATGGAACGGCCTGCGGGGTTTGCGCAAGGACAATACCGGTTACGACCTGCGGGACCTGTTCATTGGCAGCGAAGGCACGTTGGGCATTATCACGGCGGCGACCCTGAAACTCTTTCCGCAGCCCCGGGCCCAGGTCACGGCATTGCTGGCTTTCGACTCGTTGGAACAGGCCGTGGCTTTGCTGTCCCATGCCCGCAGCGGTTTTGGCGCCAACCTGACCGCGTTCGAGCTGCTCAGTGCCGAGTGCCTGGCGTTGTTGCGCGAGCAGTTCCCTGAAGGGCCGCGACCTTTTCTCGGCGCGCGCCAGCCGTGGTTCGCGCTGTTGGAACTGTCGGATAACCACAGTGAGGGGCATGCGCGGGAAACCTTCGAACAGGTCCTGGGCGAAGCCTTCGAGCAAGCCCTGCTGGCCGATGCGCTGATCGCCGAAAGCCTGGCCCAGAGCCAAGCGTTCTGGCAGTTGCGCGAGAACATGAGCGAGGCGCAAAAGCGTGCCGGTCGGAACATGAAACACGACATTTCGGTACCGATTTCACAGGTCGTGGCGTTCGTTACCCATACCGATGCGCTGTTGCAGCAGCATTACCCGGGGGTGCGGTTCTACACCTTCGGTCATCTGGGCGACGGCAACCTGCATTACAACGTCGCCCATCCGCTGGACGCCACGGTGGACGCACACATGGCGAATTACGCCGCACTCAGCCAACAGGTACATGACAGTGCCCACGCCCACGGCGGTTCGATCAGTGCCGAGCATGGCATCGGCCAGCGCAAGGTGGGCGTGCTGGGGCGCTATAAAAGCGAAGTGGAGCTGGACCTGATGCGCCGCATCAAGCAAGCCTTGGACCCGCACAACGTGCTCAACCCGGGCAAGGTCCTGCAAGGAGGCCAGCCATGACGCTTCGCCTGTCCAAGCGCGTGCAACGCGTCTCGCTGTCAGCCAATGCCGCCGCCAAATCCCGTGCCATGGCCTTGCGGGATGCCGGCCGTGCGATCCTCGACCTGACCACCGGCGAGCCGGATTTCGACACCCCCGATCACATCAAGCAGGCTGCCTACGCCGCCATTGCCGCCGGGGCTACCAAGTACACCCCGACGCCGGGCGTGAAGGCGTTGCGCACCGCGATACAACGCAAGCTCGGCCAGGAGAATCGCCTGGACTATCCGCTGGAATCCATCGTGATTGCCAACGGCGCCAAGCAGATCATTTTCAATGCCTTCGCCGCGACGCTCGATGACGGTGACGAGGTGCTGGTGCCCGCACCGTATTGGCCGTCCTTTCCGGACAGCGTGCGCATCAATGGCGGTGAGCCGGTATTCATCGAATGCGGGCTGGAGCAAGGCTGCAAGCTGACGGCGCAGGCGCTTGAGCCACACATCGGCGAGCGCACCCGCTGGTTGATCCTCAACGGCCCCGGCAACCCCAGCGGCGCGGTGTACAGCGAGGCCGAGCTTCGCGCTCTAGCCGAGGTGCTTCGGCGCCATCAGCAGGTGCTGGTCCTGCTGGACGAGCTCTACGAACACATCCGCTTCGATGGCTCCCAGGCCTTCAGCCTGCTCAATGTCGCGCCGGATTTGCAGCCACGCTGCCTGCTGGTGGGCGGAGTCTCCAAGACCTACGCCATGACCGGCTGGCGCATTGGCTTCGGTGCCGGGCCGCAGACGTTGGTCGAGGCCATGACCGTGGTGCAATCGCAATCCACCTCCGGCGCTTCTTCGGTCGGGCAAGCTGCCGCGTTGGCAGCGTTCGAGGGTGGCTTGGATTTTCTGTCGGCGCAGGTCGCCGCCTACCGTCAGCGCCGGGATCTGTTGGTGGAGGCCTTGAGCCGTGTCGATGGGCTGCAAGTGCTTGAGCCCCAAGGCGGCTTTTTTGTTTTCGTGCGCTGTGCCGGGTTGCTCGGGCGCTACCGCCCGGACGGCCAGCGACTGGACACCGATGGGGATGTTGTCGCGTATCTGCTCGAAGAAGGCGTCGCGGGTGTGGCGGGCAGCGCCTATGGCTTGTCGCCGTGGTTTCGCCTGTCGATTGCCACGGCCACCGAGACCGTTCGTGAGGCCGGGCACCGTATTGCTCACGCCTGCGCTCAACTGAGGGGCGAGCCATGAGTCATGGGTTGCAATGGTTCGTCCAATGGAGCGCCGGACTCGGCCTGAACTACAGCTTTTTGCTCGATGCCTATCAGCGCGGGACCCTGGAGCAGGGCGCGTTGACCACACTGCTGCTGTGCCTGTTGACCATCGTCGGCAGCCTGCTGGCAGGTGTCGGCCTGGCGGCGATGCTGACCTCGGGCACGCCCTGGTTGGCGAAGCCCGCCCGAGTATTCGTCGAAGTCACCCGCAACACGCCGACCCTGGTGCAGCTGTATTGCGCATTCCTGGTACTGAACATGCTCCTGACCCAGGCGGTAGGCGCGGCCAACCCGCTGACGCCGTTTGCCTGGGTGGTGATCGTGATCTCGCTGCACAAGGGCGCGTTCCACGCCGAAGCCTTGCGTGCCGGCATCGAGGCCGTCCCCGCGGTAACCCTGGAGGCGGCCAGCTCATTGGCATTCAGCCGTCGCCAGTTGCTGTGGAACGTGCAGCTGCCGCTGGCCCTGCGGTTCGCCTTGCCGGCGCTGATCAACAATCTCATTGATCTGGTGAAGATGACCGCCGTGGCCTCGGCCATTGCCGTGGGGGACATCACCTACGCCGCCATCATGATCTGGACCCAGAGCGATAACGTGCTGGAACTGATGATCCTGATCCTGTCGTTTTTCGGCCTGCTGAGTTTCATCGTCAATTGCGTGGGGCGCTTCCTGGAAGCGCGCCTGAGGATGCCCGGTTATGGCCATTGAATCTTCCGTGGGCGCGCCGCTGGCCTGGCCGCGCCGGCATATCGGCAAATTGCTGTTGCTGGCCGCCGCGCTGCTCTGGCTGCTGTACATCGCCCCGCAAAGCCCGGTGCTCAAGGCCTTGTTGCAATGGAGTCCGGCGCTGATCGCCGGGTTTGGCCAGAACGTTCTCATCAGCCTGCTGGCCATCGGGCTGGGTTCGGTGGCTGGCGTGCTGGTGGGCGCCATGGTCCTGTCGCCCCTGCGCCTGTTGCGTTTGCCGGCGCGGATCTGGGTGCAGGTTTTCCGCAACGCGCCCTGGCTGGTGCTGATTTATTTCACCACCTATGTGTTCCCGTTCGAGATCCGTATCGGCAGCGGCTATGTCTCGTTCCCGGACTGGGTCAAGGTCACGCTCGGGCTGGCACTGCCGGCCAGCGCCAATGTCGCGGAAATCTTCCGTGGCGCCATTGCGTCGATCCCCAGCACCCAATGGGAAGCCGCGCGCTCTCTGGCGTTTACCCGCGGGCAGATTTTCCGCTCGATCATCCTGCCGCAGTGCTTCAAGCGCATGTTGCCGCCCTGGATGAACCTTTACGCAGTCATCACCATGGGCACCGCATTGGCCTCACTGGTGGGCGTGCATGACGTGATCGACACCGCGCAGATCGCCAGCAACACGGTGAACCTGACGGGCTTCACGGTGGTGATCTACCTGAGCCTGCTGGTGCTGTTCTTTGCCTACTGCTATCCGATTTCCCGCCTCACCCAGCATTTGGAGCGACGCTATGCCTTCTACTGAAACCGTCGCCGAACCTTTGGTCAGCCTGCGCGACCTGCATTTGTCGTTTGGCAGCAACCCGGTGCTCAAGGGCATCGACCTGGACGTCCACCGTGGCCAGGCTGTGTCGATCATCGGCCCGTCCGGCTCGGGCAAGTCGACGATCCTGCGCTGCATCACCGGCCTGTTGCAGCCCCAGCGCGGCAGCATTCGCGTCGGCGCAACCGAAGTCCACACCCTGACCCAGGAAGCCCAGCGCATCGAACTGCGCAAGCGCGTGGGGTTTGTGTTCCAGCAATACAACCTGTTCCCGCATTTGTCGGTGTTGGAGAACCTGGTCATCGCGCCGCGCAAGGTCCTGGGGCGCAACCGCAGTGACGCCGAGCGAGACGCCCGCGCCTTGTTGGCCAAGGTGCGCATGGAGCACAAGGCCGACGCTTATCCGGGCCAGCTCTCGGGCGGTCAGCAGCAGCGGGTGGCGATTGCCCGGGCGCTGGCGATGCGCCCGGAGCTGATCCTGTTCGATGAGGTGACCTCGGCCCTGGATCCGGAAACCGTCGGCGAGGTGCTCACGGTGATCCGCGAGCTGACCGAAGAGGGCATGACCTGCGTGCTGGTGACCCACGAAATGCGTTTCGCCGAAGAAATCAGCGACATCGTCTATTTCACCGAGAACGGGGTGATCGTCGAGCATGGCAGTGCCGCGCGGATTTTCCAGCACCCGGCCAGTGAGCGCACCCGAGAATTCTTGCGGCATGCGCTGGGCGACCCTGGCCGTCGGCCGCCCATCGCCAACGACCCCTACCTGCTGACCAACCTGAGTCGCTACAGCCTGTCCGTCTGACTTTCCAGCCTGAACAATGGAGCCTGCCCCATGAGTACGTTTAGCCGTCCCGATGTCATCGAAGATTTCCTGCAGAAGGTACGCGTGATTCATCAACGTGGCGTCGACCGCGCCGCCCTGGTGGAAATCGTTGCGCTGTTGGAGGCCCTCGCCGAGCGCCGCGACCTGTTCAATTTCGACGCCTTCCCGCCGCCAGTGGCGGGGCAGGGCAGCACCGCGTTCCGCTACCGCCTCAATGACGACGGCGACACCCCGACGCTGTACGTGAACTCGCTGTTGCCGGGCAAAAGCACGATCGCGCACAACCACGAGACCTGGGCGATCATCAGCGCCGTCGAGGGCCAGGAAATCAACTACGTCTACCAGCGTGACGACGAAGGTCGCGAGCCTGGGTACACCACCTTGCGCCTGGAAAAGGAAGTGGTGGTGCAGCCCGGCACGTCCATCGCGTTCCTCGGCGAAGACCTGCATGGCATCCGCGTGGCTGGCGAGCAACCAACCCTGCACTTTCACCTCTATGGCTTGCCGCTGGAGTCGCTCAATGGCCGTTACGGCGTCGAAGCCGACGGGCGCATTCTCAATTACAACGCTTCGCAGATGGCGCCGTCGATCAAGGCCTATGCCCACTGACGCCACCTCACATTTGTGCCATTTCATTTTTCCAGCGGGACTTCCATGAGCCAGACCATAACGCCCGGGCAATTGCAGCAGTGGTTGTTCGACGGGCAAGAAATCGCCCTGTTTGATGTGCGCGAGCACGGCCAGTACGGCGAAGCCCACCTGTTTTTCGGGGTGAACCTGCCTTACAGCCGTCTGGAGCTGGAGGCCCTTCGCCTGGCGCCAAACCTCCAGGTTCGGTTGGTGATTTATGACCAGGATGGCGGCGGCCTGGCTGAGCGCGCGGTCCTGCGCCTGGAAGCGCTGGGGTATGCCAGCGTGCACAGCCTGGCCGGTGGCGCGCAGGGTTGGCAGGCTGCCGGTCATCAGCTGTTCGCCGGTGTGCATGTACCGTCCAAGGCGTTTGGCGAGAAGGTCGAGGAGGCCCGGCACACGCCGCATGTCACCGCCCGCCAACTGGCCCAATGGCAAGCCCGGGGCGAACCGCTGGTGATCCTCGACGGCCGACCGTTCGAGGAGTACCGCAAGATGACCATTCCCGGTTCGATCTGCTGCCCCAACGGCGAGCTGGGTTATCGCGTGCACGACCTGGTGCCGAACGAGCAGACGCCCATCGTGGTGAACTGCGCCGGTCGAACCCGCAGCATCATCGGCGCCCAGACGCTGATCGACCTGGGGCTGAAGAACCCGGTCTATGCCCTGGAAAACGGCACGCAGGGCTGGTATTTGGAAGACTTCCAGCTGGAGCATGGCAGCGACCGTCGGTACGCCGATGAAGTGTCGCAAAGCAGCCTGCCGACGCAGCGCCTCGCGGCAGCGCGTTTGGCTGAGCGCGCCGGTGCGCCGACTGTTGCGGCAGCGCAGGTCGAACAGTGGGCGAGGGAGGCGCGGCGCAGCCTGTTCCTCTGTGATGTGCGCACCGCCGAGGAATTCGTCGCCGGCACGTTGCCGGGGGCGCAACACACGCCGGGCGGGCAGCTGATTCAGTCCACCGATCTTTACATCGGTGTGCGCCAGGCCCGCGTGGTGCTGTTTGACAGTGACGGTGTACGGGCACCGATCATCGCCGGCTGGCTGCGGCAGTTGGGGCATGAAGCCTATGCATTGGCGCAAGGCGTGGACAGTGGCCTGGCGTTGCCGGCTGCGAAGCTCGTCTTGCCTGAAGCGCTGCCCCTGATCAGCGCCCAGGCCTTGGCCGATGCGCTGAAGGATGAGGCGGTTGCATTGATCGACCTGCGTCCGAGCATGGCCTACCGCAAAGCTCATATAGCAGGGGCTCGCTGGTCGATCCGACCGCTGTTGGCTCGTGCCCTGGCAGGTGAGCGACGTCCCGTGGTGCTGGTGGCGGACGATCCCCGGCTGGCCGCATTGGCCGCGCTGGAATGGCCCGAGGCGTCGTTCAGCGTGCTGGACGGCGGATTTGATGCCTGGCGTGGGGCAGGGTTCGCGGTGCGGGAAGGGGCTGGCACGCTGGCGGACGAACAATGCATCGACTTCCTGTTCTTCACCCATGATCGCCACGCTGGAAACAAGGATGCAGCGCGACAGTATCTGGCCTGGGAGATCGGCTTGCTGGCGCAGATGAACGACGACGAAATAGCCAGCCTCAAGCCCTTGCATCCGCCCCATCGCAAGCCTGCCGGCGAGCGAGTCCGCACCCGCCTGGTCCATGGGGCGCGGCCCGAGAACGGCAACGGCGCGCGGTCAGTCAATGTACCGGTCAGCCGTCTGAGCACGGTGCTGTTCGACAACCTGGCGCAAATGCGCGACGCCCGCTCACGGCGCGACAGCGAGCGAGTGCTGACCTATGGCGCACGGGGCAATCCCACCGCGTTTGTCCTGGAAGATCTGGTCACTGAATTGGAGGGCGGCTACCGCACCCGCTTGTTCGGCACGGGGCTGGCGGCGGTGGCACAAACGTTCCTGGCCTATTTGCGCCCCGGCGACCACGTGTTGATTACCGATGCGGTGTATTCGCCGGTACGGCGCCTGGCGCGGGACTTTCTCGAAGCCTTCGGCATCGAAGTCAGCTACTTCGCCCCCGATGGCAGCGACTTGCCCGGGCGACTGCAAGCCAACACCAAAATGGTCTACACCGAAGTCCCCGGTTCGTTGCTCTACGAACTCTGCGACCTGCCGGCCATCGCCGCCCTCTGCAAGCCGCGCGGCATCCTGTTGGCGGCGGACAATACCTGGGGATCGGGTGTGCTGTACCGGCCACTGGAGTTGGGCGCGGACATCTCGATCATGGCGCTGACCAAATACCTCAGCGGCCACAGCGACGTGGTCATGGGCAGCGTCTGTACCCGCCAGCAAGCCTGGCCGGCCTTGGCGGCCATGAGCGACACCTTCGGCAACACGGTGAGCCCGGACGACGCCTACCTGGTACTGCGCGGCGCCTGTACGCTGTTGCCACGCTTGGATTTACACGAGCGCCAGGCATTGGAAGTCGCCCAATGGCTACAGGCGCAACCGCAGGTGAAGCGGGTGTTTCATCCGGCGTTTCCCGAGCATCCCGGCCATGCGCTGTGGCAGCGGGATTTCAAAGGCAGTAACGGATTGCTGTCCTTCGAGCTTCGCGAAGCCGACGATGCATACCTCGAGCGCTTCATCGATGCGTTGCAGCTGTTTGGGTTGGGGGCTTCCTGGGGCGGCTATGAAAGCCTGGTGACCGTCGCCGAGACCAGGGATCGTGACAGGACCGAGGACCGGGCGTTAAATCCTGTGGTGCGGCTGCATATCGGCTTGGAGGATGTCGACGCGTTGGTTGAGGACCTGCACAATGGGTTCGCGGTGGCTGACGCGGCCCCTTAATGCGTAACTGAGCCGTCGCCACCGCGAGCAGGCTCGCTCCCGCAGATTGTTTGCTCCGCTATTGCAGCGGCACATACACATCGGTCTGCCATTGATCCTGCGGCGTCTCGGGATACACACTCAGGTAATGGAAGAACAGCGGCTGGTCCCGCAGTTCTTCTCCACTGGCAGGCAGCCAATCGCGGTAGACCGGATAGATCGTTTCGCCGATGTGATCCGGTGACCCCGCATGTCGCACCACGGCGTAGCGACCGCCAGCAATGATGCGTTCATGCACGCCGGACGCATTTGGCGCCACGGCCTCATGAATCTCGCCACAGATGGCGAAGCGAAACGCATGCGCCGGTGTTGTATCGGGGTTGTTGAACGGAATGCCAAAGGTCCGGCTCGATACCACCGGCGACTGTCCGCTGTGCATGCGCCACTCGACAAACTTGCGCACGCTTTCATTGACGAGCCCGGTGGGCCCGCAATGCTCAAGGGCAGCGACCCTGACTTCAGGGAATTGCACGATTCGTACTTGCATGATGATCGTCCTGGAAAAATGAGGGATGGCGAACACCGCATTCCAGACCTGCCAGTTCGGTTCCTTGCGAAACGCACTCGGCGTCATGCCAAACGCCCGCCTGAACGCCCTGGAAAAGGCCTCGGGACTTTCAAAACCGGCATCGGACGCAGCGTCCAGTATCGAATGGTCAGCGAGCGCAGCGAGGCGATGTGCCGCCCGTCGTAGCCGCATCAGCTGCACATAACGGGAGACTGGCACGCCGACGAACCCGGTGAACTGTCGGTGGAAGTGAAAGGCCGAAAAATTCGCCACTTGGCTCAACGCCTTTACCGACAGGTCGCCTTCGAGGTTGTCATCGATATAGGCGAGCACAGCGTCGAAGCGTTTGGTGTAAGCAGAGTGGGTCGGCATGTCAGGCACTGGTAAAGGCTCTTGGAGGTACGGTCGGCAATAGAGTCGACTATACCGGCATGGACGCGCCTAGCCGGGTTTGCTCAAGATTGATTTTTCCCGCCCGGCAGTATCGCTGCCCGTACTATCGCTTCAGTCAACCCGCATCCCACTGGCCTTCTCGAACACGTGCAACTGCTCGCAACGCCCATGTAACGTCACCTGGTCGCCCAATGCCAGGCTGTCGCGCCGTGACAGTGAGGCCATCACCTGGGCCCCGCATGAATGCCCGTAGACATGGCTGTCGGCGCCGGTTGGCTCGATCAGTTCCACGCCCAGTGGCAGCGAGAACGTTGCGCCTTCCAGCGCCGCCAGGGTCACATGCTCGGGTCGGATGCCGACCACCACCGGCGTCGAGGGCAGCCGATCGATGTGCCGGCCGAGGGCGATCCTGTGGCCACCGACCCGCACGAACGACAGCGTACCTTCATGCTCCAGCGCACCCTCGATCAGGTTCATCGCCGGAGAGCCAATGAAGGTCGCGACGAAGAGGTTGACGGGACGGTCGTAGACCTCGATGGGCGCGCCGACTTGTTCGATGCGCCCGGCGTTCATCACCACGATGAGGTCGGACATGGTCATGGCCTCCATCTGATCGTGGGTCACGTAGATAGCAGTCGTGCCGAGCCGGCGTTGCAGCGTGCGGATTTCAATGCGCATCTGCACCCGCAGCTTGGCGTCGAGGTTGGACAGCGGTTCGTCGAACAGAAACACCTGGGGCTGGCGCACGATGGCCCGGCCCATGGCGACGCGCTGGCGCTGGCCGCCCGACAAGGCCTTGGGGTAGCGCTCCAGGTACGGCGTGAGGCCGAGCAGGGCGGCGGTTTCCCGCACGGCCTTGTCGATGCGTTCGGGCGACTCCTTGCGCAGATGCAGGCTGAAGCCCATGTTCTGCGCCACCGTCATGTGCGGATACAGCGCGTAGTTCTGGAACACCATGGCGATGTCCCGGTCCTTGGGCGAGAGGGTGTTGATGACTTTGCCATTGAGCTCAATGGTCCCGGCACTGACGGTTTCCAGTCCGGCGATCATTCGCAGCAGCGTTGATTTGCCGCAGCCGGACGCCCCGACCAACGAGACGAACTGACCGTCGGCGATGGCCAGGTCGATGCCGTGCAGCACCGCAATCGCGCCGTAGTTTTTTTGCAATTGTTGAATGTTGACCGTTGCCATTGGGAAACCTGCCTGTGTCGGAGCCGCAATTCAGGAAAGGCGCACAACCTTGGTCAGGTGGCGCGGTGCGGTGCTGTCCAGATGTTTGTGCTGGGCCAGGCGTTCGCCGAACAATTGCAACGCCGGCAGGATCGCCAGGCTGCGGTCCAGGCCCTGCTGGCCGATGCCGATCGAAAGATCGCCCGGACCGCCGAAACCGATGACTCGCGCACCCTTGGCTTGCAGTTCGGCGCACAGCTGGCTTTCTTCTTCAAACGTTTCGGGGCTGTAGATCAGCACCACGCAGGTTTTTTCGTCGACCAGGCTGACTGGCCCATGGCGGTACTCCAGCGGATGGAAGACTTGGGTGTAGGTCAGGCTCATTTCCTGCAATTTCAGCGCGCCTTCGCTGGCCAGGCCGTAATAGGCGCCGCCGCCCAGGTACACGAAGTGCGAGCGCGAGAGCAGATCGCTGTTGAGCTGACTGTCGAGGCTGCGCATCGCTTGTTCGGCGCTGGCCGCAATCGCCGGGTCGAGCTCCACACCGGCCAGACGCAAACCGAGCAGCAGCATCAGGCTTGCCGAGCTGCTCATGACGATGCCTTCGAGGGCGTGTGTCGGGGCAAACAGTACGTGGTCGCTGTTGCGCGCCAGGCTGCTGTCGGCTTCGCAGGTGATGCCCAGGGTTTCCAGGCCCCGTGTGCGGCTGGCATCGACGGCCTGCACGGTTTCGGTGGACTCGCCGCTGCGCGACAGGGCGATCACCTTCACGTCCGTTGTGGTGGCCAAGTAGGCCGCTGGGCGCCGGGCCCATTCTCCACCCGGAACGGCGATGGCGCGCTTGCCGTTGAGGTTCAATGCACCGGCGACGGTTTGTGCCAGGTAGTAGGACGTGCCGCAACCGACCACCACCGTCGTGGCAGCCGTGAAGTCCGGCAGTGGCTGAGTCAACGCTGAAGTCCAAAAAGGAAATTGCTCAACGATGACCTGTTCAGTGATGTTCATGGGGCAGTCCTTTCAAGAGAGGGTTTATTTGGTCGCGCCGGCAATCAGCCCGCGCACCAGGAAACGGTTGAGGAAAATCACCAGCAGCACCGGTGGCAGCATCGCGATCACGCCGGCGGCATTCATCAGGCCGTAGTCGACGTAGTTGCGGGTGACGAATTCAGGAATCAGCACGGTCAGCGACTTGGTCGCGAGGGACGGCGAGAACACCAACGGAACCATGAACTGCCCCCAGGCGCTGAGGAACGTCAGGATCGCGGTGGCGATCAGGCCTGGCGCCGCCAGGGGCAGGACGATGCGGACCAGGGTGTAGGTGCGACCCGCGCCATCCAACCACGCCGCTTCTTCCAACGATACCGGCAGCGACTGGTAGACGCTGCGCATCAGCCATAGGGCCAGCGGCAAGAAGGCGGAGACGTAGATCAGCGTCACGCCCAGGTAGGTATCGATCAGTTGCAGGCTGATCATCAGGCGGTACAGCGGAATCATCACGGTATACGCCGGCACCGCCATGCTCGCCACCACCAGTGCGAACAACAGGTCGCGACCGGGAAAGCGCAGGCGCACAAAGGCGTAGCCACCGAACGCAGCCGCCACCAGGGTCAACAGCGTCGCCGCCACCGAGGTCACCAGGCTGTTGATGAAGGCTCTGGAAAATTGCGGCCACACCGATTGCACTTCGTTACCCTGGGACGAACTGCTGGCGCCGAACAACTTGGCGAAATGCTCCAGGGTCGGGTGCTGTGGCCACAGATGCAGCTGGCCACTGAGCATCTCGCGCGGGTCGGTGAAGCTGGTGATAACCGCCCAATACACTGGGCCCAACGACCACAGTACGAGCGCCAGCAACGCCAGGGCGAACCCGGCCTTGCCCAGGCCTTCGAAGAAATATCGGCGCATCAGTCGAACCTCGTTTCGCGGTAGACCTTGAGCACATAGACCATCGATACCAACAGCGAGGCGATCATCGCCAGCACCGACAACGCCATGCCATAGGAGAACTTCAGGTTCTGGAACGCCGACATGTACACCTGGATGATCAAGCTACGGGTGTCCAGGCTCGCGCCGTTGAGGATCCACGCTTCATCGAACAGGTTGAAGGCGAACACCGTCGACTGGCTGAGGGAAATGGCCAGTCCACCGGCAATCAGGGGCAGGGTGATCATGCGAAAGCACTTGATGCGCCCGGCGCCGTCGAGCTTGGCGGCTTCATACAAGTCGCCAGGAATCGCCTGCAACGCCGCGAGCAAAATGATCGCGGTGAGCGGCAGCATGCGCCATACGTGGACCAGGGAAATCAGCAGCAACGCGGTGTGATGGTCGTTGAACCACACTTGGTTTTCACTGATCAGCCCAATGCCCTTGAGCAGGTTGTTCAATACGCCGTAGCTAGGGTTGTAGATCCACAGCCAGACCAGCGCATTGACCACCGGCGGCAAGCACCAGGGCAACACCAGGATCGCCAGCAGCCATTGGCGGCCATGCCGTACCTTGTTCAACAGCAGCGCGGCAGCCAGGCCCCCGAGGGTTTCCAGCACCACCGCCAGCACGACGTAGACCAGGGTGTTCCAGGTGGCGTGCTGGACGTTGCTGTCGGTCGCCAGGTTCTGGTAGTTGAGCAGGCCGACGAAGGGCGTCCCGGGGCGCATCGGGTCTATCCGATATAGGCTGTCGAACACCGTGGCCAGCAGCGGCACGAAGACCAGGCTGGCCATCACCAGGATGATCGGCAGCACATACGCCAGGCCGAGCCAGGTTTCACCCGGTGTGGGGCGCAAGCGCTCCCTGATGGAGGTCAATGTCATCACGGCTGCATCGCGCTCTTGGCTTCTTCGGCAATTTGCGCCACGGCCTGGGCCACGGTCAGTTGCCCCTTGGCGGCCTGGTTCAGGGCACTGGACACCGCACTGGTGAATTGCGGGTACCAGACGGGTGTGCCTTGCTTGAACAGTGGATCGACCAGCGTGGCCTGTTGCAGGATCACGTCACCGCTCTTGAGCTTGCCTTCGCTGTTGAGCTGCTTGAGCACGCTGGTGCGGGTGGGCAGGTTGCCAAGGGTCTTGTAGCTCTCGATCTGGTTCTCGGGTTTGATGAACCAGTTGATGAAGGTCCTGGCACCGTCTTTGTTTTTTGCCGTGGCGGGGATGCCCATGGCTTCCGGCAGGCCGATAGTGCGCGCGGTTCCGGTGGTGCTCAGCATCAACGCGGCGGCGACGTGTTCGGCCACCTGGGATTTGCTCGGGTCGCTGTAGACCGCGACGTTGCCGGCCCAACCGGCGAGGTCGAACGAGGCGTCACCTTTCTTGAACAGCTCCTGCACCTCGACGTCCTTGAGGCCGGTCGCCGCTGGGCTGATCAGACCTTGCTTGAGCGCTTCGATTTCAAACGCCATGGCCCGGTAGCCGGCCGAGTCGGGCTTGATGAATTGCGGTTCGAATTGCTCGTTGAACAGCTCACCGCCAAACACCTTGGTCAGCAGATACCAAGCGGTGGCGCTGCCTTCAGTGGCGGACAAGGGCAGGGCGATCGGGTATTGCGTGATGTTCTTGGCCTTGATCGCCTTGGCGTCGGCCAGCAACTGCTCAGGCGTGGTGGGTGCAGTCTTGATACCCGCACGGTCGAGGTGGTCGCGGTTGTAGATCAGCACCCGGAAATCGTTGGCATAGGGCACCGCCAACAGCTTTCCCTCAACCATGAAGAATTTCGCCGAAGGGATGTCCGCCAGGGTCGCGGCGTCCACGGCATCGTTGAGCGGCAGGTACCAGTTGGCGGCGCCAAATTGACCGACCCATGACCAGTCCACTTCCGTGGTGTCGGCCGGTGGGCTGCCGGCAATCATCGAGGTGGCGACCTTGGTCAGGATCTGGTCCCAGCCCAGCGTCTGCGTATCCAGCGTCACGCCGGTCTCGCTGGCGAGGCGGTCGGTCATGCCCTTGGGCAGGGTGCCCCAGGGCGGCAACAGCACTTCAGTAATGCTGGTGGCGGCGGCGGCCAGCGGTACCAAAGTCGGGACCGCAAACGACAACGGCAACAGCGCGAGCGATGCAAGCAAATGGCGTCGGAGCATGGCAAAACCTCTTCATCGGGAAAGGGGAGGTTGACGGCAGTGCAAGGGGCTAACGATTCAGCGACAGTTGTTCGATCCAGCGCTGGTCGGGGTTCCATCCCGCGTTGTGAGCGGCGCGCCACAAGGCGCCACCGATGGGAGGCAGGCGGGGTGGGCAGGCGACGGCGCCAATGCGACGGCGAATGCCATCGAGCATCGGCGTGTGGGCGAAGACACCCCCGGCGTAACTCCAGGTCGCCGGCCCGCTCAGGCCCAGTCGGCGCCAAGCAGTGTTGATGTGTTCGGCCAGGTGCGCTGCGGCCTCGTCCATCACTGCGATTGCCGCAGCATCGCCGGCCACCGCCGAGGTCGACACGCATTCGGCCAGGGCCGCCATTGAGGCCCGGCGATTGGCTAGGCCGTAGACCCAATCCGCCAGTTGATCGGGGGCCAGGCCCAAGTGATCGAGCAGGGCCTGGGTCAGGTGTGGCTGATAGGCGCGGCCGTCGAGGCTGCGGCTGGCAAGGGTCAACGCTTGCCGACCGATCCAATAGGCGCTGCCTTCGTCACCGAATACATCGCCCCAACCGCCGACGCGTAGATGCTCGGCACCGGGCTGGTTACGGCTGGCCCAGGCCATGGAACCGGTACCTGCGAGAATCAACACGCCTGCGCCTTGCCCGGCGAATGCACCGTCGAAGGCTATGCGCACATCGTTTTCTACAAGGACCGGGCAGGACAATGCGCGTTGCGCGGTGTCGCGCTGGGCGATGGAACATTCGGCCAGTTCGCCATGCATCGGCAGCCCGAGCACGGCGGCGGCCAACGGCAGCCTGGCGGCCGCTTGCAGCAGTGCGTGCAACTGAGCGGACCACTGTGGATTGGCGATCGGATCAAGTCCGGCCGCCGTTTCACAGTGCAGCACCCGGCCCTGGCGATCGGCTACCGTCACCCGGGTTTTCGAGCCGCCGCTGTCCAGCCCCAACACGCAATCATTCATGCCTGTACGTCCCGGGCGGCAATGGCTTGGCTGGAGGCTTGCAACGTGGCGCAGCCCTGTTCGTGCAAGCGCGCCCACCAACTGGCAGACAACTGTTCGTCACTGATCACCGTCAGGTTCTTGTCCAGCGGGGCAACACGGTAGGTGAGGCGCTGATCGAACTTGCTCGAGTCCGCCAGTAGCAGGGTTTTGGCGGCGCGGGCGAGCATCTTCTGGTTGAGCTGCGCTTCACTGGCATCGAGGCTGTAGATGCAGGCATCCGGCGCGATGGCACCGGCACCGAGGAACAGTTGATCGAACCACAAATTTTCGATCATCGCTTCGGCCAGGGCCCCGACCATCGATGCGTTCTCTGCCCGCAACTGCCCACCGAGCAGGACGATCTTGATGCCCGGTGTGTTCATCAACACTTGAGCGACGTTCAGGCAGTTGGTGAACACCGACAGCGGCATCGGGTCCAGGCGCAGGCGGCGGGCCAGTTGCAGCACCGTGGTGCCCGCGTCGAGGAAGATGGTCGAGCCCGGCGCGATCTGCTCGTAGGCCAGTTCGGCAATGGCGCGCTTGGCGAAAAGGTTCTGGTTTTCCCGCAGGTCGAAGGCCACCTCGACCCCGGCGCTTTTGGCGATACGCGCACCGCCATGGGTGCGGTGAATGGTGCCGTCGGCCTCCAGACTCAGCAGGTCCCGGCGCACGGTCGCCAGGGATGCATCGGCGACTTCGGCGATGGTCTGGATAGTGCTTTCGCCATGGCTGTAGAGGTGCTGACAGATCAGTGAAAGGCGCTCGTCTTTAGTCACTTGGGCTGCTCATTAGTGATTCATAGGAATGAAATATAGAGCCAAAAAAATCACTGTCAATCAAAATAATGATTGAAGTTGATCGTTTTCCTCTCGTATGGTGATCTCCCACGTCATCGAGAGGCACTGCTCATGCAAGGTCATTATCTTCAAAAACTGTCAGGTGCCCACGGCCAAGGCCGCGCCATCGGCATTACGTCGGTGTGTTCGGCACACGCCCTGGTCATTGAAGCGGCGTTGCGCTGCGGCCAGGCCGGCACGGCGCCGGTGCTGATCGAGGCGACGTGCAACCAGGTCAACCATGAGGGTGGCTATACCGGCATGACCCCGGCGGACTTCCGCCGCTTTGTGCTGGAGATTGCACAGCGCGTGGGTTTCGATCCGCAGCGCTTGATCCTCGGCGGCGACCACCTGGGGCCGAATCCCTGGCGCCACCTGCCGCCGCAGCTAGCCATGCTCAACGCCGAACGCATGCTGGAAGCCT
Source organism: Pseudomonas fluorescens Q2-87 (assembly GCF_000281895.1). NCBI lineage: Bacteria > Pseudomonadati > Pseudomonadota > Gammaproteobacteria > Pseudomonadales > Pseudomonadaceae > Pseudomonas > Pseudomonas fluorescens. Next base: position 3,194,832 of record NZ_CM001558.1, on the reverse strand, counting down.
ACGCCCGGGCAGGTTTCAGCAAGATTCACCTTGATACGAGCATGGCCTGCATGGGCGAGAGCGATCCGCTCGACGGCGCGCTGGTGGCCGAACGTGCGGCACGCCTGGCGGCCGTGGTCGAGCGAACGGTGAACGATGCCGGCCTGCCGTTACCGTTCTACGTGATAGGCACCGAAGTGCCGGTGCCGGGCGGCGCCTCGGAGAAGGTTGAGGACCTTGAGGTGACCACCCCGCAATCAGCCTTGGAAACGATCGCACTGCATCGCCAGGCTTTTATCGCCCAAGGCCTCGACAGCGTGTTTGCGCGAGTCATTGGCTTGGTAGTCCAGCCTGGTGTCGAGTTCGGCAATGAGAACGTAGTGGTCTATCAACCTGAAAAGGCCCGGGCCCTCAGCGCCATTCTTCAGGGTGAGCCGCAACTGGTATTCGAGGCTCACTCCACCGACTACCAGCCAGCCAGCGCGCTGCAGCATCTGGTGCGCGACGGCTTTGCGATTCTCAAGGTCGGCCCCGGCCTGACCTTCGCCCTGCGTGAAGCGCTCTACGCGCTGGACCACATCGCTGCCGCGCTGCGCTCAGTGCCGGAGCAAGAAAGCCTGCGCAGGACCATGGAGTCACTGATGCTCGCTGAACCGCACTACTGGGATCACTATTACCACGGTGACGACGCCGCATTGCGCGTGCAGCGACACTTCAGCTACAGCGACCGCATCCGCTACTACTGGCCGTTTGCAGCGGCGAGTCGCGCGGTGGAGGAGATGTTCCTGGCCTTCGGTGATGAGCCGATTCCTGAAACGTTGGTGAGCCAGTATCTGCCGCTCCTGTACCCGCAGGTGGCGAGCGGACAGGAAAGCAGCACGGCACGTGAGCTGGTATTGGCGGCGATTGGGCAGGTGTTGGGGCAGTATCGGGAGGCGTGCGGGGGGTAGGCGACTGCCCAGCGGGGCCTGTGCGCTCAAGGGTTCGGTCCGGGTCGACCGTTACCCGCATTCAACCCAAACGCGATACCTGATATGCCGATCAAACGAGTCTTCCGGGTTTTCGTAAGCTTCGAGTTTTTCCAGGAACCCCGATTGTTCAAGGCTAGCCAGGTCTTCAAGGGTCCATTCAGAAGGAAATTCGCTGGAGAAGTCCTTACCCAGATGTTCAACCCAATGATCAACCGGGAAGGGGAGGTAACCGATCCACTCCGATTGATAGGTAATCTCGTCGGAGTCGCTTCCAATCACCCTGGCGTCGATCGTGTTCTTAATCGTTTTTTGACGTTCATTCATGGTGTTCGACCTGGCTCTCAGGGCCGGTGGCATGTGGCTCCGACTGGAATTATAAATAAAGAAACGGCTAGGTGGTGTTTTCCCGTTTTCGACCCTTGGTCGCCTCACGCCTCGTCACAGCCTCGCGAGCGTCTAGATTCTAGTCAGAGCCCGGGCGTGCAGAGAGGTGTGCAGGATGAGCAACGAAGGAAGGGTGCCCGAGACGAAAGGGGTTACGGTGCAGTTACTTGAATCGATTGACCTGGGGCCGGAAATCGAGGGAATGGCAGGGCGCCAACTTCGAATGCGTAAGGTGACCATCGAGCCTGGAGGCGTCTTCGGGCCGATGCACGACCACAAGGACAGGCCCGGCACTGTCTACATCTTGCAGGGAACGATTACTGACCATCGAAATGGAATCGCCACGGACTACGGACCAGGCGTGGGCTGGCCCGAGGACAGGAACACCACACACTGGCTTGAGAACAGAGGCGCCATAGCGGCGGTGGAAATCTCGGTCGATATCGTCAGGCAAGAATAGGTTTTGGCTTGAGTGCTGGCCCCATCCCAACCGACAGCCACAAGTCGCCTACAATCATTAGCGTATCTGGCCTCGCACGCCGCCAGACGACTTCTTGCGCCGAGTCGCTTTCAGGACGGGTTTTGTCGTCCACGTGCAATCGCCAACCCCCGGGAGTGGCAAGCTGTAAAGATGCCCCGGATCAGGTGCGCCAAAGACACTTGGCCGGAGAGCTAGGATGGCGATCGGATCTGCCACGCTACCGTGACGTGGGCCGACGCCCAAGCCAAGACTCCGGACGGCTGCCGCCATGCGGCGGTGTCGTTCGAGATGCCGAGGTACGTTTATGCCTGATGAGACGCTTCACCTGCCCTTGATCCACAGCGTTCTGGAGCGCGAGAAGGACACCCCCGGTGCCTTGCTGCCGATTCTCCATGCCATCCAGGGAGGCTGCGGGTACGTGCCCGACGTCGCCGTCCCTGAAATTGCCCATGCCCTCAACCTCAGCCAGGCTGAAGTGCGCGGGGTGATCAGCTTCTACCACGATTTCCGCACCACGCCGCCGGCGCGCCATACCCTGCGCCTGTGCCGGGCCGAGTCCTGCCAGAGCATGGGGGCCGAGGGCCTGGCGGCGCAGTTGCGTGAACAACTCTCGCTGGACGACCACGGCACCAGCGCCGACGGCAGCATCAGCCTGCGGCCGGTCTACTGCCTGGGAGCCTGCGTGTGCTCGCCAGCCCTGGAGCTGGACGGCGAACTACACGCCAGGCTCACCCCCGAGCGCCTGCGCCAGTTGGTCAATGGTTGCCTGGAGGATGGTTCATGCTGACGCTCTGCATTCCCCGCGATTCAGTGGCCCGCGCGGTCGGCGCGGACAGGGTGGTCGATGCGCTGGTCCTCGAGGCCGAACGTCGCCAATTGCCCCTCGAAATACGGCGCACCAGTTCCCGGGGCCTCTATTGGCTCGAACCGCTGGTTGAACTCGAAACGCCCGAGGGCCGGCTGGGCTTTGGCCCTGTCGCGGTACAGGACGTGCCGGGGCTGCTCGACGCACTCGCCCATGATCCTGGCAGTCATTCCTCGGCCCTGGGGCTGGTGGAAAACATTCCTTATCTCAAGAGCCAACAGCGCCTGCTGTTCGCTCGCGCCGGCATCACCCAGCCGCTGTCCCTGGACGACTACCGCAATCAAGGCGGGTTTTCGGGCCTGGCCCGGTCCATCCAGATGGACGGCGCCGACGTGGTCGCCAGCGTGCTCGATTCGGGCCTGCGCGGTCGCGGCGGTGCGGCGTTCCCGGCGGGCATCAAGTGGCGCACCGTGCGCGATGCTGTCGGTGCGCAGAAATACGTGGTGTGCAACGCCGACGAGGGTGACTCCGGGACGTTCGCCGACCGCATGCTGATGGAAGGCGATCCCTTCTTGCTGATCGAAGGCATGATCATCGCAGGCATCGCCGTAGGCGCCACGATGGGTTACATCTATGTGCGCTCGGAATACCCGGCTGCCATCAGCACCCTCAACGAGGCCCTGGGCATCGCCCGGGAAGCCGGTTACTTGGGCGCCGATGTCAGTGGCAGCGGGCATGCTTTTGAATTGGAAGTACGGGTGGGCGCCGGCGCCTATATCTGCGGTGAGGAAACGGCGCTGCTGGAATCCCTCGAAGGCAAGCGCGGCACGGTGCGCGCCAAGCCACCGCTGCCCGCCATCCAAGGTTTGTTCGGGCTGCCGACGTTGGTACACAACGTGGTGACCCTGGCCTCGGTGCCGATCATCCTGGAGAAGGGCGCACAGTTCTATCGCGACTTCGGCATGGGACGGTCCCTGGGCACGATGCCGTTTCAACTGGCCGGTAACGTCCGTCACGGCGGGCTGGTGGAACGCGCCTTCGGCCTTAGCTTGCGCGAACTGGTCGAAGAATACGGCGGCGGCACAGCCAGCGGTCGACCGCTTAAAGCCGTACAGGTGGGCGGGCCATTGGGCGCCTGGGTGCCCCCTGCGCAATTCGATACGCCGCTGGACTACGAAGCGTTCGCTGCCATGGGTGCGATGCTCGGCCACGGCGGCGTGGTGGTTGCCGACGACAGCTTGGACATGGCCCACATGGCCCGCTTCGCCTTGCAGTTCTGCGCCGAGGAATCCTGTGGCAAATGCACGCCATGCCGGATCGGCTCCACCCGTGGGGTGGAAGTGGTGGACCGCTTGATTGCCAGCACCGATCCCGCTGCCCGTCAGGAACAGGCTGCGTTGCTGCAAGACCTGTGCGACACCCTGCAATACGGCTCGCTCTGTGCCCTGGGTGGGATGACGTCCTACCCTGTCGCCAGCGCCCTGAAGTATTTCCCCGCCGACTTCGGTCTGGCGACCACGGAGGCCGACCAATGATCAACATCTTCGATCCCAGCAGTGACATGGACCTGGGCACCCCGGCGCGTGAAAGCGACGTGCAAATAAGGCTGACCATCGACGGTCGCGAAATCAGTGTTGCATCCGGTACCTCGGTCATGCGCGCGGCGGCCTTGCTCGGCACCGCCATCCCCAAGCTCTGCGCCACCGACAGTCTGGAAGCCTTCGGCTCCTGCCGCATGTGCCTGGTGGAAATCGATGGCATGCGCGGTTATCCGGCGTCCTGCACCACGCCGGTGACCGAGGGCATGGTGGTGCGCACCCAGACGTCCAAGCTCGCAACACTGCGGCGCAATGTGATGGAGTTGTACATCTCCGACCATCCGCTGGACTGCCTGACATGCCCGGCCAACGGCAACTGCGAACTGCAGACGGTGGCGGGGCAGGTTGGCCTGCGTGAAGTACGTTACGGCTACGAAGGCGCCAACCACCTGGCCGAGGCCAAGGACGTATCCAACCCCTATTTCGACTACGACCCGAGCAAATGCATCGTGTGCAGCCGCTGCGTGCGAGCCTGCGAGGAAATCCAGGGCACCTTCGCCCTGACCATTACCGGGCGCGGCTTTGACTCCCGGGTGGAAGCGGCCGGCGGTGACAACTTCCTCGACTCCGAATGCGTCTCCTGCGGTGCCTGCGTGCAGGCTTGCCCGACGGCGACGTTGATCGACAAGAGCGTGGTGGAAATCGGTCAACCGGAGCGCAGCGTCATCACCACCTGTGCCTACTGCGGTGTGGGGTGTTCTTTCCGCGCCGAGATGAAAGGCGAGCAATTGGTGCGCATGGTCCCGGACAAGAACGGCCAGGCCAACCACGGCCATTCCTGCGTCAAGGGTCGTTTCGCCTGGGGTTATGCCACGCACCCGGACCGCATCACCAAGCCGATGATCCGCAAGCACATCAGCGACCCGTGGCAAGAAGTCAGCTGGGATGAGGCCGTCACTTACGCTGCCGGCGAGCTGCGCCGCATCCAGCTCAAGTACGGGCGCGACTCCATCGGTGGCATCACCTCCAGTCGTTGCACCAACGAAGAAACCTACCTGGTGCAGAAACTGGTGCGCACCGCCTTCGGCAACAACAACGTCGACACCTGTGCCCGGGTTTGCCATTCGCCTACCGGTTATGGCCTCAAGCAAACGCTGGGGGAATCCGCCGGTACGCAGAACTTCGACTCGGTGATGAAGGCTGACGTTATCCTGGTGATGGGCGCCAACCCGACCGATGCGCACCCCGTGTTCGGTTCCCAGCTCAAGCGTCGGCTGCGTCAGGGCGCGCGGTTGATCGTCATCGATCCGCGCCGTATCGATCTGGTGGATTCCCCCCACGCCCGCGCCGACCTGCATTTGCAGCTGCGCCCAGGCACCAACGTGGCGATGCTCAACGCACTGGCTCACGTGATCGTCACCGAAGGGTTGGTCGACCAGCGTTTTGTCGAGGAACGCTGCGAGGCGGCAGATTTTGCCCGCTGGCGCGACTTCGTCAGCCTGCCGGAAAACTCGCCTGAAGTGCTGGGCCCGGTCTGTGGCGTGGACGCCGATCAGATCCGCGCCGCCGCACGGCTCTACGCCACCGGCGGCAACGCGGCCATCTACTACGGCCTCGGCGTCACGGAGCACAGCCAGGGCAGCACCTCGGTGATGGGCATCGCCAACCTGGCAATGGTCACCGGCAACATCGGCCGCGAAGGCGTCGGGGTGAACCCGTTGCGTGGGCAGAACAACGTCCAGGGCTCCTGCGACATGGGCTCGTTCCCCCACGAGTTGCCCGGCTACCGGCACATCTCCAACGAAACCGTGCGTGCCCAGTTCGAACAGGCCTGGAACGTGACCTTGCAGCCCGATCCGGGCCTGCGCATTCCCAACATGTTCGAGGCCGCCCTGGACGGCAGCTTCAAGGCGCTTTACTGCCAGGGCGAGGACATCGCCCAGAGCGACCCTAACACCCAGCACGTGACCGCAGCGCTGAGTGCCCTGGAATGCGTCATCGTCCAGGACATCTTTCTCAACGAAACGGCCAAGTTCGCCCATGTGTTCCTGCCGGGCAGCTCGTTCCTCGAGAAGGATGGCACGTTCACCAACGCCGAACGCCGCATTTCTCGGGTGCGCAAGGTCATGGAGCCCCTGGCCGGCAAGGCCGATTGGGAGGCCACCATCGCCCTGGCCGACGCCCTGGGCTACAAGATGAACTATCGTCATCCATCAGAAATCATGGACGAGATCGCCAGCCTTACACCGACCTTCACCCGCGTCAGCTACGCCGAACTGGACCGTCACGGCAGCCTGCAATGGCCGTGCAACGATGCCGCACCGGACGGCACGCCGACCATGCACATCGACGAATTCGTTCGCGGCAAAGGGCGCTTCATGCTCACCGGCTACGTGCCGACCGAGGAGAAGGTCAATAGCCGGTACCCGTTATTGCTGACTACCGGGCGCATCCTCAGCCAGTACAACGTCGGCGCCCAGACGCGGCGCACCGACAACGTGGCCTGGCACGAGGAAGATCGCCTCGAAATCCACCCGGCCGACGCCGAAAACCGCGGCATCGTCGACGGCGATTGGGTTGGCATCGGCAGTCGCGCCGGGCAAACAGTGCTACGGGCCAAGGTAACCGAACGGGTGGCGCCGGGCGTGGTGTACACCACGTTCCACTTCCCGGAATCGGGCGCCAACGTGATCACCACCGACAACTCCGACTGGGCCACCAACTGCCCGGAATACAAGGTTACGGCGGTGGAGATCGTGCGGGTCAGCCAGCCTTCGGAATGGCAGAAACGCTATCAGGCCTTCAGCGATGAACAAGGACGCCTGCTCAAGGAGCGTCGCCATGCCGAAAAAGCCGAGGTGCGTCGATGAGTTCTGAAAGCCTGATCAAGATGGCCAACCAGATCGCCCAATACTTCGCCAGTGAGCCGGACCACACGCTGGCGGTGAATGGCGTTCGCCAGCACATCAAGAGCTTCTGGACCCCGGGCATGCGCCGGGAATTGGCGGGGTGGGAGCAGAAGCATCCCGATGCGGTGCTGCATCCATTGGTGCTGGAGGCGTTGGTAGAGCCGCAGGGCGCTGCCTGACAGGCATCTACACCAGGAAGACTGTTACTCCTTGTGGCGAGGGAGCTTGCTCCCGCTCGGCTGCGCAGCAGTCGCATAACCGAGCGAGGCGGTGTGCCTGACGAAACGGAATGAGGGGGGCCGCTTCGCGACCCAGCGGGAGCAAGCTCCCTCGCCACGGATCCGTGGGATGGCTCAGGTGTCGGACTGATGGGCCGACCAGTGTTTCATCTCTTCGGCAATGAAGTGGTTCACCAGGTCGCGGTACATCTTCTCGATGGCATTCGGGTCCAGCCCTTCGGCCTCGGCCCACTCACGCCGAGTCGCAAGCATGGCGTTGAAGCGCTCGGGGGCTCGCACTGCTGTCGCCGAGGTCTTGAATTTCGATGCGGCCAGTACGTATTGGAATCGTTTGCCCAGCAGTTGGATGACAGCCTGGTCGAGGGTATCGATTTCCTGGCGGATATCCTCCATGCCTGCGCACTGCGAGGGGGAGAGGCAATTGTTGACTTCCATGTGGTTTGCTCCGTTTGTTGAAGGGGTTCGGCTCGAACGAGCCGAACGGCCTATGCTGGTTTAGAAGTGCCAGTCTTTCGCTTGAATCAGCTGACAGAAGGGGCCCGCCAGCGTTGCATTGTGATGGGCGACGATAGCCTCCGCTGCCAGGCTTGGTGTATCGGCGCAGGTATGACCGTCGGCGATCAGCACGGCATCGAACCCAAGATCACGGGCGGCGCGGCAGGTGCTGTCGACACAATATTGGGTCTTCATCCCGGTGATCACGATGCCTTCTGCTCCACGGGCTTTCAAGCGATTGGCCAGGTCCGTCATGACAAATGCGTTGGGGCGGCTTTTTTCGAAGATGACTTCGCCGCCTTCCAGCAACAGTTCCGGCACCAGTTGCGTTAGTGGACTTTCGGAGGCTATGGGCGAGCCGGGTGGACCCACATGACGAGCCAGAAAAATCGGGGCGCCGGCCTGGCGAGCCTGAATCAACAGGCCATTTAATGTGCTGAGCAGTGCATCGCCAGCCCAGGGTTTATCCGGGCCATGAAACAACCCGACCTGCATATCGAGAATCAACAGTGCATACATGGTGTTTTCCTTGCGTTTTTGCCAGTGACGCAAGGGCAAAAGAAAAGGCCCTTACCATCGCTGGCGGGCCTTTGGGATCCGTGTGTTACTGACTCACGACATCTCGCACGACCCGTCTGGGGTGGTCGTGGTTGTGGTGGTCGAGGCAATTCGAGAAAGAGTCATGGCCTGACGGTACCTGCCAGCGAACCGGCTTGGCAAGCCCTGCATGCTCGACCCCGTGGCGAGGGAACAAACTCCCTCGCCACAGGAGGTTGGCTAGCCTTCGAGACCGCGCCGTTCGATCACGCCGAACACGTCGGTTACATCTTGCACCAGGATCCGGGCGACGTTGGTGATGGTATTGATGTCGCTCTCTGCTGAGTCCCGCAGGCTGCTGCAGGCGACCAGCGTCAGGTAATCGAGCGTGGCGTGCAGGCGTTCGCTGACACAGGCGTGGAGTTCCGGAAGCGGGGCGTGGGTGTCGATCAGCAGGACGGGGTGGGTTGTGGCGGTTTGGGTGAGAGGAGTGAAGCGGGCAGATGCTTGATTCGTTGTCATAAAGTTGCACTCGTTCGATAGAAAGAAGAGCCACCTTTCTGCTGCGAATCATAGGGGTGGCAGTTGCGCGAGGGTTCGCAGACCGAGGAACGAATCCAAAACTCGGCAGACTCGAAAGCCTCCCGCGCGCAACCGCCATAAAATGAAAGCGGGCAAGTTTGCCTGAATTTCATTTGACGGTATCTAGATTTGTTCACTCGGGCTGCGAAACCCAATCACCAACCAAGGCCAGTGACGACCCAACTATAGAAGCCGATTCCAGCCGCAACAACCGACCTGTAGGACGCACGCGATCCCTGTGGCGAGGGAGCTTGCTCCCGCTCGGTGGCGCAGCCGCCGCAAAACCGGTGCCTGCGGTGTGCCTGGCGAAACGAGACGGCCGGTTTGGGGCCGCTTCGCAGCCCAGCGGGAGCAAGCTCCCTCGCCACGGGAGGTAAATTCCTACAAATATTTAGGACGGCCAGACACCGCCACTGCGCATATCCAGAGGCCAATCACATTCCCTTGTGGCGAGGGAGCTTGCTCCCGCTCGGCTGCGCAGCAGTCGCAAAACCGATGCCTGCGCTGTGCCTGGCGAAACGAGGTGGCTGGTTTGGGGCCGCTGCGCGCCCCAGCGGGAGCAAGCTCCCTCGCCACGGGCTTTAGCGGCTCTCGCTAGCGAAAGCCCCGAAAAAACGCCCTGATATCCTCCGCCAACAACTCCGGCTGCTCCAACGCGGCGAAGTGACCGCCACGGGGCATGGCGGTCCAGCGCTGCACGTTGCAGCAGCGCTCCACCCAACTCCTTGGCGGCATGGGCAGCTCCTTGGGAAACAGCGCCACCCCAACCGCAGGCTTCAGCCGTTCGCCGCTGTTGAACAGCAATGGTCGCTTGCTGCCTTCCACGTACTGGCGAAACGACGAGCCGATGCAGTTCGTCAGCCAGTACAGCGTCACGTTGGTCAGCAGCCATTCATGATCGATGGCGGGACTTTCATCGCACCAGGACAGGATCTTTTCCCCCATCCAGGCCAACAGCCCGGCCGGGGAATCATTCAAGCCCACGGCCAAGCTTTGTGGCTTGGTTCGCTGGATATGCCCATAGGCACCTTCGGCATCGGCGAATGCCGCCGCTCGTTGCAGGAAGGCCGATTCTGCCTCTGTCAACGGCGGTTCGGTTTCGCCAAGGGGAGGGCGATAAGAGCCCGGAATGTAATTCAGATGAATGCCCGTCACCCGCTCGGGAAACCGCACGCCGAGCCAGGTCGACACGCCCGCACCGATGTCCCCGCCCTGTGCGCCGAACCGCTCATACCCCAACCCCCTCATCAATTCATTCCATAAGCCGGCAATGTCATGCGGCCCCCTGCCTAATTGCTGGAACGGCGCGGAAAAGGTGTAGCCGGGCAGTGACGGCACCACCACATCGAAGGCATCCGCAGCGTCACCGCCATGGCGGGCCGGGTCCGTCAGCAGCGGAATGATGCGCTGCATCTCGATGAAAGAACCGGGCCAACCGTGGGTCAGGATCAACGGCATCGGCGCCGGGCCGACACCCCGTTGATGAATGAAATGCACCCGCTGCCCACCGATGTCGGCGACAAATTGCGGCAGGCGATTGAGCGCTGCCTCCTGGGCGCGCCAATCGAAGGTGGTCGACCAGTGCGCAATAAGGCCCCGAAGCACTCCCATGTCCATGCCTTCACTCCAGCCCTGATTGGCCAAAGGCTCCGGTAGCCTCGTGTTCAACAGGCGATGCCGGAGGTCTTCAAGGGCGATGTCGGGGATGTCGATGGAGAAAGGTTCGATGAGCATGATTACGCCTTTGGTTGGGCGGTGGCTGACTGCTGAATCTGCGAAAACAACCAATCCACAAAAACCTGCGCTTCACCCACCGCATCCCGAGACACGCCGTAATAGTAACGAGGCAACGGCAGGCGCAACGCAGGCAATGGACAGGTCAGGCGCCCGTTGGACAAATCCCTGCCCAACAACGAAGCCGGGCACAACGCCACGCCGAGGCCATCGACGGCTGCCTGCAGGACGAGGTGCATGTGGTCGAATTGCAGGGTTGGCGGGTTGCGCAAGGGCTTGATGCCGGCGTGCGCTGTCCAATCCTGCCAATCGCTGCTGCGGGTCTTGCCTGACAGCAACGTGTGCCGCGCCAGGTCGTGGACGCTGTCCAGCGGCACGCTTTGCAGCAGCGACGGCGCGGCGACCAGCAGCAGGTCGTCTTCCAGTAATACGGTGGGCTGCACGTTCGTTGACCATCCGGACTGCCCACGGCGGATGACTACGTCGAAGGGGTCTCGCGATGGGTCTGGCGGGCGGGTGTTGGTGACCACTTCGGGTTTGATGTCCGGGTAGAGCGCCATGAAGTCCGGCAGCCGCGGGATCAGCCAGCGCACCGCGAAGGAGGGACGCACGTTGAGGGTCACTTTGCGCTGGGACGCGTGGCGGGTCAGGGCGGCAGCGGCGTTGGCGATCTGTGCCAGTGCCTCGCTGACCTGCTCGTAAAACGCCTTACCCTCAGGCGTGAGCAACGACTGACGGGTTCGACGCTCGAACAGCAGCACGCCCAGGCGTTCTTCAAGCAGCTTTACATGACGGCTGACGGCGCTGTGGCTGACGTGCAGTTCCTCGGCTGCGCGGCTGAAACTCTGGTGGCGAGCGGCAGCGGCGAAGGCGCGGACGGCGTTAAGCGGGGGGAGGTTGGCGATCATGTGTCTAATTTAGTCACATATGAGGCGCAATTAAAGCGTTTGTCAGCGTTCAGGCGTCACGCCAACCTGAAGGCCTTATCAATGCGCCTTCATGTGGAGCGACTCATGGCCGATTATGGACTTTTTCTGCTGCTGGCGACGCTGACGGTACTCAGCCCGGGGCCCGGCGTGGTGTTGACGATTTCCAATGCCCTGCGCCATGGCTGGAGTGGTGCGCTACCAGGCATCTTCGGTATCGCGTCCGGGGCGTTTATCGTGGCCGGTCTTTGCGCCAGTAGCGTCGGACTGATCCTGGCCGCCTCGGCGACGGCCTTTACGATGCTCAAGTACATCGGGGCGATGTATCTGTTGTACCTGGGCTTCAAGATGTGGCGGACCCAAGGTTTTATCCCCGAACTCACCGCGACTTCGTCGCGTCCATGGCGGCGATTTGTCGAGGCGCTGTCCATTCAGTTGCTCAATCCCAAGGCCGGGTTCTTCTTTCTTGCGGTATTCCCTCAGTTCATCAAGTCGGCGGGCAACTACTACAGTCAGTTTTTCTTGCTGGTGTCGTCCTATGCCGGGCTGGTCGTATTGATCCATTGTGGTTATGGGCTGATGGCGAACGGGGCCAGGGGCTGGCTCTCATCGGGCCAGGGGACGAGGGTCGTCGGCAAATTGTCGGGCGTTACTTTCCTGGGATTTGGTGTGTTGATGGCCTCTGCCAGCAAATGACCGCAGAGCGCCAATAAAAACTCAAACTGATGAAGCTCCAGCCGTCGCGTAAGTCCGGGTCGTAGGAGTTTCTCTGTGCGCGACTACCCCCGGCGCGAGCAGGTCATGCAATACGATGAAAGCGACCTGGCCTTCATCGACCGCCTGTTGGCTGAGGTCGGCATCTGGTATCGCTTCACCAGCGACGAACGCCTGGGCATCGACGTGGTGGAATTGCACGACGACCAGCGCCATTACCAGCGTGGCATCAAGCTGCCGTGTCGCCCGCAATCGGGCCTGGTGTGATCGAACCGTATATTCGCTTCAAGGGGCAGGTTGGTGAACAAGCCACGATGTTCCTGTTCGATCCTTGCGGTAATGCGCTGGAGTTCAAGGCGTTCAAGGATATGAGCCAGCTGTTCGCGAAATAAACAGGCGACGGGTTTCCGGACGAGGGCGTTTTGTGACTTGATTACTGTATGGTCACAAGTTGTCAACATTCTTGTGGATGCGTAAGCTACGCCCATGAATCAGCCATCAGCGTCTTCGCCCAGCACCCGCGGTCCAGCCGATCACGACATTCGCGACCAGATTGTCGCGGCGGCCCATGAACATTTCAGTCAATACGGCTTCGGCAAGACGACGGTGTCCGATCTTGCCAGGGCCATCGGGTTTTCCAAGGCCTACATCTACAAGTTCTTCGACTCCAAGCAAGCGATCGGCGAAGCCATTTGCACCAATTGCCTGGCGCAAATCGTTGCTGCGGTGGAACAGGCCATCAATGAAGAGGGCATTTCGCCGACGGAGCGCTTTCGACGCCTGGTCAGGACAGTGATTACCACGGGTGTGGACCTGTTTTTCAACGACCGCAAGCTCTACGACATTGCGGCATTTTCCGTGTCGGAGCGCTGGCCCAGTTCACGTAACTATGATGCGAAGATCAAAGGTTTCGTGACGCAGATCCTGCGGGAAGGTCGAGAACTCGGTGAGTTTGAGCGCCGGACTCCGCTGGATGAAACCGTGGAGGCGATCCACCTGACGCTTCGTCCTTTCGTCAATCCGTTGTTGCTGCAGTACAACCTCGACTATGTGGAAGTGGCCCCGACACTCACCACCAACCTCATCTTGCGTAGCCTGATGCCTTGAGCGTGAGTATCTAACTCACGCCTTGCACCGAGGCCGTAGCGCTTCAACGCCAGCCCTTGTTCTGCCCGGAACAGGGGCTCTTATTTGTCCGTATCGTGACTATTGACACATATGGTCACATGAATAAATATGGCGCGGCGAGAGGCTGGCGGGTGGGATGCGTTGCATGACGGAGTCCCCCCTCACGTCATTGCGACACACAGACAGAGTTCCCCCTACCGCAGCCACCGCTGCTGTTTTCCTAGAGTCCCAATAATGAAAAAAATCTTGCTCAGGGGGCCCATCGGCCTCGCCGTCATGCTCGCGTCCTCCCAGGGTTTTGCGAGCGGTTTTGCGTTGAACGAACAGAGCATCAGCGGCATGGGAACCGGATTCGCCGGTCGTTCTTCCTCGGCAGAAGATGCGAGTACCGTCTTCGGCAACCCGGCGGGCATGTCTCGTCTGAAAAAAGAGGAGGCCAGCCTCGGTGCGGCGACATTGGTCGCCAAAACCGATATCAGCCAGACCCGCAGTACGTTCGGCGGTGAGGAGGATGGGGACATGGTCCCGGCGACCACCGTGCCCATGGGGTATTACGTCAAGCCCATCGATGAACAATGGGCCTTCGGTGTCGGCTTCTATGTGCCGTTCGGCTTGATCACCGATTATGGAAGCGGTTATGCCGGACGTTACTACGCCAACAAAAGCGAGGTGACGACCCTGACGTTCCAGCCCACCGTCAGCTACGCCTTCAACGACAAGGTTTCGATCGGGTTCGGCCCCACCATCAACCGTATCAGCGGCGAGATATCCGGAATGGTACCCAATCCGCTGAGCCCTGGTCGCAACGATGGGAAACTCAAAAGCACCGGTGACGACACGGCGCTGGGGTTCAACGCCGGGATCCTCGTGCAGGCGACGGACCGCACGCGCCTGGGGGCTACTTATCACTCCAAGGTCAGCTATCACCTGGATGCCAAGTCCAAGCTCACGGGCGGGATCTTCAGCGTGCTGGGCGTCAGCGGTCGCAGCTATGACGCTTCGCTGGATGTGGATACGCCGGAGTCGGTGGACCTCTCTGTGACGCATCAACTCAATGATGACTGGACCTTGTACCTGGGCAGCACCTGGACACGCTGGAGTCGCTTCAAGGAGCTGACCATCGAGAACAGCGGTTTGCCTCCACTATTGAGCGGTCAACTGGGCACCGTCAGCGAAGAACAGAGCTGGCACGACACCTGGGCGCATGCGATCGGCACGGCCTACCGGTTGAACGATCAATGGGTGCTGCGTGCCGGCCTGTCGATGGACCAGTCGCCTGCCAACAACACCAACCGTGGCCCGCGCATTCCTACGGGCGACCGCAAGGTGATCAGCTTGGGTGCGGGCTGGACGCCGGTGGACGATGTCACCATCGACGTCGCTTATTCCTATCTGTGGGAGGAGAGTGTGCACGTCAACGAAACCTCCGCGACGCGGGGTGCCTACAGTGCCCGGTACAAGAACAGCGCGAGCGGGTTCGGTACTTCCGTCAGCTATCGCTTCTGATTGAATGAGCGTCCGGTCATTGGCCGGCCAGCGCGACGGGCTGCGCTTCGGGCGCCTGCCAGCCCCCACCGAGCGCCCGGAACGCGGCGACCGCTGCCCGGGCCGACTCTGTCTGGGCTTGCGCCCGGGCATCGGAGGCCTGCAGCAGCGTCTCGTCGGCTCGCAGCACATCGATCAGGCTGGCGGTGCCTTGCTCATAAGCGCTGAACGAGGACTCGCGAGCCTGTGCCAGCGACGTCTCGCCTCCGGTGAGGGTAACGGCTTGGGCTTGCCGGTTGACCAGGGCGGAGAATGCATTTTCGACATCCTCGGTCGCGCGCAACACGGACTGACGATAGGCCGCCAGGGCTTCGGCTTCCTGGCCCTTGGCTTGGTCGATCTGGGCGTTGATGCGGCCGAAATCGAACAGTCTCCAGCGCAAACCCAACACTCCCGAAGCCTGGCTGGCGCCGCCACTGAACAAGTGTCCAGCAGATACCGAGGTGGCACTGCCCAGCAACGCACCGAGGGAGAATTTCGGATAGTACTCGGCGACGGCCTCGCCGATCCGCGCATTGGACGCGGCAAGGCGCCGCTCAGCCACGATGAGGTCTGGGCGACGACGCAGCAGATCGGCGGGGGTTCCCGTGGCGTTCATGGGTGGCGCCGGGGGGATATTGCCGGTGGATGCCAGTTGCGCGCGATGGGTGCCGGGCGGCGCGCCGAGCATGATGTCCAGGGCATTCATCGCCGTCTCCAGTCCGGTTTGCAGCACCGGCACTGTCGCCTGGACCTGTGCCAGTTCGCCTTCGGCTTGGTGAACCTGATAGCGGGCGGCGAGACCTTCATCATAAAGCAATCGAACTTTTTCCAGCAGCTCCTGCCGGGTCTTGGCCTGTCGGTTCGCGATGTCCAGTCGGGCCTGCAAACCTCGGACGGTCATGTACAGGTCGGCTGTCTGCGCCGCTACGGCCAGTCGCGTGGCCGCCATGCCCGCCTCGGACGCCTGGTACTCGGCCAATGCCGCCTCGCGCCCGCGACGCAGGCCGCCGAAGACATCCAATTCCCAACCTGCCTCAAGGTTCAGCGCATAGGCATTTCCATACCGATCGTAACCGGGGGTCGAATCCAGAACCTGGCCCAACGGTGTCTCGACGGACTGATAGGCGCGTGCGGCCTGGCCGTTGACGGTCCCCGACGGCAGCAGCGCCGCGTTCGCCGCCCCCAAGCCTGCCCGGGCCTGGGCGACGCGCGCCGATGCCTGGGCCAGATCCAGATTCTGGGCCAACGCCTGGGTAACGAACTCGGTCAGCGCCGGGTCAGCGAAGCCTTCCCACCAGACCGCAAGGCTGGCCTGCGCCGCGTTGGATCGCTGGTCGACGACAGGCTGGCGAAGGAAACGATCCGAAAGCGGGGCGTCCGGACGCAGGTAATCCGGACCGACCGCGCAGCCTGTTATCAAGGTGGCACTCATCAAAACAGCGAAGGGGCGTAGAGGAGGCATCGGGAATCCTGGAGGCAAGCTAGGTGTGACCATATTATATTATGGTCACACCCTGTCAATGCGACCACAGGCAGGGTTCGCTAAGAATGGACGTGGAAACCAAAGAATAAAGCACGCGAAGCAGGGCTTCACATTTTGTGACCATTGACATATATAGTCACTAGAATGAGAATGCGGCTCTCGTCCTTATTTATCAAAAGGGAACCTATGCTCCGGCTTCGACCCGTCACCCTTGCCGCTTGCCTGCTACCCCTTGTCCTGACGGCGTGTGGGGAATCTTCCACCGAAGATCCACGCACGCTTGCTCCTCTGGTGAGGGTCTCCGAGGTCCAGGGTTCGCCCGATATCGCGCGTTCGTTCACCGGCGTCGTGGCGGCTCGTGTCCAGAGTGACCTGGGGTTCCGGGTCTCTGGCAAGATCCTTGAACGCCTGGTCGACGCCGGGCAGACGGTCAAGCGCGGCCAACCGCTGATGCGCCTCGATCCAGTCGACCTGGGGTTGCAGGCGCGGGCACAGCAAGAAGCTGTCACTGCCGCTCGGGCCCGCGCCAAACAGACTGCGGACGATGAGGCGCGCTATCGTAATTTGGTGGCTGCGGGGGCAATTTCCGCGTCGGGCTACGACCAGATCAAAGCTGCTGCCGACACCGCCAAGGCGCAACTCAGCGCGGCCCAGGCGCAGGCTGACGTCGCCGTCAATGCGTCCGGCTATGCCGTGTTGCTGGCCGACGCTGACGGCGTCGTAATGGACACGCTTGCAGAGCCGGGGCAAGTCGTCAGCCCTGGGCAAACCGTCGTCCGGCTGGCCAGGGCCGGGCAGCGCGAAGCGGTCGTGCAGTTGCCGGAGACACTGCGTCCGGTTCCCGGTGCCACCGCGCAAGCCACGCTTTATGGCACGGCCAGCGGCGCAGTCACTGCCCGGCTCAGGCTGCTCTCGGATTCGGCCGACCGGGTGACGCGTACCTTTGAGGCGCGTTATGTGCTGGAGGGGGCGCTGGCCAATGCGCCGCTCGGCTCCACCGTCACGCTTCGTATCGCCGGAGGCGCTGCACAGGATCGCGTGCTGCAAGTGCCCATCGCGGCGGTCTACGACCCGGGCAAAGGCAGCGGTGTCTGGGTCATTGACGGTGAACCCGCGAAGGTCAGCTGGCGGCCCGTGCAGGTTGTCGGCTTGAGCGACGACACCGCACGCGTCGCGGGCGACTTGAAGATCGGCGAGCGTATCGTCGGGCTGGGGGCGCATTTGCTGCGCGAGGGGGACTCGGTGCGACTGGCCCAGCAGGACGGCGTGAAAGTCGCTGGGAGCCATCCATGAGCCTCAATTTGTCGGCAATCGCCGTTCGCGAGCGCTCTGTCACCGTATTCCTGATTTTTCTCATTGCTGTTGCGGGCACATTGGCGTTTTTCAAGCTGGGGCGTGCCGAGGACCCGCCGTTCACGGTCAAGCAACTGACGGTCATCACCGCCTGGCCAGGTGCGACGGCGCAAGAGATGCAGGACCAGGTCGCTGAGCCGCTGGAAAAACGCCTGCAAGAGCTGAAGTGGTACGACCGCACGGAAACCTATACCCGGCCCGGCCTGGCCTTCACCATGGTGTCGTTGGTCGATCGCACGCCGCCGTCGCAAGTGCAGGAAGAGTTCTATCAGGCGCGCAAGAAGCTCGCCGATGAGGCCACCCGGCTGCCGGCCGGGGTCATCGGGCCGCTGGTCAACGACGAATATTCCGATGTGACTTTCGCGCTGTTCGCCCTGAAAGCCAAGGGCGAGCCCCAGCGGTTGCTGGCGCGGGATGCCGAGGCGTTGCGCCAGCGCCTGCTGCACGTGGGGGGCGTGAAGAAGGTCAACATCATCGGCGAGCAGGCCGAGCGGATTTTCGTTTCCTTTTCCCATGATCGACTGGCCACGCTCGGTGTGTCTGCCCAAGACATCTTTGCCGCGCTGAACAGCCAGAACGTACTCACGCCGGCCGGCTCGATCGAAACCAACGGGCCGCAAGTTTTCCTGCGGGTGGACGGGGCCTTCGACAAACTGGAAAAAATCCGTGATACGCCCCTCGCGATCCAGGGGCGTACCTTGAAGCTCTCGGACGTTGCCTCCGTCGAACGGGGCTACGAAGACCCGGCGACCTTCCTGGTGCGCAACAATGGCGAAGAAGCGTTGTTGCTGGGTGTCATCATGCGCGAGGGCTGGAACGGCCTGGACCTGGGCAAGGCGCTGGACGCCGAGACGCAAAAGATCAACGAAGGCATGCCGCTGGGCATGACCCTGACCAAGGTTACCGATCAGGCTGTGAACATTGACTCGGCTGTCGGCGAATTCATGGTCAAGTTCTTCGTCGCCTTGCTGGTGGTGATGATCGTTTGCTTCCTGAGCATGGGCTGGCGCGTCGGCGTGGTGGTTGCGGCGGCAGTGCCGTTGACGCTGGCCGTGGTGTTTGTGGTGATGGCGGCCACCGGAAAGAATTTCGACCGCATCACCCTCGGCTCGCTGATCCTGGCGCTCGGGTTGCTGGTGGACGACGCCATCATCGCGATTGAAATGATGGTGGTGAAGATGGAGGAGGGCTACGACCGGATCAAAGCCTCCGCCTACGCCTGGAGCCATACGGCCGCGCCAATGCTGTCCGGTACGCTGGTGACGGCGATCGGCTTCATGCCCAACGGCTTCGCGCAATCCACCGCCGGCGAATACACCAGCAACATGTTCTGGATCGTCGGCATTGCCTTGATCGCTTCCTGGGTGGTGGCGGTGGCCTTTACCCCTTTCCTGGGCGTGAAGATGCTGCCGGACATCAAGCCTGTCGAAGGCGGCCATGCGGCGATCTACAACACCCGCCACTACAATCGTTTCCGGCGGATCCTGACGCGTGTCATCGCCCGCAAGTGGTGGGTGGCCGGCACGGTGATTGCTACGTTTGTCGTGGCGATTCTCGGCATGGGTCTGGTCAAGAAACAGTTTTTTCCGACATCCGACCGTCCAGAGGTGTTGGTTGAAGTGCAAATGCCCTACGGCACATCCATCGAGCAAACCAGCGCCACCGCCGCCCGGGTCGAGGCCTGGCTGCAAAAACAGGATGAGGCAAAAATCGTCACGGCTTATGTAGGGCAGGGGGCGCCGCGCTTCTACCTGGCAATGGCGCCGGAGCTTCCCGATCCATCGTTCGCCAAGATTGTGGTGTTGACCGACAGCCAGGAGGCGCGTGAAGCCCTCAAGTTTAGGCTGCGCGAGGCGGTTGCCGCAGGGCTGGCGCCCGAAGCGCGCGTGCGCGTGACGCAGCTGGTATTCGGACCCTATTCGCCGTTTCCCGTGGCTTACCGGGTGATGGGGCCAGACCCGTCGACGTTGCGTGAAATCGCAGCGCAAGTACGAGGCGTGATGCAGGCAAGCCCGATGATGAGAACCGTCAATACCGACTGGGGCCCGCTGGTGCCGACGCTGCATTTCAATCTCGACCAGGATCGCCTCCAGGCGGTCGGGCTTACATCCAGCGCAGTCGCGCAACAGCTGCAATTTTTACTCACGGGGGTACCGATCACGGCGGTACGCGAGGACATTCGTTCGGTGCAGGTGGTCGGTCGCGCTGCGGGCGATATCCGGCTCGATCCCGCCAGGATCGAAGGCTTCACGCTGGTGGGGGCGTCGGGCCAGCGCATCCCGCTGTCCCAGGTCGGCGAGGTGGATGTGCGCATGGAGGACCCGATCCTGCGGCGCCGCGATCGCACGCCGACCATCACGGTTCGCGGCGATATCGCCGAGAACTTGCAACCACCGGACGTATCGAGCGCGATTTTCAAGTCCTTGCAGCCGGTGATCGACGCACTGCCTGACGGGTACCGTATCGAGCAGGCGGGGGCCATCGAGGAATCGGGCAAGGCCGGCAAGGCCATCGTGCCCCTGGTGCCAATCATGATTGCCCTGACGTTGCTGATCATCATTGTGCAGGTGCGTTCGATCTCGGCGATGATCATGGTGTTCCTCACCGCGCCCCTGGGACTGATTGGCGTGGTGCCGACATTGCTTATTTTCAATCAGCCCTTCGGTATCAATGCCCTGGTTGGCTTGATCGCGCTCTCGGGCATCCTGATGCGCAATACGCTGATTCTCATCGGGCAAATCCATCACAACGCGCAAGAAGGGCTCGATCCGTTCCAAGCGGTGATCGAAGCCACCGTACAGCGGGCTCGTCCGGTGCTGCTGACGGCCCTGGCGGCGATCCTGGCATTCATTCCCCTGACGCACTCGGTGTTCTGGGGAACGCTGGCCTACACCCTGATCGGGGGCACATTCGTGGGCACCATCATGACGCTGGTGTTCCTGCCGGCGATGTACTCCATCTGGTTCAGGATCCGTCCTGCCCATAGCGCCCAAACTGAAACCGCAAGGCTGGCCTAGGCGAGCGCCTGCCGAACAATGAAGAGGTTCTTATGATTACTCCCCAGGGTCAAAAACGAATCGTAGTCACCGGTCTTGGCATTGTCGGGCCGTTGGGGTGCGGGGTCGAAGCCGTCTGGCAGCGGTTGCTGGATGGACGCTCCGGTATCCGCAACCTGCCTGAGGCTGTAACTGAGGGCACCGGGGTTGCGGTTGGCGGCCAGGTGCCGTCGTTGGAGGAAGATGCCAGTGCGGGCTACGATCCGGACCGGGTTATTACGGGCAAGGATCGCAAGAAGATGGACCGCTTCATCGAGTTTGCCCTCGTGGCGGCCGACGAAGCCTTGCAACAAGCCGACTGGCACCCGACAGAAGTCGCGGACCAGGAGCGGACCGCCACGATCATTTCATCGGGCGTGGGTGGCTTCAGCACAATTGCCGAAGCTGTGCGGACCACCGATTCGCGGGGCCCACGCCGCCTGTCACCGTTCACCGCTCCGGCCTTCCTCGCCAATATGGCGGCCGGAAACGTGTCGATCCGGCACGGCTTCAAGGGGCCTCTCGGCGCGCCCGTCACCGCCTGCGCTGCCGGGGTTCAAGCCATCGGTGACGCGGCCAGGCTCATCCGCAGTGGCGAGGCGGATATTGCCCTGTGCGGCGGCACCGAAGCGGCGATTGATCGCGTGACCTTGGGTTGTTTTGCGGCGGCTCGCGCACTCTCCAGCGGATTCAACGAGCGCCCGCAGGAGGCGTCGCGGCCCTTTGATCGCGAGCGTGACGGCTTCGTCATGGCCGAGGGCGCCGGTATCCTGGTCATCGAATCGCTGGAGCACGCATTGGCCCGCGGAGCCACGCCCCTGGCTGAGCTGGTGGGCTATGGCACCAGCGCCGATGCCTACCACCTGACGGCAGGCCCGGAGGATGGCAACGGCGCTCGCCGCGCAATGGAGCAAGCCTTGCGACAAGCCGCCGTCAACGCTGCCGACGTCCAGCATATCAACGCCCACGCAACCTCCACCCAGGTCGGCGACAACGGTGAGCTGGCGGCGATTCGTGCGGTGTTTGGCACAGGCTCGGGCGTGGCGATCACTTCGACCAAATCCGCCACCGGCCATCTTTTGGGCGCGGCGGGCGGTATCGAGGCGATCTTCACGGTGTTGGCGCTGCGCGATCAAATCGTGCCGCCAACGCTCAACCTGATTAACCCCGACGAGGCGGCTGAAGGGCTCGATCTGGTTGGCCTGAAGGCTCGGAAAATGCCTATCACTCACGCGCTGTCCAACGGCTTCGGGTTCGGCGGGGTCAATGCCAGCGTTCTGTTCCGTCGATGGGCGCCTTGATTTTCCTTATGGGCGGTAAAAGGAATGCCGGCGAGGGTGACTAGTCGGGTGCTATCGACTTTATAGATGTCATCCAGCATCAAAAACATTGACCGCTTCGATTATGATCATCATCATAAGCCTGCCAGTCGATGACGCGCGCTGATGTCGGATCCATGACCGCTCACAGTTGCGATCTTCCGACCGGATAATGTCGATAACCGGAAGGAAATTAATGATGAACAACAAACGTGTGGCATTTGGTGACTGGCGCTTCCTCCGGCATCGGGGAAGCCATCGCCCATAAGCTCGTCGCTGCAGGCTACAGCGTCTATGGCACCAGCCGGCGAGGCGGGGCTGGCGGCGGGGAGGGGTTCCCATTGTTGAAGCTTGATGTCACCGACGATGCCAGCGTCGAAGCGGCCATCGAGGAGTTGCTGCGCTTGGAGGGGCGGATCGATTTGTTGGTCAACAATGCCGGCTTCGGCATCGCACCCGCCGCAGCGGAAGAGAGCACGGTCGAGCAAGCCAAGGCTGTTTTCGATACCAACTTCCTCGGCATCGTTCGGATGACTCGCGCGGTTGTGCCACACATGCGAAGCCGGGGTGACGGTCGCATCATCAACATCGGCTCTATTCTCGGGGTCGTGGCTGTTCCTTACGCGGCCCTCTATTGCGCCAGCAAGCATGCGGTGGATGGTTATTCGCAAGCGTTGGATCATGAATTGCGTACCCATGGCATCAGGGTTACGGTGGTCGAGCCTGGCTATACCAAGACTCAGTTCGAGGCCAACAACCTTCAGCCCGACGCCAAACTCGACGTGTACGAAGCCATTCGAGTAAAAGTGACGAAAGTGGTGAACCAGGCCATGGCGACCGGCGACGGCCCCGACGTGGTGGCCGAAGTGGTACTGCAGGCCGCGCGCGCCGAGCGTCCGAAGTTGCGCTATACCGCTGGCAAAGCGGCCGGTCAGTTGCAGTTCCTGCGCAGCTTCGCTCCAGCGCGCTTGCTGGATACGGGCATTCGCAAGGCGCTGAAGCTCGATACCAAACTGCCTTCCCAGGCACACTGACTCGGCCTGGCCATAGCTGTCGCTGTGACTGTTGCATTCGCCCGGCTGCGATGACGATCCGTTTGAACGAACAGGACAAGAAATCATGACATTCAAGGCACTGCTCACGAGTAAAACCGGCGACGCGATCTCGACCCAGTTGGTCGACTTCAGGGACGAGGACTTGATGCCCGGTGACGTCACCGTCGCGGTCGAGTTCTCCACGGTGAACTATAAGGACGCCATGGCCCTGAGCGGACGTTCACCGGTCATTCGTCAGTTTCCGCTGATTCCGGGCATCGACTTCGCCGGCATTGTCGAGACGTCCAGTCATCCGGGGTTCAAGGCCGGCGACCGGGTGCTGGTCAACGGTTGGGGGCTGAGCCAGACCCACCACGGCGGTTTTGCCCAGAAGGCACGGGTAAGCGGCGACTGGCTGGTGAAAATCCCGGATGTTTTCTCAACCCGGGACGCCATGGCCGTCGGCACGGCAGGTTACACGGCGATGCTCAGCGTGTTGGCACTGGAGCACGGCGGACTGGCCCCTGATCGAGGCGACATTCTAGTCACCGGTGCCAGCGGCGGCGCCGGCTCGGTGGCAATCGCGCTGCTGTCTGGCCTGGGCTATAGAGTGGTCGCGTCGACAGGGCGCCAAGAGGAAGCCGACTATCTGCACGACCTTGGCGCGGCGCAGGTCATCGACCGCAACACCTTGTCGCAGGCAGGCGCACCGATCGCCAAGGAGCGCTGGGCCGGTGTGATTGATTCGGTCGGCAGTTATACCCTGGCCAATGCCTTGGCACAGACCCAGTATCGCGGCGTTGTCGCAGCCTTCGGTCTGGCCCAGGGCGCGGATCTCCCCGGCTCGGTGTTGCCCTTCATCCTGCGCAACGTAACCCTGGCCGGTATCGATTCGGTCAATGCGCCGCAAGAGGTGCGTCTGCAAGCGTGGTCGCGACTCGCCCAGGACCTGGACCTGGGCAAGCTGGCCCGCACCACCCAGATGGTTGGCTTGGCAGAGGTTCCGGCCGTTGCCGGGCGGGTGCTGGAAGGCAAGGTGCGCGGGCGCACTGTGGTGGATGTGAACGCATGAGCAACCCTTTCGGTGGCGCTGGCGTTTTTGTTCGTTGTACGTGCTGAGGGCAGGATAGCGGCTCGCGGATAGGCAGCCCTTGGAATGCGGCGGGCTCGCCCGCCCTGGGCTGCCAGCCTGCAAACTATCTATTGATGCATTTCCGTCACGGACATAGTGAACACCAACCTGGATCTGCCCGCATTGGCATAGGAATGGGGCACATCGGTTTTAGCCACTGCTGAACTTCCCGCCGGAATGACCAGCTCTGTTTCCCCTACCACGCATTTCAGCGTGCCTTTCTCCACATGAAACAATTCAAGCGTGCCTTGAGGGTGTCCCGGCGAAGCGAAAGATTCGCCTGGATGCATTTCCCAGCGCCACAGCTCGATCATGTTCGGGCCGGAAGCTCCCGCCAGAAGCCGCGCTGTACCTCCCTGGTCTCCCGTCCAGAGAATGGGGATGTCTTGGCTGTCGATGATATGGGCGGATGGGGCTTCGGTCACATTGACGATGTCTGCAACGGACAGGCCCAGCGCGGCTGCTATTTTGCAAAGGATGCCGATACTGGGATTGGCCGTGCATTTCTCGATTTCCACGACCATTCCTTTGCTCACGCCAGAGCGACGGGAAAGCTCATCCAGCGTGATCTTCTGCGCCTTGCGAGCCTGTTTGAGGGTGCGCGCGACGGCCAGGCTGACGGCGTGAGCATCGGCACCTGGGGTCGTCGACAGACTGGTATTCGTGGTCATTGATGAGGTCACGGGAAGAAATGTGCGGGGATTTTCGGTCGTTAGTAATAGTCCCGTCAATCGGCTCATTCGTTATAGTAGATGAAATTGGTCATTATATTGACTTTGGTGGTCGGCGCTGGATAGCATGAAAAACGCCATTTGGATTCCTGGAGGTTTTTGATGCTGTCCGTACTGCCGTTAATCGACCAAGCCGTTGCAGAGCTGGCTCCGCAGTTCAGGGCCCTGAGCATTGTGGTGCAGGCCGCGCCGCTGACCCATCCTGAAGTCGCTCAGGCCGCTCTGGACCGTGCTTGCAAGGCGGTGCAGGAGGGTGGGCCAAGCTGGGGAGAGGCTCATCTGGCCGCATGGGCCGAAACATTCCGAAAGTTTGGGGCCAAGCCGCAGCGCACCCCTTGTTCTGCCGAAGCGTTGCGTAAACGGGTTCTGCGTGACGGCAGCTTGCCGAGCCTGGATCCCATCGTCGATCTCTATAACGCCATCAGTATTGAGTACGCCATCCCCGTCGGCGGGGAAAATATAGAGGCCTATACAGGTTCCCCGCGCCTTGTCGTCGCCGATGGCACCGAGCCCTTTGACACCATGAAGGAGGGCGCTCCTGCTTTCGAGTATCCAGACGCGGGCGAAGTGGTCTGGCGAGATGACAAAGGTGTGACCTGCCGTCGTTGGAACTGGCGCCAAGGTGTCCGAACTCGGCTCGGTGCCGATGCAAAACACATGTGGTTCATCCTCGAAAGCTTGCCGGCGATGCCGCTTGAAGCCTTGACGGAAGCGGGGGACAAGTTGATCGAAGGCCTGCAGAAAATGATGCCAGGCGTCCAGATCGAGAATTCATTGATTGGCCCTGGGGCCAAATAGTCGACGGAACACCGTTGGGGAGATACGTAGGTCATTATATTGACTTTCCTGGTCAATGGAGTGAAGCTGGATCAAAGGCGATCAAAACCGCCCCATTGAATTCCAGCGGAGCACCACCTTGCCGGTGATCGCTCGAAAATGGCCTGAGGTTGTCTTGGATCATGAAGTACGTCAGCACACGGACGCCCGGTAGAACATTCGAATTCAGCGAGGTCCTGATGGGGTCCTACGCGCCTGACGGTGGCTTGTACGTACCGCACAAGGTACCTCGCTTGAAAAAAGAACAACTCTCAACGCTTGAATGGTTGCCCTTTCATGAATTGGCTCGCTATGTGATCGAGCCATTCCTGGGAGGCTGGGTTGAGCAAGATCTGCTGTCTCGGATGCTCAAAGAAACCTTCGATCCCTTCACAAGCAATGCAGTCGCGCCCCTTTACCAGACGGCAAGTAACGAGTGGATACTTGAGTTGTTTCATGGACCGTCAGGCGTCTACCAAGACTTTGGCCTGCAATTGATGTCTCGTTTTATAGAACACGGTTTGCTGATATCTGGAAAGAAGGCGCTAATTGTAGGTTGCACCGGCGGAGATACCGGAGTCGCGGCAATAAAAGCATTTTCAGGAATGCAGGGCGTTACCTTGTTGGTATTGCACCCCTCCAAAGGGATAACGGAAGAGGATCGCCGACGCTTACTGAGTGCTGGAGAAGGCAACGTTGTAAATGTAGCGGTCGATGGGGATTATGCTGATTGTCATCGTTTGTGTGAGCAGTTCTTCAAGCAAGACAATCATGCGCAGCAGTATCTTGTTTCGTTCAATTCAGTGCATTGGGTTCGCGTACTTGCACAGCTGACGTTCTATTTCTATTCCGCCCTTCAGCTCGGGGCGCCTAAAAGGGAAGTGGCCTTCAGTGTGCCGGCCGCGAATTTCGGTGCGCTCTATGCCGGGCACATTGCCAAACAAATGGGGCTGCCGCTTCGGCAGTTGATCGTCGCCACGAATGCCAATGCCGGCCTGCATCACTTTCTCCAATCGAATCTGTACAGTCGAAATGAAATCCGTACGACCCGTACACCTAGTATGAATGTTTCGCTGGCGTCGAACTTTGAGCGTCTACAGTGGAGCATCTTAAATCGATGCGGCGAAAAAGTAGCTCGTAATATGGAATTGTTAGAAGGTGAGGGCGCCGTTCAATTAGAGCAGGATGGCTGGCTGGAGGCGCGGAAATTGTTCGATTCGCTCGCTGTGGAAGATTCGGATGCATTCGATTGCATGGGTGAGGTGTTTGCACAGAGCGGCTATCGGATCAGTCCCAACACCGCTATCGGCCTGCGCGCAGCCCGTGTCAGCAGGCGCAGCTTGCTTATACCGATGATCTGTCTGGCGACCACGCGTCCCAACAACACTGGCGTGCTAGACGATACGTTGGAAATGTTCGGCTTCCTGAGGTCAGAAGACGCTCCCGTACGGAGCGAGCAAAACTGCAATTCGATTCCTAACACTATCGGGGCGCTGACTTCTCTCGTCAGGTCCTTGTCCTAAGACACGGAGTCTCACTCGTTACAAGCTTGGAGCCAGAGATGAAACGTGTTCTCGATAAAACTGATGAAAAAATCCTGGAGGAGCTGACGCGCAATTCCCGCTTGGCGCACAACGACATTGCGATGAAGGTCAACTTGTCCAGGAACGCAGTCAGGCTGCGAATAGAACGGTTGGAGCGCGACGGTTATATCAGGGGCTATACAATTATCAAAGGCATGCCCTCCAGTGATGTCGGCCCGATCAATGCGTTGATATTTGTCTATCGTAAAGACCGCATGCGTGACTCGGAAGTTGTTCGTTCCGTTGGAGCGATGCCCGAGATTATCTCCTGCAATGTAATGAGCGGCGATCTTGATATTGTATTGACGGTTCAGGCAATGAGCGCCGATCGCATCCACAGGATATGGAATGAAGTTTCGGCGTTGCCGGGTGTGCTGAATACGATGACGTCGTTTGTTCTGTCCAGCGCAAAATAGCAAATTGTCCTGTTGTGCGAGCATTCTGCTCGCAACAACGTTCTGTTTGCCATATTCGTAAAGTCAAGTTGGCGGATTACTATCTCACTATCACAACATAACCATGAGACGCCCATCGTGACTGAGTATAAAAAAGCATTGCTTGGTTTTGGTGGTGTTAATCGCGCTCTGGCTCCGCTTATTGGGTGCGGGGGCAGGTCTTTTTGAAACGGCTTTTGCATTGCTCGCAGATACCGTGAGTATTCACACACAGAAAACCACGTCAGGTCAGTCATCATGAATAGCTTGAGTCTCTCGCTGGCTGCTGATTACAAGGCCATCACGGTGTTCAGTCCGTTCGACGGTAGCAAGGTAGGCGAAGTGGCAGACATGCCTGCGTCATCCGCCACCACGATAGTCGATACCGCGATTTTAGGTGCCTCGATTGCCAAGCAGATGCCGCGACATGAGCGCGCGCGCATTTTGGAGAAAGCCGCAGGTTCAGTCGAGCGTGACAAGGATACCTTCGCCAAATTGATCGTCGCGGAGTCTGGCAAAACGCTCAAGCAGGCGAGAAAGGAAGTGCTGCGCTGCGTCAACACGTTGAAGCTGTCTGCCGAAGAGGCCAAGCGTAACGCCGGGGAGGTCATCCCTTTTGATGCCTATGCCGGGTCTGAAGCCCGTCAGGGATGGTTCACTCGTGAACCGTTGGGCGTCATCGTCGCCATCACGCCTTACAACGACCCGCTTAATCTGGTTGCGCATAAGTTGGGGCCTGCCATTGCTGGGGGGAACGCGGTTGTTCTCAAGCCGTCCGAGCTCACGCCGCTATCAGCCATCAAGCTGGTCGAGTGCTTGATCGATGCGGGCCTGCCTCCGGTTGTCGTCACCGTTGCCACCGGAGGCGCCGCGCTGGGCAAGGCGCTGGTCGCCCATCGCGCCGTGCGCATGGTGTCGTTCACTGGCGGCTTTGTCACAGGTGAGCAGATCTCTCGCACGGCCGGCTTGAAGAAACTGGTCATGGATCTTGGCGGTAACGCACCGGTCATTGTGATGGCTGATTGTGACTTGGATGAAACAGTCGATTCATGCGTGTCGGGAGCTTTCTGGGCAGCCGGTCAAAACTGCATCGGTACCCAGCGGATCCTCATCGAGGCTCCACTCTACGAATTATTCAAAACGCGTTTTGTTGAAAAGACCCGGCAATTGATCGTCGGCAACCCTGCTGATGAGCAGACAGACGTGGGGCCGATGATTACCGAGGCGTCAGCCAAGCGTACCGAAGCGGTGGTAAACGACGCCATCACCAACGGCGCCAACGTGTTGTCTGGCAATACACGCAACGGTTCGCTCTATTCACCGACCGTCCTGGAAGGCGTCGACCGCTATTGCAGGTTGTGGTGCGAAGAAGCGTTCAGCCCGGTAGTCATCCTCCAGAGCGTCGCCTCCCTGGATGAAGCGTTGGCGCTGGCTAACGAACTTGAATACAGCCTGCATGCCGGGATCTTCACCAGCAATCTGAACGTTGCAATGACAGCAGCCAAACGACTGGAGGCGGGCGGGGTGATGATCAACGACTCTTCGGACTATCGCTTTGATGCAATGCCTTTCGGCGGTTTCAAGTACGCAAGCATGGGCCGTGAGGGGGTTCGTTTTGCCTACGAAGATATGACGCAGCCCAAGGTCATTTGCATTAACGGTGTGAGTGGAAGCTGAGCAACACCCTCGACTCCAGAACGAATCACAACAATAAAGAGGAATTGACATGCGTCCCGATAAACACAATCTTTTGACATTATCTGCAGCGACGCTGGCTGTTCATGGCGGGAACGTCGCGGATGTCACCAGTGGCGCTGTCCGTACGCCATTGGTCATGGCTAACTCCTATCTCCTCCCGGAAGATCCGGCGACCATGGACTGGTCCAGCCCGGATGGTCTCGTATATACGCGTAATCAAGGTCATAACCAGGTCTGTCTTGAAAAGAAGCTCGCAGCCCTCGAGGGATGTGACGACGCGGTGGTTTTCGCGACCGGCGTCGCGGCGTTGCACTCGGTGTTCTTTTCATTCTTGAAAAGCGGTGACCATGTCATTGTCAGTGACATCACCTACCAGGCAGTCTGGCGCCTGTTCGCAGAGCTACTGCCTGAACGTTATGGTATTGAAGCAACGTTCGTAGACGTCGGTGACCTGGAGTCGGTGCGTAAAGCCATTCGGCCCAATACCAAGCTGATCCACACCGAAACGATCGCCAACCCCACCACAAAGGTTGCAGACATCAGCGCGTTGGCTGAAATTGCACATGCCCACGGCGCACTTATCTCAGTGGACGCCACGTTCACTCCGCCTCCATTTTTCCGCGCAAGCGAACACGGCGTCGACTTCGTCATTCACTCATTGACCAAGTACATCAATGGGCATGGCGACGCCATGGGCGGGGTGGTGATTGGCTCCAATCAGCTGATCAACAAGATCAAAAATGATGCACTGGTGGATCTTGGCGCGACCATTTCCCCATTCAACGCGTGGATGATAATGCGTGGTTCAGTCACGTTGCCACTGCGCCTGAAGCAGTTGCTGGATACGGCTGAAAGGCTCGCTCGGTTTCTGGACTCCGACGATCGGATTGCCTACGTCTATTACCCGGGTTTGCCTTCCCATCCGCAGCATGAGCTGGCGAGACGGCAATTTGCAGGCAAAGGCTTCGGGGCGGTGATGGCCTTTGCGGTGAAGGGCGATCCTGATGCGCAGAACCGGTTTGTTTCGAATCTGCGCATCATCACTTCAGCTGTTTCTCTAGGGCATGACGAATCCCTGATCGTGCATGTGGGCGCGGAAGGTCGGGGGGGCTTTGACAAGTATCCCGAAGAGTTCCGCCAATACGGTCATTTGCGTTTTTCTGTGGGATTGGAAGACCCGGAAGACTTGATAAAAGATATTGGCTTCGCGCTGGACGAAACATTCAATTGATTTAAATACAGGCATCACGCAACCAGGGTTTGGTCAACCCGTTTTTTTACCCCCGTGCTCGCGGGGGTCTTTTTAATAATCGCTGATTGAATTGCCTGCGTTCGTGGCCAGTTATCTATTTTTTGTATTCGGGAGAGCGTCGTGGCTTGGATAAGTTTGATCGTGGCAGGAATATTTGAAGTGGTCTGGGCTTTTTCGATGAAACAATCTGAAGGGTTTACGCGATTAGGGCCAACGGTTATTACCTTTATCACCGTGATTGCCAGTTTCGCCTTGTTGTCGTTCTCGATGAAGAGCTTGCCGCTCGGCACGGCGTATACCATCTGGACCGGTATCGGCGCTGTGGGCGCCTTCGCGGCGGGTATTTTCTTCATGGGGGAGCCCGCCAGCCTGTTGCGGATCGTGGCGGCTGTTTTGATTGTCAGCGGCTTGCTGATGATGAAACTTGTGTCCGCCTGAAAGCGAGCATTTTGCTCATGATAACGTTCAGTTTGCCATATTCGTAAAGTCACTGTGGTCAGGTAACGTTTATGTAAGGCGCTGGCCTGTAACTAATAATATAGAGTGCCAAGTTTTAACGCAGTCAGATGTCTACTGCCCTTAATCCAACTACAATATCTAGGGATGTACTTATGATTTCGCTGAAAAAACTGTATTTGATAATGTTCTTTGCACTGTGCACAAACGCGGTGTCAGCCAAAGAGTACGCCACCTTGCGTTTCGGAGTGGATGCCAGCTACGCGCCGTTTGAATTCAAGGCGGCCGATGGCAGCCTCAAGGGATTCGACATTGATTTAGGCAATGCGATTTGTGCAAAGCTTCAAGTCAAATGCTTATGGGTGGAGAGCGATTTTGATGGCTTGATTCCCGGTCTCAGGGCCGGC
Organism: Pseudomonas fluorescens Q2-87; assembly: GCF_000281895.1. Taxonomy (NCBI): domain Bacteria; kingdom Pseudomonadati; phylum Pseudomonadota; class Gammaproteobacteria; order Pseudomonadales; family Pseudomonadaceae; genus Pseudomonas; species Pseudomonas fluorescens. Next base: position 3,163,150 of record NZ_CM001558.1, on the reverse strand, counting down.
AAGTTCGACGGCATTCTCTCGTCAATGACCGTGACGCCGCCGCGTGAAAAAGCGATCGATTTTTCAAATGAGCTGTTTTCCGGATTCACGTCTTATGTGTTCAAGAAAGGCTCGGGCCTGAGCTCAGATGTGGCGTCACTCAAGGGCAAGACGGTTGGCTACTTCCAAGGCAGTATCCAGGAAGCCTACGCCAAGGCTGTCCTGGACAAGGCTGGCGTAAAGATCCAGTCCTATCAAAACCAGGACCAGGTGTATTACGACCTGGTAGCTGGGCGGCTCGATGCATCCCTGCAGGACACCCTCCAAGCGCAGCTGGGATTTATCATGTCACCTCAGGGCGCCGATTACGAAATGAGCCCACCGGTCGATAGCCCGTATCTTCCCACCAAAACCGCCATCGGCATTGCCAAGGGCGATGCGCAACTCAAGGCTCTGCTGGATAAAGCGATCCAGGCCCTGCACGACGAAGGCACTTACGATTCGATCCAGAAGCAACACTTTGGCGATCTGAATCTGTACAGCGGCAAATAACCCCCCAGCGCTCGTCCGTTGGATGGGCGTCTATCGCTATAGGTTGTCGATCATGTTCGAAACACTATTAGGTGCCCTGGGGCTCGGCGCATTCAGCATGAAAGGGTTCGGTCCCTTGCTGCTCGAGGGTGCCTGGATGACCGTCAAGCTCTCGTTGTCCGCCCTGGCGCTCAGCGTATTGCTCGGGCTGATCGGGGCCAGTGCCAAACTTTCCAGCCTCAAGCTGCTGCGCTTGCCGGCGCAGCTCTACACAACGCTGATTCGTGGGGTGCCGGACCTGGTATTGATGCTGTTGATTTTCTACAGCCTGCAAACCTGGCTGACGGTTATCACGGACGCGTTGGACTGGGAGTACATCGAGATCAACCCCTTCGTCGCCGGCATCATCACCCTGGGGTTCATCTATGGCGCCTATTTCACCGAAACCTTCCGCGGCGCCATGCTGGCCGTTCCCCGTGGCCAGGTCGAAGCGGCTACCGCGTATGGGCTAAGTCGCGTCCAACGTTTTCGCTTCGTGGTCTTCCCGCAAATGATGCGGTTCGCGCTTCCGGGTCTTGGCAATAACTGGATGGTGATCCTGAAAGCCACCGCACTGGTGTCGATCATCGGCCTGGCCGACTTGGTGAAGGCTGCTCAGGACGCAGGAAAGAGCACCTACCAGTTGTTCTTTTTTCTGATATTGGCGGCGCTGGCATACCTGGTCATCACCAGCATCTCCAATGTCGTCCTGCGTTGCCTGGAGCGGTATTTCGCGGCGGGCTCACGGGAGGCGGTGCGATGATCGAATTGTTGCAGGAATACTGGCGCTCTTTCGTCTACAGCGATGGAAGCCAAATCACCGGTTTGGCAATGACGCTGTGGTTGCTCAGCGCATCGATTTTCATTGGATTCGTCGTGTCGATTCCACTGTCCATCGCTCGCGTTTCACCCAGGTTCTACGTGCGCTGGCCGGTGCAGTTCTACACGTACCTGTTCAGGGGAACACCGCTCTATATCCAGTTGCTGATCTGCTACACCGGCATCTACAGCTTGGCTGCGGTACGTGCCCAGCCGGTGCTGGATGCGTTTTTCCGCGATGCCATGAACTGCACCATTCTTGCCTTCGCCTTGAATACTTGCGCCTACACCACCGAAATATTTGCCGGGGCCATTCGCAACGTCGCCCATGGCGAGGTCGAGGCTGCGAAAGCGTATGGCCTCTCAGGCTGGAAGCTCTACGCCTTTGTGATCATGCCTTCAGCACTGCGTCGTTCGCTGCCGTATTACAGCAACGAAGTCATTCTGATGCTGCATTCGACCACGGTGGCGTTCACCGCCACGGTGCCAGACATTCTCAAAGTGGCGCGTGACGCCAACTCCGCAACTTTCTTGACCTTTCAATCGTTTGGGATCGCGGCGCTGATCTATCTGGCAGTGACTTTTGCCCTGGTCGGCCTGTTCCGAGTCGCCGAACGTCATTGGCTGGCTTTCCTGGGCCCGGCGCACTGAGCCCTTGCCTGACACGGCTGCTGCCATTCCGCTTTAGAGGATGATTACCGAAAATGTACAAATTGACCGTTGACGGCCTGCACAAGAAATACGGTAGCCACGAGGTGCTCAAAGGGGTTTCCCTTCAAGCGGAAACAGGTGATGTCATCAGCCTGATTGGCGCGAGCGGCTCCGGGAAGAGCACGTTCCTGCGCTGTATCAATTTTCTTGAAACCCCTGATGACGTTGCCATGAGCCTGGATGGAAAACCGATCCGCATGGTTAAAAACCATACTGGATTGCGGGTGGCGGATGATCGAGAACTGCAGCGATTGCGCACCCGCTTGGCCATGGTGTTCCAGCATTTCAATCTGTGGGGGCATATGTCCGTGCTCGAGAACATCACCATTGCCCCACGTCGTGTGCTGGGCATCAGCAAAAAGGATGCAGAAGACCGTGCCCGACGGTACTTGGATAAAGTCGGCTTGCCTGCCCGTGTTGCCGATCAGTTCCCTGCGTTTCTTTCAGGCGGCCAACAGCAGCGCGTAGCGATTGCCCGTGCGCTGGCCATGGAGCCGGAGGTCATGTTGTTCGACGAACCCACTTCAGCGCTGGACCCGGAGGTGGTGGGCGAAGTATTGAAGGTTATCCAGGGGCTCGCCGAAGAAGGCCGGACCATGATCATGGTGACCCATGAAATGGGATTTGCACGCAAGGTGTCGAACCAACTGCTGTTTCTCCATCAGGGGCTTGTCGAAGAACAGGGTGGGCCAGAGATTCTGGATAACCCCCAAAGCGAGCGCCTGCAGCAGTTTCTGTCCAATGGGCTGAAGTGAAAGGCCTTGCCGTGAAGATCACGCTGACGCGGTCCACATTCTGCCAAGGGCAAGCGCGACATCGCTCCTGCATTGATCGGTCATTCGCCCGGGATACTGATCGAACATATGCGGGACGCCCGGGTAGACGTGAAGCTCGCTGGACACGCCTGAGCGGGAGAGTTTCAGTGCGAAGTCCACACCTTCCTCAAGAAAAAGATCCAAGCTTCCGACGCCGATAAAGCTGCGTGGCAACCCCCCTAGATCATCCGCCAGCGCGGGTGAAAACAGGCAGGCTTTTTCGTCTCGGGCGGCATACGACCCTTGCAGGCATTGCCAGCAAAACTGGTTGGCCTGTGGCCGCCAATTCAACGTGCCGGTGGTGGGATTGGCCGAAGGTGCTGCCGCCGAGCCGGTTCGGTGGTCGAGCATCGGGTAAATCATGAGCAGGCCTGCGACTGAATACTCGCGGCGCTCGCGAACCAGCAGGGCCAATGTGGCAGCCAGGCCGCCACCGGCACTGTGGCCCATGATCACGACTTTTTGCCGATCGAGGCCAAGCGCATGGCTTTGACGAAAAAGCCAGTCCAGCGCCGTGTAACAGTCCTCCAGCGGCGCAGGAAATGGATGTTCTGGAGCCAGCCGATAATCGACCGCGACGATCACCGCTTGCAACTCGTCAGCGAGATCGGCCAAGTAATCGTCGGCCATTTCCGGGCTTCCCAGCACGAAACCGCCGCCATGCAAGTAGAGGATAGAGGGGAGCGATGGGGTCTCAATAACAGGGGCAGGTCGGTAAATGCACAGGCGCACCCCATCGGCATCTGCGGTATCGCCTGTCCAGCGCTGTTCGCCGCGCGACGTCTCGGGGGTTTTCGAGTTCGCGCCTATTCGGGCTCGGATGCCGGGGAGGGCGGCGAGCGTCCATTCGCTGGAGGGTTCTTCAAGGAAAAACGCGTAATCGGGGTCCAGCAGGTGGTCAACGTTCAAGGGATACTTCCTCCTTGTCAGGGGGCTGATCGGCCCCCCGCCGATTTAAACCCTATAACCAACCCTTGATCTGCGTACACACAGCTTGGGTAGAAATACCGTAACGATCATGCAATGTCGGAAGCGCGCCAGCATCGAGAAAGGCGTCCGGCAAGGCGATTTGCCTGAACGTCGGCGTCACTGCATTGCGCAACAGCACGGTTGCCACCGCTTCGCCCAATCCGCCGATGATGGAATGATTTTCCGCCGTCACTACCAGTCGCCCCGGCTTCCTGGCCTCCGCCAGAATGGTTTGTTCATCCAAGGGCTTGATGGTGGGAACGTGCAGCACCGCGACATCCACGCCGTCAGCTTGAAGCGCCTTGGCCGCTTCCAGGGCGCGCATGGTCATCAAGCCAGTGGAAATGATCAAGACGTCATTGCCGGTGCGCAGGGTCTTGGCTTTGCCGATCTCGAATGTATAGTCATATTCGTCGAGCACCAGCGGTACGTTACCCCGCAGCAATCGCATGTACACCGGGCCTTGATGCGCCGCTATGGCGGGCACGGCCTGTTCGATTTCCAGGGCATCGCAGGGATCGACAATCATCAGGTTGGGCATGGCGCGCAAGATCGCCAAGTCATCAGTTGCCTGATGGCTGGGACCATACCCGGTCGTGAGCCCGGGCAAGCCACAAACGATTTTGACGTTGAGGTTTTCCTCGGCAATCGCCATGCAAATGAAGTCATAGGCCCGGCGCGAAGCAAACACCGCGTAAGTGGTGGCGAAGGGCACGAATCCCTCCCGAGCCATGCCCGCCGCCGCGCTCATCAACAACTGCTCGGCCATGCCCATCTGGTAAAAACGCTCCGGGTGCGCTTTCGCAAAAATATGCAGGTCGGTGTATTTGGACAAGTCAGCCGATAAGCCCACGATATCCTGGCGCTGATCCGCGAGCGTGGCCAAGGCATGTCCAAAAGGTGCGGATCTGGTGGCCTGACCTTCAGCGGCAATCGATGCAATCATTGCGGAAGTTGTCAGTTTTTTCTTCACGGTCGCCGGCGCCTGAGCCGTAGTGTTGGTCGCGTTACTCATAGCGTCTTGCCTTCTTCGAGGTTGTTCAGGGCCACATCCCATTCATGCTCATCCACGCGGATGAAGTGAGTTTTTTCGCGGGTTTCCAGGAACGGCACGCCTTTGCCCATCTTGGTATCGCAAATGACCACGCGCGGTTGCGCGGCGCGATGGTGGCGGGCGGCGTCGAACGCCTTGACCAAAGCGTCGAGATCGTTGCCGTCTACCCGCTGGGTGAACCAGCCAAAGGCTTGCCATCGGTCAACGATGGGTTCAAATGCGAGCACCTCGCTGGAATGCCCGTCGGCTTGCTGGTTATTGACGTCGACGATGGCGATCAGGTTGTCGAGTTTCCAGTGCGAAGCGGACATGACCGCTTCCCAGGTAGACCCCTCATTCAGCTCGCCATCCGACAGCAGGTTGTAGACGAAAGAGGCGGATTGCTTGCGCTTCAAACCCAGGCAGGCGCCAACCGCGATACCCAGCCCCTGGCCCAGCGAGCCGCCGGTGATTTCCATGCCGGGGGTGTATGCGGCCATGCCGGACATGGGCAAGCGGCTGTCATCCGAACCGTAGGTTTCAAGCTCGTCCAGTGGAATGATTTCAGCTTCGATCAGCGCGGCGTATAGCGCGATCGCATAGTGGCCGATGGAAAGATAAAAGCGATCACGCTGTTCCCATTCGGGATCTTCGGGCTTGTAGTTCAAGGCATGAAAGTACGACACGGCCAGCAAATCTGCCGCGCCCAGCGCCTGGCCGACGTAGCCCTGGCCCTGGACTTGACCCATGCGCAAGGCATGGCGGCGAATGTTATGGGCACGCTGCACCAGGGTGGTGGACGACGCGCGAGATAATGTGACAGTCATGGAAATTCTCCGTTAACTCAACGATTGACCGACGCGGCTGGAATGCGCAGCACCAGGCAGGCACCGATACACAGCACAGCGGTAATCAGGTACATGCCAATGGCGCTCGAACCGGTCGTGGTAGTGACCCATCCAATCAGGTACGGCGAGCAGAAACCCGCAAGATTGGCGAAGCTGTTGATTCCGGCGATCCCCGCAGCGGCGGAGACGCCACCGAGCAATGTGGTGGGCAGCATCCAGAACAGCGAAGACGCCGAGAGCACACCTGCTGCTGCAAGGCACAGGCACAACACCGACAGCGTCAGGTTTGCGCCGAACACCGCCGCCAACGTGAGGCCCAGCGCGCCGGCGATCATGGGCCCGACCAGGTGCCAGCGGCGTTCTTGGTGCTTGTCGCCGCTGCGCCCCATGAGGACCATCGCGACGATGGCGCACAGGTAGGGGAGACTGGTCAGCAATCCGATGTACATCGGGTCGGCTACCCCGGCGTTGCGGATAAGCGTCGGCAACCAAAAGGTGATCGCGTATTGGCCCATGACTACGCAAAAGTAGATGCACGCGAGAGTCCAAAGGCGACGGTCCCGCAGGAACGCCCCGACCGATGCATGGGTGACCTTGCGGCTGTTGTCCTCGGCCAACTCTTTGCTCACCAGCGTTTTTTCTTCGTCGGTGAGCCAGGTCGCCTGGTGGACGCCATCCTTGAGGTAAGCCAGCACCATCAGGCCGACGATGACGGTCGGAATGGCTTCGATCACGAACATCCACTGCCAGCCCGCCCAGCCATGAAAACCTGCGAACTTGGTCATGATGTAGCCCGAGAGCGGCCCGCCGATCATCCCTGAGAGCGGAATGGCGATGAACCACAGCACGGTCATCTTGGCGCGGCGGTAGGAGGGGAACCAGTACGTGAGGTAAAGCAGCAAGCCCGGCGCGAGACCGGCCTCGGCGATACCCAGCAGAAAGCGCAACGTATAGAACTGCCAGGCGGTTTCGACGAAAGCGAAGAGGGCGGAAATGATGCCCCACGAGATCATGATGCGCGCGATCCAGCGCCGGGCACCGACCTTGTGAAGGATGAGGTTGCTTGGCACTTCGCAGAGGAAATAGCCAAGGAAGAACACGCCCGCGCCTAGGCCGTATACGGTCTCGCTCAGGGACAGGTCATTCATCATCTGCAGCTTTGCGAACCCGACATTTACCCGGTCAAGGTAAGCGCACAGGTAGCACAGCATCAGGAAAGGCATCAGTCGCCAGGCAGTTTTTCGATACGCGCTTGAGCGTACCGAGGACACAGCGTCGAGTGTCATGGTGGTCATCATGATGGTCTGATCTCTTGTTTTTATAGAACGCCGGACTTGCGGCCCGACGTATCTTCGATCCAGAACTTAATGGACAGCGTGTGGCAATCCCTGTCGTCAGTGGATCAACATGCCGCCGTTTACATCGAGCGTGATGCCGGTGAGGTAAGAGGACAAGTCGCTGGCAAGAAACAGCGCCGCATTGGCGACATCCTGGGCGGCGCCAAGCCGGCCCAGCGGGATGCTTTCGATGATGGCGTGGCGCCGATCATCCTGCATCAGGCCGCCGGTGATGTCGGTATGGATCAAACCTGGCGTGATGGAGTTGACGCGAATGTTGTCCGCGCCAAACTCCCGCGCCATGGCCTTGCCCAATCCGAGCACACCGGCCTTTGCCGCGCTGTAGTGCGGCCCGCCGAAAATTCCGCCGCCGCGCTGGGCAGAGACGGAGGACATGCAGACGATGCTGCCCGAAGCCTGGGAACGCATCGCCGGGATGACCGCCTGCGACATCAATAGCGTGCCGCGCAGGCTTACATCCAGAACCTTGTCATAATCGCTGGGACGAATGTCCAGGGTCTTGATCGGTTGCGTGATGCCGGCGTTATTGATGAGTATGTCGATACGGCCGTACTGCTCGATAACCTTGGCGACGGCTGCTTTGACTTGTGTCTCATCGGCGACGTTGGCGGCCAGGCCCAGATGGCCGTCGCCGAGGGAGGCCGCAGCGTCACGGGCGGCGGATTCGTCGAGATCCAGGATCACAACGCGGGCGCCGTGTTTGGCGAAGGTAATCGCCGTTGCGCGGCCGATACCACGTTCGGATGCAGCGCCAGTGATAATCGCGACTTTGCCTTGAAGAAGCATGAGGATTTCCTCTGATTGTTTTTATGGTTCGATTCAGTAATCGATGACTCAGAGTGGTCTCCGTCGGCAGGCCGAGCAATAACGCAAACGTCACTGCTACATGAATAAAATTCAGCGCTCGTCAACATAAGCCGCAAATGCTTGAATGGGATTACCCGTTCGAGACCAAAACAATAGGCTGGACACTGATGCACCAGGACGATATCCCTTCATCCAAGCTGCCACCGCTGAGAGCAATTCAAGCCTTCGAGCAAACCGCCCGTTTCGGCAACCTGGCAAGGGCCGCCGAAGTGCTGGACCTCACGCCCTCAGCGATCAGCCACCAACTGGCCAAGCTGGAGGTCATGATTGGGCGACAGTTGTTCGTCCGGGCGGCGCGCGGCGTAACGCTGACCCCCGTGGGTGCGCAGTACTTGAAGGACATTTCCGGTCTGTTGCAGAGTCTTGAAGTCGCTACGGAGCGGGCCGCGAGTGACGTGAGCCTGGATTGCCTGCGGCTGCATTCCTCACCCAGCTTCGGCTTGCTCTGGCTGATGCCCCGGTTGGAGTCGTTTCGCTTGACCAACCCGGACATCCAAATCAACTTGTCTTGCTCGTATGAATCGCTGCATTTCAGCCACGACAAGATCGATGTCGATATTCGTCATGGCCGGCCCGAGTGGCCCAGCTATGAAGTGCGCACCGTGCGCAACGAAAGCTTCGCTGTGCTGGCCTCGCCCAAGCTGATCGCGCGCTGCACGGTGAACACCGCCGCGGATCTGCTGGCGCAAGATCTGATTCTTTCCGAAGCGACCTTGCTCCGATGGCCCGAGTGGTTCGCCCAGCATGGCCTGGCACACCCCGAAAAACCCTACGCCTTGAGTTTTGACCGATCCTACATGAGCCTGGAAGCGGCGAGCCACGGCTTGGGATTCGCCCTCGAAAGCACACTGCTGGCGCAAAAATACCTCGCCAGCGGCTCACTGATTGAAGTCGCCCCCGAAGCGCTGAGCGCTGCGGTAGCTGCCCACCATCTGGTTTTCCCGAAGGCTCATTCCAGTTATCCCAGGGTCAGGCGATTTCTGGGATGGATGGAAGGGGAGTTAGGGCATGGTTTTGTGTTTTGAGGTTATGGCTGTTCGAAGGGTGAGTACCGTTTATTTTCTAGAGGCTCTCTGGATCGCCAAAGAACATTTTGACTGGGCTCTAAAACGGTAGTTACAGCCAGAAAACATAGAATTTTGCCCCAATTTTTGCCCCAATTGCACTGGGTGTGGGAGTGATCGCGAGTGGCGATTTATGACATGGATCTGGGTGGCCGTGGTTGGTATTCAGTGCGCCTCCCGATACTGGATGAGAACCCGAATGTGGCAAATCCGTGGTCGTTCGGAAAAGGATATGGAATATGAGTGGATATCCCTAAGCGAACTTGTCGGGCCTGTTTCTCAGCCCCTATTCAGCGATAATCTCTAGTTATCCAAATATTGATGGATCACACGCGCAGACAGTGCGCGGCAGCGCTCACAAATAGTAGAAGAAACACCAGGCCCCCTAACGCAAATGAAAGACTGCTCATATGGGCAACGAAACCGATCACCGCCGGGCCTATCAAAATTCCTGCATAGCCCATGGAGATAACCGCCGGTATGGCGACTCTTTGGGGCATGCGGTCCTGTTTTCCGGTGGCGGTAAACAGCACGGGAACAATGTTCGAGCATCCTGCGCCGAGCAATGCATATCCCAGTAACGAGGCAGGCCAGCCCTCGAATCCAAGCGATACGAGCATGCCGGTGGCAGCAATCATTCCGCCATAAGCCACCACGCGCACGCCGCCGAATCTGCGTACGAGGGCATCCCCTGTCAGCCGTCCCAGGGTCATCGCCGCCGCAAAACTGGCATAACCCAAGCCGGCCAAGGTGGGCTCCATGTTCCGGCTGGATACGAGAAAGACAGCACCCCAGTCCAGTACTGCGCCTTCGGTTAAAAAAACGATGAAGCACAGCGCGCCCAGTAAAAAGACAATGCCTTTTGGGATCGCAAAGATCGGGCCGTTTTTTTCGGTTCCATAGGTCAATAAACTTGGAATCGCTTTATACAGGCACCCCATTACCACGATGACGACGCACAGCACTGAAAACACCGGTTCTAATCCTATGCTCAACAGTGCAGTCAACGCGCCGGCACCCAGAATGCCTCCGACGCTGTACAGGCCATGGAACCCCGACTGAAGTGCCTCGCCACTGTTTTTTTCCACAATGATGGACTGAATGTTCATCGCACAATCCAGCATGCCCATAGCCGCGCCAAACAGCACTACGGCCAATGCCAGGCCCGGCAGCCAACTGAGGCTGCTCAACAGTACAAGCAATACACATAAAGTCGCAGTGGAACACACAATGACTGGGCGGCAGCCGTAACGTGCGGTGAGGTGCCCGGCAAACGGCATGGCAACAATCGACCCCACGCCCAGGCCCAGCAGCAAAAGCCCCAACCCGCTTTCGTCCAACCCCGTGCGCGCCTTGGCAAGCGGCACTAAGGGCGCCCATGCCGACATGACAAGCCCTGCGATCAGGAAAGCAATACGGGTTGACGTGCGTTCGCCGTAATTGGCGTTGATCGCTAACGATGACGTAGTCATTTGAATCACCCAAACAGGCACACGAAGAAAGGCCTGGCAGCGACTGCGCTGAGGCCTGGAAGGAGGAAGGGACAAGTTGCTAAGGCGTAAGCCTTTCAATGCACGACTGTATTGAAAGGCTTACCCATCAGGCATCGTTATTATCCGACAGACTTCAAGGGGATAGGCCCCTTGATCCTTTCCATCATGGTGGCGCAATACCAATCATCGAATTGGCAGACACCGGTCTCGGCGGTCTCGGAATACGGGCCTGGCTCATAAGAGGGTGAAGTCACACCACGCTGCGTGCCTTCTACCAGAGTGCGGTCCTGATCGTTGGTCGCGATCCATACCTTTGTCAGTCGATCAATGTCGTAGTCCACGCCTTCTACGGCAGTTTTGAGCACCAACCACTTGGTGGTCACCAAGGTTTCCGTCGCGCTGATGGGGAGCACGCGGAAGCTCAGAGCGTGGTCCCCCAGGAAGTGGTTCCACGTCGACGGATAGTTGAAGTACAGCAGTGCGCCGATATCCGCTTCGCCGGTGGTATCCAGGCGGCTGGTCACTGCGGGCTTGCCATCCATGGTGTAGCTCACCGCGCCCTTGGACAATGGGATGCGGGTCATGCGGAACTGGCCTTTGATGTCCATCACCAAGCGGCTCGGCAAGCCGGCTTTTTCGCATTTGTTCCAGTAAGCGGAAAGCTCGGGGTCGTCGTCGCCGCTGGTGCCGCCCACGGAAAGGTTGTCCACGAACGATTGCAGCAGCTCGGGGTGAGATCCGTCGCAGTGGTAGCACTCACGGTTATTTTCGAAGACCAGTTTCCAATTGCCTTTCTCGACGATATTGGACTCAAAGGCCACTTTGCAGTCATCGAGGTTATGCGGGGCGACAAAGGGGGTCACGGCGGTACGGAAGTGTTCGAAATCCGGTGCTTTGCTCGCGACACACACATAAATAAAGGTGTTCACGATTTCGCAGTGAACGCTTTTGAGGTTGTATTCGGATTTGTCGAAATCCTGCCCCATGTTCCCGGCGAATAGCAGGTTGCCGTCCAGCTCGTAGGTCCACTTGTGGTAAGGGCACACCATTTTGGCGACTTTGCCATGGTCGGCTTCACAAATCTTGGCGCCACGGTGGCGGCAAGCATTGTGAAATGCTCGCACCTGGCCGTCCTTGCCGCGTACCACAGCCACCGGGTAGTCACCCACTTGCAGCGTGAAGTACTGACCGGGCTTTTCCAGTTCAAACGTGTGTCCGGCGAAGATCCAGTCTTTGTGCCAAATTTGCTCAAGGTCCTGGCGATAGACGCCTTCGCTGCTATAGAGCTTTCCCGGGAGTGAGTGCCATGGTTTACGTTGGGCAATCAGGTCAAACACGGTTTCTTTATTATCCATCTTATCCTCCCAGGATAAATAACGTGAGCGCTCACCTTTAACGGTGACTTTTGTAGTGCTCTAAAAGTTCGGCATCGGTTGGCTGCTTAGTAGCGGTGCAATAACTTCATGGCCTTTTTTAGATAGATGACAGCCTAGGGGGCTGTCGCGACGCCCGCAAACGACATTTCGTAGGGGCAATCAATAATTCCAGGTTATCGATCAGCCGCTTCCTCGGAATGCGTAACGCCTGAAAATATAGGCTCCAGCGTCGTAATGGCTGAGTGCGCCTGACCCAATGAATGAATCGCGTGCTTCACCGCAAGGCTTCGTTCAACTCCAAGATTGCTACTGAACAGGTCGAATTTTCCATCCAGCTCAGCGGCCGTCATCGCGGTGTGCGGATCACCTTTTGCCGCTGTCACAGGGCTGACGATGATCGTACCGTCTTTCAAGGTAAGGGTAAGTCTGGAAAGAATTTCATCCGGGAAACGCGCGGAAATATCCGCCGCTTCGACAATCTCGATGCGTGAACTCAGCGAGAGAATATCGGGTGCGGTGATTGAGCCCCCCGTGATTTCATCAGGCCCCAGCTTGCCTCGCACAATCAGCGCTGCCAGCGGAAACGCCAACGCGTATTGGGCTTCATCTGCGTTACGTGGGGTATGGCCCTGCAGGCACATCGATTCGAAGAACGTTTCCACGCGAATTGTTTCAAGAGTGCTCGCGCTCACTTCGGGATGCTGGCGCTGTAATTCAAGCATTGCCGTCAAGGCGGGTTGTGCCCATCGGCATACGGGCCATGGTTTGAAGTACTGGCTATCGATTTCCCAGCGGTTTCCTATATCCGCCCAGTGCGGCGCGACACTTGGGTCTTCCACGATCTCCGCGGGGGCACCGGTCATGCCTGCCTGCGCCATCAACAGTGCATTCAAGCCAACGTAAGCGCCTGCTCCATGTGCATCGCGCAACATGGTCGGTGCCAGCACCACACGCATCATTGGGCAGCGTGCGCTGAAATACTCGGCAATGCCCAATGCGTGCCGAAAGGTCGGCTCATCGAACTCAAGCAATCGTGCTCCAGCACACACCACGCCCATGGCGGAAAAACCACCAGAAGCGTGGTAGGTGGGTGAGGTTGCCATCAATGCAGTGCCAGCGCGCAGCGCGGTTTCATAGCCAATGCACAGCACCGAAAGAAGTTCGTGCCCGCTGATCTCCAGGCCGTTGTGGTGCAATGCGTCGGCCAGGGCCAGCAACGCCGGAACCACCGTTGCGCCGGCGTGCCCTTTGGATTTGAAGTGCCCTTCGTGAGCGTCCAGGCTGTCTGCGGAAAATCCGCCAGCCCAGGCGGCTCCAAGCATACTGACGCGCTGGCCATCGAACATCAGCCGACTGGTGTACACACCACCGGGGTAGTGGAGGCGTGCATAGCTGCGCATTATCTCGCTGGTGTCATTGGATGCCGCACCGGCCATCACACCGACGATATCCAACAGGCTGTTTCTGAGTATCGCTTGCGTGTGGGCGGGTGCTTGTTGGAGATCGAAATCGCGACAAAATTCGAACAGTGACATCCCGGGCATTCCTTACGAAAATCATTATGGTGTCGCTGCACGATGATCCAGCGAGGGCTCACCGTTCCAGCAACATTTTCGTAGGGCAATCGATAACAAAAATGACGACTCTGCTTCTAAGGCATGCGGCGTCAGCGGGGGAACTTGGCCAGGAGCCATTCACGAAACCGGCGCAGCTCATCTTCGTTCTCGGCGTTTTCTCGACAGCTTAAGTAGTGCGAACTGTTGCGCAGCTGAACTTGCTGCTGGATCGGCCGCACCAACACCCCACGCTCTACCAGCCGGGTAACCAGGTGGTTCCAACCCAGGGCGATACCTTGGTGGGTCAGCACCATGCTGATCAGCAAGTTGTAGTCGTTGGCATTGAAAATCTGGGGGCTGTCTTGCGGGCGATCATCAATGTCAATCGACTGAAAGGCAAACCAGACACCCCAGTCAACGTGCTCGGCTACCTGGGATCGTCCGTAGGGGCTCAGGTTCAGCAGGGCTGAGTCTCTCAGGCCTTCGATCGTCGAGATTTCCGGGTGTTGCTCCAAAAATTGCGGGCTGCACACGGGATAGATCACGTCATGGCACAACGGGTAGCTTTTATAGTCGTCCCGGACACGGGCCATTTTGGTAATGAAGACGTCCGGCTGTACCCCGGGCTCCATGGTCAGGAAGTTCTGCGTCGTGACCAGGTTCAACTCAATGCCGGGGTTTTGTCTGATGAATTCGGGCAGGTGGTCTGACAGCCATAGGGCGGAAAAGGCGGGAGAGCAGCAGACGGTCAGCATTTTTTTGGAGGACTGGCTGCTGCGGATTCGCTCGGCTGCCTGGGCGATGTTTACAAATGACAGCTGCGCGGCATCAAAGAACACTGCCCCGGCAGAAGTCAGTTCGACAGCACGCCCTACGCGGTTGAAAAGCTGCGCACCCAAGTACTCCTCCAGCTCGCGAATCTGCCGGCTGATAGCCGCCTGCGAAACACAAAGCGCCTCGGCGCCGAGAGTGAAGCTCTCGTACTTGGCAGCCGCTACAAACGCTTTCACGGCCCTCAACGACGGCATTTTCAGCAGAATGCTGTCAGGGTCGACATGCTTTGACATCCTTACGTTCTCCTCATGCAGCCGCTCCCCAGCGAAGCGACGCGAGAGTAACTGAAGCCAGGCGGTAAAAACGGTGTGCAGGTCGTTTTTGAGACATTACGGGTCGTTCCTGTGTGCCGCAGCAAGAAAACTGTCCGCTTGAGACGATCTATAACCCGACGTTATCCAATTGTCCCTGTAAATGTAGTTGGAATTGACGGTGGGTTACTACTAAATTTGAAACATCCCTCTTTCCTAGGGGCCAAAAAATAATAAAAGGAAACCCGTCGTGAAACTCTCTATTCATTCCCGCTGCCGTTTAAAACTATTTTCGATCGTTTGCGCATCGCTTAAAGCGAATAGTGCTGAACACGAAGGGGCAAGGTATGACTAATTCCGACGAAATCATTTCCGTCAAAAATGTCTATAAGGTATTCGGCACTCAACCGGACCTTGCAATGAAGTTGCTGGCTGATGGGGCCTCGAAAGAAGAGGTCTTTAAAAAAACCGGGCAAGCTATTGGCGTCTTTGATGCGAACTTTTCCGTCCGCCGCGGCGAGATCTTTGTCATCATGGGGCTGTCGGGCTCCGGTAAGTCAACCATGGTCCGCTTGTTCAACCGCTTGATTGAACCCACCAGTGGCTCGATCTTTCTGAATGGTAAGGAAATCACCGGTCTGGCGGATAAAGACCTTCTGCAAGTGCGCAGGAAAGACATGGGCATGGTCTTTCAATCCTTTGCGCTGATGCCGCACATGAGCGTCATCGACAACGTCAGCTTTGGTTTGGAGATCAGCGGCGTCGCCGAGAAAGAACGCTACTGCCGCGCCATGGGCGCGCTGGCCCAGGTTGGGCTTGCTGGTCAGGAGTTCAGCTTTCCCCATCAACTCTCCGGCGGCATGCAACAGCGCGTCGGCCTCGCCCGAGCCCTGGCCAATGACCCGGCGATCCTGTTGATGGACGAGGCGTTTTCGGCCCTCGACCCGATGATTCGTAGCGAGATGCAGGGCGAATTGATTAAGCTTCAGGCCGAGCAGAACCGCACCATCATCTTCATTTCCCACGACATTGAAGAGGCCGTACGGATCGGCCACCGCATCGCAATCATGGAAGGCGGTCGGGTGGTGCAAATTGGTACACCGCGCGAGTTACTGTGCAACCCCATCAATAAATACGTGCGCGATTTCTTTAATGGATTCGACACCAGTCGAATCCTGAAAGCGGGCGATATCGCTCAACAGGACACCAGCATCACCTATGAGCCTGGTCGTCACACCCCCCTAAAAGCAGAAGCTTCGCTCAGAGAGATTCTGCATATCGTCGCGGCCTCCGCAACGCCTATGCCGGTGGTGGATGAAGTTGGCCTGTATAAGGGCTCGATTTCTCAAGGCCATCTTCTGAGCTGCCTGAATAATAGTTAATTTGAATAATCAGAGCAGTCTCAAGTTCTGAGGGCGAGGAAGTATCATGTCGGACTTTAATTATTTGGACCCGTTCCAAAGTTTCACTGTTCCATTGGGCGCTTGGGTTGAAGCGACGCTGACTTATCTGGTACATAACTTTCGGGAAGTCTTTCGCTCGATTCGATGGCCGGTTGACCAAGTGCTTGATGGTGTTCAGTGGGGCCTGCTTTCCGTGCCCCCCACAGTATTCATTCTTATCGCCGGATTGATCAGTTGGCAGATCGGCGGTAAACGAATCGCAATTTTCAGTATCGCTACATTGACCGGACTAGGCTTGATCGGTGTATGGGCCGATGCCATGGTGACTCTCGCTTTGGTCCTGACTTCATTACTCTTCTGTGCGGTTATTGGTATTCCCCTGGGCATCTTCTGTGCCCGCAGCGACCGAATGGAAGTGATCGTGCGTCCGGTGTTGGACGCGATGCAAACATTGCCTGCTTTCGTTTACCTGGTGCCTGTGGTGATGTTGTTTGGCATCGGTAACGTTCCAGGCGTGATCGTGACGATTATTTTCTCGGTTGCGCCCTTGGTGCGCCTGACCAACTTGGGCATTCGCCAGGTACCCGCCGATAAGGTCGAAGCCGCACGTGCGTTTGGCTGCACCGCCACCCAGATGCTGTTGAAGGTCCAACTGCCCCTTGCGGCGCCGACCATGATGGCCGGATTGAACCAGACACTTATGCTTTCACTTTCGATGGTCGTCGTTGCTTCGATGATATCCGTTGGCGGGCTTGGGCTGATGGTATTGAGCGGCATCGGCCGCCTGGACATGGGGCTGGCCAGCGTCGGCGGTGCTGGCCTGGTACTCCTGGCTGTCTTCCTCGATCGTTTGACCCAAGCGATGGGTGAGCGCAGCAGTGATCTGGCAACCGGCCAGCGTTGGTACGAAACCGGGCCGGTTGGCCTAGTGATGAAACTCAAGAAGAAAAAGAACGTAGCACACCCAGTGACTAACTAAGCACACCTGCTCACCTACTATAAATTCAAGCGTGGTGAAATATGAAACTTGCAAATCTCAAGCAAACCGTCGTCGCGACGCTGATGGCGTCCATGTTGGGTGCAACTGCATGTTCGGCAGCGTACGCCGCTGATGCAAACAAACCGGGTGACGGTGTTTCCATCACGCCTATTTTCCCGACTATCGCTGAAGAGCGTTTTCGCGGTGAGGTGGCGATTGCAGGCTTGAAAGACCTTGGCTATGACGTGAAGGCCCCAAAGGAAGTTGATTACCCCGCGATGTTCCTGGCGCTCTCCTATGGCGATGCGGATTTCACCGTGCATGAGTGGGAGAACCTGCACGCTGCCTTTTATAAGAAAGGCGGCGGCGACGACACCATGGTGAAAGTTGGCCAGGTCATGAAGGGCGTGCTGCAGGGCTACATGATCGACAAGAAAACAGCCGACGCATACAACATCAAGGATCTCTCGGATTTGAAGAAGCCGGAGATCGCCAAGCTGTTCGACGCCAATGGCGATGGCAAGGCAGACATGACAGGCTGCAACCCCGGTTGGGGCTGCGAAGTGATGGTTGAATACCACATGAAAGCCTATGGCCTGAGCCCAACCGTCGTGGACAACCGGGGTTCTTACTTCGCGCTGATGGCAGATACTATCGCCAGGTTCCAGCAGGGCAAACCCGTGTTGTATTTCACCTGGGTGCCGCAATGGATCTCCAGCGTGCTGGTGGAAGGGCGCGACGTCGTATGGCTGCCGGTTCCGTTCACCTCGTTGCCTGATGGCCAAGACAGTAAAGACACCTTTTATCAGGGTAAAAATCTCGGTTTCCCGGTGGATACCGTTAACGCTGTGATGAACAAAGAGTTTGCCGAGAAGAACCCGGTGGCTCGCAAGTTTCTGTCGGAAGTCAGTATCACCACGGACGACGAAAGTGCCCAGAACCTGCGCATGCAAAAGGGTGAGAAATCACTCGCTGACATCAAGCGCCATGCGGCCGAATGGATCAAGGCTCACCAGGCGCAATACGATGGTTGGTTGAGTGACGCGCGCGCCGCAGCCAAGCAATAGAAAACAGCAAGGAAAGTGCTGCCAGCTCGATTGAGCTGGCCGTACGCGGGACCGGCTGCGTTTGTTTTACGTAATAAAGTGATCAGGTGGCGAAGATAATGGATACCTTCCAAAGCTCGTTGAAGTTCCAGAATATTGGATTTCGGCAAACTACCGACTCGGTCGGTCATGAAAAAGTTGTACGGGTGGCATTCATTTTGCTCGACCACTTTTCATTAACCGCACTCTCAACAGCGATGGACGCGCTGGCGACCGGCAATCTGATCAACAGTAATACCGTCTACAAAGTATCGACGTATTCGCTCTTGGGCGGACTGGTTGAAAGTGATATCGGCATACCGTTGTCGTCGGAACGTTTGAACGTTGAAAAAATCAATCACGATGCACTTGTGGTTATCGGTGGCCAGCGGGTAAGGCTGTCCAGCAACCCCACCATTCGCCGCGCATTGAAAAAGGCGGCAGGGGGAAGGGGCATCGTCGCTGGTGTATGGAATGCTGCGTTTTACCTGGCCGATGCGGGCTTGCTCGATGACCAGGATTGCGCCTGTCATGCCGATAGTTGTGCGTTGATAAACGAGTATTACCCCCAAGTGAAAACGGGGGAGTCCGAATACACCTTTACCCAGCGGCGCGCGACGTGCGCTGGTGCTTCATCCACGCTGGATATGATCCTGGCAATCATGCAGGACCTCAGCTCACAGCGCGATGCTGATCTGGTGGATGAAATCAAACGTGTACATCAACCCAAAAAGCCTCAATTCAATACTGTAACCCTAGGTGCTGTCAGCCTGGTTAAACCGGTACCTCGCCCTCTGAACGTTGCGGTCTCGCTGATGGAAAACCACATTGAAGAACCCATGGAAATCGATGAGATCGCCAGCCACGTGGGGGTTTCGCGTAGACAGCTTGAGCGCAGATTTGCGCGCTATTTAAACGCGGCGCCCAACCGCTACTACCTGGAACTGCGACTTACCCGCGCCCGCCAACTGATTACTCAAAGTAATCGCTCGTTGACGGACGTGGCACTCGCTACCGGTTTTGTCAGCTATCCGCACTTTTATAAGCGCTTCAAGGATTTGTTCGGCCTGCCGCCCATGACGTTCCGGGATAACTACTATTCCAGCGACTTTAGCAATTCGGAACGCTATGCCATTGCGGCAGGTTTTTGAAACGCGTTTTGCCGCTGTGTCGTCGGTTAGTTACTCAGTTTATTTCGTCCTGCGCATTGTGTTGTGTTGGACCCGGTAATGCATTCAACTTAACGGCCTACTATTATGAAAGTTACCTCGTTACCCGCCGACGATAATAGCTGTGGCTGGTTTCATTTAAGCCGCCCGCGTAAGCCTAATCCCGCCCATCAGGGGCACAGTACTGCCCGTTGGGTGATTGTTGGTGCGGGCTTTACCGGGTTGGCGGCAGCACGGCAACTGGCGTTGAGTTTTCCGAATGACGAGATCGTGCTGGTTGAGGCTCAGGAGGTCGGCCTGGGGCCATCCGGCAGGAATGCCGGGTTCGCTATCGATCTGCCCCATGATATTGGGGCAGAGGATTACATCGGCGACATCACCCTCGCCAGGACCAGCCTGAAGCTCAATCTGGCGGGGCAATCCATTCTGCGCGACTTGGTCGATCAACATGGCATCGACTGTCAGATGAAGGCCTGCGGCAAGTATCAGGCGGCCGTGGAGGACCGCGGCATCGCGGTACTCGAAGCCTATCGGCGTGGGCTGGATAAGTTGGATCAGCCTTATCAAATGATTGAGCAAGATGAGCTGCCTCATCACCTGGGTACGCACTTCTACCGCAAAGCTTTATATACGCCAGGTGCCGTTCTGCTTCAGCCATCGGCACTGGTCAAGGGGCTCGCTGACCATCTGCCAGCCAACGTGACGTTGTATGAGCGTACGCCGATTCTCGAAGTTGAGTACGGTGCGAAAACCGTACTGAAACATGCCAATGGAAGTATCACCGCCGACAAGCTGATCCTCGCGAACAACTCATTTGGCATGCGCTTTGGTTTCCTCAAGGGCCGGATGCTGCCCATCTATACCTACGGCAGTAT
Organism: Pseudomonas fluorescens Q2-87; assembly: GCF_000281895.1. Classification (NCBI taxonomy): domain Bacteria; kingdom Pseudomonadati; phylum Pseudomonadota; class Gammaproteobacteria; order Pseudomonadales; family Pseudomonadaceae; genus Pseudomonas; species Pseudomonas fluorescens. The sequence continues at coordinate 3,143,096 of NZ_CM001558.1, read as the reverse complement.
TACGCGGCAATTGACGCCAGAAGAGCAGGCACAACTCGGTGGAAAACCGTATTGGGGCGCGATCCCAGCTGATCCATTTGGGACCACCGTCAGGCGTACACCGGATAATCGCTTACTGATCAGAAACAGTTTTAGCTTTAATCCCGACGGCCGCAGCGACAGTCGATATAACGAGCGATTCCTACGCCGACATAAAGCCTCGTTTGATAAACGCTTTCCCATGTTGCCCAACGTCAATTTTGAATACACCTGGGGCGGTGCATTGGCCATGACTCGAAACCACAACGGTTTCTTTGGTGAGTTGGCCCCCAACGTTTATGGGGCATTGGGTTGCAATGGCCTAGGCGTGACCCGCGGCACAGTGACAGGGCAACTGCTTGCAGAGTGGCTCGCGGGCCAACGTGATGAACGGATCGACTTTCTATTGAACGCACCCGGGCCGAACAGTAACCCGCCGCAGCCGTTTCTCTCGTGGGGTGTCAACGCAAATCTTAAATGGGGGCAGTACCGCGCCGGTCGAGAAAGCTGAGGTCACTTTAGCTGGCTATTGCAAGCACTGAGGATAAGGACAAGAAATGAAGAGCGCTGTTGTTTCAATTGAAGACGTCCCGCTCAATGGGTTTCACCGGCTACTTACTGTTCGTTCAGGCGGCGGTTCCTTTGTTGACGGATACGTTCTGAGTATTATCGGCGTCGCGCTGATACATATGTCAAAGTCCCTGGCGCTGGATGATTTCTGGGAGGGCATGATTGCCGCCTCCGCATTGATCGGGATTTTTTTCGGTGGCTTCCTGGGCGGTTGGTTGACCGATGTCATGGGGCGCAAACATCTCTTGTTTGCGGGGCCTACCTTATTCATCGTCGCGTCCCTGGCGCAATATTGGGCCGAGTCGGCCATCGTTATATTTTTCCTGCGGTTGTTGTTGGGTATTGCCGTTGGTATCGAATACCCAGTGGCAACATCGTTACTCGTCGAATTCCTTCCCAAGAAATTCCGTGGCCCACGATTGGCGATGCTGACCATCCTCTGGTTCGCTGGTGCCGCGACCGCCTACATCGTCGGCGAAGTCATGTTCAATGCATTGGGTTCGGATGCCTGGCGACTGGTACTGGCCAGCGCCGCAGTCATCGGCGTCCTGTTGTTTATCGTGCGTCTGGGCACGCCGGAATCACCGCGTTGGCTGATCAAGCAGGGGCGAACAGCGGAGGCCGAGGCGATTATCAAGCAGGTGTATGGCGAGCATTTCTCGCTGGCTAATCTGCCCGAGGAACCTTCCGGCGAAAAGATCACGATCTTCAATCTTGTGCATTCCGGTTACGGTAAGCGCATGTTGTTTGTGGTGGTGTTCTGGACCTGTTCTGTCGTGCCGCTGTTCGCTGTTTATGCATTCGCCCCCAAGGTGTTGGCGGCGTTGAAAATTACCGGTGATTCGGCCTCGCTGGGCTCGGTTGCGATCACATTGTTCTTCGTCATCGGCTGCATTATCTCCACCCGGATAATCAATTCGATCGGTCGGCGAAATCTGCTTATTTACAGTTTCCTGTGTTCAGGCTTGGCGTTGTTGGGTCTGGCCATCGGCCATGCGGGCCCTAGCCTTCTGGTGCTGTTCTTTTTCGTCGTTTACGCCCTGTTTATCGGCGGCGCACAAGTGCTCACACTGGTTTATCCCAATGAACTGTTTTCCACAGAAATTCGCGCTTTTGCGGTCGGCGTAGGCACGTCGCTCTCACGCATCGGGGCTGCCGCGGGCACTTACTTGGCGCCTATTTCATTGAACAAGTTAGGGGTCGCCGAGACCCTGTATGTCGCCGCCGCCATTTCGTTGGTGGGGCTCGTGTTGTCTTGGGTGCTGGCGCCTGAAACGCGGTCACTCAACCTGCAACAAGCCGCCTCGTTGAATTAGCAACCCCTGGATCAACCCTTGGAATTACTGGAGAAAACAGCATGAACTTTGACGGCATTTTTACCCCCGCGATAACTCCGCTCTCTTCGGATGGTCAAGTTGATTACTCGGTCTTTGATGAAGTGCTTGAATACCTGGTCGAGTCCAAGGTTCACGGCATCATTATCGGCGGCTCCACGGGCGAGTATTACGCTCATACGCCTGCTGAGCGTCTGGCGGTGGCTGAACGTGCGAAGAGTGTCCTGCAAGGTCGTCTGCCGCTGGTTGTCGGCACCGGCGGGATCAGAACCGAGGATTCGGTGTATTTCGCTGAGCAAGCGAAAGCGATCAAGGCAGATGCGATCCTGGTGGGTTCGCCGCCTTATGCCTTGCCCACCCAAAAAGAAATCGCCGCCCATGTGCTGGCGGTAGACAAGGCAGCAGGCCTCCCCATCATGCTCTACAACTACCCGGCGCGTATGGGGGTGGCGATGGGGGATGAGTTCTTCGAAGCGATTGCGCAGTGCAAAAACATTGAAGCAATCAAAGAAAGCTCCGGGGAAATGAATCGCCTGCATCGCCTGGCCTGCGCCCATCCTTCGATCCAGATCTCGTGCGGTTGGGATGATCAAGCCCTGGAGTTCTTCGCCTGGGGCGCTCGCAGCTGGGTATGCGCCGGCTCCAATTTCATTCCTCGCGAACACGTTGCGCTGTATGAAGCCTGCGTGATTGAAAAGGACTTCGACAAAGGCCGCCGCATCATGTCGGCCCTGCTGCCGTTGATGGACTTTCTTGAAGGCGGCAAGTTTGTGCAATCGATCAAGCATGGCAGTGAGCTGATTGGCTTGCGTGCCGGTGGTGTCCGCGCGCCATTGCAAGCGTTGGAAGAATCCGAGAAGCAGGCGCTGAGGGCGGTGATCCAAACGCTTAAACAAAACGTTGCGCACATTGTGGGAGGTGCTTGAAATGGCCGATTTGCTGAGTAAAGAAGCCTACCGCGAACTGGCCGGCAAGCTTGAGTTTCGCACTCAGGCGTTCATTGACGGCCAGTTTCGCAGCGCGAAATCAGGCCGTACGTTCACCACCACCAACCCGGCCACCGGTGACGTACTGGCCGAGATTTCGGCCTGTGATGCCGAGGACGTAGACGTGGCGGTGGCGGCTGCCAAGGCAGCGTTTGAGGATGCACGCTGGCAGGGTCTTTCACCTGCTGTACGTAAAAGCGTGCTGCTGCGTTTTGCCCAGTTGTTGGAAGACAACTCGCACGAACTGGCGGTACTTGAAAGCCTGGACAGCGGCAAACCCATCCGCGAGTGCCAGAACGTTGATGTACCAGAGACAATCCACACGCTGCGTTGGCACGCCGAACTGATCGACAAGATCTACGACGCTACCGCGCCGGTGGGTTCGGGCGCTGTGACTATGGTGGTACGCGAGCCCATCGGCGTAGTGGGCCTGGTGCTGCCGTGGAATTTTCCGCTGCTGATGCTCGCCTGGAAAATCGGTCCGTCGTTGGCCGCAGGTTGCTCGATCGTGGTCAAGCCAGCAAAGGAAACCTCGCTGAGCGCGCTGCGTGTCGCTGAGCTGGCGTATCAGGCCGGTGTTCCCGCCGGCGTGTTCAATGTGGTGCCTGGTGGCGGCAAGGAGGCAGGTGAACCGTTGGGCCGGCATGGTGACGTGGCCATGGTCAGCTTTACCGGCTCGACCGATACGGGCCGGATTTTCCTCAAGTACTCCAGTGAATCCAACCTCAAGCGCATCGTGCTGGAATGTGGCGGCAAAAACCCAGCGGTGGTGATGAATGATGCCGAGGATATTGACCAAGTCGCGCAGCATGTGGTGAACGGTGCCTTTTGGAACATGGGCGAAAACTGTTCGGCGTCTTCGCGCCTGCTCGTTCATACCGATATCAAGGAAGCGTTGCTTGAGCGTATTCAGGTGCACCTCAAAGACTGGAAAATGGGCGACCCACTTGACCCGGACAACCGCTTGGGTTCAATGGTCAGCAAAGCGCATTTTGAGAAAGTGCGGTCCTACATCGAGCATGCCAAGGACGAAAAGCTGACTGTTCTGGCGGGCGGCAATACTGTTGACAATATCTTCGTAGAGCCGACCATCCTGGACGGAGTAGGGCGTAGCAGTCGCCTGTTCCAAGAGGAAATTTTCGGCCCTGTGCTAAGTGTCACCACCTTCAATACCCTTGATGAAGCCATCAAACTGGCCAACGATACGGCCTATGGTTTGGCAGCGTCGGCGTATACCGGCAACCTGCGTAATGCGCTGAAGCTCTCACGCGGCATCCGCGCCGGCATTGTGACCGTCAACTGTTTTGGAGAGGGGGATGCGTCTACACCCTTCGGTGGTTACAAGGAGTCGGGGTTCGGTGGGCGGGACAAATCCATCTGGGCGCACGACCAATACACCGAGATAAAAACCATCTGGATCGACGCCTCCTGAGTGCTGCAGAGGGCGTGACGGCCTTATCGCCCCAGTCGCGGGGACTGGGGCAATTTCGAGGCTGTAAAGGGGTGGGGCGAGCAGGCAAGCAACCGACGGAGTTGTCGTGAATAGCGAGCAAGGTCTCTACGAACGGCTGAAGCAACAGATCCTGACATTGCAACTGTCGCCCAATCAGTTGCTCGCTGAAGTGCCACTCAGCGCTCAGCATGGCGTTTCTCTTACGTCTATCAGGGATATCCATCGCCGCCGGTCAGTTGAAAGATAGGTGGTTATCCAATCTCATCATGGCGCCAGAGTCAGCTCAATGGGGCAGGCAATACGCCGCGACATTCTGAATGGGCATTAGGCTGGGGGCATCCTTTTCAAACCATTCAAAGCATGCTCTCAGATGCGCCCCCAATGTAGCAATCCACTGGAAGTGGATGGATCTCCATGGCTATGAAAAGCCAGAAATGATCAGATAAACAGCCTGCCCAACGACACCTAAAGACTCTCAGGATCGCCAAAAAACATCTGAATCCGCGAACGCAACCAGCGCTCGCCCGGGTCGTTGTCCTGGGATCCGCGCCAGGCCATGTGCAGTTCGAAGCTGCGCACCGGTATGGGCGGGTCTTCAGCGCGCACGCCGCCGGCGGCGGTCAGGGCGTCGGCGGTGTAGTCGGGCACCGTTGCGATGATGTCGGTGCCTGACAGCAGCGTGCTCAAGCCATTGAATTGCGGCACGGCCAGCACCACGTGGCGCTTGCGGTCGAGTTTTTCCAGCTCTTCGTCGATGAAGCCGCTCAAGTCACCGGCGAAGGACACCAGTGCGTGGGGGCGGGCGCAGAACTCATCCAGGCTAAGGCGTCCCGGTGCGGTGTCGGCTCGCAGCACCTTGGGCATGCTGCGCCGCAGGACCTTGCGCTTGGCGTTGGCCGGCAAATCGTCGGTATAGCTGACCCCAATGGATATTTCACCGGAGGCCAGCAAGCCGGGCATCAGGATGTAATTGACTCGGCGAACCACCAGCACAATGCCTGGGGCTTCGGCGCGCAGGCGCTTGAGCAGCATCGGCAGCAGGGCGAACTCGGCATCGTCCGACAGGCCGATGCGAAACACCGAGGTGCTGGTGGCCGGGTCGAATTCCGCCGCGCGGCTGACCGCCGTGGAAATCGAATCCAGCGCCGGAGAGAGCAGGGCGAAGATCTCGACCGCCCGGGCCGTGGGCTCCATGCTTCTGCCCGTGCGTACGAACAGTGGGTCATCGAACAGGCTGCGCAGGCGTGACAGCGCGGCGCTGATGGCCGGTTGGCCAAGGAACAATTTCTCGGCCGCCCGGGTCACACTGCGTTCATGCATCAATGTTTCGAACACGATCAACAGGTTCAGGTCGACACGCCGCAGGTCATTACGATTCATCTGGGGTCCTGGCAGATTCGGGAAACTTGACGTGAGCGGCCATATGGCAACAATGGCCGGCATGAATCTTACGGGGAAAGGCTGGTACTCTGCACCGGCTAATTCAGCTTTTTTGAGGTTGAGTCCTACAGGACTGATTCGTTTTTCCTACTGCGGAATCAATGACAGGCATGTCGACTATTAATAGCCACTGATGGTCTTGGGTACAAAGCCCGGATAGAGTTCATGGCATTAGAGGTTACTTTGACGAGGTTTGCGATGTCCCGCACGATCCGTTTTCACAAGTTTGGTGGTGCCGAGGTGCTCAAATGCGAAGAGCATGCGGCGGCTCTTCCTGCGCCAGGAGAAGTGCAGGTCCGTGTCGAAGCGATCGGCATCAGTTGGTACGACACCTTGTGGCGCCAGAACCTGGCGTCGTCCCAGGCACGCCTGCCTTCGGGCCTGGGCCATGAAATGGCCGGCGTGGTCACGGCCGTCGGCGACGGCGTCGACGACCTGGCCGTGGGCGACAAGGTCGCCAGCTTTCCGGCCGAAAGCCCGAACGATTATCCGGTCTACGGCGAGGTTATCGTACTGCCACGCACCGCCCTGACCCGGTATCCCGATGTGCTCAGCCCGATCGAAGCCGCGGTGCATTACACACCGCTGTTGATTGCCTACTTCGCCTACATGGACCTGGCGCGGGTCAAACCCGGGCAGTTCGCCTTGGTCACCGATGCCAGTCATTGCGCCGGGCCTTCCTTTGTCCAGTTGGGCAAGGCCTTGGGTGTACGGGTGATCGCAGCCACCAAGACGGCTGACGAGCGTGAATATCTGTTGTCGCTAGGTGCCGAAAAAGTCATCGTCACCGAAGAGCAGGACTTGCTGATGCAAATCAACAAGCTCACCGACAACCGTGGCGTCGATGTGGTCTTCGATGGCCTTGGCGGGCCGCAGATGTCTTTGCTCGGTGATGTCCTGGCCCCCCGTGGCAGCCTGGTGCTGTATGGCTTGCAAGGCGGCAACCAGACACCTTTTCCGGCCTGCGCGGCGTTCCAGAAGAACATTCAGTTCTTTGTGCACTGCATCGGCAACTTCACCGGCAAGCCGGAATTGGGGATCATCCAGGACCAGGTGGCGCTGCAACGCGCATTGCGCGATATCAACCAATTGACCGCTGATCGCGTGCTGTTGCCACTCAAGACTCGGGTCTTCCCGTTCGCCGAGTTTGTCGAAGCGCACCGCTACATGGGCGAATGCCCGTGCCGGGAGCGTGTCGCCCTGCAGGTTGTCGAAACCGCCTGATACCTGTCCCTGCGCAAGAGTCATTGTTCCTGGGCTCTTGCGCCGCCTTCGGCCTGATCGGCCATCCTTTGCCCGCTCCTGATCTTCCGCCTGGCGGCGGTGCGCCCGCGTCCTGCTGCGCCCCTGCGACTGGCCTGTCTCTTCGTCGAGACTCCTTCCGTTTGCCCTCGAACATCTGAACTGGTTTTTGTCCTTAATCTGTATCTTCTAATCATTGTTTAAGTCCTGATAATTGAAGGCTGATTTCCATCTCAAGGAAGAAGTCGTGGCGCGGTATAACTTTTTTGAACAGCTTGATCCTTCAGGACACATTGAAGGCGCATCGAGCGTTACTTGGTACAAGGCGGTCTATCGACCATGGGGAAGACCGGGCGGGGCAGAGCACCAATCGATGTTCGGCAGGTTCTTTATTTCTTGTACTCATTGTCTGTGGGACGTTGTCGGAATTCTCCTAGGACGCGTAAAACAGGTGGGTAACGCCAGCAATATCAGTGGCTTAAGTGATGTAGATAAAAACTGCAGGCAGACTTAGTGCATATGTATCAAATAATTACGGCAAGCAAAGTTTGATTCTGCTGCCAATACTCTCTGCAGTACTAAAACAATCCATCAGGCCAACACGTCGCGTTGTCACGTTGGTGCGGTGCGACACCGATATTCGAATTTCCAGGTAAACGGTTATGACTGCAATCCATGAGCAAGCAATGAACCACGTGTATCAACAGATACTGCAACGACTGTCTGGTTTTTATTCCCGGGCGGAACGTACCGCGTTGCAGCTTTTGATCCAGCGCTTGATTGTCGCCGCCGGCGGCATCGAGCGGATCGGGGATTATCGTGTGCTGACCGTTCAGAACGGCAGTCGGGAAGGCTTCTACGTCCTGACCGCTTTGCGGGCCGCGCAGTTGAGCATTGCCGGCAGGAATCCGGTGACGTTCGCCTTGCGCGTCGCCACGCCCCGCCTGAGCGAAACCACCCAGGCGACGCTGGAAAACATCCACCGCTGCTACAGCGCGCTGTTTGTCTACGACGATCCCCGGGTCGAATTGCTGATGGCCGATAATCGGGAAGTGGTGCCGTTCAATCACAAGCAACCTCTGTCAGCGGCGGGGTACGAAGCCAATCGGATGGACATGCTTACACTGGGGCACCTGCGCTCGGCAGACAGCCTTCTGGAACTCGGGGATGAAGGCTATCTGGCGATGGCGGAGTTCTATCGGCATATGGCCCGCTGGGAGTCCGGTGTGGATTCGCTGGTCAGCAGCGATACGCCGCGCAAGCAGAGGCAATTCATGTCAGGGCTCCAGCGCGCGACCCGCAAGATCGGCCTGGTCACCGACAGTACGGGGAGCTTCGAAGGCCTTTTTGCGCACCTTGATAGCTTGGGCAGCGACCCCTATGGGCATTTCTATGGTCCAGAGCGCATCGCGCCGTGGCAGCCCGAGGGTCATTTCGAGGCATGTCGTCGCGTGGGCTTTATCGGTATCGACGATCTGCTGGTTGTTCGTTCCGAAGGCACGAATTGGCCGCTGTTCAACGAATTCCTGAGGGTGCGGACCGATAGACTCATTCCATCGGCGCGTGAGAATGAGTACCTCAATCCGCTTCTGGCGGCTCATTTGCATGGCCTGCATGCTTGTTACATTCAAGGGCGCAGCTACGAAACCGGCTACGGGGACTATGTACAGCGGGCGATCATGATCATGCATCGCAAGCGTTTGCCGGAGCACGCCTGCGAACAGGCCCGGACGCTCTTCGGCTCGCCTGTGTCGATCCCCGAGCGTCGTGCACAGGCCGCGCTTCACGCGCATAAGGTCCTGGGGCTCAACGAAACACAGTTGGTGTGCATGCTGTTTGCCCCCTTCGTGGCGCAAGGTGCTGGCCTGGAGCATTTCCTGCGTTGCTGTCACCCCGGCATGCTGGTGGCCATGCCGGACCTGCACAAGGCCATGCAGGGGGCGACCATCGCTGACCAGGTGGCGCAGTGGATGGTCGAAGTCAGCGGCCTGCCCATCGAAATCCTCGTCAAGCTGTACGGATCCAGCATTGCGTTGCCGGAACAGCCTGATACGGCCCCGGCGACTGACCTGCAGCGCGCCATCGACCGTGACGACAGCACAGAAGCCGGGCAGGGCGGCGATGGTCCGTGCGAACGCTCGGTACGGCACTGAGGCGCGCGGTTTGACGGCCTTCTCCCGCCCCTATCCGGTTGTTGCTCCTGCCGTTGTAAGGTGGCCGGCCGCACCCCGATTTCCGGGCCTGACCCCATGAAAGGTTGCCGGGAGACAGACTTCGCCTACCAGGCGGTTTATCGGTACCTGACCACGCTGATCAACGAGCTGGGGGCAGATGCCCGGGTGCGCCTGCCATCGCTGCGCCAATTGGCCGAGCGTTTGAATGTGTCGATTTCAACCATTCAGTACGCCTATTCGTTGCTGGAGAAAGAAGGGCGGGTCTATTCGATTGCCAAGTCCGGCTATTACGCGCTACCGGTGCCGAGTGTTGCGACTCTGGGCGGCGGGGATGACTTGCTCGAAACCCTGTACGTCAATGCGCGGCGTCCGGGCATGCGGGTGCTCAGTGCAGATGAACCGGCGGCGATGCAGCCGCTGGACAGCCCTTTGCTGTTGCTCGAACGGGAGTTGTTGCGCCAGTACCCACGCTCCTCGCAAGCGCCCTCGCAGCCTTGGGGCGAGCTGGAGCTGCGCACCGCGCTGGCAGCCCGCTACACCTCCTCGCCGGCGCGCTGCTGGAATGCCGATGACGTCTATATCGGCGCCGATCTGAGGGGTGTCCTGGACATCCTGATCGCCGTGCTGGCCCTCAGGGGCGCCACGGTGCTGATCGAGTCGCCCTGTGATTGGACGGTCTTGCGCTTGCTGCAGACAGCCGATGTCCACGTCATCGAGCTGCCGCTGCAGTCGGGCGGGCAGATCGATATCGAGCAGATGGAGCAACTGCTGCTAAGCGAAACGGTGCGCCTGGCCGTGCTGTCTTCATCCCTGAACATGCCCAGGGGGACGTTGGTTCCTGAAGACAACCGACGCGCCGTGGCGCAATTACTGGAGCGCCACGGCACCTGGGTGCTGGAGAACGACAGCCATACGGACCTGGCATTCGATACCGGCGTTACGCCTTTTCGGGACTTGCTCGACCCGGATCGGTTGATCGTCTACTCCACCTTCGAAAAAACCATCGGGCCAGAGGCACCGTATGGCTACGTGCTATCGCGCCAGTTGACCCTGCACCTGCAGCGACATTTCCTGCTGCGCGCGTTTCGTCTGTCGCCGATTCGGCAAAAAGCCATTGCCCGCTTGTACAGCAACGGCCGGATCGACCAGCATTTATTGGTTCTGCGGCGCCTGCTGCGGGAAAGCGCGGCATCAGCCACGCAACTGCTGCGCGAGAGGTTGGGTGACAGCCTGCAATGGGCTGAGCCCCAGGGCGGTGCGACGATCTGGATGCGCTCGACGCGGCGGGTTGAGCTGCGCCGGGTTTTCCATCGGTTGCTGGCCCAGCGAATCGTCATCGCGCCGGGAGAACTGTTCAGCCTTCAGGGGCTGTATGGGCAGCACTTGCGCCTGACACATGCCCTGGATGGGGCGCATGATCTTGACGCCGTAATTTGCGCGTTGGCGGATGCCCTGAGGCTCGAACAATCGTAACGGACCGAAATGGATCGAACCCGTCGCGCCATGGTCGAACTGTCAGTAAACTGCATCCCATTTCCCGAGCCACTATCCAGAGGTTTTGCATGACAGTCAGTCCATTTGCGGGCAAGCCGGCACCGGCAGAGTTGTTGATCGATATCCCGCGACTGGTGACGGCCTACTACACCGGCCGACCCGATGCCTCGGTGGCAACCCAGCGTGTGGCGTTCGGCACTTCCGGTCATCGTGGCAGCTCCTTTGACCTGGGCTTCAACGAGTGGCACGTGCTGGCTATCAGCCAGGCGATCTGCCTCTACCGTGAAGCCCAGGGCATCACCGGTCCGCTGTTCATCGGTATCGACACCCACGCGCTGTCGACCCCGGCGGGCACCAGCGCACTGGAGGTGTTCGCGGCCAACGGCGTGACCGTGATGATCGCCGAGGGCGACGAGTACACCCCGACGCCTGCGGTTTCCCACGCCATTCTTTGCTATAACCGTGGCCGCACCACGGGCCTGGCGGACGGTATCGTCATCACGCCGTCCCACAACCCACCGCAAAGCGGCGGCTACAAGTACAACCCCACCAACGGCGGCCCCGCCGATACCCACATCACCAAGTGGATCGAAGCCAAGGCCAACGAACTGCTGGCCAACCAACTGGCAGGGGTCAAGCGTATCAGCTACGAGCAGGCACTGAAGGCCGATACCACCCACCGCCATGACTACGTCAATACATACGTGGCGGACCTGATCAACGTCATTGATTTCGATGCCATTCGAGGCGCGGGGCTGCATCTGGGCGTCGATCCCCTGGGCGGTGCAGGGGTGCGCTACTGGCCGGCCATTGCCGAACATTACCGCCTGGACCTGGAAGTGGTGAACACCCATGTGGACGCCACCTTTCGCTTCATGACCGTGGACTGGGACGGCCAGATCCGCATGGACCCGTCCTCCAGCCACGCAATGCAAGGGTTGATTGGCCTGAAGGAGCGTTTTGACGTGGCCTTTGCCTGCGATCCGGACCATGACCGCCACGGCATCGTGACGCCATCCGGCGGCCTGCTGGCGCCGAACAACTACCTGGCGGTGTCCATCGATTATCTGTTCCAGAACCGTCCGCAATGGCGCGCCGATGCGGCCGTGGGCAAGACGGTGGTCAGCAGCGGCCTGATTGATCGCGTCGCCAAGCGCCTGGGCCGTCGCCTCTATGAAGTACCGGTAGGTTTCAAATGGTTTGCCGACGGCCTGTTCGATGGCTCCTTGGGCTTTGGTGGCGAAGAAAGTGCCGGTGCTTCGTTCCTGCGCAAGGATGGCGGCGTCTGGAGCACTGACAAGGACGGCCTGATTCCAGCCTTGCTTGCGGCAGAGATGACTGCACGTACTGGTCGCGATCCAAGCCAGGCCTACCGAGCCCTGACCGATGAGCTGGGCGAACCGTTCTCGGTGCGCGTCGATGCCAAGGCCAGTCCACAGCAGAAGGCGCTATTGAGCAAGTTGGCGCCTGATCAGGTGGCGTCCACCGAGCTGGCCGGGGAAAAGATCCAGAACATCCTCAGCCACGCACCCGGCAACGACCAAGCCATCGGCGGCTTGAAGGTGATGACCGAAAACGGCTGGTTCGCCGCGCGTCCGTCCGGTACCGAGGACATCTACAAGATCTACGCCGAAAGTTTCCTCGGCGATGCGCACCTCAAGCAACTGGTGGACGAGGCGCAAACCCTGGTGGACGGCGCTATTTCCGGCGCCTGACAAACCCGTGGCGAGGGAGCTTGCTCCCGCTCGGTTGCGCGGCAGTCGCCTGAAAACAGGCGGTTGCCGCGCAACGCCACACGGCCTGCACAGTGCTACGCCAGATCCACGAGGACGATTTCGCTGTCTTCAATGGCGGTAACTCGCAATGTCCTTTCGGCTTCAATCGCAACACCGTCTCGAGCTTGTGCTCGTAACCCATTGATTTCTATCGATCCTGTAGCCGGAACAAGATAGGCGCGACGTCCTTCATCCAGCACGTACTCAGCTGTTTCTCCTGCCTTCAGATTGGCCGCTACCAATCGCGCATCGGCGCGGATGCGCAGGCTTTCATCGTCGCCGGCCTTACCGCTGGCGAGGGTCACGAAGCCTTCGCGCAAACCCTTGGGAAACGGCTTGGCCCCCCAGGACGGCGCCAAGCCTGCCTCGTTGGGAATGATCCATATCTGGAATATGCGCGTGGCCGTCGACTCGAGGTTGTATTCACTGTGGGCAATGCCGGTGCCGGCGCTCATGACCTGCACATCGCCCGCCTCGGTACGGCCCTTGTTGCCCAAGTTGTCCTGGTGGGTGATCGCACCTTCGCGCACATAGGTGATGATTTCCATGTCCCGGTGCGGATGCTGCGGAAAACCGCTGCCGGCAGCGATGACATCATCGTTCCATACCCTCAGGTTGCCCCAGTTCATACGCTGTGGGTCGTAGTATTCGGCGAACGAGAAATGGTGGTGCGCGTCCAACCAGCCGTGATTGGCGGCGCCCAGGGAAGCGAAAGGCCTGAGTTCGAGCATGATCGTGTCCTTTTGCAAATGAGTGAATAGGGTGTGATGGAGGGCATTTTCAGCGAGGAACACATCGATAAAAAGCGTAAAAACCGCGTCAAAGCTATCGGTTATCTAGATATAAAACCGCTATCCAACTTTCACTTCATCGCCTAACTCACTGACAGCAAAGCTTTTGGCTGGAACCTGGCGGCAAATACAGACACCATAGCCGCCATGATTCAGAACACCGGAGTCCCAAGCGTGGCGCAACACACTCCCGATCTTCCCCCCGAGCTTTTGCCCCTGGCCCAGATGCCATTGTTCAAGCGCCTGGCCGCGCGTTTTTTCGGCCATGGCCTCACACGCCTGCGAGCCCAGCATCGAGCCTCTTGGCTGCACGGCCAGGCCGATGGCTTTCGCAGCGGTCATAGCGCCGGTTTTGACTATGGCTATAAGGAAGGTCGGGCTGAAGGTCTTGAAGAGGGCCGCCAGGTCCTGCTGATTCGCGACTCGCGCAGTACCGAGCATCCGGCGCCGCAGGTAGACGACCTGTTGTTCGATGATTGGCGCCTGCCTTTGACTGCCCCGTTGAAAAAGCGCATCCGGGCGGACGTTGCCAGGTTGTTGCCGGCAGAGGCGCAGCCCAGCGCTGCGCAATGGAAAATGATTTTCAGCGACACGCCGTCGACATCGGTGGTTGCCGGGGCAGGCGCGGGAAAATCCACGACCCTGGTGCTGCGCATTGTGCTGCTGGTGCATTACTTGGGGTTCGAGTTGGACTCGATGACCGTGGTGACGTTTACCCGGGAGTCGCGCAAGGATTTCATCCAGAAACTGATCGACGTGTTTGGCTTGTGGGGGCGCACGGTCAGCCTCAAGGAAGCCCGCGATCTGGTCCGCACCTTTCACTCGCGCATCCTGCCCATGGTCCGCAGCCTGCCCGGGTTTGAGCGGTTGCAGGCGTTTGAAACCCTTAGCCATCGCGCTGAAACGGGCGATGACGATAGCCCCGGCAACCCATTCGACTTGCGCATCAACGATGCCCAGCGCCAGCAGCTCAACGCGTGCTATCACAGTCTTTACCAGCGGGATGAGCGCTTCCGTGAGCTGATCAAGCCGTTGTCCCGGCACGCCCTGCAACTCAAGGAGCTGGAGCGCGACCACCCGGACGTGCAAAAACGGGTCGCCGTGACCGAACTGGCGGCCCAGCGCGACGAGGAACTGTGCGACGCCATCGAAGACCAGTGGCGGCGCGCCGGCGCCTGGCCGATCAAAGGCATCGAGGCGAAGCGGCAACGGTTCGAGATCAACGGTTCGACGTTTCATTGCCACGGCTACGTTCCGTCGCTGGACGCCTGGGTCATGCTGGGCTTCGACCCCAGGGAAGATGCCCGGCTGAGCCGGCCGGGCGCGAAGTTGAGTATCCGTGCGGAGTGGGCGGTAAAGCGCACCCTGTTTCAAGCTTTCTGTCGTAAGCCATTGATATGGACAGAAAGCTATGAGGCATCAAAACGTGTCCTGGCTTCCCTGGCGGGCGATGCGAGCGCAGGGCCAGGGTTCGATTACAAAGTAAAGGGCGAGCTGGGCTCGGCGCCCTTGCTGGACTGTTTTGTAGCGGCGGCAGGCTTTATCGAGAACCTTGGCCTGGATGTGCCGGATGCGGTGGGCCGGATGTCTTTCGCCCAGGACGACCCGGATCGGTTCTTTTTCGAGGCGTTGAGCCGTTATTGGCGGGCATTCGAAGACCACTTGCTCGATCAGTCACCGCCGGTCATGACCTATAATCGTATGTTCGCGTTGTTCAGCGAGCATTCGCCGGAAAACTTCAAGTTGCTCGGCGACGCGCTGCTCCGGCCGCTGTCGCACCTGATGATCGATGAGTTCCAGGACGTTTCGCCGCAAATCGTTTCCTGGCTGCGAGCCAGTCTTCGAGAAGTGCGCAGCCGTGGTCCAGCGATGCATGTGGGGCGCGGCGCCCAGTGCTCTTCGTTGTTGTGTGTCGGTGATGACTGGCAGTCGATCTATGGCTGGCGCGGTAGCTCACCCAGCTACTTCATGGCGTTCGACAAGCAATTCCCGTCGCCGGCGACAACCCGGGTGATGCTGACCGACAACTACCGCAGTCACCAGCACATCATTGATGCGGCCGAACATATCGTGCGGGCTGCCGCGGCAATCCCAGGCAAGAAGGCCAAGGCTGCTGGCCAGGCTCGCTCGTTGAGTCCGGTCAACGTGCTGGATCGGGACGACGAAGGGCTGGCCCAGCGGCTGGACGCACACTATCGCAACGGCGATTCGATCTTGATGCTGTATCGAAAAAGCAGCGATAAGTCATTGATTGAAAAATATATTCAACCAACACTTAATGTAGATTCTAACTTGCCATATGCTGCACGACGCATCAGGCAAATGACCTTTCACAGCGCCAAAGGGCTGCAAGCCGATGCCGTATTCTTGTTGGGCGATTGCCAACACCTGACCACCTCGCCCTACAAGAATCAGGTTTATCGGATGGCCGGGCTGGGCCAGGTGGGAGATGCGCAACCCTACGACGCTGCGCAGAAAGACGAGATCCTGCGCCTGGCATACGTGGGTATTACCCGCGCCGTGCAGCACTGTTATTGGTACGTTGATGGCCAGGATAGCCAGGCTGCCAATGCTCCCAAGGCGTCGGACCGTATCGGAACGGGCAAACCGTTCTTCGCCGACCATCGACGTACTCGCAACGGATAAGCGCCCATAAAAAAGGGCTGCCATGCAGCCCGGTGGGAGCAATTTCCCTTGTCATCGGAGGATCGCTGCCCTGACGCGGGCAGCGATGCGCAAAATGTAGAGGTGTTTATCAGGAGGCAAACCGTCGCAAACCCACCGGCGGCACGAAGGACTCCAATTCGGCTTCCACCGCTTCGATGATGCGTTCCACATCGGGAGCGTTCATCACGGTCGCGCAGGGGATGCCGGCTATGGCGATCATGGTTTCGCCGCTGGCACGGTCAAACAGCCGGGCAACCATACTGCCTGGCGCGTCCATGCTGGCTTCGAATCCCATGGGATGGAAGTGCCAGCGCATCAACTGGCAGGCGTTGGGGAACGTAACCTTGCTGAAAGATCCTTTATTCATGTGTTGCCCGCCTTCTTCAATCGAGCGTTTCCTTTTGCTCATGTCAGGAAGGAAGAGCCATCATGGCTCCACCAGTGAAAACTAAAAATAGCACCGGAAAATGAAAGTCATGTGGATTTTTTCATTCCGTTTTGCGATTGGTTCCGCTTTTTTTGATCTGCATCATCGCTTCAGCAATCATGCCCAGAACGCCATCATCTGTCAGAGGCGGTTTCAGAGGGCTCAACCAGCGGTCCTTGCACGCGGTATTTAACGGCAATGACCAACGCCAGGACCATCAACCCCAAGGCGACGGCGAAAGCCGTGTGCAAGCCTTCCGCCACCGCCTGTGCAGAAGCGCTGCCAAGGTCATTCGTCCCCAGCGCACTGGCGAACACCGCGCCCAGTACCGATGCCCCGGTGAAGAAGCCCAGGTTGCGCGACAGGTTGAGCAGCCCGGCGATAACGCCCCGCCGTTGGGCGGGCAGCTCTGCCATGACAGCCGTATTATTGGCGGTCTGGAAGAAGGCGTAGCCGAGGGTCGTCACCACGATAGCGCTGATGTAGCCGCCGACGCCAAGGGCCGGTGACACCAGCGAGAGCATCAGGCAGCCCGAGACCATGGTCGCCAGCCCGACGATGCGCATGGGGCGCACGCCGAAACGATCCGCCAGGCGTCCGGCCGGTACGCCGGCAAGCGCAGCGACGGATGGTCCGGCCGCCAGCACCAGCCCCACGAGCGCCGCAGGTAACCCCAAGGCGATGGACAAGTAGAAGGGCCCGACCAGTAAGGTGGCCATCATCACCGTTGCAACCAGGGCGCTCGTCGCCAGGCCCGAAACCAGCAAGCGGTCCCGAAACATCCCCAAGGGGATCAACGGCGACACTGACCGAGCCTGGGCCAGGACGAACAGCCCGCCGCCCAGGATCGCCGCCAGCAACAGTGCCAGGTTCGTTCCGCCAAAGTGCCCGCGCCCGGTAGTCATGGCCAAGGCATAGGCGGCCAGGGTCACGGCCAGCAACAAAGTACCGGTGATATCGAAGCGGGCTCTCTCGACCTTCACCGATGCTTGTCCGGCCGGCAACGATCGCCAGGCCAGCCACAACGTCAATAGCCCGAGGGGAACGTTGACCAGGAACAGCGCCTGCCAGCCAAACCCGCTGATCAAGGCGCCGCCGAAAGAGGGCCCAAGGGCGGTGCCCACCGCCGACAGCGTTGCCAGCAATCCCATCGCGCTACCGGTCTTTTCCTGCGGCACCGTTTCGCTGACCAAGGCCAGCGTCAACGTCATCATGATGGCGGCGCCCAGGCCTTGCAGCGCACGCCCGGCGATCAACAGTCCAAGCGAAGGCGCCACGCCACAAAGTGCCGATGCCAGGGTGAACAGCGTAATTCCGGCCAGCAGCAGCTTGCGCCGGCCCATCAGGTCGCCCAAGCGACCGACGCTGACAATCAGCGTGGTGATAGCCAGCAAATAGGCCAGGACCACCCATTGGACGCGTTGGAACGAGGCATCGAACGCCTCGGCCAGCATTGGCAGCCCCACGGCGGTGACACTGGCTCCCAGGGATGCCAGCAGCGTCGACAAAGCCAGGCTCGCCAGCGACCAGCGTGCGGAAGAGGGCAGGTCAGCGCGCGTGGCGACCATCGGGCGATGTTCCGTGTTGTTGGGCTTCATGTGAGGGGTACCTGTCTACGGCTGCGGTTCTGGAAAAAGCTGCCGAAACGTTACACCCGGGCATGACATGGCGGAAGGCGCAGCATTTGCAGGTTATAGTTGCAACTAACGCCATCTCTCATTAGGGCCCAGCCATGTCCGCACCCGACCTCAATTTGTTGATCACCCTCGATGTGCTGCTGGCTGAGGGCAGTGTGGCCCGGGCCGCCCAGCGGTTGCAGCTCAGTCCGTCAGCGATGAGCCGGGCGCTGGCGCGGTTGCGCGAAACCACCGGCGATCCCCTGCTGGTACGGGCCGGGCGCGGATTGGTGCCGACCCCACGCGCGCTTGAGTTGCGCGAACAGGTCAGCCAGTTGGTGCAGGACGCCCAGGCGCTACTGCGCCCGGTGCAGGCGCCGGACCTGGGACGGTTGAACCGAACCTTCACGCTGCGCACCCGGGAGGGATTCGTGGAGAACTTCGCCATTGACCTGATTGCCCGTATCAACCAGCAAGCGCCTGGCGTGCGGTTGCGTTTCGTGGAAAAGACCAACAAGGACAGCACGGCGCTGCGCGAGGGCGCCGTGGACCTGGAAACCGCTGTGGTGGACAAGGACACCCGCCCGGAGCTGCGAACCCAGGCGTTGTTCGGCGACCGGCTGATCGGTGTGGTGCGCGCAGGACATCCATTGAGCCAGGCTGCGGTGAGTGCTGCCGATTACGCAGCAGGCGAACACATCGGCGTCTCGATGCGTGGGCTGGATCAAGGGCCTATCGACGATGCCTTGGCGCTGTTGAACCTGTCGCGGCGCATGCTTACCACCGTCCCGGGCTTTTCTTCAGCGCTGGGACTTGCCCGCTCCAGTGACCTGATCGCCAGCGTGCCCGAACGCTACACCACCAGCCTGCGTATCGGCATGCACAGCTTTGCGCTGCCGTTCGCCCTGCCGCAATTCACGATTGCCATGCTCTGGCACCCGCGGATGGACGCCGACCCGGTGCATCGCTGGTTGCGCAGCTGCCTGCGGGAAGTATGTGCACGCGGCTAACGCCCTTTTAGTAGATATTAATTAATAGCACTTCACTGGCACTTAGTTGGTAAATCGCACATATCGTGGCGAGACGGCTAGTTATCGATATTTAATATTTAAATAGAGTTTTGTCCGACAATCCGCAGCGTAATCATTCGCGCGCCCGCATTAACGGGGCCAAGCCGTATCAATTACGAAGAGCAGCGATTTGCGCAAACGGGCGGGTCAAAAAAACTGCTAGACGTTTGATTTCCAATTGTGTCAGGTTTCTTACGTCCTCATTGGGCGAGTGATAGGACGATCTCGCCAGAGATTGTCTGTCTGACAAAAACTGTTCCATTTGCAAACAAGGAAGTGTGTTTATGTCGAAAGTCAAAAACAGCGCTATTGATTCCTCCGAACAACTGCTTTGGGCCCCGCAATCATTGGCTGCGTCCAGTAACGCGTTCAACCAGATCAATAGTTTCAGCCATCAATACGATCGGGGCGGCAACCTGACCGTCAACGGCAAGCCGTCGTACTCCGTCGACCAGGCGGCCACGCAATTGCTGCGCGACGGCGCGGCCTACCAGGACCGGGACGGCAGCGGCAAGATCGAGCTGACCTATACGTTCCTGACGTCCGCTTCCTCCAGCACCATGAACAAGCATGGGATCAGTGGGTTCAGCCAGTTCAGCGCCCAACAGAAAGGCCAGGCGGCGCTGGCCATGCAATCCTGGGCGGACGTGGCCAACGTCACCTTCACCGAAAAGGCCAGCGGCGGTGACGGACACATGACCTTTGGCAACTACAGCGGCGGCCAGGATGGCGCAGCGGCATTTGCTTACTTGCCCGGCACCGGCGCCGGTTATGACGGTACCTCGTGGTACCTGATCAACAGCAGCTACACCCAGAACAAGAATCCGGACCTGAACAACTACGGCCGCCAGACCCTGACCCACGAAATCGGTCACACCTTGGGCCTGGCGCACCCTGGCGACTACAACGCCGGCGAAGGCAGCCCGACCTACGATGACGCCACTTACGGCCAGGACACTCGCGGCTACAGCGTCATGAGCTACTGGAGTGAGAGCAATACCAGCCAGAACTTCAGCAAGGGCGGGGTCGAAGCCTACTCCTCGGGTCCGCTGATGGACGACATCGCGGCCATCCAGAAACTCTACGGCGCCAACACCACCACCCGCACCGGCGATACCACTTACGGCTTCAACTCCAATGCCGGTCGGGATTTCCTCAGCGCCTCTTCGTCTTCGGACAAGGTGGTGTTCTCGGTATGGGACGCGGGCGGTCGCGACACCCTGGACTTTTCCGGCTTCACCCAGAACCAGAAAATCAACCTCAACGACGCCTCGTTTTCCGACGTGGGCGGCATGGTGGGCAACGTGTCCATCGCCAAGGGCGCGGTCATCGAAAACGCCATTGGCGGCTCGGGCAGCGACCTGTTGATCGGCAACGCTATCGCCAACGAGCTCAAGGGCGGTGCCGGCAATGACATCCTCTGGGGCGCTGGCGGCGCCGACAAGCTGTGGGGTGGTTCAGGCTCGGACACCTTTGTGTTCGCCGCCAGTTCCGATTCGCGGCCAGGGGCCACGGACCAGATCCTCGACTTTGCCAGCGGCCTGGACAAGATCGACCTGACCGGCATCACCCAGGGCGCGGGCCTGCATTTCGTCAACGCCTTCACAGGGGCGGCGGGCGATGCGGTGTTGTCGACCTCGGGCGGCAACAGCCTGTTGTCGGTGGACTTCTCCGGGCATGGCGTGGCTGATTTCCTGGTCAGCACCGTCGGCCAGGCAGCTGTCTCGGACATCGTGGCCTGATGCACCCGTCCCGCGGAAGCCATCGCTGCCGCGGGATTCCCGGTCAGGATTAGACCCATGTGTAAAGAATCCATGCGCCGCAGCGCCCGGGCAAGCGCCGGGTTGCTCGCTACGCTGATAATGTTATCCGGAGAAGTCGCCATGGCACGCAGCCTGTTATTAGCAGAACCTTCACAACTGGCCGGTCAGTGGCAGGCGGTCTTGTCGGGGCCGCAGGAAAATCCGCAGACCCAGGCCATACAGGACAAGCCGTCGAATACCTGCCTCATCGAACTTCGGGCGGACCAGACCCTGGCCGGGCAAACCGAATGCCTTGGGCATTGGTTGGGAGAGGAACCGGTGCATTGGTTCACCGAGCCTGACGGTCTTTCATTGATTAGCAAAGATAACGCCAGGACGCATTTGGGCCAGCACCAGGCGCGGTATTACCAAGTAACGCTGAAGTCCGGCTTGATACTCAGGCTTGAACGCAAAGCCCCTTGAGACGTCCATTAACCGCTGGGCATAGTTATGGATGATCGAGACATGCTTGTTTGAGCAAGTAGCGGCCTCGGCAGAGGCCAAGTTAATAAACAAAGATTGGTAAGTTGAATAACGGCCAGGTTCCTGGCAAAGCCAACAGCAAGGAAGACCGATGAACAAGGCAAGGAGCGCTGCCGCTGTGCCGCTGATTAAAGCATTGGGTGAATATAAAAGTATCCTGATCAGTGTCGGTTGCTTTACCGCGCTAATCAATGTCTTGATGCTCGCGCCTTCGATTTACATGCTGCAAGTCTATGACCGCGGACTGTCCTCGCAGAATGAAACCACCTTAGTGATGTTGTCGTTGATGGTGGTGGGTTTCTTCGTGTTCATCGGGTTGCTGGAAATGGTGCGCAGCTTCGTGGTCATTCGCATCGGCAGCCAATTGGAGCGACGCTTCAATCTCCAGGTCTACAGAGCCGCGTTCGAGCGCAACCTGCGCCAGGGAGAGGGCAACGCTGGCCAATCCCTGGGCGACCTTACCCATATCCGCCAATTCGTCACCGGCCCGGCGCTGTTCGCCTTCTTCGATGCGCCCTGGTTTCCCGTGTACCTGGTAGTGATCTACCTGTTCAACGTCTGGCTCGGCGTATTTGCCACGGTCGGCACCGTGCTGTTGATTGGCCTGGCCTGCCTGAACGAGGCCATGACCAAGAAGCCGCTGGGGCAGGCCGGCGTCTATTCGCAACAGTCCAGCCAACTTGCCACCAGCCATTTGCACAACGCCGAGACTATCCAGGCCATGGGCATGCTCGGGGTGTTGCGAAGCCGCTGGTTTGCCGTGCACTCGCGGTTCCTTGGCCTGCAAAACCAGGCCAGCGACACCGGCGCGGTGATCAGTTCCCTGAGCAAGACCTTGCGCCTGTGCCTGCAATCGCTGGTGTTGGGGTTGGGCGCGCTGCTGGTGATCAAAGGCGACATGACCGCTGGGATGATGATTGCCGGCTCGATCCTGATAGGGCGGGTACTGAGCCCCATCGACCAGTTGATCGCCGTGTGGAAACAGTGGAGCGGCGCCAAGCTGGCGTACCGCCGTCTCGATGCGCTGTTGCAGGCGTTTGCGCCCCAGGATGACGGTATGACCCTTCCGCCGCCCAAGGGCCAGGTGAGCTTCGAGCACGTCAGCGCCGGGCCACCGGGCCAGCGCCAGGCCACGCTGCAACAGGTCAGTTTCAGCCTGGCGGCCGGGGAAGTGCTCGGCGTGTTGGGCGCCTCGGGCTCCGGCAAGTCCACCCTGGCCCGTGTGCTGGTAGGCGTGTGGCCAACCCTCGCCGGGACAGTGCGACTGGACGGGGCGGACATCCACCGCTGGAATCGTGAGCAGCTCGGCCCGCACATCGGTTACTTGCCCCAGGACATTGAGCTGTTCAGCGGCAGCATCGCCGAGAACATCGCCCGGTTTCGCGAAGCCGACCCGCAAAAAGTCGTGGCGGCTGCGCAACAGGCCGGCGTTCATGAACTGATCCTGCGCATGCCCCAGGGCTACGACACGGTGCTCGGGGAGGATGGCAGTGGCCTTTCGGGCGGGCAGAAGCAACGCGTGGCGCTGGCCCGGGCGATGTACGACCGGCCGAGCCTGGTGGTGCTCGACGAGCCCAACTCCAATCTCGACACGGTCGGCGAGGCCGCGCTGGCCGGCGCGATTGCCCAGATGAAAGCCCAGGGCAGCAGCGTCGTGCTGGTCACCCACCGTTCCTCGGCGCTGGCCCAGGCCGACAAGTTGCTGGTGCTCAACGAAGGCCGAGTGCAGGCCTTTGGGCCGAGCCAGGACGTGCTGCGGGCGTTGTCGGGCCAGTCCGAATCACCGCGGGACAAGGCCATGGCGGCGCCCAACGGGTTGAGCATGAGTCGCCAATACCAGACCGCCAGCAAGCCAAGCGGCGCATGAGCAAGGATCGCGAGATGAATCTGGAACATTCACACAGCCCCGAGCACGATGCCCGGTTCTTTACCCGCATGGGCTGGGTCCTGGCGCTCGTCGGTGCCGGCAGTTTTTTCACTTGGGCCAGCCTGGCGCCGCTGGATCAGGGCATCGCGGTGCAAGGCACCGTGGTGGTTTCGGGCAAGCGCAAAGCGGTGCAGTCGATCAGCAGCGGCGTGGTCAGCCGGATCCTGGTACGCGAAGGCGAGGCGGTGACGCAGGGCCAGCCCTTGTTCCGCCTCGACCAGACCCAGGCCGCCGCCGACGTGCAATCGCTGCAAGCCCAATATCGGATGACCTGGGCGAGCCTGGCGCGCTGGCAAAGCGAACGGGACAACCTGGCGCAGGTGAGTTTTCCGCCAGCCTTGAGCCACGATCCCGACCCACGCCTGGCCTTGGTGCTTGAAGGCCAGCGGCAGCTGTTCAGCAGTCGTCGCGAAGCCTTTGCCCGGGAGCAGGCGGCGTTGCGTGCCGGCATCGAGGGCGCTACTGCGCAACTGGCCGGCATGCGCCGCGCCCGGAGCGATTTGATCGCCCAGGCCGAATCCCTGCGCCTGCAACTGGCTAATTTGCAGCCCTTGGCGGACAACGGCTACATCCCGCGCAACCGCCTGCTGGACTACCAACGCCAGTTGTCACAAGTGCAGCAGGAACTGGCGCAGAACAGCGGTGAAAGCGGGCGGGTGGAGCAGGGGATCGTCGAGTCGCGCCTGAAATTACAGCAACACAACGAGGAGTATCAGAAAGAGGTGCGTACCCAGCTGGCCGACGCCCAGCTCAAGAGCGAAACCCTGCAAGAGCAATTGAAGTCCGCCGGATTCGAGTTGCAGCACAGCGAAATCCTCGCCACCGCCGACGGCATCGCCGTCAACCTGGGGGTGCACACCGAAGGGGCGGTGGTGCGCCAGGGCGATACCTTGCTGGAGATCGTGCCCCAAGGCACGCGCCTGGAAGTGGAGGGGCACCTGCCGGTCAACCTGATCGA
Organism: Pseudomonas fluorescens Q2-87; assembly: GCF_000281895.1. NCBI lineage: Bacteria > Pseudomonadati > Pseudomonadota > Gammaproteobacteria > Pseudomonadales > Pseudomonadaceae > Pseudomonas > Pseudomonas fluorescens. The sequence goes on along the minus strand of NZ_CM001558.1, from coordinate 3,118,869 downwards.
CAAGGTCGACGCCCATTTGCCAGTGGACATCCTCTTCACGGCCTTCAACCAGAACCGCACACCACGCGTGCCCGGGGAAGTCAGCCTGGTTTCAGCCGACCAGATGGTCGATGAGAAGACCGGCGCGCCGTATTACGTCCTGCGCAGCAGCGTCAGCGACGTGGCGATGGAAAAGCTCAACGGCCTGATGATCAAGCCCGGGATGCCGGCTGAGATGTTCGTGCGCACCGGCGAGCGCTCACTGCTCAATTATCTGTTCAAACCGCTGCTCGACCGAGCCGGCTCTGCGTTGACCGAAGAATAAGGATATCCGGCGGTATGAAGCGTTTCCAATGGTGGGCCGTGCTGGCCCTGTCCGTGTGCAACAACGTCTGGGCCATGGGCCCCTTTGAGTTCTATGAGCAGGCGCTGCGTAATGATCCGGTCTACCTCGGCGCGATCAAGGAGCGCGACGCAGGCCTTGAGAACCGTGCCATCGGCCGCGCCGGCCTGCTGCCGCACCTGGGCTACAGCTACAACAAGGGCCGCAACCAGTCCAAGGTCACCTACCTCAACGATCGCGGCGCCAGCCAGCACGACGATCGCAACTACAGCAGCTACGGCTCCAGCCTGACCCTGCAACAACCGTTGCTGGACTACGAGGCGTATGCCGCTTATCGCAAAGGCGTGGCCCAGGCACTGTTCGCCGACGAAAACTTTCGCGGCAAGAGCCAGGAATTGTTGGTGCGGGTGCTGAGCCAGTACACCCAGGCGCTGTTCGCCCAAGACCAGATCGACATCGCCCAGGCGAAGAAGAAGGCGTTCGAACAGCAGTTTCGGCAGAACGAGCACCTGTTCCGCCAGGGCGAAGGCACGCGCACCGACATTCTCGAGGCGCAGGCGCGCTACGAGCTGGCGATCGCCGAAGAGATCGAGGCCCGAGACGAACAGGACGCTTCCCTGCGCGAGCTTGGCGCGCTGATTGGCGTGCCCACCCTGGACATTGGCGACCTGGCCCCCCTCAACGACACCTTCCAGACTTTTGCGTTGCAGCCGGCCACTTTCGACACTTGGCACGAGATGGCGGTAAGCAACAACCCGAACCTGGCGTCGCAGCGCCAGGCCGTGGACGTGGCGCGCTTCGAGGTGGAGCGCAACCGCGCCGGCCACCTGCCCAAAGTCAGCGCCTACGCGACGATGCGCCAGAACGAATCGGAAAGCGGCAACACCTATAACCAGCGCTACGACACCAACACCATCGGCCTGGAAGTCAGCGTGCCGCTCTATGCCGGCGGCGGGGTCTCGGCGTCGACCCGCCAGGCCAGCCGCACCATGGAACAGGCTGAATACGAACTGGATGCCAAGACCCGTGAGACGCTGATCGAGCTGCGCCGCCAGTTCAGTGCCTGCGCGTCGGGCGTGAACAAGCTCAAGGCCTACCAGAAAGCCCTGGCCTCGGCCGAGGCACTGGTGGTGTCGACCCGGCAAAGCATTCTCGGCGGCGAGCGGGTCAACCTCGACGCCCTCAACGCCGAGCAGCAGCTCTACACCACTCGTCGCGACTTGGCCCAGGCTCGCTACGACTACCTCATGGCCTGGACCAAGTTGCATTACTACGCCGGCACGTTGGGAGCCCAGGACCTGGCGAAGGTGGATGAAGCGTTTGTGGCGCAAGGGCGCTAGCCGGCTGCCGCTGTGACAGGGGCAGGGCAAACCAAAGGTTTTTGGCAACAACTTTGGCAATCACTAAGGAAGGTTCGGATGAAACACAAAAAACAACCCGGGCAAACGGGCCGGCTGTTTCTGTTGAAAACCCTCAACCACGCCATGCTCTGCGCCCTGGCGACCCTCGGTACGGCCCACGCCGCGCCGTATGTCGAGAGCGGCAGGCCGGGGAATCCGGACAGCTGGCGCAGCAGTGAATTCAATGCCGAATGGGGCCTTGGGGCGGTCAACGCCCAACAAGCCTACGCCGCCGGCTACACCGGCAAGGGCGTCAAATTGGGGATCTTCGACCAACCCGTCTACGCGGCACATCCGGAGTTTTCCGGCCCCAACAAGGTCGTGACCATGGTCACCAGCGGCATCCGCCAATACACCGACCCGTACATCCCGGTAAAGGCCGGTGATCCGTTCCGCTACGACGGTTCACCCACGGTGGGTTCCGATGGCAAGTTGGGCTCCCACGGCACACACGTTGGCGGGATTGCCGCCGGCAGCCGCGACGGTGGCCCGATGCATGGCGTGGCGTTCGATGCGCAAATCATCAGCGCCGACAACGGCGACCCCGGCCCCGAAGACGGCATCATCCTCGGCAACGATGGCGCGGTGTACAAGGCCGGTTGGGATGCCCTGATTGCCAGTGGCGCGCGCATCATCAACAACAGCTGGGGCATCGGCATCACCGACCGTTTCGACCAGGGAGGCCGTGACCCAGCGTTCCCGCACTTCACCGTGCAGGACGCACAACTGCAATTCGACCAGATCAAGCCGCTACTCGGCACCCCGCCCGGCGGCGCGTATGAAGGCGCTATCGCCGCGGCCCGCAGCGGGATCGTGACGATTTTCGCCGCCGGCAACGACTACAACCTGAACAACCCGGACGCCATCGCCGGGCTGGCGTATTTCGTCCCGGACATCGCACCGAACTGGCTCACCGTCGCCGCGTTGCAAGTCAACCCGGATACCGCCAGCCCGAACCCCTACACCATCAGTACCTTCTCGTCGCGCTGCGGCTACACCGCGAGTTTCTGCGTGTCAGCCCCCGGCACCCGGGTCTATAGCGCCGTGATCGGTGGCACCAGTGCCGATGACCTGACGGTGGGTTACGGCAACAAGAGCGGTACGTCGATGGCGGCGCCCCATGTGGCCGGCAGCGTTGCGGTGCTGATGGAGCGTTTCCCCTACATGACCGGCGCGCAGGTCGCCAGCGTGTTGCGCACCACCGCCACCGACATGGGCGCGCCGGGTGTCGATTCGCTGTATGGCTGGGGCATGATCAACCTGGGCAAGGCCATCGATGGCCCGTCGATGTTGGTGACCGAGCAGGACATTCCCGAGGCGTATCGAATCGAGGGCGCCTATGGCTCCGGCCAGTTCGTCGCGGACCTGCCGGGCATCGGCGCGATCATCGACGCCGGCAAGCCGACTGAGCGGGTGTGCAGCGGGATCCAGTGTGGCCTGGATGTCTGGCGCAACGACATTTCCGGCCATGGCGGGCTGACCAAGCAGGGCATCGGCACGTTGGTGCTGACCGGCGAAAACACCTACAGCGGACCGACCCTGGTCAATCAAGGGCGATTGGCGATCAATGGCTCGCTGGCTTCGGCGGTCACCGTTAACGACGGCGGTGTGCTCGGTGGCAACGGTCGTATCGCCAGCCTGACCGCCAACCGTGGCGGCAGCGTGGCGCCGGGCAACTCCATCGGCACCTTGCAAGTGGCCGGGGACGTGACGTTCCAGCCCGGCTCGAACTACGCCGTAGAAGTCTCGCCTACGTCCAGCGACCTGATCGTTGCCGGCGGCAAGGCCTCCATTGACGGGGCGACGGTGTCGCTGTCCCTGGAAAACAGCCCGACACTGCTCAGCGCTGGCGAGGCGAAAAGCCTGCTCGGTCGGCAATTCAATATCCTGCAGGCCGCTGGCGGTATTGATGGGCGCTTCGGGGAGGTGTTGCCCAACTATGCGTTTCTCGGTGGTGACCTGGCCTACACCGCAGGCGGCGTCCAACTGGCGGTGGAGCGTAACGACGCATCGTTCGCCAGCCTGGGCCTGACGCGCAACGAACGCGCCGTCGCCGTCGCCGCCGAAGGACTGGGCGCGGGCAACGGGCTTTATGAAGCCTTGCTGCTGTCGCCCAGCGCTGCCGTGGCGCAACAGGCATTCCAGCAGCTGTCCGGTGAGATCCACCCGGCCATCGGCACGCTGCTGATCAACGACAGCCGCCAGTTGCGCGATGCCGTCGGCGATCGCTTGCGCCAGGACGCGTTGTATGACGCTGGTACACCGACCGATGCCGACAGCAATGCCTGGTTCAAGGTGCTCGGTGCCTGGGGCAAAGACGATGGAGGGCATGACAACGCCAGTACCAGCCATTCGATCGGCGGCCTGCTGGCCGGTGTCGATGGCTTGATCGGCGACCAGACCCGACTGGGCTTCGTCACCGGTTATAGCGACAGTTCGTTGAGCATGGGCGACGGCACTCATTCATCCGCCAAAGCCGACAGCTATCACCTGGGCGTCTATCTGGGCCGTGAAATCGATGCCTTGCGCTTGACCGCAGGCGCCGCCTATAGCTGGCACCGCATCGACGTCAAACGCGATCTGCAATGGGGTGACGTCAGTGGCCGGGAGAAAACCAAGCGTGACGCCCGGACCGCCCAGCTGTTCACCGAGGCGGCGTATCGCCTCGACCTGCAACCGATAGCCCTGGAACCGTTCGCGAACCTGGCCTACGTGCACCTGGACAGCGACAGCTTCCATGAAAAAGGTGATAGCGCGGCCCTGCACAGTGGCGACGATCGCCGCGACGCCGTGCTCTCGACCCTGGGTCTGCGTGCCAGTCACACCCTGGCGTTGTCGCAAGCGCAGCAACTCCAGTTGTCCGGGTCCCTGGGCTGGCAGCACAACCTGAGCGACACCCGCTCCGAACAGGACCTGGCTTTTGCCGGTAGCAACGACACTTTCGCGGTGCGCAGCGTGTCCATGGACCGCAACGCCGCCGTGATCGGCGCTCGAGCCGGCCTTGCGGTGGCCAAGGATGTGCGCGTCAACCTGGACTACAACGGCCTGCTCGGTTCCAGGGATAAATCCCACGGCGTGGGCCTGACGCTGGATTGGCAGTTCTGACCAAGCCCCTCTGTGGCGAGGGGGACGCCCCCTTGCCACAGCCAATCCCCTGAAACCCGGTTTCAGCATTCCAACAACAAAAAGCGAGCAACCACCATGGGTATCTACGATTACAAGCACTTCAGCACCCCTGAATCCAAGGCATTGGTCAGCGATGCGATGGCGATCATGCTGTATTCCTACCACAACCTCGATAACGGTTTTGCCGCCGGCTACCAGCACAACGGTTTCGGCGTGGGCTTGCCGGCGACGCTGGTCACGGCGCTGCTTGGCGGCAGCGATTCCCAGGGCGTGATTCCCGGCGTGCCATGGAACCCAGACTCGGAAAAGCTCGCCCTGCAAGCGGTGCAGAAGGCCGGTTGGACCCCCATCGGCGCGTCGCAGCTGGGCTACACCGGGAAAGTCGACAGTCGCGGCACGTTCTTTGGCGAAAAAGCCGGCTACACCACCGCGCAAGTGGAGATCCTGGGCAAATACGACGCTGCGGGGCACCTGACGGAGATCGGTGTGTCGTTTCGTGGTACCAGCGGTCCACGGGAGGATCTGATCGGCGATTCCATTGGCGACATCATCAACGACGTCATGGCAGCGCTGGGGCCCAAGGACTATGCAAAAAACTACGTGGGTGAAGCGTTTGGCAATCTGCTGGCGGATGTCGCGAAGTTTGCCCAGGCCCATGGCCTCTCGGGCGACGACGTACTGGTCAGCGGCCACAGCTTGGGCGGCCTGGCGGTCAACAGCCTGGCGGACTTGAGCACCAGCAAATGGTCCGGGTTCTATGCCGACGCCAACTACATTGCCTACGCCTCGCCGACCCAGAGCAGCACCGACAAGGTCTTGAACATCGGCTATGAAAACGATCCGGTATTCCGCGCCCTGGATGGCTCGACGTTCAACTTCGCTTCGGTGGGCGTGCACGATGCACCGCAGGAGTCGGCGACCAACAACATCGTCAGTTTCAACGACCACTACGCCTCGGCGACGTGGAACGTGCTGCCGTTTTCCATCCTCAACATTCCCACCTGGATTTCCCATTTGCCCACCGGCTACGGCGATGGCATGGGCCGGATCCTGGGCTCGGCGTTCTACGACCTCACCGAGAAAGACTCGACCATCATCGTTGCCAACCTGTCCGATCCGGCGCGCGGCAATACTTGGGTGCAAGACCTCAACCGCAACGCCGAGGCCCACAGCGGCAGCACTTTCATCATCGGCAGCGACCGCGAGGACCTGATCCAGGGCGGCCAGGGCAATGATTACCTGGAAGGCCGCGCCGGCAACGACACCTTTCGCGACGGCGGTGGCTACAACGTGATCCTGGGCGGGCAGGGTAACAACACCTTGCAATTGCAGCAGTCGGTGAAGGATTTCAGCTTCGCCCATGACGGCACCGGGACCCTGTACATTCGTGATGCCCATGGCGCGATCAGCATCACCCATGACATCGGCACTTTGGTCAGCCAGGAATCCGGGGCGTTGTGGGGGCTGCTGAAAAACGAGGTGAACCACAGCGTCGGCGCCAATGGCCTGGTGACGGGCGCCAACGTCACGGCGTATGCGTCATCGGTCAAGGGCGGCGCGGCCGACGATACCCTGTTGGCGCGCGCAACCGGCGACTGGCTGTTCGGCCAGGACGGCAATGATGGGCTGGTGGGCGGGGCGGGTAACGACACCTTTGTCGGCGGCACGGGCAATGACCTGATGCAATCGGGAGGCGGCAGCGACACGTTTGTCTTCAACGGCGCGTTCGGCCAGGACCGGATCAGTGGCTATGACGCGGGGGACAAGCTGATATTTCTCGGCGTTCAAGGCGCCGGCTCGGGTTACGACTATAGCGAGCACTTGTCACAAGTGGGCAATGACACGCTGCTCAAGGTGGGGGACAGCTCCGTGACCCTGGTGGGTGTGGGGATTGCCCAGTTGGGCGGCGAGGGGATCGTGTTCGCCTGACATCGCTATCACGAGCAAGCTCGCTCCCCTTGAGGTTCTGTTGTGAACGACCCTGTGGGAGCGAGCAAGCTTGCGATGACGGCCTGTCAGGCAAACACCGAAGATCAGTCTTCCTTGCGAATAGTCGCTACGTCATCAGCACGGACCCGGACTTTCTTGCCGGCAATATCCTCGAATTCGTAGAAGCCGTCGCTGGTGCGCGTATTGGGAGTGTCCTTGGTCAAATACTGAGTACCGTTCTGCAGGGTCACCACGGTAGGCGACGCGCAGCCGGCCAATGCCAGGAAAGCCACGGTGACCAGGGGCAGGCCCAGAGTCCTGATGTTCATAACCATAACCTCTCACTCAAAGGACACGGATCAACTGATTCGACCGCGCCATCACGTTTAGTCAACCGCCATTGGTCTCGCTTACCGTAGGAAAGTTCATCAGCGATAGAAGGATTTCACCTTAAATATAGGGAACCGTTCATCTTTTGCAGTTGCCTGGGCCGTTCGTTGCTGTTATCTGTACGCATAACCAGTACTTTCGCTTCCTTCGGCGCTTTGTTCCGTGACAGCCAGTTCTCTCGACGATCCCTTTTACTACCTGAACAACTTCCAGCAGGTGCTTGCCTGGTTGGCGAAGCGTTATGCCGACGTGCTCAGCGCCGAGGAACAGTGGTTCATCGACGAATTTGCGCTGTTGTCGCGTGCCTCCCAAGGCTTGCTGGTGCGGATGGTCATGCGCAAGGGTTTGCGCTTTCGCCACAGCAAGCTGCATTACCCGGAAATTGGCGATATCGGCGTTGCCGTGGAGCCCTTGCTGGCCCATGGCTGGGTCGAAGAACAGGCTCCCCTGGGCCTCGACGAACTGTTCGACGTGTTGCTCAAGCCGGAAATCCTTTTGTACCTGGGCCATCTGATCGAGCGACCCAAGGCGAAAAAGACCGAATGGCAGCAGGCCCTGCGCGATCACTTCAGTGAGCCCCAGCCGTTTAGTGCCTGGTGCCCGCAACTCGATGACCGGCTCTACAGCCTGACGATCATGCCCCTGTGCGACCGGCTGAGATTGATGTTTTTCGGCAACCTTTACCAGGACTGGTCGGAGTTCGTCCTGGCGGACCTGGGCATCTACACCTACGAAACGGTTGAGTTCAGCGCCGAATCCCGTGGCTTGCGCAACCGCCAGGACGTCGATGCCGGCCTGTTCCTGCACCAATGCCAGCAGCACTTCGAAGCCGGCGAATCCCTTGAAGACATCGTTGCCCAGGTCAATGACTTGTCCCTGGACAATCCTTGGCTGGAGCGGCGCCGGGGCAAGCTGTTGTTCCAGATCGGCCAGCACGGCGAGCGCATCGGTGATTTCGCCCTGGCCTTGAGTCTGTATCGCGATTGCACGTACCCGCAGGCGCGGTTGCGGATGATCCGCGTGCTGGAGCGCATCGGCGAATATGCCCTGGCCCTTGAATTGGGCGAAGCGGCCGTGCAAGCGCCGCAGGATGGCGCTGAAACCCAGGCCTTGCTCAGGATCCTGCCCCGGTTGCGCCGCAAGCTGGGCGGGCCACCGGTACCGCGCGCCATGGCCCGGGAGGTGGAACGGCTGGACTTGCATCTGCCCCGTGTCGACCCGGCGTTGTCGGTGGAGTACCACGTCCAGGCGCACCTGCACGATGAATCAGCTCCCGTGCATTACGTCGAGAACAGCCTGATCAATTCGCTGTTCGGCCTGCTGTGCTGGCCGGCGATCTTCGCGCCACTGCCGGGGGCGTTTTTCCATCCGTTCCAGCGCGGGCCGGTGGACTTGCTCAACGAAGATTTCCACAGCCGTCGCGCCGAGCTGTTCGCGGCCTGCCTGGCGGAGCTGGACGATGGGCGCTATCGGGACACCATCGTCCGGCGCCACGCAGAAAAATGGGGCGTGCAATCGCCTTTCGTGTTCTGGGGCGCACTGTCCGAAGCCCTGCTGGAACAAGCCCTCGAATGCCTGCCGGCCGAGCACCTCAAGCACTGGTTCCACCGTCTGCTGCTGGACATCAAGGCCAACCGCGCCGGCATGCCGGACCTGATCCAGTTCTGGCCGCAGCACAAGACCTACCGCATGATCGAGGTCAAGGGGCCCGGTGATCGCCTGCAAGACAACCAATTGCGCTGGCTGGAATTCTGCCACGAGCACCAGATGCCCGTGGCGGTCTGCTATGTGCAGTGGGCGGAGCAGGGCGCATGACCCAGGCGTCGGGCTACAGCATCGCGGTGCGGGCGTTGTGCGAGTTCACCGCCAAGGCGGGCGACCTGGACCTGCGCTTCACGCCGTCGCCCACCGCCCTTGAAGGCATCGCCGGCCACCGCACCGTAGCCTCGCGACGTGGCGAGGGCTACCAGGCCGAGGTGGCCCTGGAGGGTCGCTACCAGGCGTTGCACGTCAAAGGTCGCGCCGATGGCTATGACCCGGCCCGCAATTGCCTCGAGGAAGTGAAGACCTACCGCGGCGATCTGACCAAACAGCCGGACAACCATCGGCAATTGCATTGGGCCCAGGCGAAGATCTATGGCTGGCTGATGTGCCATAAGTTGCAGCTGCCGCGCATCGACGTCGCGCTGGTGTACTTCGACATCGTCAGCGAAAAGGAAACCTGTCTGCGGCAAAGCTGCGAAGCGTCGCAACTCCAGGCGTTCTTCGAAGAACAATGCGCGCTGTTCCTGGCCTGGGCCGAGCAGGAAATGGCCCATCGGCAGGCGCGTAACCTCGGGGCGCAGACGCTGGGCTTTCCCCATGCCAATTTCAGGCAGGGCCAGCGGCACCTCGCCGAGTCGGTGTTCAAGGCCGTCAGCACCGGGCGTTGCCTGATGGCCCAGGCACCCACTGGCATCGGCAAGACCCTCGGCACACTGTTTCCCATGCTCAAGGCCCTGGCGCCGCAGCAGCTGGACAAGGTGTTCTTTCTTACCGCGAAAACCCCAGGGCGCAAGCTGGCGCTGGACGCTGCTCATGTGATTACCCGCAGCGCGCCATCGATGCCGTTGCGGGTGCTGGAAATGATTGCCCGGGACAAGGCCTGCGAACACCCGGACAAGGCCTGTCACGGCGAATCCTGCCCGTTGGCCCGAGGGTTCTACGACCGTTTGCCAGATGCGCGGGCCGCAGCCAGCCAAGTCACGTTGCTCGATCAGGCGGCGTTGCGCGAGATCGCGCTGGCCCATGATGTCTGCCCGTATTACCTCAGCCAGGAGATGGCTCGCTGGGTCGATGTGGTGGTCGCCGACTACAACTATTACTTCGACTTCAGCGCCTTGCTGTTCGGCCTGGCCCAGGCTAACGGCTGGCGCGTCGCGACCCTGGTGGACGAAGCTCACAACCTGGTGGAGCGGGGGCGCAAGATGTACAGCGCGACCCTGGATCCGTCCACGTTGGCGGCGGTGCGCAAAACCGCGCCAGCGGCATTGAAGAAATCCCTGGACCGGGTCCATCGCCAGTGGAATGCCTTGCATGCACCACAGGTGGCGGCCTATCAGGCGTATGAAAAACGGCCGGAAAAACTGCTCCAGG